>JBBAEI010000016.1:0-69602 GCA_041656055.1 Weeksellaceae bacterium
TAGATATGTTCATCCTTCACTCGCGAAATATACGCTTTTTCAAAGCGTTATGAAAAACCATCCGTTTTTCAAACTTTTCCTTGTCTACAACCCGAGGCAAGCCTCGGGGAATTCTTTAGATTAAACTTATTTATAAAGCAAATATTTTATTCTAATCTCCTTAAAATCCTCCAAATCTTTCTGCCAAGTTGCTTTGATTTGTTCGGCTGTCCATCCGGCATCAATTTGTTTTCTCAATTCATCGGTTCCAGCCAATTTATCAATCCAGAATTCCCCGGAATTCTTTATCCAGAAAGGTGCTTTTCCTTCATAATTTTGATGGGCTTTGAGCAGCCATTCCAAATTGATTTCCGACAAAAACGGGACATCCGATAAATCTTCTCCATAGCAAATTTGCCCTTGAAATCTCGGGTTTTTCGCCCCGGAATTGGGCTGAGGAATGAATTGAAAATCCATGTTTTTCAAATAAGGCGAACCGTAAATTTGAAAAGGTTTATCGGTTCCTCTTCCTTCGCTTCCATTGAAAGCTTCAAAAAAGCAAGTGCTTGGATATAAGTTAATTGCTGTGTGATTTGGTAAATTCGGCGAAGGTTTAACGGGCAAAGAATAAAACGATTTGTGTGAATATCCCGACAGAGGAATCACCTTTAAATCACATTGAATTCCGTTTTTCAACCATTTTTCACCATTGATCATCAAAGCATATTCTCCAATCGTCATCCCATAAACCACCGGCACCGGGTGCATTCCTACAAAAGATTTGAATTTCGGATTCAAAACAGGTCCGTCTATATAATGTCCGTTTGGATTAGGTCTGTCCAAAAGGATTACCGGAATATTATTTTCTGCCGCAGCCTCCATTACATAATGCAAAGTGGATATATAGGTGTAAAATCTAACCCCGACATCCTGCAAATCAAACAGAATAACATCCAAGTCATTCAATTGTTCCGGCGTTGGTTTTTTATTATTTCCATAAAGCGAAATCACGGGTAAACCCGTTTTTGAATCTTTTCCTGACTCTACGGTTGCACCGGCATCAGCATCACCGCGAAAGCCGTGTTCGGGTGAAAAAATCTTTTGAACATTGATATTATTTTTAATCAAAAAATCTACAATACTGATTTTTGAAAACAATGCGCAATCTGATGTTATCGGATCTTTCTTACAGGAAATTTTTCCAATGATTTCTCCTTTTGTGATTCCGGTTTGATTCGTGACCACTCCTACCCGATTCTCAATCAGTAAGTTTAAGTATCGGTTGGGTTGTTCGGCACCGGTAAGAATTTCTTCCTCAAAGGATAAATTGTTTTGTCCGTAAGAAATAAATACAGGAAATAATGCAATTAATGTATATTTGAAAAGTTTTTGAAACATAATTTAAAATTAGCTCATTTTGAATTTCACTTGGTGGTTTGCAAAAAAGATTGCGTTTGGTAAAAGTAACAAAAATAACCTTTCCACCACGATTATTCGGATTGCGCAATTCGCAGTAGCTATTGGGATTCTTGTTTCATTGGTTACGCTGTCCACGGGAATTGGTGCGCGAAAAGGCATCAAGCAGAAATTAGCGGATTTCAACGGACCGATTACCATCAAACCTTACAACAGCAATGTGTCTATTAATTCGGATTCTTTGTCTATCCATCAGGATTTTTATCCGGATTTTAAGGCTGTACCTGAAATTACGCATGTTCAGGCGATTGCGACCAAAGGAGGCATCATCAGAACCGAAGATAATTTTAGTGGAATTGTTCTGAAAGGTGTTGGAACGGATTATGATACATTGCGTTTTCAATCTTATTTGGTCAAAGGTCGCTTTCCGAATATTCAAAAAGACAGTCTTTCATCCGAAGTTGCACTTTCCAAAAAGATTGCAGATGAACTGCGATTGGATGTGGACAGCAGTTTTATCACTTATTTCATTTCTGATTCCAACAAACCGATTTACCGCCGTTTTTTGATTACCGGGATTTACAGTACGGACATCAAGGATTTTGATGATGTTTTTGTCATCGGAGATATCAAACAAGTACAGCGTTTGAACAGATGGAGCCGGGATACGGTCGGAAGTTTTGAGCTTTTCACCAATGATGTTGAAAATCTGGATGAAATCACCCAAAAAGTCAATGACAATATCGGATTTGATTTGTATGCCCAATCTGCGACCAGTTCTTTCAATCAAATCAATGACTGGATTGAAATTTTTGACACCAATATTTTTGTAGTGCTTTTCATCATGATGGTGGTTGTGGTCATCAATATGATCATGGTATTATTGATTTTAATTCTTGAACGCACCTACTCTATCGGTTTGCTCAAAACCTTGGGTGCAACAAATTGGCGGATACGTTCGATTTTTGTGTACATCGCATTGTACATCATGATTCCCGGCTTGGTAATTGGTAATGTACTGGGAATCACCCTGTTGTTGATACAAAAATATTTCAAAATCATCAAACTTCCGGCCGAAAATTATTATTTGTCAGTAGCTCCTGTTTATTTGGATTTCAAACAGATTTTATTACTGAATTTCTGTGCGATTATTATTTCCGCAATTGTCCTCATTCTTCCATCTTATATGATTTCCAAAATCACGCCCAGTCAGGCCATGAAAATGAATGAGATTTAAATCTTATTTTCCGGCATCTATTTTGAAGACGACCCTGCGGTTTTCATAATTTTTCTGGTCGCTGCAAATTTCCTGTGGCCTACATTCGGGATGTAGTAATTCTGTATCGCCTTTTCCGATAATTTTCAATTGCTGTGCCTTCACGCCTTTCTCTTTCAGGTAATTGACAACAGTTCTGGCACGGTTCAGCGATAATTCCAAATTGTATTCCGGTGTTCCGGCGGCATCGGTATGTCCTTCGACGATGTATTTGGTGTCTTTTTGATCATTGATAATGGAAGCGGCGATATTTAGTCGATCATGAAATTCAGGTTTAATTGCATAGGAATCAAAGTCAAATTCAATGCCTTGCATCATCCTGTTGATTTCTTGCGTCATTTTCTCTACTTTGGTTTTTGGACAACCTCGCCTGCTGGCCAAACCTTTGTCAAACGGGCATTCGTCCTGTGTATTTGGAATTTTATCAAAATCCGAATCAAAATCATTTTGAAAAGTAATTTGGCTTTTTGGCTGATTATACATCGATTCTTTCCTTCCCTTCTCTCCTGCCCTGTTTTCATAAATACCCTCCACAAAGGAAGTATAGGGCGTAGAAATATTGAGTTCTTCTCCTAACTTAATAATTTCATTGCGGTACCTGCCACTTCTTACGCAGGCTTGTCCACAGCGTTCTTCTTCCTGCAACAGAAAATCAATTTTCTCCCTTGCCCACAAATATTTCAAAACCGCCAATTCATCATTTTTTTTTGGCTGGGGCAGACTAAATTCTTCGCTGTATTTGTCCTCCCCGCTTACTCCGGTCAGAATCAATTTCGGATTTCTTAAACCGCTGCATTCTTTGCTTACAAAACTCGAAGCATGATTGGAAAGAAAACCATTGAACTGATTGGGGTAAGTTTCGGATAGATTCAATTCCTTGGATTGCACCACGATATGGCGCAGAATCGGCGTTCGTATTTTTTCAAAAAATCGCTCTAACTCCGGCTGCGCATCAGGTTGTTCGGAAATCAAAACTGGTGTAGTCCCCGCAATATGTGCCAATTGTTGCAATAAGACCCTGCCGATTTCATAGCCGATTCCAAATACAAAATATTGAGCTTCAGAGAGATTGGACTTTAAATCTGAATACAAACCATTGTCCGGTTTCAGATTTCCATCGGTGACCAACACCACTATCCTGTTGAATTCCTTATCGGGTTTATAGGCGTACACTTTTTTCATGGCATCGCTGAGCCGGGTTTTTCCGGTGCTGCTCTGGCGGTTGATAATTTCAAGGGCAGCCATTTTATTTTCGGTCGTGGCATAAACCGATTTTTCTGCAAAAAAATCACTTTCTCCTGCGAAAAACAGTAAATTGAATTTTTCTTCCGGTTTCAAATCATCTAAAATTCTGGTGATAAGCTCTTTGGAAGTTTCAAACGGAAATCCCACCATGGAACCAGAAATATCCATGACAAAAATATATTCACGAGGCGCAATTTCCTCAGGTTCAATGATTTTTGGAGGCTCAACCGTTCCCAGAATATACCGACAGCCCTTGTCTTCATAAACTAACATCCCTGCATCTGCTTTGTCTCCTCTTGCATTGTATTGAATTTCAATGGGTTCATCAATCAATTTTCCCTGATAGGAATAAGTTTGATACTTTTTGGATATTTCATTCGATTTAGCTTGATAGGGTTTTAGATGGGATTCAACAATGGGCGTAGCACTGATTATATTGAATTGAAAATGAAAGTTTTCAGGAATTGTTTTGTAATTCTTTGAAATAAAAGAAGGGATTGTAAGTGATTTTACCGCTTCTTCTTTATTCAAATTTTGCACATATTTCACCAAAACTTTAATTTCCTCATTTTCAGGTGGATCAGGGAGATTTAAACGAACGAAATAAGGGTCTGTGGAATTTGCCGTTATTATATTTTTTCCTTTTTTGTTTTGTGCTGCTACTTGTCTTCGGATGTTTTCCATGTTTTGGGATTCCAACGTAAAAATCCGATCAGGATAATATACCGTTAATTCTGAGAGGGTCGCAGTCGTAGAAACAGGGTATAAATAAAAGGCTGAATCAGTTTCAGCTATTGTAAAAGTCTGATACAAACGCACATCGGCAACCGTGCCAACTACATTGACTTCAAGCAATTGCTCGGTCAGTGTCAATTCTCCTGATTTTGATGCCAAACGTGGAATGATTTCATGCTGACACAGCACAAAAGAGAAACAAAAAATAAATATGAAAGTGAATCCTTTTTTCATGATTAAAAACCCCGTCCAATATACATAAAAGAAGATAATTTTCGGTTTCTTCATCTAATTGTAATAAAATTGTTTATTAATTTTGGAATTAATTTGTTTTAAAAATGCAGTTTGATTTTACAAAAGTCGAAAGAGTCAGAGAAATTAGCGCAAAAGACTTTCAGAAAAATTATGTGCGTCCCCAAAAACCTGTTGTGGTTGAGAGAATTACAGAAGATTGGCCGGCATACCGGAAATGGAATTTTGATTACATCAAACAAGTGGCAGGCGACAAAGTCGTACCGCTTTATGACAATTCTCCCGTTGATTATTCCAAAAAAGTCAACGAACCGGTGGCCAAAATGAAAATGAAAGAATACGTGGATGTTTTGCAGGAAGGACCAACGGATTTGAGGATATTTCTGTACAATCTGCTGAAAGAAGTTCCGACATTGCAGGAAGATTATCAATATCCCGATTTAGGACTAAAATTGTTTAAAAGCATGCCTATGCTTTTTTTTGGTGGCGAAGGTGCTAATGTGTTTATGCATTATGACATCGACTTGGCCAATATTCTACATTTTCATTTTGCCGGAAAAAAACAGTGCATCATTGTGCCTCCGGAGCAAACGAAATACATGTATAAAATTCCGTATTCCGTGATTTGTCGAGAAGATATCGACTTTGACAAGCCGGATTTTGACAAATGGCCGGCATTGAAAAAAATAAAGCCGATGGTGGCGGAACTCGGACATGGCGAAATGCTTTATATGCCGGAGGGTTGGTGGCATTACATGAAGTACATTACGCCCGGATTTTCTATGAGTTTACGTTCTTTGGCGCATAAACCAAAGCATTTTTCGGAAGCTGTACTGAATATTTTTATCATTCGAAATTTTGACAATCTCATGCGAAAAATCAAAGGAAAATCTTGGATTGAATGGAAAGATGAACAAGCTGTAATCCGAACGAATAAATTGATAAACAATTAAATCACTTAATTAATTGATTTGAATAAAACACAGAATATCTACACGTTATTAAAATTAAAAAGTAATTTATACTTGCTGATTTTATTGTTGTTTTCCGCTTGTGGCACGCAAAGTTTTTTCACTCAAAACAGCGTGACTTTAACCGAAGATGTAATCACAATTCCAATTGACAATTCTCTGAAAATTCCAATAACCAACGTTGAAATTAACGGTAAAATTTATCGGTTTATCATTGATACTGGTGCGCCGACGGTAATTTCTACGAGAATTTATGAGGAGCTTCAACTGAAACCAGCCACCAAACGCCATGTCAGCGATTCTCAAAATCAGGCACAAAAACAAATTTTCACATTAATTCCCGAAATGCATGTAGCAGGTGCCAAATTCCACAATGTCGGCTGTGTGGTGATAGATTTTCTGGACTATGTTTTTCAATGCAGAGAAATTGACGGAATTATCGGTGCGAATCAAATGGCACCGGCTTACTGGAAATTTGATTATTCTCAAAATAAAATTGAAGTTGCAAAGGAACTTTATATGTTTGATATGCAGGATTTTGATTATAGAATCTCCTTTGCTGAAATGCCTCAGAAAACGCCAAAAATTGATTTGGAAATTTTTGGAAAGACAAGGTTGCTGACTTTTGATACGGGCTACACCGGAAGTATTCAGATTTCAGATACACCCAAGGAAATTCAGGGTTTCGGGGAAGATAAATTGGTGAAAAGCTTTGGGGCTAAAAATCTCGGAATTTTTGGTGCCGGCAATGCGTCCGTGAATTATGCCTTCAAAACTGGGCAACTGAAAATAGGAAATCTTCCCGTTGGGGATGAAATTATCGATACCGGAAATTCAAATCTTTTGGGTAACGATTTTTTGAAAGATTATATTTTCATCATTGACTGGCAGCAGAAGTTGATTTATCTGAAAAAAATCAAGGAATCGCCTGTTTCATTAGAAACTTTTGGTTTCGGCTATAGATTTATCGAAAATCGAGCGCAGGTCATTGTCGTTTATGAAATAGACATTCCTGTGGAAATCGGCGATATTATTTTGGAAATCAACGAACAATCTTTTGAGAATTTATCGGATGCAGATGTTTGTGAATTGACAATTAATAAACCAGAAGCCGGCAAAAAACAAATCGAAATCAAGATTGACCGGAACGGTGAAATTCTGGAACTCCAATTGGATAAGGTCAAATTGTTGGATTAACAAAAAAAGCAGAATAAGCTTTTGGGAAATTATATTAGGGAGTATGCTTATTCCGCTTTTTTTTAAGGTTTAGGTTGGTCAGGAGAATTCTATAATTATAACGAAACAATTATGAAATTTCCTTTCATAAAAATTCTATTCAAAAGTATAAATGCTAATCCGAATATAAAAACGTTTGATTTACCATTTTCCGTAAAACAGTAATACAATACAAATCTTTATATCATTGATTATAAATAATATATGAGATTATTTTAAATTTTTTCTTTTTCTAAAAATTGGATAAAAGAAGAGGGAGAAATAGTGGTTATATTCTTGAAAACCGTTGAAAATTTATTCTGCGAAGAGAATCCTGCATCGTCAGCAATGACGGAAATTTTATATTTTCTGTATTTCGGATCTTGCTGTAATTTATCAATGATATAATTTATCCGAAGTTCATTGATATAATTATTGAAGTCTTTTTGTTTGTAATTATTGATTACATGCGAGAGATATTTGGTATTGGTTTCACAATAAGTCGCCAGTGTTGACAAAGAAACTTTATTGTTTTTGAATTTTTCTGAATCTTCAAATTTCTTCAGTTTCATCAATATCTTTTCCACCGTTTGTTTTGCCATCAAATCGGAATCTTGTGAATTTTCAGCATGAGAAACTGTTGCCTCCCGCACCCTAATGACTTCAGGAGCAGGTAATTGCTTCTTTCTTTTTTCTTCTATCTCTGTAAGTATTTCCTTGAATCTCAGGATTTCTCTTCGCTGATTGCGGCGATACCTTAGAAAATAAATGATGCCGGACACAAATAAGATGCCGGCTGCCAACAAAATCGTATTTTTTCTTTTAGAAGATTTCATGAGTTTATCTTTATTGGCACTCAACGTGGTAAAAGATTCATTGATAAAAGAGCTTTTCAGATCGAAGATATCAGCATTGATTTTTTCCAAATTCTTATTGACTTCTGTTAAATTTATAATATCATTTTTGGCCAAATAAAAATCGCGGTAAGTCTGATAAACTTCTTTTTTAACTTCTAAATAATTAGAGTTTTCCGCCAGCGAATCTGCTTTTTTCAAATAAATTTCAGCCTCCTCCAGATTTTTCTCTTCTATGCCGATTCGGGCAAGTCCGGAGTATATCAGCGTTTTCAAATAGCTGTCCGGAGTATCTCCATAAGTCTCTAAAGCCTTGGCGTAGTATTTTTTAGCGGTTTCATTTTCGCCTAACCCAGAATAGGTGGCGCCAAAAAGCTGCATTATATCAGCGTTCAAATAATTACCGTCTGTTTTCAGTTTGTTGAAATATTCTTCAGTTTGTTGTAGATAGGAAATTGCTTGCTCATAATTTTTTTCATCTAATGCATGATAAACAAGTTCTTGATAAAAAAGTCCTTTCGTACCGGACACCACATTCGGATTATCCACATTTTCCAAATCTTTAAATCCCTTGTTGAGATATTTTTTGGATTCATCATTGAGTTTCAATAATCTGTATTGAGTGGCAAGAAATCCGTGAACTCTTGATTTCCAGATATATTCATTAGTAGGTTCAATGATTTTTTCAGCCTTTAATGCGTATGCAACAGAATTTTTAAAATCATATTTCTGTTGGTACAAGCTCGCCGAAAGCATCAGGCTTTTGGTTTGAAACAAAGGTGTTTCAGAGATTTGATACAACGAATCAGCAATTTCCAAGGCACTGTCAAAATTAGTTTGAGCGGTTTCGAGATATGTCCTGACGTATATTTCATTAAATATTTCCGGATTTTGTGAAAATAAAAACTGAAACGGGAACGATAATAATAAAATAGTAAAATATCTCATTGTTAGTTTTTTCAATTGGTGGTGAAAATTAACGAATAAATTTCAACAAAAAAATAACTATATGAATTTTATAGAATCAATCGAAATACACGCAACCTAAACCATTGTCAAACGTCTTTTAAACAAATAAAGAGCTATGCAAAATTTAATTTTTTTCTTCTTTTATTGTTTTTTGCTATTTTCTGTCTTTTGTGAAAACATCTTTGGCGCAGATAAAATGGGGCATCTCCTTGATTAGAACTCACTTACAAAATGTAATTTCACCGAAGGATATTTTTCTTGGGTCATTTCTATGGTAAATGAAGAATCAGCTAAAAAAACCAATTGACCGAATTTATCATGTGCTAAAAATTTCTGTTTGATTCTTTTAAATTCTAAAAATTCATCGGATTTTTCATTTTCGGTTTCTACCCAACAAGCTTTGTGAATAGAAATGGGTTCATAAGAAACCTTGGCACCGTATTCATGTTCCAACCTGTATTGAATGACTTCATATTGCAGTGCACCAACCGTTCCAATGATTTTTCGATTGTTCATGTCTAATGTAAAAAGCTGTGCAACTCCCTCATCCATCAACTGGCTAATTCCTTTTTCCAATTGTTTGGATTTCAATGGGTCATCATTGTTTATATAACGGAAAAATTCAGGTGAAAATGCAGGGATTCCTTTGAACATCATTTTTTCTCCTTCCGTTAGCGTATCCCCGATTCTGAAGTTTCCGGTATCGTGCAGCCCAACAATATCGCCCGCAAAACTCTCATCCACAATTTCCTTTTTATCTGCAAAAAAAGCGTTCGGACTGCTGAATTTCATATTCTTTTCAGCGCGGACATGATAATAATTTTTATTTTTCTCAAATTTCCCGGATACCACTTTCAAAAATGCGAGCCTGTCCCGGTGTTTAGGATCCATATTGGCGTGGATTTTAAAAACAAAACCTGAAAATTTATCCTCATTCGGATAAACCATTCTCGTGTCCGTTTCTTTAGGTCTTGGATTGGGTGCAAAATCCACAAAAGCATTCAAAAGTTCTTGCACCCCAAAATTATTCAAGGCAGAACCAAAAAAAGCCGGTTGCAATTCGCCTTCTAAATAGGCTTCTCTTGAGAATTCCGGATAAACCCCTTCCACCAAATCGATTTCACTTCTCAGGTTTTGTGCAAATTTTTCCCCAATTAGTGTTTCTAAATTCGGATGATTCAGGTCTTCGAAATTAACGGCATCAGAAACTTTCTGTTTGTTTACATTCGAAAAAAGTCCGATGTTCTTTTCCCAGATATTGTAAATCCCCTTGAATGTAGCACCAATCCCAATCGGCCAGGAAAGCGGTGTAACTTTCAAATTGAGTTTTAATTCGATTTCATCCAATAAATCAAAGGCATCCTTCCCTTCTCTGTCCATTTTATTGATAAAAATGAGCATCGGAATGTTTCGCATCCGGCAAACTTCTACCAATTTTTCCGTCTGTTCCTCTACCCCTTTTGCAACATCGACAACTACAATTACAGAATCCACGGCGGTCAAAGTTCTGAAGGTGTCTTCTGCAAAATCTTTGTGTCCCGGTGTGTCGAGGATATTGATTTTCTTATCTTTATATTCAAAAGCCAATACAGAAGTTGCAACTGAAATCCCGCGCTGACGCTCTATTTCCATGAAATCGGAGGTTGCCCCTTTTTTGATTTTATTGCTTTTTACCGCACCTGCTTCTTGAATGGCACCTCCAAAAAGCAACAGTTTTTCGGTCAATGTGGTTTTACCTGCGTCAGGGTGAGCGATAATTCCAAATGTTTTCCGACGGTTTATTTCATTTTCAAATGACATATTCGCTTGATTAGGGGCGCAAAGATAAAGTTTAGAAAATAAATTTCTATGAGAACCTATCGGAAGAAATTGAATTTTAAAGCATAATGATGTCTTCGATTCTGGCAGCTTCTCTGTAATAGCGGATTACTTGGTCGGCATCTAACACAAAAACAATCACGGTGACAGAAGTATATTTACCGGTTTTGGATTCTTTCATCTGAAATTTTGGCGTAGCATCGTCGAAAATCCTGTGAACTTCCGCTATCCGTTTATGATCGGTGGGAATAATGAATTTATAGATAAAATCCGAAGGAAACTCAGTAGTGTCTTCTAATCTTTCCTTGAATTTCTTGTAAAATTCATCCTGTTTTTCGTTTTCCATAATTTATTCTTTAATAAGCTGATCCAGCACTGCCAACAATTCTTGGTTCACCTGATTGGTTCTGTGATTCAAAGGTCTGGGTGCATTTCCGTGAATGAGTTCCCCTTCTTTTCCAATCAGTAAAAAACGTGGAATCGTACTGATTTGATAATTTTTATGAAATTCTGGATCGCTGCCCGCAAAAAGTTGAAGTCCACCGAGTTCTTTTTCGCGAACCATATTTTCCCATTTGCCTTTGTTTCGTTCGTTATCAATGGAAATGCTGACAAATTCCACATCTTCGTCTTTGTAAATCTCTTCTACTTCTTTCAGTGCAGGAATTTGCATCAAACAAGGGCGACACCAAGTAGCCCAGACATCGACATAGACTACTTTTCCTTTCAAATCTGATAGCGCAACCTCTTTTCCATCAATTGATTTTAAGGCAAATTCAGGTGCATTATTTTTGTTACTAACTACTTCTTCAATGGGTCTTTCAGTAATTTCTCCGATTTCAACAGGTTCATTTCTTGAGGAATTACATTGCAAAAACACCAGCCCGATTAAAAAATAAAATATGATTCTGACTTTCATGCTTTTTTTTTC
Organism: Weeksellaceae bacterium; assembly: GCA_041656055.1. Taxonomy (GTDB): domain Bacteria; phylum Bacteroidota; class Bacteroidia; order Flavobacteriales; family Weeksellaceae; genus Moheibacter. Next base: position 11,662 of record JBBAEI010000016.1, read on the forward strand.
AGAAGAGCAAAGATAAATATTCCGACATTGAGAAAAAAACGATTTGCGAAATACCTTGACAAAGGGGTGTTGAGAACCGTATATTTGCAAAAATTTTTTAATATGAAAATGAAAACATCTGATTTTAATTTCGATTTACCGAAAGAACTGCTTGCTGAGTATCCTTCAGAAAATCGGGATGAAGCACGGTTAATGGTATTGCACCGAAAAGAACAAAAAATCGAACACCGACTTTTTAAAGATTTGATTGATTATTTTGATGACGGTGATGTTCTGATTATGAACAATACCAAAGTCTTTCCGGCACGCCTGATGGGTAGCAAAGAAAAGACAGGTGCGAAAATCGAAGTTTTTCTTTTGAGGGAATTAGATGCCGAAACCCGACTTTGGGATGTCTTGGTGGATCCGGCTAGAAAAATTAGAATTGGAAATAAACTTTTCTTTGGAGATGAAGAAAACTTAGTGGCAGAAGTTGTGGACAATACTACTTCCCGAGGACGTACCCTTCGTTTTCTTTTCGACGGAAGTTATGAAGAATTCAGAAAAGCGTTGAATGATATGGGGGAAACCCCGCTTCCGAAATACATAAAAAGAGAAATAGAGCCGGAAGATGCGGAACGCTATCAAACGATTTATGCCAAAATAGAAGGAGCTGTAGCCGCACCGACTGCTGGATTGCATTTTTCAAAACATCTATTGAAAAGACTGGAAATCAAAGGTGTAGATTTCGCTGAAATCACTCTGCATGTTGGTTTAGGAACTTTCCAACCTGTTGAAGTTGAAGATTTATCAAAACATAAGATGGAATCCGAACAAGTTATCATCTCACAAAAAGCAGCTGATGTAGTCAATCGGGCGATTGATGATAAGAAGAAAGTTTGTGCCATTGGTACGACCTGTATGCGGTCGATTGAAAGTTCAGTCTCTGCCGACGGACATTTGAATCCTTATGATGGCTGGACGCACAAATTTATCTATCCGCCTTATGATTTCAGTGTTGCCAATTGTATGGTTACCAATTTCCACACACCAAAATCCACTTTAATCATGATGATTTCCGCTTTTGCCGGACATGATTTTCTGATGAAAGCTTACAAAGAAGCAATTAAAGAAAAATATAAATTTTACTCTTACGGAGACGCCATGCTGATTCTGTAAGTTATAGTGATGGTTATAGATAAGAAAGACATTCGAAAGCTGAGTCTTGAGGAATTAGAGGCTCAGCTTATTTCGATGAATGAAAAGTCATTCAGAGCCAAACAGATTTATGAATGGCTTTGGAAAAAGAATGCACACACTTTTGAAGACATGACCAATCTGTCCAAGGAACTCCGCAGGAGTTTGGATGCTATTTTTACGATTCAAAATATTCAAGTCGATTTGATTCAAAAAAGTGATGACGGAACCATCAAAAATGCAGTTAAACTTTTTGACGGCAACATTGTGGAGTCCGTTTTGATTCCTACCGAAAACCGAACAACTGCCTGTGTTTCCTGTCAGGTGGGATGTAGTTTGAATTGTACGTTTTGTGCGACTGCTCAATTAAAAAGAATGAGAAACCTGACGGCTGCGGAAATCGTGGATCAGGTTGCGGTCATCGATCGAGAGAGCAGAGAATTCTTTGATCGTCCACTGAGCAACATCGTTTATATGGGAATGGGCGAACCCATGATGAATTACAATGAAGTAGTTGCTTCCATTCGAAAAATCACATCCCCTGAAGGATTGGGGATGTCCCCAAAAAGAATAACGGTTTCTACTTCCGGCATTCCCAAAATGATTATGAAATTGGCGGATGAAGGATTGAAAATCAAATTGGCCGTTTCCCTGCATTCCGCCCGAGAAGAAATCCGAAATGAAATCATGCCTTTTTCAGAAAAATTTCCTTTACCGGAATTGTTGGAAAGCCTACAATATTGGTATGATAAAACCAAAAGTCGAATTACTTTTGAATATTTGGTCTGGAAAAACATCAATGATACTCAGGCGGATATTGATGCCTTGATTCGTTTTTGCAAAAGAGTTCCTTCCAAGGTTAATTTAATAGAATACAATCCGATTGATGACGGAAAATATCAGCAAGCCGATAATGGCGTAATTGAAGCTTATACCGAAGCCTTAGAAAAAAATGGAATTGTAGTAAAAGTCCGTAGAAGCCGTGGCAAAGACATTGATGCCGCCTGTGGTCAGTTGGCCAATAAAAGTTTTGAAAATTAAATGAATTTTAATTCTTTTTGATTCTTAAATCATAAACCAAATCTTTGATATCTAATAGTTTAAAGTGATTGCTTTCCAAAACCGGATTGATGAGATAATTGAATTCTTCCGGGATGACGATAGAAGGCACCTTTAATATCGCCATGTTTTTTTCAAACCACTTCGTTCCGAATCTTTTGGTTGAATACGGTACCGGCGCATCTTTCCAATCTCCCGGCAGCTGGCTGATTCTAAATTGTTTAATCACGGATTCATCAATTTCAAAAGTGCAAAGACTCAAAGCTCTCGGAATAAAATCAATATTCGAGTTTACTGAATACTCCAAAATAGCCAATGCCCGACTTTCAGAAGTATAAATACAAGGCGTCCCCACTCGATTCCATCGGCTGCCATAAAGTTTTGCCCCGGTTCCTTCTAAATCTTCTGCGTATTGCGTTTTTGAAACCCTGTAAACCAGCATAATCAGGAATAAACACCGTAAGCTATCCGACCGATTAGATTGCGGATTTCGTCTCTACCATACTGATTATCAATAAAGTCCAATGGAGATAATCCGTTCAATGCCTGATTGGTAGCAGCCATCCAGTGGTTGAAGTTGGCTTCATCACCAAATACTTCATAACCAAATGAATATAAATCAGCCAAAGCGATAATCCGCTCTGCAAGCTGGTCATTAAATTGCATGTTGGCTTTTTTGTTTATCAAAGTCGAACGAGTAACCCCCAATGCCCTGGCTAATGTATCATAGTCCAAGCCTGCTTGTCTTTTGAAGTCTTCAAGATAGTTTTTGGAAACACCACCACGAATGATTTTCATTTTCTGGATAGAGGTCAATTCGCTGAGAGGTATCGCTGCATTACCACTGTAGAAATAAGTGGGTGCGTCTTCAACGAAGTTGTTTTCTATCGGTTTTTGTTTATATGGTTTTGGCATAATAGTATGATTTTATACTTCTCAAAACACAAATTTACACCTTTTCGCGGTTAAAAAAAATATTCAATCAATTTTATTTTGAAATCACTACAAATTTTGAAACCGATTTAAAAATTATTTGATTTCCAATGATTCTTTGATTTTGTGTGCCTCAATGATTTCTTCCAACGAATAATCAAACCAGTCTGTTTGTTCTTTGACTTTCATGTTTTCATCTAATTTTAGCCAAATGATGAAATTCACGCCCGGCACAAACTTTCCGGAATAGGTATATGAATGGGTTTTTCCCTTGGCTATTATGGAAGAGTCATTTGAAATCATTTCATCAATGATGATGGAATGCTCTGATTCGTAACGAAGATTGGGGTCATTCCAGCCGTAAAATTTTTGAAAAAGCACTTTGGGGTCATTGGTTTCCGAACCAAAAACCACATCCCGATATTGAAAATCCGAAGAATAAAATGAAAGCATTTTTTCAGGCTCAATGCGTTTTGAATAAGTTTCAAAAAACAATTCTCCGATTTGTCGGGTCTTATTTTCTTGCTGGCAGGAGATGAAAATCAAAGGGATTAAAATTAAAACAATTTTTTTCATCAGTTTTTGGTTCTTCTTAGTATTTGTTCAGGTTCAATGTAAGTTAGACTGTCGGTTAGCGCAACCCAAGTATCATTGTCGGACAAAGCATAATGTCGTACCTTGATTTTTCCTTTTTTCGGCTCAAGTTCTATGATAGAACCATCATTGACCATGTTCCAGTTTCCAATTATTTTTTTGGAACCTTCCTGAATTTCAAAATCATCATCCGTCAGTGTTAGTTCCACTTCATTGTTGTTGATTTTTCCTTGATAAGTTCCTTCATAAGTTATTTCAGATAAATAATTCGTTGAATTATCCATCATTTCAAATTCATCAAATTCGGTATTTGCATCTGAATCATTTTTTCCACAGGAATTTAAAACCAACACGCCAAGGACGGCAACAACCAATTTCTTCATGCTTATTTCTTCAATTTTTTTAATATTCAATAATTTATTTTCGTACAAAATTCTCTACATCAGTTCCTGAAACCGGGTCTCCGCCGAGAATCAGCATCCGTTCCACCACGTTTCGCAACTCCCGGATATTTCCAGTCCAATCGTATTTTTCCAATAAAGTGATGGCTTCATCGGAAAATAACTTAACAGGCATTCCCGCTGATTCAGACAATTGTTCAGAAAAATGTTTGACCAGTTCAGGAATGTCTTCCCGTCTTTCATTCAGACCGGGAACATTAATGACAATGACCGCCAGCCGGTGATATAGGTCTTCCCTGAATTTTCCTTTGTCGATTTCTTCTCTTAAATTCTTGTTGGTAGCCGCAATTACACGCACATCCACATTAATCTCCTTATCAGCCCCCACTCTTGAAACTTTTCCTTCTTGCAATGCTCTCAACACTTTGGCCTGTGCCGAAAGACTCATGTCCCCTATTTCATCCAAAAAAATAGTCCCGCCGTCTGCCAACTCAAATTTTCCGGCTTTGTCTTTATACGCACCCGTGAAAGAACCTTTTACGTGTCCAAATAGTTCACTCTCAATTAATTCAGAAGGTATGGCAGCGCAGTTGACTTCAATCAGCGGCATTTTATTTCGGGAACTTTTTTGATGGATTTGATTGGCAACCAATTCTTTTCCGGAACCATTCGGCCCAACGATAAGAATTCTGGCATCGGTATCTGCAACTTTGTCAATGATGTCTCTGATATTCGACAAAGCATCTGAATTTCCAATCATTTCATATTTTTTGGCCACTTTTCTTTTCAGTGCCTTGTTTTCACTTGTCAGTTGTTTGTTTTTGGTTACCAAAACCTTTTTCTCAAGCGCATTTCTGACTGTACTCAAAAAGCGATTCAAATCCGGGGGCTTGGAAATATAATCGAAGGCACCTTTTTTAATACAACTCACTGCGGTATCAATGTCACCATGACCGGAGATCATCAAAAAAGGCAAGTCGGGATTGAATTCAAGTGCTTCATCCAAAACCTCGATTCCGTCTTTTTTGGGCATTTTGATATCACAAATCACCAAATCATACTCATTTTCTTTGATTTTAAGGATGCCTTCTTCTCCATCGCCCGCATCATCGACTTCGTAATCTTTGTCCTCATCCTGCAAAATATTTTTAATCACATTGCGAATTGATGGCTCATCTTCAATTATCAGTATTTTAGGCATATTTTCTAATTTTAAGCTTTCAAAGATAAGGTATTATTGTAAACGATAAAATGGATAACTTATTTCTTAAAGATAAAATAGACTGCAAGAATCAGGAAAACAAAGCCAATCAAATGGTTTGATTTGAAAGTTTCATTTTTAAATACAACCATTGTGAAAATAGAAAAAATCACTAAAGTAATAACTTCTTGAATGACTTTCAGCTGCCAAAGATTAAAAGGACCGCCGTTTTCAATATAACCAATCCGATTGGCCGGCACCTGTGCCATGTATTCAAAGAATGCGATGATCCAACTGAATAATATGATTTTGAACAAACCAAGATTGGAAAACCAAGAATAATCCTTTAGTTTCAAATGCCCATACCAAGCAAAAGTCATAAAGGAATTGGAAATTATTAGCAAGACGATGGTATAAAACGCTTTCATGTTTTCTCAAAAATTATCGTTCAAATATACTGCTGAAGAAATTTGAATTACAGTTTTTTTACCTTGTCGGAAATTATAAGAAAAACAAAGATTAATTCTATGGCGTTCAATCTGTTTTTGTGAATTCCAAATCTTGAAAATCATAACTAAAATCCGTCAATGGAGAAATCGGAGCCATTTTGAAACCGATGACTTTCCCATCTTTGGTTTCCACAAAGACAAATGCATCGGCGTGCAGATAGGCATTGTCCCATTTTACCGCAAAAGTATCATTCTTGTAATAAAACATATCGCCTTTCAGCTGTCCGGAACGCTCGGATACGAATCGAAGTTTGCCACGATCGCCAGTGATACTGACTTTTCCAAACCAAGGATCTTCATAAGTTCCGAAAATACTGTCAATATAAGCCAGTCTGAATTGTTTGTTTTTCTCCACTGTTTCCCAAACTTCAGCTGTGATTTTATCGGCATTGCCCTTTCTTTTCTCCAACAGTTCCACATATTCCTGTACCCAATCTTTTTCAGGTAATCCCAAATAATAATCTTTAATTGTATTGGAAATTGCCATAAATGCCGCCCCTTCCTGCTGATTGGTCAAAACGATTATTCCCAAATCGAGTTGCGGGTACATAATAAGCTGAGTAACTATGCCTTCCAGTCCACCTGTATGGGAAACTTCTAATTTCCCGGCTACATCCTGCACCTGAAATCCAAGCCCGTAAGTCCGAAATAAAGTATGATACGGAGCTCTGGTAGAATTCGGCATCAGGGTTTGCGGAACGGACAATTGTTTCATCTGTGCTTCGGAAACCAATTGTTTTCCATCTTGTGTTTTCCCATAATTCAATTGAAATTGAACCCATTTCATCAAGTCATTCACATTGGAATAGATACCTGCCGCGGCATCAAAAATTGAATTTTCATAACGTTCGATGACCTTTAGTTTTCCATCGATCGGTACATGCGGCGCAATCACGTTGGATTTGTTTTTCAGCGTATTCCAGCTGGCAGCGGTTCGGTTCATTTCCAATGGAATCAGAAATTCCTCCGTGATAAAATCTGTCCAAGATTTTCCTGAAACTCTTTCTATCACTATGCCTGCAATGATGTAGAGCAAATTATCGTAGTCATATTTTGTTCTGAATCCTGAAACCGGTTTCAAATGATGAATATTCCGAATGATATCCTCAGGTGTGAAATCATGACCTTGCGGCCATATCATCAAATCCCCGGCCCCCAAACCAAGTCCGCTGCGGTGAACGACCAAATCACGAATCGTAAATTCCTCGGTAACATAGTCATTGTACATTTTGAACTCAGGAATGTAGGCTTTGACTTTGTCATCCCAGTTGATTTTTTCGCGATCAATCAAAAGTGCTAAAGCTGTGGTTGTGAATGCTTTGGAGTTGGAGGCGATCCCAAAGTTTGTATCTGCATCTACTTTGGCACCAGTGTTCAGGTCGGCGATGCCATAACCTTTGGCTAAAACCACATTTCCGTTGTGATAGATGCCAACTGCGATTCCAGGCACATTGAAAGTTTCCAAAGTTTGCTTTACTGTTGCATCTACCTTGGACTCAGATATTTCCTGAGAAAATGAAATGATTGAAAATAGTATAAAACTTAGCGAAAAAAATAATTTTAAGGACATAGGTTTGGAATTAAAAATTAAAAAATTTTGATACGTTTCCGGCGAATTTATTGAATTTTAAAATATACTACGCAAACCGAAGAAACATTGTTGAAAAGATGTAATTTAGTGAAATTGAAATTCCAAAGAATTAAAAACAATGAAACACCTGATGGGACAAGCGATTTGGGATTATTATCACAATAATTCCCCGCAGGATATGCTGACGGAAACCAATATTTCGAAGATGGACATTTTTCGTACTGCTCACCTATTCAGAGATTATGAAAATATGCCGGAAATCGAACAAAAAGCATTAGATATGTCTTGGGGAAAAGTGTTGGATGTCGGTGCTGGCGCAGGTTCTCACAGTTTGTATCTGCAAAATCAAAAAGGCTTGGAAGTTACCGCATTAGATGTCTCCCAAAAATCCATTGAGGTTTGTCGGCTTCGCGGAATTAAAAAAACGGTTTGCACACAATTGTTGGATTATGATGGTGATGGTGAAAAATTTGATACCATTTTGCTGATGATGAACGGCACCGGAATCTTTGAAGAATACAATAAAATCGGGCTGTATCTCAGAAAGTTATACGATTTGCTAAATGATGACGGCCAGATTTTGATTGATGGTTCTGATATTATTTATATGTATGGCACATCCAATGGAGCCACCTTGCCCGCTGACCGCTATTATGGCGAAGTCGATTATCATCTTTATTACAAAGGTGAAAAAGAAAATGATTTCAAATGGCTTTACCTTGATTATCTATCACTTGAAGAAGAAGCTGAAACAATTGGTTTAACCGCAGAAGTTCTGATGGATGAAGATTTTGCTTACTTGGCAAGATTGAAAAAAGACAGATAAAATTTTCTGATTTTCAAAAAATGGTTTTCCACAAATAGTACAAATCTTTTTTAAAATTCAAATCTCGAACATAATTCTTGTTTATGATTACTTTTTCCGGCCAAAGTACTTCATCATTGAATTTCAAAGGATTATCTTGGTTTTCAAGTAAATCCTCTTCATTTCTGAAAGCCAATTGTGCAGGACCGGTAATCCCGGGTTTTACGGTCAAGATAATCCTGTCTTCGCCTTCCAATAAATCTGCATATCCGGGTACATCCGGTCGCGGCCCCACAAAACTCATTTGCCCCAAAAGAATGTTGAAAATCTGTGGGGTTTCATCGAGTTTTGTACGCCGAATCAAACTTCCAATCCTTGTGATATTATGGGTTTTGGGAGTTGTGATAGCGGATTCATTTTCCCCTTTCATCGTTCGGACTTTATAGATGGAAAACGGCTTGCCTCCTTTCCCAATCCGCTTTTGGATATACAATCCGAATTCGCCGGTATCTATGGTTTCTACGATAATAAGTATCAGAATTACAGGCAGTAAAACCGGCAGCAACAGCAACGCCAATAAGTAGTCGAAGAAAGTTTTCAAAATCATTTGCCGATATTATCCAAAATCAGAGTCAAAGATATGTTTTTCATTGATAAAGTATTAAAATGATTGAATTGCATTGTCAGAATTCAAATGAAATTTACCTTCAAATTCTTTTGAATTCTAAGTACCAATTAAATTTATCTTATATTATATTTGTCCGCAAAAGAAAACGAGCGTTAGTCATGAAAATTCTTATCACAGGAACCGCAGGATTTATTGGATTTCACCTTGCAAAAAAAATGTTGAACCGAGGAGATACCGTTGTCGGTTTAGATTCCATCAATGATTATTATGATGTCAATGTTAAATACGGCAGATTGGAAAACTGTGGAATTTCAAAGGATGAAATTGGTTACAACAAATTGATTCAAAGTTCGATATATCCTAATTATCGTTTCATCAAACTTAATTTGGAAGACAAAGAAAATTTAGTCAGACTTTTTCAAACTGAAAAATTTGATACGGTCATCAATCTGGCTGCCCAAGCGGGAGTTAGATATTCCCTGACCAATCCGGATGCATACATTGAATCCAATATCGTTGGCTTTATCAATATTCTGGAATGCTGTCGCCACAATCAAATCAAACATCTTACGTATGCCAGCAGTTCCAGTGTGTATGGTTTGAACGAAAAACAGCCGTTTTCTACCCGGGACAATGTGGATCACCCCATCAGTCTTTATGCTGCGAGCAAAAAATCCAATGAGCTGATGGCGCATACTTACAGCCATTTGTACAATATTCCTACGACGGGACTAAGGTTTTTCACGGTTTACGGGCCTTGGGGGCGACCGGACATGGCGTTGTTTCTGTTCACAAAAGCCATTTTGGAAAATAGACCCATTGATGTTTTTAACCATGGAAATATGCAGCGTGATTTTACTTATGTAGATGATATTGTGGAAGGTGTAATTCGGGTCAATGACAATCCACCCAAAGAAAACCCGGCTTGGAATCCAAATTCCGACGATGCTTCTGTTTCTTCCGCACCCTACAAAGTCTATAATATAGGTAATAACAATCCGGTAAAACTCATGGATTTTATTTCTGCGATTGAAAACAAATTAGGAAGAACAGCCGAAAAAAATATGCTGCCTTTGCAGGCAGGCGACGTGCCTTCCACTTATGCTGATGTATATGATTTGATTCGGGATTTGAATTACAAACCCGAAACTTCCATTCAGGAAGGCATTGATAAGTTTGTGGACTGGTACATTGAATTCTTTAAAGTCGAAGTTTAAACTTTGGAAACAAAAATTCCGAAATTTTAGACAATATTCTAATCAGTGTGTTTCATCAAATTCAAATTACCTTTGCGCTTAAATGACGAATAAATTGAACAAATTTTCCAAAAAACTCAATGTTCAACTGATTGCAGAGGTTTTCAAACAATACGGCATTGCCCACATTGTGCTTTCTCCCGGCTCCAGAAACGGCGCTTTGGCTACGCATTTCAGTCATCATCCGGATTTTAAAACTTACAGCATTACCGATGAACGGTCTGCCGGTTTTGTCGCACTCGGTATGGCGCAGCAATTGAGAAAACCGGTTGTCATATGCTGTACTTCAGGTTCTGCGGCGGCCAATTATTATCCGGCCATCACCGAAGCATTTTATCAGAATATTCCGCTGATTGTGCTGACTGCCGACAGACCGGAAAATTTGGTGGATAATTTTGATGGACAAACCATCCGGCAAAAAAACCTGTACCAACTTCACTCCTATTTTAACACACAATTACCTGAGGATGAATCAGCTGAATCCCTGACCATCAATCTCAATCAAATCAAAAAAGCAGTTTTAAACTGTCTTCGGCATTCGGGACCGGTTCACATCAATATGCCGTTTTCAGAACCTTTGTATGAATTTCAGGAAGAAATTGACATTCATTTTGAACAATTTGAAAAATCTGAGATTCTGAGAAATTCAGCGAAATTTGATGTTGATAAATTTGCGAAAAAATGGAATGATTCTTCCAAAAAACTGATCCTGACCGGGCTTCAGTTTCCGGATAAAGCACTGAATGAATGGATTGAAAAGTTGGCTCAAGATGATTCTGTAATCGTGATGACCGAAACCACTTCCAACCTCCACAGTCTTAGGTTTTTCAATAAAATAGATTCGGTCATTTATTCTTTGACGGAAGAAGAACTCGAAAATTTAAAACCTGAAATTTTGTTGACAGTCGGACAAAATGTGGTTTCTAAAAAAATCAAGACTTTTATCAGAAATCATAAACCGGTCGAACACTGGCATTTGGATGCATATTGGCATCCGGATACTTTTCATTGTCTGACGGAAAAAATTGAATCAACTCCGAATGCGTTTTTTGAAAAGTTTGTTCCGCTCATTAAAAAACAAGATTCGACCTATTTTGAAAACTGGAATTCCATTCGCACTGAAAAAGAACAAAAACAGTTGGAATTTTCTCAGAAAACCGGTTTCTCAGATTTCAAAGTTTTTGAAAAACTGATAGCAACTTTTCCCAAAGATGCTCGTATTCACTACGGAAATTCATCAGCCATCCGTTACGCACAGTTATTTGACCATGCCGAATCCAATGCTGTTTTCTGCAATCGCGGAACAAGTGGTATTGACGGTGCCACTTCCACAGCTGCGGGAGCTTCCATGGTCAGTGAACAGCAAACCTTGTTGATAACCGGGGACATCGCATTTTTCTATGACATCAACGGACTTTGGAACAACTATCTTCCAAAGAATTTCAAAATTATTGTGATTAACAATGGCGGTGGCAATATATTTAAAATTATTCCCGGGCCGGATCAAACCGGAGTGGTGGATAGTGTTTTTGTTGCCGAACATCAAATGACCGCCGAATTTCCGGCAAAAACCTATGGATTTGAATATATTTCGGTAAACAATCTTGAAGAATTAGCTGTTAAAATCAATGCGTTCTATACGCCATCCAATCATCCAAAGATTATGGAAATCAACACATCAAAGGTGAAAAATGAAGAAGTGATGCGAGAATATTTTAGGATTCAATGATTCAGAGAACGCGGGTTGCCTTTACGAATCTTTTTTTCCAGTATTCATTTTCCAAAGTGCTGACAATGACGCCCTGAGAAGTAGAGGCGTGAATGAAATAGATTTCTCCATTTTTCACTTTGTCCACAATGCCGACGTGGCTAATGCCGGAACCCGAAGTATTAAAAAAAACCAAATCTCCTTCTCTTACATCTTTCAGTTTTATCTCTTTACCTTCCTTGGCCTGATCTTTAGAAATTCTGGGCATATTGATGCCAACAACGTCGTAAGCGTTGATAACCAGTCCGGAACAATCCATGCCTTTGTTTGTGGTGCCGCCGTATCGATAGGGCGTTCCCACAAAACGATAGGCCTCTTTCAATACTTTTCCGGCGTCTTTGGAAGAAAAACTACGTTCGGTTTTCTTGGTGTGGGAAGATGATTTATAGGAAATTTTCTTTCTTGAACTGCATGATGAAACAAGAAATACACTGAGAATCAGAATTGTAAATATTTTTAGTTTCATTTATCATTAATTTGACCCTAAAATTAGTAAAAAGTAGTAGATTTATTAATAGGATATCAACAAATAATCAACAAAGTTTTCAACATGTTTAACAGAAAATGAAATTGCAGCAGGGTTTAATGCGCATACTTTTTATCATTAATAATCCATCTTACAAAGAAAATCAGAAAAAGAATTGAAAGAAATACGATTGACCAATAATAAAAGTTGTAATTAAGTTGACTAATTGTTTCATAATATCGTTCAGGGAAAATATATTTATTCAAGAAAAACAAAAGATTATAAATAGCGTGAAATGCAAAGCAATAAAAAAATCCAAATTTGTAAAAGATTAGACATAAAAGGATGCCGAATAATACCGTTGTAAAAAATGAAAAAACACTTATCCCATTTGAAAGGTGTACTGCACCAAATAGAATACTTGAAAATGCAATTGCATAAATACTTTTTTTAAAAATATTGAGAATTATTTTTCTGTAAAATAATTCCTCCATGAAAGGAGCGAAAATCACAAAAAACAGAAAAATAATAATTTTGTCATTTAAAGGATATTGTATCTCGTTAAATAAAAATGATTTTTCATTACTCAAAATGAACTTAAAATTTATAATAGGATCCTCAAACACTCTGAATGCAAATGAACTTATAATGATTAAGAGCAGAACAAATGGCTTGAATGGCGGATTATTTAATTCAAATTTTGGTCGGTAAAATAAAAACAATAAAACAGTAAAGCATAAAACCAAAAGCAAATCAATTACATAAAACCAAAAGGAAGAAAGTTCCAGAAACATTCCCATTTCAAAAGCCTCAAACATTAAAAATTTATATAAAATAAGATTCCTAAATAAGACAAAAACCATTTTAAAACGGTTAAATTTTGTTTGATAAACTTTTTATCAATGCATGCTAACAAAACAAATCTATTTTAAAATTCAATTAAAACAAGTAATTTCCAAAATGAATAACTTGATTCAAAAAACCATCACCCCTCCAACATCTCTCTTAATAATTGTCTGGCTCTCAGCAGTCTGACCTTGACGTTGGCCATGGATAGATTGAGTTCTTCCGCGATTTCTTTGTAGGTTTTTTCTTCCAAAAATCGCAATTCCAAAATGTGCCGATAGTCGGGTTTTAATTTTTGCAGCAGGGATTTCAAGGTTTCATTATCCTGCTGTTGAATCATTTTCTCTTCCGGTCCCGGTAAATCTTCTTCCACATCTAAAAGATAATTTTTATCATCCAAAGAAATATTCAGTTTCGGCGAACGACGGATGTGATCTATCATCGTGTTATGCGCAATAGACAGTGTCCAGGTTTTGAAATCAAAATCGGAATTGTAGAGTTTTAATTTGGCGAGTACCTTCGTAAATGTCTCAATAGTAATGTCTTCCGCTTCTTCTTCATCCTTTATTTTATTAAAAACATAATTATAAATATCATCCCAAAACCGGCTGATCAACAAATTTTGTTCCTGCCTTCTCCCCTTTTTGGCAGCGGAAATAATATTTTGGAGCTTGTCATTTTTCATGATTTCAATTTCAGAATCCTGTCTAAAAATTTTGGCGTTTAAAACTACGCTTTATTTTTTAATTTTGCACCATGCGTATTGACATCATCACTGTACTTCCGGAACTGCTTCGCAGCCCCTTTGAAGCTTCCATTATGAAACGTGCCATTGAAAAAAAAATAGTGGAAGTTCATTTTCACGACCTGCGTGATTATACAACCGGAAATTACCGACAAGTAGATGACTATCAGTATGGTGGCGGTGCCGGAATGGTCCTGATGATTGAGCCGATTGATAAATGTATTTCCCAACTCCGTTCTGAACGAGATTATGATGAAATCATTTATCTGACACCCGACGGAGAAACCCTGAACCAAAAAACAGCCAATGCGTTGTCATTGAAAAACAATCTGATTCTGCTTTGCGGACACTATAAAGGAGTGGATCAGCGCGTTCGGGATATGTTCGTGACACTTGAAATTTCAATCGGTGATTATGTTTTGAGTGGTGGCGAATTAGCAGCAGCTGTTTTGGCGGACAGCATTATCCGTTTAATTCCCGGGGTACTCAATGATGAAACTTCTGCGCTCTCCGATTCATTTCAAGACAATCTGTTGGCTCCCGAAGTCTATACCCGACCCGCGGAATATAAAGGACATAGGGTACCCGAAATCCTCTTGTCAGGCGATTTTCCGAAAATTGAAAAATGGAGAATGCAGAACGCTTTGGAGAGAACCCAATCCCGAAGACCGGATTTGCTCGAAGATTAAAGTTGGATGCCAGCGCAACCGGCGTATAATAGAGGTTCAAAATTACATCTGTTTACAATATTTTATTTAATTTTGGAGAAAATGCAACAACCTAAATATAAGGTTTTCGCGCAACGAATTCATTTTTTTCCGTCTTTTAAATGATAAAGCTGAAAAAAAACTTGTTATGAAGATTTTGTTTAAATTATTAATGCTGATTTCTTGCGGTCTGGTTTTCACAGCTTGCTTGGATGAAGACAACCTTTCCGATGTTGTTTATCATTACAGAGCAATTGATGATGTGCAAATAGACAGCATTTACCCGGTAGGACAGGTAACTGAAATCAAAACCTACTTTCATAAATCCAATTCCTGTGAAAACTTTTTTGATTATGAATATTACGCTTTTGATAATGAGCGGAAAGTGTATCTGATTACTTACCGCATAGAAGATACGCCTTGTACACAGGAAGCTTCGATGGACAGTGCCGTCCTGAAATTTCTTCCGCAGCGCGATGGAACTTATAAATTCAAATTCTGGAGTGGAACGGATGAAAACGGCGATGATATGTATTTAATCAGAGAAATTATTATCCCCAATCCACATTAATGCAATTTATTGGAGAGTGACCTGAAAATATTAATCGAACAGTGCAAACAAAACAAGCGAACAGCACAAACCGAAATCTATAATTTGTTTTCGGCAAAACTCTTTTCGGTCTGTTTGCGCTATTCGGATAATTACGAAGATGCACAAGATACTTTTCAGGATGGATTCATCATCGCTTTCCATAAAATCAGTCAATTTCAGTTCAAAGGCTCCTTCGAGGGCTGGCTGAAACGGATTATGATCAATACCTGTATTGAAAAACACAGGAAGAAAAATTACCTTTTTGTCGTGGATGAGGAACTGACCAAAGAAGAAACGACAGAAGAGTTTGACGAAGAATTAGAAACTACAGCATACAGTTATGAAGAACTTTTAGAGCTGATTAAAGAACTGCCGCCCAGATACCGACAGGTTTTTAACCTCTATGTTTTTGAAGAATACCCACATCAAAAAATCGCAGAAATGCTTGGAATCAGTGAGGGAACTTCAAAATCAAATTTATCAAGAGCAAGAGAAAAACTCATGGAATCAATCAATAAAAAAAGTAAAGAGAAAATCGCGACCAAATGAAAAAGAAAGTTGATTCACTTTTTAAAAACAAACTGAACATGCCGCAACAACCGCCGGCAGATGCTTGGGATAATATTCAGAAACATCTTCCGCAGGAGGACAGAAGACCGCTTTTCCCCTTTTGGGGCAGAATGGCAGCCGTGGCGTTGCTGATTGGATTAATTTCCGGAACGGGTTATTTGTGGTACAATTCCAATGTGGGAATTCAAGAAAATCCGGTCGTGAATATTCCTTCCGAAAATTCTTTGGAAACCAACATCCCCTCAGCCGGAAATTCTGGGCATGAACGCCAAAATGCAGCTCAGCATTTCCAAAATCCTGCGATTTCTTCTGGAAATTCCAATGAAATTTCTAATGAAAATGCGCTTGAAATTCCATCCGGAAATTCTTTCTATTCCCGTGAATATTCAACGAACTATTTGCTCGCGCAAAATGAAAACCGCGATTTTCAAACTGAAAACATTCAGCAGATTTCAACCTTTATTAATGGAATTCATGCTTATGAGATGCTGAATCAATCCGGAATTGCAGTTCGTAATTATTTAGAAACACCGGAATTGAAGCTAATTCAATATCCTTATCATTTCGATCAATTTGAAACCCAAAATCAAATTGCTAAATCTGAAAAAAATAAATCCAATAAGAAAAAATTCAATAACGATATAGATAGATTTACCGTTTCAGGATTTGTTTCCCCAATGGCACTGAATACTTTTGTTGGCACTTCCATGCTTTCCGATGTCATGTCGGATTATAAAACCGTAAACAATATAACCTTGGCCTACGGACTAAAAGGTGCTTATGCGCTGAATGACCGCTTGAAAGTGAGAACCGGAATTTCAGTGGTTGGTTTTGAGCAGGTTACCAAAGATGTTTCCTTCACTTTGGAACCACAAAAAGCAATAGGAATGACTTATACAGACCCCAAAAGCAATATTCAGTATTATGGAAATCTACGAATTGAAAATAAGACGGGAGTAATGAATCCCGAAGAACTTACGACGACCGTAATCGGGGATGTGAAACAACAGTCACAATACATTGAGATTCCGTTAGAAGTTGAAGTCGGACTTTTTGAAAGAGGGCCGATCGGCATCAGTCTTACGGGAGGTGGTAGTACGTGGCTCCTTAGCAAAAATCAGATTTATGCAGATACCAAAGGTTTCACCGAAGAATTGGGTAGAGCAGATAATCTTAACAAAACTTCTTTCAGTGCCAATGCAGGACTGAAATTTGACATGGAACTTTCGGAAAATGTCCAACTGAATGTAGAGCCAACATTCAAGTATTTAATCAATCCCGTAAATCGCGTTGAAAAATACAGCCCTTATACGGTCGGGGTCAATGCCGGAATTTCAATTACATTGAAATAAAATATGCCTGCGGAAGAGAGTTTCTATCAGAAAATTTACGAAGTCGTTCGTAGAATTCCCGAAGGAAAAGTTACTTCATACGGTGCGATTGCAGAATTTTTGGGAAGAAAAGGTTCGGCCAGAATGGTCGGCTATGCGATGAACAATTCTCACAATCAATTAGTGCCTGTTCCTGCGCACAGAGTGGTGAATCGCAACGGATTACTCACCGGAAAGCATCATTTCAATCCGCCCGAACTCATGGCACAACTTTTGGAAAATGAAGGCGTTACAGTAATCGATGACAAAGTACAAGATTTCAATCAGGTATTTTGGAATCCAAAATAAAATTATTTCCGATTAATTGGTCACAAACTTCAATCCAACAATGGAAATAATCAAGGTGAAGATGAAGAATACCCGCCAAAAGCTGGTAGGTTCATTGAAAAAGAAAATCCCGGCCAAAACGGTACCCACCGCACCAATGCCTGTCCAAACCGCATAAGCAGTTCCAATCGGCAAAGATTGCGTGGCTTTAATCAGCAATAACATACTTATGATGAGGCATATAAAAAATCCACCATACCAATAATAAGATTCCATACCCGAGGATTCTTTTGCTTTTCCAAGACAAAATGCAAATCCCGTTTCGAATATTCCGGCAATGATTAAAATTATCCAGTTCATTTTCTAAAATTGCTCAAAATTAATCGCTTTTGTTGTTTGAACAAAGTTTTTTACCTGCTTATCTTTGCGCGATGGAAAAAACAGAACAGAATGAGCAGCAACAATGGAAAAAAGTTGAAGCATTTTTCATCAAAAACTTCACAGATGGCGAGCGTCCGGATTTGGATACGATATTATTTCTGATTGGCGTACAGGAGTTGGGGAAAGGCAAAAGTAAATTTGAAAAAGACGACAAAATAAACCTGATGCACATCGCGGTCTGCACCTTGCTCGAACCTTATGGATATTATCGATTTGACGGGAAAGATGAAGACGGTTGGCCTGTGTTTGAATTCACCGGAAGTCTTCCCGAACTGAAACCCAATGAACAGTCCATTTTGATGCGGAAAGCCATCATTTTGTATTTTGAAGAAAAAGGATTGATTTAACCTCTTTTCAATTCTTTGCGTAGCATTTCGACCACCATTTTGTCCGTTGAAAGGCTTACATCATCAGCCGTCAATTCATCTAAATTTCGCCAGACAAAGTCTTGTATTTCTTTATCCAACAGTTGAAATGTATCTAAATTTTTTGGGTAAGTTTTGTAGTAAATCATCAGAATCTGTTCTTGCGCATTCAATGCCGATTGTAGGAAGAAATCCTGCGTATAGAAGTGTTCGCCTACTTCCACATCGAGATTCAATTCTTCGCGGAATTCTCGAATCAGGCAATCACGGGTTCCTTCACCGAATTCCAATCCACCACCCGGAAATTTCCAGATAATATCACCCATAAAAGGTTCACGAAGAATCAGGATTTGATGATTTGCAATCAATAAAGCGTAAATTCTGACATTGAAAGGTTTACTCATTTTTTATTTTTTCTGGCAACCAACATTTCTCTTTTCCCTGGCGGTCCCGGTCTTTTTTCTACTTCAAAACCCGCTGCCAACATGGCTCTTCTTACACTTCCTTTGGCGGAATAAGTGCTTAATACAGCGTTGATTCTCATGGAATTATAAATCACGGAAAATAATTCTTCCGTCCATAATTCCGGTTGAATTACCGGCGAAAAGGCATCGAAATACACCACATCAAAACGATCTTCAGGATAATCAAAATTCAGAAAATCTGTTTGATTTTTTTTCAATTCAAATTGCCTGCTGACAAATGTGAATTCATTCCATGAACTTTCCATCAAAGCGTGATATATTCGGTCAATTTCAGTTTCCGAAATTAGAATCTCCGAATCAAAGGATTTAATGTTCTCTGAAAAACTGATTTGCTTCCACTCCTCTGATGCGACCGGGTATTTTTCTAAGGCGGTATATTTTATCGAAAAGTTGTTTTTCAAACTTTCAATACAGGAAATCAACGCATTAAGTCCAGTTCCGAAACCGATTTCCAAAATATGAATTGGGAAATTTTGCGCAATGGATTGCAATCCGTTTTGAATAAAAACATGATAAGCTTCCTGCACTGCACCTCTCCGTGAATGATAGGCTTCATCCCAATCAGGCAGATAAATTGTAGGGGAACCGTCTTCCGTGAAAATGATTTTCCTGAAAAGCATTCCCAAAATTAATCAAATATTCATTATCGTTTCAGAAATTTCTTTGCTGTTTTCATAAACTTACAGGAAATATATTTCTACCGTATCAGCTTTTCATATCTTTGAACTCCAAAAATATTATAATGAGAAAATCAGGATTATTATTCGCTATACTGTTTGCCGGAATCGCTTGTGCACAGCAGGTCAGCGACTATAAATACATACAAGTTCCCGAACGGTTTTCGGATTTTGATACCAATCAGTTTGGCTTGAACAATTATCTGACGCTTTTGTTGGAAAGAAAAAATTATGAAATCCTACCCGGAGATGAAATGAAATGGCCACAAGCAGCCGCCGACAATCCTTGTTCAGTCTTGCGTGCCGATGTAAAAAAGGAGAAAAGTATTTTTAGAAATATAATTAAACTGACTTTTATCGATTGCAATAATCGGGAAATCAAATCAATAGAAGGCATTTCCAGAATCAAGGATTTTCATAGAGGAAATCAGGAAGCCCTAAGGTTGGCTGCTGCGGAAATCTTGAATTCCGCACCCAAAGAGCATCCTGTACAAAATAATGAAAATCAAATTGAAACAAATTTTCCTGTTAGAACGCAAAATAACACAGCTCCTATCAGTTCTGGATTTGAATTCAGAAATGAACAAATGACCATCCGTGCCGAAACAAAAGAACATGGAGAAATTTTGTTGTTCAATAAAGAAAATTCCGAACACATTGCTACTTTATTTACTACTTCAAGGAAAGGAGTTTATCGTGCTGAAATTCAAAATAATGACACAACGACGGAAGCCATTGCTTTTTATGATGGAGTAAGCATTGAAATCGAAATGCCGGATGGAGAAAACCTTAAATTTACAAAAATTAATGAATCATGAAAACGATTATTACCTTCGTCCTGACTACAGTATTTATTATTTTAAATGCGCAAAATATGCAACCACCCAAAGCAAAAAAGATTGAAAAAAAATTAGAGAAATTCGGCGATGTCAGAATTGACAATTATTATTGGCTGAATGATCGTGAAAACCCGGAAGTCATTGATTATCTGAAAGCTGAAAATGCTTATACAGAAGCACAACTAAAAGACACAGAAAATTTTCAACAAATACTTTTTAAGGAAATCAAATCCCGCATCAAAGAAGATGATGCTTCCGTTCCCTATAAACTGAACGGTTATTGGTACATTTCAAAATTCCGAAAAGGCGGAGAATATCCCATTTACTCCAGAAAAAAAGAAAGTTTGGAAGCTGCCGAAGAAATCATGTTTGATGTCAATGAAATGGCCAAACCTTACAGTTTTTACAATTTATCAGGAATCAGTGTCAGTGAAAACAATGAAATCGCAGCATTCGGCGAAGATACGCTCAGCCGAAGGATTTACACCATCCGTTTCAAAGATTTGAAAACAGGAAAAATCATAGCAGATGAATTGCAGAATACTACCGGCCGTTCGGTATGGGCGGCAGACAATAAAACGGTTTTTTACACCCGAAAAGACAATACGCTCAGGGCTTATCAAATCTGGAAACATATTTTGGGAACGCCACAAAATCAGGATCAATTGATTTTCGAGGAAAAAGATGAAACCTTCAATGCTTATGTTTACAAATCCAAATCCCGACAATACATTATTATTGGAAGCGCAAGCACCTTATCGGATGAATATCGATTTATCCCTGCCAATCAGCCGGATGCAGCGTTTCAGATTTTTCAAAAAAGGGAAAAAGGACTTGAATACAATATCGAACATTTCGGTGATGATTTCTACATCAGAACCAATAAAGATGGAGCTACCAACTTCAAACTGATGAAAACTCCGGTGCTTAACACCGGAAAGGAGAATTGGAAAGATGTCATTGCACACCGCGAAAAAGTTTTCCTCGAAAATTTTGAAATCTTCAAAGATTATTTGGTTCTGGAAGAAAAGTCAGGTGGTTTGACACAAATTATTATCCGAAGTTGGGACGAAAAAACAAATTTTCAGTTACCATTCAAGGAAGAAACTTATTCGACCGGAATCGGAAATAATCCTGAATTTGAGACAAATATCCTGCGATATGATTATACTTCAATGACTACGCCGAACTCGGTGATAGATTTCAATATGCAGGACAAAACCAGCGAAATAAAAAAAGAACAGCCTGTCCTAGGAGATTTTGACAAGAACAATTATGAAAGCAAGAGAATCTGGGTAACTGCCCGGGATGGTGCGAAAATTCCGGTTTCCATTGTTTATAGAAAAGAAACTAAAATCAATGCTGACACTCCGCTCCTGCTCTATGGCTACGGGTCTTATGGTTTTAGCATGGATCCGTATTTCAGTATTGCCAGATTGAGTTTGCTCGATCGCGGGTTCATTTATGCGCTGGCACACATCCGCGGCGGACAGGAATTGGGACGTCCTTGGTATGAAGATGGAAAATTACTCAACAAGAAAAATACTTTCAATGATTTTGTGGATATTTCCAAACATCTGATTGCCAACAATTATACTTCTGAGAAACATTTATATGCGATGGGCGGTTCGGCCGGCGGCTTGTTGATGGGCGCAATCATCAACCAGGCTCCGGAATTGTACAAGGGTGTGGTGGCGCAAGTACCGTTTGTGGATGTGCTGACAACCATGCTTGATGATAGTATTCCCTTGACAACCGGAGAATATGATGAATGGGGAAATCCGAATGATGAAATCTATTATCATTATATAAAATCATATTCTCCTTATGATAATATAGCGAAGAAGAATTATCCAAATTTATTGATTACCACAGGATTGCATGATTCTCAAGTGCAATATTGGGAACCCGCCAAATGGATAGCCAAATTGCGGGAAATGAAAACCGGCAATGAATTGCTGTTGCTCAAAACCAATATGGAAGCCGGCCATGGTGGTGCCTCAGGCAGATTTGAATCCCTGAAAGAAACCGCTTTGGAGTATGCGTTTTTATTCAAACTCGAAGGAATTACAAAATAAATTAAAGATGAAAGTTTTTCCTTATATGCTGTTGATTTGGTTGCTGACTTTGTTTTCCGCTCCTTTAATTTTACTTTGGATGGAACATCCTGAAATCAACAGGGAATTTTGGTCGGTTTATGTCATCACGATGACCTCAAATATATTGTTGTCCATTCCTACTTATCTGATATTGATCTCAGTACTGTATTTGTCGCCGGACGATTGGGCTAACCCAAAAGTGAAAATCGTATTGTCTTTGGTGGCTGTTTTTTGTATTTTCATTTCCTACCTGATTCATGACACGCAAACGCTGAATCCGGCCAGCCCAATGTTTAGGTGGCCTTTATTGCATTGTATGATCATGGTACTGCTTATTTTTGTTTTACCTTTAAAAAGAAATAAAATCAGTTTTCACGATGCTTGAATTTGTTCATCATGTTGCCATTATCTGTTCGGATTATGAAGTTTCCAAAAAGTTTTACACTGAAGTTTTGGGGTTGAAAATCATTCGGGAAGTTTATCGCAAAGACCGGGAGTCCAACAAATTGGATTTATCGTTGAACGGAAAATACGTCATCGAACTGTTCTCCTTCCCCAATCCGCCCAAAAGGCGTTCTTATCCCGAAGCTTGCGGATTGCGGCACATTGCTTTCGGCGTTTGGAATCTGGACAGAGAAATCCAGAGAATCAATTCATTCAGTTATACGGTGGAACCCGTCAGAACAGATCCTTATACCGGAAAAAGATTTACATTTCTCAAAGACCCGGACGATCTTCCCATTGAATTGTATGAATTATAATCCACGAAATTAATATTATGGCATCAGGCATTTTCGCAATATTAGACGACATCGCTGCATTGATGGATGACGTTTCGGTTGCCAGCAAAATCGCAACCCAAAAAACCGCCGGAATTCTCGGTGACGATCTGGCTGTGAACGCAGAAAAAGCCAGCGGATTTCTCGCTTCCCGTGAAATTCCGGTTTTAGTAGCCATTACCAAAGGCTCTTTTTTGAACAAACTCATCATTATTCCTGCCGTTTTTCTGTTGAATTTTATTTTGCCGGATGCCATCAAATATATTCTTATCATCGGCGGATTTTATTTGGCTTTTGAAGGCGTCGAGAAAATTGTGGAATATCTGTTTCATTCTAAAAAGAAAACAACACCGGAAGAAACGATTGAAATAAACGATCCTCAAGCTGAAAAAAAGAAAATTAAAAGCGCAATTCTGACGGATTTCATTCTATCCATCGAGATTGTAATCATTGCACTCAGCACAGTATTAGACAGTCCGCTCTACATACAAATCATCGCAGTCGCTTTTGTTGCGTTGCTTGCGACGGTTGGCGTCTATGGTGTTGTGGCATTAATCGTAAGAATGGATGACGCCGGTTACAAATTAATCAACCGTTCCAACAACCGCGGAATTTTGGCCCAACTCGGGCATTTTTTAGTCAGGATGCTACCCGTGGTCATCAAGATGATGGGAATCATCGGAACCATTGCACTGATTCTTGTTGCCGGTGGAATTTTCACACATCAAACACATATTTTTGATAATTTTCTGCCACGGATCTTCCCGATGTTCAAAGAATCCCTGATCGGTCTGATCGCAGGAATAGTTGCCTTCTTCGTGGTTTCCGGTGGAAAAATGCTGTTGATCCGGAAAAAAGTCTGATTCAATTTATTTTGAATAATTTTGAACCTGATAAAAAATTAGAAAAATGAGCAAAGCCGCATCCGAACTGATATTGAACCCCGACGGAAGTATTTACCATTGTAATATACGGCCGGAACATCTGGCTGATTTGATTATTACAGTCGGTGATCCCGGGCGTGTTCAGGAGGTATCAAAATACTTTGACCACATCGAACATCAATCCCAAAAACGAGAAATCATTTCACATACTGGAAGTTTGAATGGGCAACGAATTACCGCCATTTCTACCGGAATGGGAACGGATAATATTGACATTGTTTTGACCGAACTCGATGCCTTGGCGAATGTGGATCTGGAAAGCAGAATTGTAAAAAAGGAATTGAAGAAGTTGAAAATCATAAGATTGGGTACTTCTGGCGCATTGCACGAAGAACATGAGGTGGACAGTTTTGTGGCAAGTTCACACGGTTTGGGATTGGACGGGCTGATGCATTTTTATGATTCAGCTGCTGTGCGTGATTTGGAAATGGAAGCCGAATTTCTGAATTTCTCAAAATGGGATAATGAAAAGTCAAAACCATATATCGTAAAGGGTTCAGTAGAATTGATGAATGTATTAATTTCTGAAAACATAGCCTTTGGCATCACGGCAACTGCATGTGGATTTTACGGTCCACAAGGAAGATTCATCCGGTTGAAACCCAATCCCGACAATATCAATGAAATCTTAGCCGGATTTGAATTTGAAGGATACAAAGTGACCAATTTCGAAATGGAAACTTCGGGAATTTACGGTCTTGCCGCCCTACTCGGACACGAAGCACTTTCGCTGAATTGTATCATCGCCAACCGCGCATCCGGAAAATTTAGTACCGATTACAAAAAAAGTGTGGATAAAATGATTCAGTATGCATTGGAAAAGCTGACGAAATAACTAAAATTTATTTTCTCCAAATTTCGGAAAAGCTTTCAACGATTAATTCGTGAGAATTTGTACTTTTACTCAAATTTAAATCATGAAAAAACTTATACTACTGCTCGTAATCTGCTCCGATATTATTTCCTGTCAATTTTCCGAACGATTGTATCTGATGGATTCCGGAAAAGTGAATTATGAATATGAAGTGGATTTCTCTGCCATGGCTTCTATGATGATTTCAGCCGAAGGATTAGATTCAATGAAAAAAATCGGCGAATATCCGATAGACCAGACCGTTCCGCTAACCCAGATCGAACAGTTGAAATTTCTGAAAATAGACACACTCACCCCGAAGCAAAAAGAATATTTTAAAACTTTAAATAAAACCAAAGCCCAGCTGGTATTGAATGATAATGTGGGGAAACTCAGCTTCATCACGGAAGAAAATTCCGTGGATGCATTCAACGCTTACACAAAAAAAGCCAAAGCTATTGTGGAAGAAATGAAAAAAGAAAAAACCACGGACGGCAAGTCTGAAGATAATTTTGATTTCCTGATATTCCCGAATTTTGAATACAATGGCAAGACTTTCAAGCGAATTGCCAACATTGAAAATTTGGAAAAAGGAATAAAAAATGACAGTCTCATTGAAGCAGCCGAAATCCTGAATGCTTTTCGATATAAAATAGAATATCATTTTCCAAAGGAAATCAAGAAAACTTCGCTTGACAGTGAAGGCAAAATCAGTCCCGACGGAAAAACCATTTTAGTGGATATGTCCCTGACAGAGCTTTTTGACAATCCCGAAAAATATAATTTCAAATTAGATTTTAAATAAATGCATTTCGACTATGTTAAACAAGACAAACAAATAAGTCGATTAATTTATTGAAAATCAACTTAAAATTCAAATTAATCAAATTTGATTATTCTAATTTTTCAATCCATTCAATAAACAATTCCTGCAAGGCAGAAAACCCGAATAGGTTCAGGGTTTCAGCCTTATCCATAGGGTCGTGATAAAATCCGGGACCTCCCAAAGTATAAGTAAAAAATGACGGAATTCCGATTTCATAAAAAGGACAATGGTCAGAATTACAGGCTTCTCCACGTTTTTTGATTTGCGGGGTAAGCTGTTTTTCTTGATTGATTTTTTGCAACAAATCATACGTCTGAGGGTAGATACTGCTGTTCACAATTTGAATGCCGTTCTCCCCTGCTCCCATGATGTCGAAATTGAGCAGAAATTTGATTTTATTCAAATCAAACAACGGGTTTTCCACAAAATATCTTGAACCGACCAAACCGGCTTCTTCAGCAGCAAACAGCATAAAAGCCAAAGAATATTTGGGTTGATTTTTAGAAAAATAAGCAGCTAAATTCAGTACAAATGCCACGCCGCTCGCATTGTCGCTTGCACCCGGAAAAATCGTGCTGCCCACCTTGCCGAGATGATCGTAATGCGAAGTAATCACAATCAAGGAATCCTTGTTTCTACCCTCAATTTTTCCAAGAATATTTCGCGCTTTGAAATCAGTAATGAATTCGGATTCAATCATATAATCGTTGATTTCTAAATTTTCATCATAAAATTCATCTTTGATGACGAAGGCAGCGATGCTGTCCTGCCGCATGGAAAGTGAAGCGGTCAATTTATCTTTTGTGAAATAAAAAATGCTGCGGTTTCGGTTTTCTTCCGGCCGGTAAAATGAAAACCAGTTTTTATAATACCTGTTCAAAGAATCAATTTCAAAATGATGTGGCGGGAAAACCACGTGTTTCCCATGTTGCGCTGTCATGTCATTTTCGATGAATT
This sequence comes from Weeksellaceae bacterium, assembly GCA_041656055.1. Classification (GTDB taxonomy): domain Bacteria; phylum Bacteroidota; class Bacteroidia; order Flavobacteriales; family Weeksellaceae; genus Moheibacter. Next base: position 38,432 of record JBBAEI010000016.1, read on the forward strand.
TTATCAGGTTTTCTTCCGAAATTAATGCATTTTCAAAATCCGTAGGAGAAAAATTATAGATAGGTTTCAGATGAAAATATTGAGTTTTGGAATTGGGTTTCACCAAAAAATCAATGCCATAGCGAAGTACTTTGTTGTTTAGAGTTAATTTCGCATCTTTAATCACATTGATTGGCATGGAAAATTCTTGAAAATAAGTACCATTGATTTTCTCAAGATTGAGTTTTTCAAATTCATCTTTAAGAAAATCAGCCGCTTTGTCCATACCATTTTCATGGTAACCACGCCCGGAAAATGCATCGGAAGTAAGCGTTTCAATCAGCTCCTGAGCAGCTGACAAGTTTTCGACTTTTGATTCTTGTCCAGACAGGAAATCCAAAGTCAGCATCACCGCAATTAAAGTCAAAATATTTTTCATATCCCGCCGAAATGTAAGCATTTCCAGGAAATTAGAACAACATGAAATCATTAACTTATCAAATGATTTTTTGAATCCGAATGCCTTGATAACGAAGCAATTGAACAGTAGTTTGTTGAAATTCGGAAAACTCATTTCCCGGATTCCAAAACCATCGTTTATATTTGCAAAAACTTTTTGATGAAATACAACAGAATCCTCCTGAAATTAAGCGGTGAAGCCCTGATGGGTGATCAACAGTACGGCATTGACCCTCAGCGGTTGAAGGAATATGCAGAAGAAATCAAATCCGCAGTGGATATGGGTATTGAAGTGGCCATTGTCATTGGTGGCGGAAATATTTTTCGCGGATTATCCGGTGCTGCCCGCGGCATGGATCGCGTTCAGGGCGATTATATGGGAATGTTGGCAACGGTAATTAATGGGATGGCACTGCAATCTGCTTTGGAAGAAATCGGGCTTTATACCCGGCTTCAAACCGCCATTCACATGGAACAAATTGCGGAACCTTACATCAAAAGAAGAGCAACCCGGCATTTGGAAAAAGGCCGTGTGGTTATTTTTGGTGCCGGAACCGGGAACCCTTATTTCACAACAGACACGGCAGCAACTTTGAGAGCGATTGAAGTCAACGCAGACGTGATTCTGAAAGGAACGCGGGTGGACGGTATTTATACTGCCGACCCGGAAAAAGACCCGACTGCAACGAAGTTCGAGAAACTTTCTTTTGAAGAAGTATTTCAGAAAGGATTGAATGTGATGGACATGACCGCTTTCACACTGAGCCGGGAAAATAAATTGCCCATCATCGTTTTTGATATGAATAAAAGAGGGAACTTGAAAAAATTACTCAGCGGCGAACAAATCGGTACGTTGGTCAATTAAAATTTTCGTTCATTGCCTTATATTGCTATATTAGCAACCCAAAAATAAAAAAGATGGAAGAATTGGATTTAATCGTAGCTATGGCCGGAGATCAAATGAAAGATGCAATCCGGCATTTGGAAAGTGAGTTTACAAAAATTCGTGCCGGGAAAGCTTCCCCGGTCATGCTTTCGTCCGTCAAATTCGATTATTACGGTTCGATGACTCCATTGACTCAAGCAGCCAATGTCAGCTCACCCGACGCGAGAACCATCACCGTTCAGCCATGGGAGAAAAAATTGATTCCTGAAATGGAAAAAGCCATTCTCAATGCCAATTTGGGATTTAATCCTTCCAATAATGGCGATATGATTATTATCAATGTTCCGCCATTGACCGAAGATCGTCGTCGCGATTTGAGTAAAATTGCAAAAAACGAAGTCGAAAATGCCAAGATTGCAATCAGAAACGCACGGAAGGATGCCAACAATGAAATCAAAAAGAATGAGGAAGCTTCGGAAGACATGAAAAAAGATTACGAAGGCAGAATTCAGGGCTTGACCGATAAATATGTGAAATCAGCGGATGATTTGTATCTAATCAAAGAAAAAGAAATCATGACCGTATAGCACCTTGTTAGGTTTCTTCTTTTTGGAAGTCATAAAGCTCAAAATACTCAGTATCAAATTCTCTGCAAGTTAATTGCGAAAATCTTTTTAAATCCAAAATTCATAATTTAGCAGAACTAAACGATGAAAGATGGAACAGCACAGCAGTTGGACGGAAAAGGAGAACGGGCTATACAAGAAATTCCAGTTCAAAGATTTCGTGGAAACATTTGGATTTATGACGCAGGTAGCCTTATTGGCCGAGAAAGCGGGGCATCATCCAACGTGGAAAAACACTTATAATACTTTGGAAATCTGGTTAATAACGCACGATGCCGATCATCAAATCACTAAAAAAGACCGGGAATTGGCTGAAAGAATTGATGATTTGTTATAATCTTCCTTTTTTTAAATTAATCATTTATGAATCCGGATTTGTCATTTCAATCAAAATGATTTAAAGCGTTGATTTTTCAGTTCTGCTGAAATAACCTTAAATTTGTGTTCCAAAAATTTAATCAAAATGAGCTTAGAAACAAAAATAATGGAGCAAATGAAAGAAGCGATGAAATCCAAAAATCAAATCGCTTTGGAAGCTTTGCGTGCCATCAAATCTGAAATTCTCCTTTTCAAAACTTCGGGAAAATCCGAAGAATTTGGAGAAACTCAAGAAATAGCCCTGTTGCAAAAATTAATCAAACAAAGAAAAGAAGCCGCAGAACAGTTTTTGGCCAACCAGCGTACGGAACTGGCTGAAAAGGAATTGGCGCAGGCAGAAGTCATTCAGCGATTTTTACCTGAACAGCTTTCGGAGGAAGAATTAGAAGCAAAATTGAAAGAAATCATTGTGCAAACCGGAGCTTCTTCTCCAAAAGATATGGGAAAAGTGATGGGTGCCGCCAACAAAGAACTGGCCGGAAAAGCGGAAGGTAAGCTGATTGCGGAAACCGTAAAAAGACTTTTGAATTAGAAATTCACTTGTTTGAAATTCAAAATCCTGAATCAAAACCAAAGTCTGTGAAATTGATTTTTCATGGACTTTTTTCATGATACAAATCAGTAAATCAATGACTTCTTAATATTTTTAACTAATTTGAAAATTTTAACAGATTTTTAACCACCTTCTGAAATTCCTATAAACACAAAGGTTTTAGTTATTTTCAACCCAAAATCCATCCCCGGAATTTTATTTAATTCTTCAAAAATATGCGCTGACGTACTTTTGCACCACAAATCAGAAAATAATAAAAATGAAAAGATTACTGACATTTGTATTACTCGCCGGTTTGACTATCTATGCTGAAGCTGAAATCAATTATGTAAAATCGGTTTTGACGGAAGTTGGAAAAGCTTCTTGGTACGGTGGTAAATTCCACGGTAAAAAAACAGCCAGTGGTAAAGTTTATGACATGCATGCGTTGACAGCCGCACACAGAACCCTGCCTTTTGGAACGGAAGTTAAAATCACAAACGTAAAAAATGATAAATCTGTGGTTGTTACCGTTAACGACCGCGGTCCCTTTGTGAAATCCCGTGAATTTGATTTGAGCAAAGCCGCTTTTCAGCAGATTGGTGACATTGATTCTGGTGTTATCACTATTGCGTATGAGATTTTGAATTAAATGATCAACATTAAAAAATTTAAAATCCGGAGTAGTTGAACCACTCCGGATTTGCTTTTTAATTGTACAATGTTATCCACCAATTACTAATCACTAATTACTAATCACCAATTACTAATCACTTCTTGATAAACTTCGTTTTATTGATGAAATACACTCCTACCGGCAAACCGGAAACATCTATGCTTTCTATTCTACTCTTAACTGTAGTTGATAATATTGTTTTTCCAGTCAAATCTGTGATGATTAATCGGGTGTTTGGAGCTATTCCTTCAATGGTTAGGATATCTTTTACAGGATTTGGATAGATTGAGAAATTATCTTTACGATTGATTTCATCTATACCCAAATTATCAGGTGCCAGCTTTACTATCCAAAAATCCGTAATACCATGATTGCCGGTAACATCCCCATCATTTGAATCGGAATAACCCGCTACAATATAACCACCGTCGGTAGTTTGCTGAATTGAATTTCCAAAATCATGATCACTACCACCCAAGGATTTTTCCCACTCAATATCTCCGGTATTGTCTAATTTCACCACCCAAAAGTCTGCCCAACCTTCCAATCCACGATGGTCGGTAACATCACCATCATTTGAATAGGAATAACCAGCAACAATATAACCACCATCGGTAGTTTGTTGAATAGAATTCGCTTGATCCCAACTACTTCCACCCAGGGATTTTTGCCATTCAATATCCGGTGCCTGCGCATTGGTCTGTATGAGAAACAGATTCGCGATTAGAAAGAAAATTAATTTTTTCATAGTAATTAATAAAGCTTAATCTGTCAAAAATAACAAAAAAATCTTATTTACTCCGCTCATTAAAAAAATACAAATTTCTCCAAAAATGTAAAGTAAGATGCTCTAAATTTGTAAAGTAAAACACTCTAAAAATGTAAAGCAAAATACTCTAAATTTGTAAAATAACATTATATTTGCGCTTGTAATCATTCGGTTATGGGTTATAAAAAACGATTTTCGGATAAAGAATTAGAACAGAAATTGGAAGCTTCGGGAGCTGTACTTATTCGTGGCCCAAAAGCTTGCGGAAAGACTGAAACCGCAAAACAAATAGCAAAGAGTATTCTGAAAGTTGACAGAGACGAACAGGTTCCTGCCTTGATGGGTGCTTCCCCAAAGCGACTTCTCGAAGGTGAAACACCAAGATTAATCGATGAATGGCAGGTTCAGCCGAGACTATGGGATTATGTTCGTCATGAAGTGGACGAACGAAAAAAGAACGGACAGTTTATATTGACCGGCTCTGCCAACCCCGAAGAATCTGTGAAAATGCATTCCGGTGCCGGACGATTTACAATTTTGGATATGAGAACGATGTCCTGGCAGGAATTGGGTCATTCCTCAGGGAAAATCAGTTTGAAAAATTTATTCAAAGGAAAAAAAATTGATATTTACGATGAAGCCACAGATTTAGAGTTTATTATAGAAAAAATAATCATCGGTGGCTTTCCTGCACTTTTGAATAAAAGCATCAAACAGGCGACTCAATTAAACAGAGCCTATATTGAATTATTGGAAGAAGTGGATATGAGCAGGGTTTCAAATGTAAACCGTGATTCTGTGAAAGTCAGAAACTTGCTGCGCTCACTTGCGAGAAATACAGCAACTTTGGTTGAGATTTCGACTTTAGAAAAAGATATTCAGCAGGTGGACAACGACAACCTTTCCAGACCGACTATTTATGATTATTTAGATGCACTGAACCGGTTGATGATTGTGGAAGACCAACCGGCGTGGAATCCGCATATCCGTTCGTCTGCTTCACTTCGGAAATCTGGAAAGCGGCATTTTACGGATGTCAGCCTCGCAGTTGCTGCGCTTGGTTTGGATAAAAAATCTTTGCTGAAGGATTTGAATTTTACAGGCTTTCTGTTTGAATCTTTGGCTATCCATGAGCTTCGGATTTACGGGCAGGTCAATGACGCAAAAGTTTATCATTACCGGGATTCGAGCGACTTGGAAGTGGATGCTATTGTGCAGAAATACAATGGTGAATGGTCTGCTTTTGAAATCAAACTCGGGATTGGACAAATCGATGAAGCCGCAGCCAATCTCCTTAAATTTGTGTCGGTTTTAGATGATAAAAAAGTGCAACCGCCAAAATCGCTGAACATCATCACCGGAACCGGAATCAGTTACACCCGGCAGGACGGAATCAATGTAATTTCACTGTCTTCGTTAGGTGCATAAATAAACCTGCATAATTCACTCTACAGCTTTTAAACTAAACAACTTTGACAAAGCTCTATTACTATTTACTAATTACTAATTACTAATCACTTCTTGATAAACTTCGTTTTGTTGATGAAATACACTCCTGCTGGTAAACCGGAAACATCTATGCTTTCTTTGTTGCTTTTAACTGTGGTTGATAAAATTGTTTTACCGGTTAAATCTGTGATGATTAATTGAGTATTCGGAGCTATTCCTTCAATGGTTAAAATATCTTTTACAGGATTTGGATAGATTGAGAAATTATCTTTACTATTGATTTCATTTGTACTCAGATTGTCGGGCCCCAATTTTACTATCCAATAATCAGAATTTCCATGATTGCCGGAAACATCCCCATCATTTGAATCGGAATAACCCGCAACAACATATCCACCATCAGTAGTTTGCTGAATGGAATATGCAAAATCATTATTACTCCCACCTAAAGATTTTTGCCACTGGATATTTCCGGTACTGTCCAATTTCACTACCCAATAGTCCAACCATCCATGATTGCCAGTAACATCACCATCATTTGAATCTGAATAACCTGCAACTATATAACCACCGTCGGTAGTTTGTTGAATTGAAGTTGCCCAATCAAAACCACTTCCACCCAAAGATTTTTGCCACTGGATATTTCCGGTACTGTCTAATTTTACTATCCAAGAGTCCCAACTTCCATGATTACCGGTAACATCACCATCATTTGAATCTGAATAACCTGCAACGATATAACCGTCATCGGTAGTTTGCTGAATTGAAAATGCTATTTCCGCGCCACTTCCACCTAAGGATTTTTGCCATTGGATATCACCGGTGCTGTTTTATTTTTCTATCCAGTAATCAACGTCTCCATGATTACCGGTGACATCACCATCATTTGAACTGGACTCACCTGCAACAATATAACCGCCATCGGTAGTTTGCTGAATGGAACTTGCACCATCATAGCTACTTCCACCCAAGGACTTTTGCCACTCAATATTGCCGATACCGTCTAATTTTACTATCCAATAATCATATCCACCATGATTACCGATGACATCGCCGTCAATTGAATCTGAATAACCCGCGACAATATAACCACCGTCAGTAGTTTGTTGGATGGAATACGCTACATCTCCACTATTTTCATCCCATCCACCACCATTACTTCCTCCCAAGGACTTTTCCCATTCAATATCTCCGGCACTGTCTAATTTTACTATCCAATAATCCCAGCTTCCATGATTACCGGTAACATCACCGTCATTTGAGCCAGACCAACCCGCAACAATATAACCGCTGTCGGTAGTTTGTTGAATGGAAAGTGCCCTTTCAGAACTACTTCCACCCAATGATTCTTGCCACTGGATATTGCCGGTACTGTCCAATTTTACTACCCAATAGTCCAACCATCCATGATTGCCGGAAACATCACCATCATTTGACCAGGAAGAACCCGCAACAATATAACCGCCGTCGGTAGTTTGTTGAATGGAATATGCATACTCATCACCACTTCCACCCAAGGATTTTTGCCATTCAATGTCCGGTGCCTGTGCATTGGTCTGTATGAGAAACAGATTTACGATTAGAAAGAAAATTAATTTTTTCATAATAAAAAGTTTGACGGATTTAAGTTATAAATGCAATTTATCCATTGTTATTAATTGCTTACGCAATATACTTAATTTGGTGTTAAAAGTCCAAGCTTTTATCCCGGGTAAATCCGTTAAAATCGAGTAAGGAGCAAAGTTAGGAGTAATTATCTACCTTTGCTTCCTATTCGATTGTGGCTAAAAATATGCATTTGTAAGAAGCTAATGCTTTGTGTTTTATTTCAATTGCTTCATATCCTTACAGCAATTTATAGCCAGAGCAATGCAATCACAAAGCGGCATCACCCGTCAGCATGTAACATTTCACCCGAATGCCATACTAATTGATTAAAATTTCGCAATGAATCCAATTCGTTTTTTTGCAGTTTCCCTCCTGTTTTTCATGGGAACAAATTCCTTTGGGCAGGAAACCTGCAAACTCAGAGGTGAAGTCAGAGACAGCATCGGGATGCCGGTTTATGATGCTTCCATTTCAGCCTTTAATTCCAAAAACGAAGGAGTTGGATTTACTTTCACCGATGTGGATGGTTATTTCACTTTGGATATGCCCTGTGAAGAAACTTATGATGTTGAAGTTGAGCATTTTGATTACAAATCCTTTGAAGAGAAAGTAAATCTCACCAAATCCAAAACTGTGAATTTTAGATTGACACAAAGTGTAGTTTCCCTGAAAGAGGCAGTGATTGAAGCCAGAAAGCCGATTACAATCAAAGGGGATACCATCGAATACGATGCAGGGGCTTTCCGTACCGCAGCCGATGAAAACTTGGAAGATATTCTAAAGAAGTTGCCCGGATTGGAAGTGGAAAACGGTAAGGTTTATTATGAAGGCAAAGAAATCAAAACCATCAAAGTCGGCGACCGTGAAGTATTGGGGGGAAACACCAAATTGCTGACCAAAAACCTGCCGGCGGATGCGATTGATAAAATTCAGCTCAACAGGAAATTCAAAGCCAATCCTTTTGCAAATTCTCTGACTGATGACGAGGAAGCCATGCTCAACATTGAGTTGAAAGAAGATAAAAAAAGCTTGGTTTTTGGGAGCGTTACGGTGGGCGGTGATGCGGACACACATTACGACTTACAATCCAAACTCTTTTATTTCAGCCCGAAAACCGATGCTACTTCCATCACGGACTACAATACTTTCGGGAAAGAGGTTTTCACCACCGAGGATTATTTTACTTTTCTGGGCGGGTTTTCGGAGTTCATGGAAGAAGGCAGCAGTTTCTCCCTTCGGGAAGAACCGAGCCGAATCAGTTTGGGAACAGCGCAGAATGCGGCGGAAATGGATGCTTTCCTCTCTGCATTGCATTTTGGTTATGAGCCTAATAAGAAATGGTTTACCAACGGCTTTATTTTGTTCAATTATAATGATTTAAGTTTCAAATCTACACAAGAAAGAATTGGAGAAAACCTGCATTTCAAAGATGAAAATCAAAATGATCAGCGACTGCTTTCCACATTGGGAAGACTGCGATTAGACTATACGCCCGACAGCCGTTCACAATGGAAATACCGCGCGACTTTCAATTACTTAGAAAATGATGACAGACAGTTTTCCAATACATTTTTGAACGACAATGCCACCGGCGCACGTGACAATATCAAAAACAACATCAGTGGAAGCTTGAAACAAAACCTTTCTTACATCCGCAAAATAGGGCGTGACAATAATCTCGGAATTTATGTCCGTCATCAGCTGAGTAATCAACGTCCAGATTTGATGATTGATTCAGATATGGTGCCGATTTACATGGATGATTTGGCTTTTTATAATTTGAAACAAAGCAAAAAATTCAACAGCCAGAACCTACAGATTTATGGGATTTACAATCATTTGCTGACCAATATGAGCAACCTGCGATTAAAAATCGGTTCTAATTTCTCATGGCAGAATTTGGATAATTCAATTTATGAATCCGCCGGATTGATTGAGCAGCCAAACTTTTTAAGTGATTCCGATTTTGGCTTCACAGAATTGTATGCAGATTTGACTTATACGCAAAAAATCGGAATTTTGAAATTCAATGTCGGTGCCGGCGTGCATCATTTCAAAGAAACCACGCACACCCTGACGGATGAACGAAGGATGAATGAAACCAAGGTGCTGCCGCATTTTTCTGCGGAAATCAAACCTACCAATACGCAAAATATCAATCTGAGCTATCAGCAGGCTTACAAATATCCTAATCTGACAGACCTTTCCGATGGCTATGATATTCAGAATTATTATACGGTTTACAAAGGATTTTTGGGGCTGAAACCGGCTTTGTATCATACGGCGAATCTGACTTACGGCTATTTTAATTCCTTTTCATTTTTGAATTTTTATACCGGTTTAACCTTTAGTGCTATCAAGGACAATATACAGAGTGCATCCGATTTGACCACACTTCCACAAGTTAATACCCCAATCAATAATCCTGAAAAAGACCAGACTGTTTCTGCGTTTTTTGGAGGAAGTAAAAGATTTTCAAGGATCTATTCTTTGAGAATCAGTGGAAATGTTTCTTATCTCGATTATTATTCCCACATCCGACAGCCGGAAATGGGCAATGACGGAAACATTCAGATTGTGGACATTTGGTCAAATAATACTTCTTTGATTCAGAATTATACACTGACCAATCAATTCAAAATCAAAAAGAAAGTAGAATTGGATTTGGGATTGAATTATATGCAAAATGAATTCAAATCATTGGTAAACACACAATTCGTAACTTGGAGACCATTTGGGAAAGCGGCTTGGGCCATTTCCGACAAAGTCCTTTTCCAGACTGATTATTCTTACCGGATTCAATACAGCAATGATGAACTGATTAATGAAAATCAGGCATTGAACGCTTCCCTGCGCTTCCATGTTGCAAAAAACACATATTTGACTTTTACCGGTGGTAATTTATTGGGTGACAAAACTTTGGTGAGTTCAAATTTTGATGCGGCAAGCAATCAGACCATCATCAATTCCAGAGAATTATTGGGTAGATATTTGCTGGTTCAATTGCGGTATAAGTTTTAGAATCAATAGTTTCAATCATTCGTCAACTATTTTTTCAGAATGATTAGCTTTGCAATTACAAATAATTTCAAAATGAAAACAATCAAAATACTTGGAATTTCTGTCATTTCCATTTTTCTGCTTGCCGCCTGCCAGCGAAAAATTGAAGAAAGCGGAATTGATGCCACCGAAACAAGAACAGTAACTAATAATTTTAATGCAGTCCTATCTTCCGGAGCTTATGATATATTTATTAATTATGCACCGACTGACGGGGAAATCGTATTGGAAGGAGATTCCAATATTTTAGACAAAATCCTGATAAGCGTTAAAAACAATCGGTTGATAATCCAACAAAAAAGTGGTTTCTATACGAGCAAAGGGAATGCGGCAAAAATCACGCTAAACGCAAAGAATTTAGAAGCGCTGTCATTGACCGGTTCGGGAAGCATCGAAGCCGACGGGATTCAAGAAGTTGAAGAATTCAATGTAGAATTGAGCGGTTCAGGAAATATCATTGCTGGCGTGAATGCGGACAAAACCAATCTTTCATTGACCGGCAGTGGAAACATTGAAATAATGGGAGAAACCCGGGAATTGGGTGCGCGTATCACCGGTTCGGGCGATATCAACGCTTTCAAACTGTCAGCAGCCAATGCCGATGTTGGAATTTCTGGCTCTGGAGATTTGGAAATCACAGTAAATGACAATTTGGAAGTGGGTTCATCGGGTTCAGGAAAAGTACATTACAAAGGAAATCCTGCGAAAACCAAAATCGATATTGTGGGATCCGGAAAAGTTATTGATGCCAATTGATAATTCATTCAGAATTTTTTCAAGGATTTTTAATAAAAAGCTATCTTTGAGGCGATGGGAATTGTACTGAAAGGAGAAAACCTGTATAAGGATTACGGAAAAAAGAAAGTCGTAAAAGATGTATCGCTTCAAGTGGAGCAAGGTCAGATAATTGGATTGCTCGGTCCGAACGGTGCTGGAAAAACCACGACTTTTTATATGATAGTAGGATTGGTCAAAGCCACTTCCGGTAAAGTTTTTTTGGATAAACATGAAATCACAGGCGATGCCATGTACCAACGTGCACAAAAAGGAATCGGCTATCTGGCACAGGAAGCATCTGTTTTTAGAAAATTGACGGTGGAAGAAAATATCCTTTCCGTATTGCAGTTCACCAAACTTTCTCCTTTGGAACAAAAAAAGAAAACAGACGAACTCATCGAAGAATTCAGTTTGGAACACGTACGCAAAAACCGCGGGGATTTGCTTTCCGGCGGAGAAAGAAGACGAACGGAAATCGCACGTTGTTTGGCCACGGAACCCAAATTTATTCTCTTGGACGAACCCTTTGCCGGCGTGGATCCCATTGCCGTTGAGGATATTCAGAAAATCGTCCGTTCACTGAGATACAAAAACATAGGAATCCTGATTACTGACCATAATGTTTCTCAAACTTTGGCCATTACAGACAATACTTACATCATGTTTGAAGGGAAAATTTTGAAAGAAGGTTCGCCCGAAGACCTCGCCAACGATGAAGATGTGAGAAGGGTTTATTTGGGAGAAAATTTCAAGTTTCAGCAGATTTGATCTTCCGAATATTATTTCTTTCTTCCAGCCAAAATGCTGATTATCACACCCAACAAAATTAAAATTACACCGAAAACAAGGTTTTTTGTAATGGCTTCATTGAAAATCAACACACTGACCAAAACTGCGACCACCGGTTCAAATGCTCCCAAAACAGCTGTCGGCGTAGAACCGATTAATTGGACGGCATAGACCAATGCGGAAAGCGATATCACAGTGGTAATCAATGCAAACAAAGTAAAATTGAACAAGGTTTGAAAATCATGTAACAAGATATTTTCGCGTTGGAAAATCATTTTTAGAAGATAATAAACCGAAGTAAATAGCAATGAATAAAAAGTCAGTTTCCAACCCGAAACTTGAATCTTTGTTTTGTTGACCGTTATCAGGTACAAAGCGTAAAATAACGCGCTGCCCAATGTAATCATCAAACCCGGAAGGTTGATTTGAAAAGAAAACCCGTTGACACTCAAAACATAAACTCCTGTAAACGTAATAAGTAACGCAGTAATCATTCTGTTGTTAATCTTTTCTTTAAAGAAAATAAAAAGAATCAGGGCAATAATCGCAGGATAAACAAACAGTATCGTGGATGCGATTCCGGGTGTCAGCAGGTCATAACCTTTGAAAAGCAAATCGGAAGAAAGCCCGTAAAACAATCCCAAAACCACAAAAACCCACAGCCCATTCCAATTTATTTTCAAGGATTCCTTTCTATACAAAAGGATGGCAAAAACAAAAACAGCCGCAATGAAAAACCGATAAAACAAAGTAGTGTCCAATGAGATACCTGCCTGTTTGACGGGCAAAACAAATAGCGGAATCAACCCGTATGAAGCTGCGGAAATTACAGCCAGAATATAGCCTTTGACTTTTGACATAGCATCCGGGATACCGGTATTTCAACTTCACAAAGTTAAGCCGTTGAATATTAATTAACAGAAAACTTAAATCAAAAATATTGATTGAAATGCATGTTTTTTAGAAAAAATCAGTGTAATTTGTATTTCATTTAATTGAATCAATTGATTTGAAAAATTCATTTTATCAATATTTGATTCTTTTGTTGGCTTGCCCTGTTGAGCTGCAAGCTCAACAGCCCTATATTTTTAGCAATGATCCATTCAGTGGAATCAGCGCGGTTGGAATTTCACCGACGCAACCATTTTTGAATCCCAACTATTGGGATGTACATCTTTTCTCAGAAGATATTTTTCTGCAAAATCGTTATGCATACGTTTCAAAATCAAGTATTTTTAGCTTGTTGGCGGGAAAAGTGGAATCTGCGGATATTGGAAATAACATCACAGGTGAAAACACTGCCGGAATTTTTGATTATTTCAATCACCAAAGAACAGGCTATCATTTCAGTTCAGAACTGATGGGGCCTTCTACGGCAATTCGGTTTTCCATCGGAGAAAGTGAAAAAGAATTCCTTGTTGGCGTATTTTCAAAACTAAGAACGCAGTCCCAAATCATTGAAACCGATAATTATCTGCAATTCACCAATCAGGAACTTGATGAACCTGCGCTTTATGATTTGGCTGAATTTGAATTTGATTTTGTCAACTGGACGGAACTCGGGTTGAATCTCGCCACTGAAATTCTTCCTTTTTCGGATTATCACTGGACGCTTGGAGTGAATCTGAAATACCTGATGGGCAATGATGCGGTTTATGTTCAAAACAAAGACCATGCGTTGATGCGACGGGAATTTGTAATCAATCCCAATGATTCCATGTTGCTGGATAAAAATCTTTTTGTTTCCAATTTTGATGTTGAAGTTGCTTATGCCACAGGGTTTGATTTTGAAAACAATCAGTACCGTTACAAATCCAACGGCAGCGGATTTGGATTAGATGCCGGGATTGCTTTTGTCAATTATGGTGGTATTGAAGACGGTTATGATTTCAAAGCTGCATTCAATATTTTAGATGTGGGATATATCAAATTCAATGGGTTTGTTCATCGGTTTATCGGTGAAAACTTGCAATACACCAACAACCCGGTATTTGATGAAACCGAATTTCAAGATGCGGAACAATATGCGCAACTAATTAGCAATGAAATTTACGGCAATCCCAATCAATCCCTGATTTCCAATCAGTTCAAAATTGGTTTACCGACAAGTCTGCATTTCAATATCAGTAAAAACATCGCAGAAAACCAATATTTGAGTATGGATTTGATACAGCGGCTGCCTTTGTTTGAACACAGCTTGCGAAGAAATAACCTGCTGAATCTGTCTTATTTGTATTCAAAACATCAGTTTGCCATCGGCGGTTCTTTTTCGGTGTATGATTATCGGGAAATACAATTCGGCGGCTTTTTGCGCTACGGGCCATTTGTGATTGGAAGTGAGAATGTTTTGCCGTTTCTGATTCCGCAAAAGCGATTTCATGCCATGGATTTTTACATCGGATTCAAAATTTATCCCTATCAAAACCGAGACATGGAACGCCGAAGCCGTTGCAAATGTTAACGGGCATAGCTTCTTGAAACCTCTGCTTCGGTTTGCTTCGGCTCCGCTCAGCAGCCGAAGCCCAGCAATTGCGGTCATTGAAAGAAACCAGAAGCAAGGATTATAGTGCCATGCCAATTTTAGATTCATTTAATTCATTCCACCATTTGCTTTTGCTCCCGGATGAAATCCACCACTTTTTGCAAAGCCAATTTTGAAATCTGCAAAATAAAATCATCGCGTTCCAAATAAGGCATGAAATATTTTTGGGTACTGAATTGTGTGCCGTTTGTAACTGAAATCCAAGCTATTCCCACTTCCTTGTTGTCTTCTCCTTTTGCCGGTCCCGCCACGCCGGTAGTCGAAACCGCAATATCGGTTTTGAATTGTTCGCTTACGCCCTTCGCCATGGCTTTGGCCACTTCTTCGCTGACTACCGTATTTTCATCGATGAGGGATTGAGGCACGTTGAGAATCGAAGTTTTGATTTCAGTGGCGTAAGCTACTACGGCGCCTTTGAAATATTTCGAGCTGCCGGGTACAGAAGTTAGCAAATGCGCCATCATGCCGCCGGTACAGCTCTCTGCTGTGGAAATGCTCATCCCGGAATTTTTCAGCTCCTCTCCTACTATTTCCTCCGTCAGCCCTTTATTTTGTGAATCTAAATGATTTTCAACCAAAGGAATCAACTGATTGATTTGCGTTTGAATTTCATTTTCCAAAAAATATTTATCCTTGCCATGTCCCGTTATCCGCAGTTTGACTTTTCCGCTTTCGGGCAAATAAGAAAGATGTAGATTTTTGGGCAAATGCTTTTCCCAATCTGCGATTTTCAATGCCAATTCGCTTTCTGGCAAATGGGAAACTGCCAACGAACGATGAACTACAAACGGCAACGAAAACCGTTGTTGAAGCCTTGGAATAACTTCGGTTTTCAACAGATTTTTCATTTCAAAAGGAACTCCCGGCAAATTGATAATCAATGAATTTCTGACTTCTGTCCAGATTCCGGGGGCTGTCCCCAAAGGATTGGGAAGTGCCTGCGAACCAATCGGCATCAGTGCTTGATCTCGGTTCAGATTGTTGACGGTGAGCCGGTGATTTTGGAATCTTTCCTCAATTTCTTTCAACACATTTTCATCGTAAATCATGTCCACACCAAGAAATTTGCAAAGTGCGTGTTTGGTCAAATCATCATTGGTCGGCCCCAATCCGCCAGTTAAAATGAGAAGTTCCGTGTCTTCGGTCAGCTTTTTCAAAGTATCAATAATCGCAAGCTGATCATCCTGAATGGAAAGAATCTCATGAATATCTATTCCTATTTCATTTAATTTCAAAGCAATATATGCGGAATTGGTATCCACAACCTGCCCAATCAAAATCTCATCGCCAATGGTTACAATTCGTGTTTTCACGTTTTAAAAGTACAACAGCAACGCCTGATTAGCAAAATAAATTTGAAAAAGTATGTGGCAACAGCATGCTGCAATCCGAACCGAAAACTTTCCTAAATTTGTAGAATGATTCAGAATTTAGAAAAAGCTAAACACAAGGATTCCCTCAATTTCTTTTTGATTGCAGGACCCTGCGCGATTGAAAATGAGGATACCCCAAGGAGAATCGCCGAAAAAATCGTAAAACTGACCGATGAATTGAAGATTCCTTATATTTTTAAAGGTTCCTTCAAAAAAGCCAACCGTTCGCGAATTGACTCTTTCTCAGGTATCGGCGATGAAAAGGCACTAAAAATCATTCAGCAGGTCGGTCAGGAATTTGATGTGCCCACGACGACGGATATCCATGAATCCCATCATGCGGAAATGGCGGCGGCTTATGTAGATGTATTGCAAATTCCTGCTTTTCTGGTGCGTCAGACTGAATTGATTGTTGCTGCGGCGAAAACCGGGAAACATGTTACTTTAAAAAAAGGGCAATTCATGTCGCCGGAAAGCATGAAGTTTGCGGTGAATAAAGTGACGGATTCGGACAATCATCGGACGGCGATTATCGAACGCGGAACAACTTTTGGTTATGGTGATTTGGTTGTGGATTTTCGGGGCATTCCCGTGATGCGGCAGTTTGCGCCGGTCATCATGGATATCACCCATTCCCTGCAACAGCCCAATCAGGCGAGTGGCGTAACCGGTGGAAAACCGGAATTGATTGAAACCATTGCCAAAGCCGCAATTGCAGTAGGTGCCGACGGGATTTTCATCGAAACCCATCCGAATCCGGCTCATGCACTCAGCGATGGTGCCAATATGCTGCATTTGGATTTATTGGAAGAATTATTGAAAAAACTGATTCGGGTGCGAGAAGCGGTACTGTGATTTTGAGTGTTTTTAGAATTCTACCGATTACAATCCCAAATTGAGATTATTTATAGAGATGCCAAAAAGTTTAAAGGTTTGAATCATTGTGAAGCATGAACTTGAATTAAAAAGCAAATCACTAAATTTGACTTGGTTAAGGAAGACATTTATCGCGTAACTGATTGATTTACAATTGCAATAAATAACATTAGTCAGAACCTTAAAAACAGAATATTAATGAAATCACTACTACCTAAAGAAGATTTGGAACTTCATAAAGCATTCGAAATTATTTTGTCTATTGAAACTTTTAGCGATTATATTTTAGACATTTCTGAACTAATATACAAGAATGAATTGGACAATGAACAAATAAATAAAGTTCTCAAATATCATAATATCAAAAAGATAGAAGATATTAAAGACGAATTACTTGATTTGTTAATTGTTTATATTAATCTAATTCTTAATGACCATATTATTACTGAAAACGAAAAGAATAATGTCCGCCTTTTAAAAATGTATTTTAGGATTAAAGAAGGAGATTTCATTAACAAAAGGTCAAATGAAGTTGAGGATATTTTACAAAGACAGTTTGAAAGGCTTTATTCTGATAACTTAATCAACACATCAGAATCTTTGCATTTGGTTGATTTACAAGGAGTTTTTGATTTAAGTTATGACCAGTTTGATAAGCTAAAGGAAATTGAAGTTAGAAAAGCCTTAGAAAGAGGTGCTGATATTTCTGAACTTGATACTGCAAGAATACCAAAAGTAATAAATGTGCAAAATGAAACTTTAGGCAGACAGATTTCTCAACAAGTTAAAGACCTTGTGTGGAATAGAGACAATGGACAATGCAGGGAATGTGGAAGCAATGAGCAATTAGAATTTGACCACATAATTCCTTTTTCTAAAGGAGGTTCTAACACTTATAGAAGTATACAATTACTTTGTCAACCTTGTAACAGAAAAAAATCAAACAAAATAGGATAAACACAAGGCTCCCATTAATAAAGTTAACCCTTGCGCAACCCCTTTTCTTTTTCAAAAGAAGGCAATAAATTGTTCCTATGTTTGAAAGCTTTGTTAGGGATTTTTCACGGGCTGTCATTTACGGTGTTTTTATGAAAAATATGTTTTTCGGTCAAAAACATGAATATCTATATTGGCTCTGAAAATGGATTTGTCTTATACGACAATAATGAAAAAAAGCATAATTTTTTAAGTTTTTGGGAAATAAGCACCGAAAGTAAAATTGGTTCAATCCGAAGATTTTAGAGCCTGCCCCCAGTCCGGGTGAGGTTTGAATCCCAATAGAACTACATTGATATACAGTGACCTGCATATTTATAAGCATATTTTTTTGTTATTGATATATTTGAATGGTAGAAGTTTTCGGATTAAGTCAAGAACTTCAAACTTTAAACACTGTCCACCTCGTTCCTTTTCTTTATTTTTGGAAGCTCCTAAGATAATTAGACAATGAAAGAAATTTTGGAATCCCTCGATTTGCAAATAAAAAAACTGGAAGAAATTTTACCCAAAGAGGAATTTTTAAAAACCCGGAAACTTTATTTTTCAGGAAACTGTCAAGTTTTGACCTACGGCAAAGACCGATGGGAAATCTTGGTGGAATCTCCGGAGGGAGAAGATGAAGAATGGCTGATTTCTTATGATGAAAATGATTGGTGTTGCAGTCAAAAGAAAATGCAAAAGGATTGGACTCCCGAGAGTGCAGCCGCCTTATTTCAAATCAGAGAAGATTTGCAGAAAACCGAACCCAAGGTACACAAAGAGGGAAAAACCTATTCCCGCAAAGGGATGATAAAAAGGGTGATGGCCGAGAGAAGGGAAAAGGCCGAAAAAGCTGATTACCAGATTGTGTTTGCCGATAATATTTACGGTGAACATAAACTGACCAATGAAAAGGGGGTTAGCTATAAAATTACCCTTCGGGATTTCAAAAATGAAACCGGGTATATCGACAATCCAGATTTGAAAACCAATAAATTGGGGACGACCAAACACCTGATATATGCCTTCAATACCCTGAAATCCGATAAAAATCTTTTCAATAAACTGAGTAAAACCTATCCTTTTATTGAAATCTATTTAGATCCGTTGAATGATTACCGTATCACCAGATTTTATCCACATGAGATGAAACCAGATGCGGCTGCGCTGATAGAGAAATATTTTGGAGAAAGCCAATTCATCAAAGAAGAAAAAGTAAAGGATTTCCTTCTTTTTATAAGAGATGCTACCGATATTCCACTTATTAAAATCCGTAAGGAGGTGGAAGAGAGGGTGGAGAAAGCCTGGAATCAGGAAATGCTGGAAACGGTAGAACAGACGGAAACTTTGGACTTTTCATTACTGAAAGCAAAATTATTCCCCTATCAGAAACAAGGGATTCAGTTTGCTACTTTCCGCGACGGTGCGATTATAGCCGATGAAATGGGATTGGGCAAAACACTTCAGGCCATCGGGACGGCGGTGATGAAGAAAAAGCTTTTCGATTTCAAACGCTGTCTTATCATCTGCCCGGCTTCTCTTAAATCCCAATGGAAACATGAAATTGAGAAATTCAGCGATGAAGAGGCGGTTGTGGTTGAAGGCTTGCCTGGCGAAAGGGCGGAGATTTACAAAAACAGCAATGCCTATTTTCTGATTGCCAATTATGAAACCGTATTGCGCGATTTGCCGAAAATGAATCAGATGGATACCGATTTCGTCATCCTGGATGAAGCCCAGAAAATCAAAAACTTTTCTACCGTTACCGCTCAAAATATCAAAAGACTAAAAAAGAAGCACGCTCTGGTTATTACTGGAACACCTTTGGAAAATCGGCTCATCGACCTTTACTCCATTGTTGGGTTTGTAGATCCATCTTTTCTGGCACCTCTGTGGGAATTTTCTTATCAGCACTGTTATTTTGACCTTCATAAGAAAGACAAAATTATGGGTTATTATGATTTGCAAAAACTGAATCAGCGTTTGCAGCCCATTTTGTTGAGACGTGAAAAAAAAGAAGTCATCAAAGATTTACCGCAGGTTACGGAAATCACCGTTCCGGTTAGTATGCACCCTGTACAGCTCGATTATCATGCTTCATTTGCAAGAGGTGTCTCCTCTATTTTGGTCAAAAAATTTATTTCGCCTTATGATTGGCAGAAACTCATGCTGCTACTGAACAATATGCGGATGGTCTGCGACAGCTCTTATTTGATTGACAAAGAAACTTATCATTCGCCCAAACTCATTGAGTTGAAGCACATTCTTTTGGAAAAGTTGGATTTGAAGAATAACCAAAGAAAGATTATTATTTTTTCCGAATGGGTAAATATGTTGAATCTGATTGGCCGTATGCTGCATGAAATAGGGATTGGCTACGTTCAACTGACTGGAAAAGTTCAGGTCAAAAATCGAAAGAAACTGATTGAGAAGTTTGAAAATGAGCCTTCCTGTCAGGTATTTCTATCATCCGAAGCAGGTGGAAGCGGTCTGAATCTGCAGGTTGCCGATACGGTTATCAATTTTGAATTGCCGTGGAATCCTGCCAAAAAGAATCAGAGAATCGGGAGAATTGACCGTTTGGGGCAAATAAGTAACCAGTTGACGGTCATCAATTTAATTACCCTCAATTCTTTTGAAATGAAAATCGCATCGGGTTTGAATCTGAAACAGAATCTGTTTGACGGGGTACTCAATGTGGATGGTTATGATGAAGTTGATTTTTCGGCTTCGGGTCGAGCACAGTTTATTCAGGAATTGGAAGCCGCATTGGCGGGAATTGAAGAGCCTGTCCTTGATGAATTAGACGTAGAAGAAGAACAGGAAACGATTTACCCTGAATTATTGGAAGATTTAATTGCCGAAAAAAATACAGCTTCCGAAATTGAATATGAACCCGAAACTTCCGTTTCCGAAAAGCCTGGGGAGGTTTCATCTTCTTCGGAGGATATAGAAAAAGTCCTCAACAGCGGAATGGAGTTCCTCTCGGGGCTGATGAAAATGGCAACCGGAAAAGACAGTGGTTTAAAAGACGGTAAAGTGGAGGTCAACAAAGAAACCGGTGAAGTCGTGATGAAATTCAAATTGCCGGGGATTTGATTGGGTGAAAGATGGATTATTTATACAGTTCGACTTTTGGAAATGACAGGAAAATCCTATAGAATGAAAAAATGGACTTTAATAATTTCAATTGTTTTCAATATAATCTTCTTGATTGGTTGGGGATTAAGCAATTTAAATACTCCGTCATACAAACTTGGTAGATTGGAAAAAGATATTACGGTTGGATATTTTATGGGAGATTCAACCCTATTTACTTTACCAAAAGGTTTAACTGTAAAAAATTCATCTGAACGCGGAATTTCTGCTATTGGACAATTTGAAAACAAACGATTTCAGATTGTTATAACATCAGATGATTGGGAATTGGTGAATTATGATTTGCCATTAGATAGTCTCAATCCTTCAGGAAACTTTTATTCTGCCGATTTTGGCAAATTTAATACTGAAAATCAAGAGATTCCACAAGGGACTTTTATTTACGAATTGTACTTTGCTGAATTTGGTGGACGAATGATTAACTCAGAATGCAAAGTAACTATTGACAGAAATAAAATAACAGTTGAGCAAACCGGAAATACGAACTTATCGGGAGGGAAAGAAATCTTTAGAGGTCTAATTTTGAAGCATAAAACCGGAAAATGGATTTTAGCAAATAACGAAGACGATGTCAATGCAGAAGAAATTGGTGGATGTACAGAAATACCAATAATAGAATTTGACAAAAAAATAATTGAATGGTGTTAAGAACAACATATCATTATGGTCTTATAGAGCAAAGAATCAGCGTTTTAAGCCTTTAATCGAGTGATTTTAGAAAAATTCGGTTTGTTCTTTAACCTCTAAATATTTGAAAGACAGAGATTTCATGATAACAAAAATCCCGACATTGCTGTCGGGACCCTCTCTACTAAAACTTAAGTACCATGAAAACTCAACTATCTTATGAAAAGAATAGTACTTACTTTTTATTTTGCAATTTCTGTGCCAAATTCATCAAAACGGATATTTATTTTTATTAATTAAATAATCCGCGATTTCAGTTCTCAATTGCACAATATTTGGATATTCATTGTAACGGGTAAACCTCCTAAGGCCAGACATCATCATTTGCAGTTCATCTCCTTCTGCAAAGGAAATGATTCCTGTGGTGGCTTCGTGCTTGATCTTTTCAACCGAACTGTATAATTGTATCATAGCCAATTTTCCGGCAAATTCAGCATCGGCTGCTTTGTGGTTCAGCATTTTTTCTGCCCTGAGTACCGCACTCTCTGCCATATAAATTTCAATCAAAATATGAGCAGCTCTCAAAATTAATTGTTGATGTTTTTCCAAATCGGCTCCAAATTTCTGTAAGGCGGCGCCTGCCACCATAAAGAAAGATTTTTTAAGGTTGGATAAAATTTCCTTTTCTTGTGAGAAGGGTACGGAATAATCGGGCGTGTCAAAGGAAGGAATGCTCATCAGTTCATTGGCGACATTCATCGCAGGCGACATCAAATCTATTCTTCCTTGAAAGGCCCTTTTGACCAACATACCAATTGAATGAAGGCTGTTGATTTCATTGGTTCCTTCATAAATCCTTGAAATCCGGGCATCCCTCCATGCCGCTTCCATCGGCATTTCTTTTGAATAACCCATTCCGCCCATGATTTGAATTCCCGAATCCGCAGCCAATTGGCTCGCATCCGAAACCCAGACTTTTAGAATGGAACATTCAATCGCAAATTCTTCCACTCCTTTCAGTTCTGCCTCATTTTTGGGCATCCCCGCCTTGATGTTGTCTTCTATGGCATTTTCTATGTCCTTAGAAGCACGATAAACACCTGATTCAGAAGCGAAAGCTTGTACTGCCATATTTGCCAGTTTTTCTTTGATTGCGCCAAAAGTATTGATGGAAACTCCGAATTGTTTCCTTTCATCGGCATAATTCAACGAGCCGTCCAGAATTCTCCTTTGCGCTTCCAGACAAGCAGCAGCCAGTTTGATGCGACCAACATTCAGCGCATTCATTGCGATTTTGAAACCTCCGTTTCTTTCACCAAGCATATTTTCTACCGGAACTTTGACTTCATTCATAAATACCTGACGGGTAGAAGAAGCAACGATTCCCAATTTATGTTCCTCTTCGCCCAGTGTAAATCCTTCTCCGGCCTTCTCTTTTTCTATGATGAAAGCAGTTATGTTTTTGTCGTCTTCTATCCTTGCAAAAACGATGAACAAATCAGCAAAACCCGCATTGGTAATCCACATTTTATTTCCGGTGATGCTGTAATATTTTCCGTCATCGCTAAGAACCGCTTTGGTTTTTCCCGAATTGGCATCTGACCCGGCTTCCGGTTCAGTGAGTGCATAAGATGAAAACCATTCTCCGGTAGCCAATTTGGGAAGGTACTTTTTCTTTTGTTCTTCATTTCCATAGAGCAATATCGGAATGGTACCAATACCGGTATGGGCTCCGTATGCTGTTGACAATGAGCCAGTAGCTCCCGACAAATAATCACATACCAAAACGGTGGTCACGAATCCCATTCCCAAACCATTGTATTCTTCAGGAACGGAAATTCCCAGAAAGCCCAATTCACCCATTTGTTTCATCAATTCCTCAACCAGTTGATAGTCTTTCTCTTCGATTTGTGCCTTTTTGGGCCAAACTTCTCTGTCAATAAACTCCTTGGCGGTCTGAAGCATCATTTTCTGCTCCTCGCTGAAATCTTCCATTGTGAATATGTCATTCCAACTCTGGTCTATTGTCAAAAACTCACCGCCTTTTAATCTTTTTTTATCGTTCATCTCTTATGTAGTATTTTAATTTATAAGTATTAAAGCATTTCAAACACAGAAGCCGCCCCCTGTCCTGTTCCCACACACATGGTAACTATTCCGTATTTTTTGTTTTGTCGTTTTAATTCATTCAACAACTGAACGGTCAGTTTGGTGCCGGTGCAGCCCAATGGATGTCCCAATGCAATCGCACCTCCATTAACATTCACAAGGTCCGGATTCAAATCCAATTCACGGATGACAGCCAGCGACTGAGAAGCAAAAGCTTCATTGAGTTCAATCAAATCAATGTCTTGTAGCTTCAGCCCGGTTTGTTCCAACACTTTTGGCACCGCATATCTTGGTCCGATTCCCATAAT
This sequence comes from Weeksellaceae bacterium, assembly GCA_041656055.1. Classification (GTDB taxonomy): domain Bacteria; phylum Bacteroidota; class Bacteroidia; order Flavobacteriales; family Weeksellaceae; genus Moheibacter. The sequence continues at coordinate 62,392 of JBBAEI010000016.1, forward strand.
TCGCGGCGGTACCCCAACCGTTGAATATCCGGCCAGTCTGGCAATAGGTTCAAGATTAAGTTCTTTGACCATTTTCTCTGACATGACCAATACGAAAGCGGCTCCGTCGGACATTTGTGACGAATTACCGGCCGTTACCGAACCTCCATTTGCAAATACCGGTTTAAGTTTTGATAGGGCTTCGAGCGAAGTGTCGGCTCTGGGTCCTTCATCCTTATCAAAAATCATTTTTTGGGAGTGTATTTTTTCGTCCGCACCCAGAGTATTGATTTCAACTTCAAGTGGAACAATCTGTCCATCAAATCTATTTTCGGCTTGAGCTTTTAAAGCCTTTTGATGTGAATTGTATGCAAATTCATCTTGGTCTTCTCTGGAAACATTGTATTCATTGGCCACTGCCTCAGCTGTCAGTCCCATCCCCCAATAATAATCCGGGTTTTGTTTGGCGGCTGCCGTTTCCGGCACGGGTTTGAAACCGCCCATTGGGATATAAGACATGCTTTCGGCTCCACCGGCCAAAACAATGTCGGCCATTCCCGTTCTGATTTTGGCTACTGCCGTTGCAATGGATTCTGAACCTGAGGCGCAATAACGGTTCAAAGTTACGCCTGACACTTTGTCGGTTTTCAATCCCATCAACGAAATCAATCGTGCCATGTTCAGCCCCTGTTCTGCTTCCGGCATGGCACAACCTACGATTACATCATCGATTTTGTCTTTATCGAGGTTCGGAAAATCATTCATCAATCGTTGGATGACTGCCGCCGCCATTTCGTCTGAGCGGGTAAATCTCAAAGTACCGCGAGGTGCTTTGCCTACTGCGGTTCTGTATCCTGCTACTATATATGCGTCTTTCATTGTATATTGTATTAAGATTAGAGTATTAAGTATTAAGTATCAAGACTTAATCTCTAATTTATTCGTTATTATTTTTTAATGTTTTCTGAAAAGAAAAATTCATATTGGAAACCTCTACTAATTGATTTATGACAGGCTGAACCATTTCTTCACCGATTAGTTTTAATCTTTTAGCAAGAATTAATTGCGTTATTAATTCAAATGTAGAGCCATTTGCAATTCCTAGAAACTGTACAAACTCTTTATTTGAATTTCTTCCTGCGCCTTCGGCTATATTAGATGGAATAGAAACCGCACATTTTTTAATCTGATGAATTAGATTAAACTTTTCATCTTCAGGTAAAAGCAAAGAAATTTCATAAATATCACCAGCAATATCCATTGCATTTTGCCATATTTTTAATTTTTCAAAGTTATGCATAGTCTTAATTCTTAATACTTTCGTCTTGATACTAATTCCTCAGTGGTTTACCCGTTTTCAACATGTGCTGTATTCTTTCCAGTGTTTTTCTTTCGCCACATAACGACAGAAAAGCTTCTCTTTCCAAATCCAGTAGATATTGTTCAGATACTTCAGCTGGTTCTGATAGATTTCCACCGGTCATCACATAAGCAAGTTTGTTGGCTATCAGCCGGTCGTGTTCCGAAATGTATTTTCCGGCGACCATTTGATCGCTTCCTACATAAAACATTCCCATGGCATTTTTGCCCATCACTTTGACCTTCTCAGTAATCGGTTGGGTATAACCTGATTCAGACATAACAATCGCATGTCTTTTGGCTTCCGCAATTTGTCTGTCTTTGTTCACCACAATTATGTCCTCATTTCTGATAAAGCCTAAGTTTTTGGCTTCAAAAGCAGATGTTGCCACTTTGGCCATTGCGATATTCATGTATGCTTCCCTTAGGTGATTGATTTTCACATCATCCGGCATCAGATGTTGACAAGCTCTTTTTGTCATTTCCTTGGTGCCTCCACCACCAGGAATTACGCCGACTCCCACTTCCACCAAACCGATGTAGGTTTCTGCAGCGGCAACAATTTTATCAGCATGCAATGACATTTCACAACCGCCACCCAAAGTCATTCCATGTGGTGCCACCACCACCGGAATGGCACTGTAGCGCACCCGCATCATGGTGTCTTGGAAAATTTTAATCGCACGGTTCAACTCCCACCAATCCTGCTCTGCGGCCATCATCAGAATCATCGCCAAATTGGCACCCACTGAGAAGTTATCCGCTTGATTGCCAACAACCAAACCACGATAATCTTTTTCAGCCAGCTCAATCGCCTTGTTAATTCCTGCGATGACACCACCGCCCATCGAATTCATTTTGGAACGGAATTCTAAGTTGATAATGCCGTCACCCAAATCCTGAATGCTCGCTTCGGGATTCGACCAAATTTCTTTGGATTTTCTGATATTGTCCAGAACGATGAAAGCATCCTGGCCGGGAATTTTCTTATAATCTTTGGACTGAATGTCGTAGTAATAAGTTTTTCCGTCTTTGATTTGATAGAAACTGTTTTTTCCCGAATCCAGCATTTCTTTAACCCAATCAGCGGTTTTGTATCCTTCTGATTCAATCAGCTCAATGCCGTTCTTCAGCCCCATCAAATCCCAACTTTCAAACGGTCCATATTTCCAAGCATAACCTGTTTTCATTGCGTCATCGATGCTGTAAAGTACATCCGAAATTTCCGGAACTTTGTCGGCTACATAAGCAAGGAGTGAGGCAAAATGCTTTCTCAACAATTCACCTGCTTTTCCTTTGTCTTTTAGCAAAATTCCGAGTCTGTTTTTGATTCCGCCGGCTTGTTTGGCCATTTCTACCACAGGCAGATTCTTTCTTTCGAGCGGTCGATATTCTAATTTTTCTATGTCTAATGCAAAGCGGTTGGTCTGCCCACTGTCTTTGTCATACACCTTATAATAAAATCCTTTTTGAGTTTTGTCGCCCAAGAATTTATTTTCCAAAAGAAAATTCAAAACTTTTGAATCTTTCAGATTCTGAAGAAATGTATCTTGCGGACAATTTTGTTGCAATCCTTTGGTCACATTGGCCGCAGTGTCTAATCCGACCAAGTCGGCCAGTTTGAAAGTCCCGGTTTTTGGTCTTCCTAAAATGGAACCTGTCAAAGTATCCGTTTCTTCTATGGTCAAGCCGATTTGCTGTGCGAGTTCCATGACTTTGGCCATGGAATAAACACCAATTCTGTTACCAATAAAACCCGGGGTGTCCTTACATAAAACCGGTGTTTTCCCGAGGAATTTTTCGGCGTACATGCTCAGAAAATCAATGATGGAAGCATCGGTTTTCGGTCCCGGAATGATTTCAAATAATTTCAGATAACGCGGTGGATTGAAGAAATGCGTACCGCAGAAATGTTTTTGAAAATCCTCCGAACGGCCTTCGCTCATCAGATGTATTGGAATTCCGGAAGTGTTGGAAGTAATCAATGTACCCTTTTTTCGGAATTGATCTACTTTTTCCAACATCGACTTTTTGATATCTAATCTTTCTATAATTACTTCAATCACCCAATCAGAATCTTTGATTTTCTCTAAGTCATCTTCAAAATTTCCTACCTCAATCCGAGAGACAAAAGCTTTGTCGTAAATCGGAGATGGATTGGATTTGATGGCATTTTTCAGGTGGTCGCTTGCAATTTTGTTTCGGTCGCTGCCTTCTGCCTGCATATCCAGCAGTCTCACTTGCAATCCATTGCCGGCAAAATGACACGCAATCGCGGAGCCCATCACTCCCGATCCTAATACCGTAATTTTTTTTATGTGCCTATTCATTTTTTTATTAAATTAACTTTTGTATTCTTTTTCTTTGTAAATCTCTTTGTCAACAGCAATTTCATTGATTTTATACAATACATCAAAGAAAATGTCTAATTCTTGCTGTGGAATTCTTTCTTCTATCGCTTCATAAAAAGTCAATACCACTTTTTTGGAAACATCCCGCATTTTCAGGCCGTCATCTGTGAGATAAATCAATACACTTCGCTTGTCTTCGGGATGGTTCTCTCTGACTATCATCCCTCTTTCTTCCAATTTTTTCAGGGTACGAGACAAACTCGTTGGTTCCATTCCCATTTTGGGACCTAATGATGTACTCGGCGTTCCCTGCTTTGGGTCGAGTGACAAGAGTGCAAATCCTAAAACCATGGTGGAATCGAACTTTGATGCCTGTTCATTGTACATTTTCTGAATGGTTAACCAAGTACTCCTGATATAATGATCGATGGTTAAATCGCCTTGTTCCATAGACTTAACTTATAATACTTACAAATATATGAAAAAACTATTATGCATGCATAATAAATTAAAAAAATTTTATTTAATTTAGGTGAAGATTAAAATGCTTTATGCCTGAGTCCTTTTCACTGTTTACAAAAGAAGATACCACACTGTTTCTCAGCGGTAAGCATTGCCGTCTTTATGAAAAATTTGGTTCCAGAAAGGTGAAGTTCAACGGGAATGAAGGCGTTTACTTCGCGGTTTGGGCGCCCAATGCCAAATCGGTGGCTGTCGTGGGAGAATTCAATCAATGGAAAAGAAGCAAAAACAAACTAAAGAAAAAAAAAGATGGGAGTGGAATTTGGGAAACATTCATTTCCGGTTTGGATTTGGGAATCATCTACAAATATTCGATTCAAACTCAGGTCGGAGAAATCTTGGAGAAAATCGACCCTTTTGCATTTTCCTTTGAAATTCCGCCGAAGACCGCTTCTGTTGTTACTTCCACTTGGTATCAGTGGAAGGATAAAAAATGGATGAACAAAAGAAAGAAATTCAATTCATTGGCCTCCCCTATTTCCATTTATGAAATCCATTTGGGTTCTTGGCGCAGAGATCCTGCGGAGCCTGACCGCTGGTTGACTTTTGTGGAAATCGCTGACAAGCTGATTGAGCATGTGAAGAAATTGGGTTTCACCCATGTGGAATTCATGCCAGTGATGGAACATCCTTATCCGCCGTCATGGGGATATCAGATCACCGGTTTCTTCGCACCAACTGCCCGATATGGTACACCGCAGGAATTGATGTATCTGATTCAAGAATTACACAATAATAATATAGGTGTCATCATGGACTGGGTTCCTTCGCATTTTCCGAATGATGCGCATGGATTGTATGAATATGACGGCACACATTTGTACGAACATCCCGACAAACGCATCAGTTTTCATCCGGACTGGAAATCTTCAATTTTTAATTACAAAAAAAATGAAGTTCGTTCCTTTTTAATCAGCAATGCCATGTTTTGGTTAGAAAGGTATCATGTGGACGGATTGCGCGTGGATGCCGTTACTTCCATGCTTTACCTCAGTTATTCCAGAAATGAGGGCGAATGGGTTCCCAATCAATACGGCGGTCCAGAAAACTTAGATGCCATTTCATTTTTGAAAGAACTGAACGAAACGATTTATCTGAATTTCCCTGATGTACAGATGATTGCGGAAGAATCTTCTTCTTGGCCGAAAGTCAGTCATCCTACTTCTGAAGGAGGTTTGGGATTTGGCATGAAATGGATGATGGGCTGGATGAATGATACACTTGATTATTTCAAAATCGATCCTTTCTTTAGAAATCATCATTATCACAAACTGACTTTCAGCATCATGTATGCATTCACTGAAAATTTCATTTTGCCACTCTCACATGATGAAGTCGTTCACGGCAAAAGTCCGATGCTGTATAAAATGCCGGGTGATGAATTTCAAAAACATGCAAACCTCCGTGCACTTTATCTTTATATGTTCACACATCCCGGAGCCAAACTGTTGTTTATGGGCGATGAATACGGTGAAACTTCCGAATGGAATTATGAGCATTCATTGAACTGGCATCTGCTCGAATTTGAAGCGCATAAGAAATTAATGGATTTTGTGGCGAAATTAAACCGTTTATACACTTCTGAACCTGCACTTTATAAATTCCAGTTTGATGATTGCGGATTTGAATGGATTGAGGTCGAAGATGAAAGCAACAGCATATTTATTTATCAAAGAAAATCGGGAAAGAAAAAAGATGCACTAATCATCATTCTGAATCTCATTCCGGTGGAAAAGAAAAATTACCGTGTTGCATTTCCGTCACACGGCATTTGGAAATGCATACTGAATTCGGACAGCGCAGAATTTTGGGGGAACGGCAGTAAAATCAAAGAAATCAAAACGCAACAACAAAAATACAAAAGGCATGATTTCTCTGCAAAAATGAATATTCCGGGATTGTCCGGTTTGATTTTTAAATTGGAAAAATCCCTTCCCATCAGAAAGAAGAGTAAAAAATCCATGCCATTGAAAATCTCTAAACCCTGATTACCTGATTGTTATAACTTAATTGCTAATGTCCTATTTGAAAATTACTGAAGAAATCAATTACAACCTAAGAATCGAACAAAAAAATCATTCTACAAATGTTAATTTGATTACATTGCGTAAAAATTAAACATACAATATGAAAAGAGAACTGACAAACTGGTATAGCCCTTCCTTGAATCAGGACATGCCCATCGCGGTTTACGGTGATTACGGATTTGCACTGCTGCTGATTCCAACGGCTGCTGCAGATTATTTAGAATACGAAAGATTCTTGCTGTTGGACGTCATCAAACCTTATATTGAATCCGGGAAAGTGAAAGTTTTTTCCATCAACAGCATCAACAGCGAAAGCTGGCTGAATGATGAAATGCAACCGGAACACAAAGCCATCAGACACAATCAATTCAATCAGTATGTATTGCATGAAGTCATTCCATTTATCAAAACCAACACTTCCGAAGAAACGCCTATCATCACTTGTGGTGCAAGTTTTGGTGCTTTGCACAGCATGAATCTCTTTCTGAAAAGACCTGATTTAATCAATGGTGTCATCGCCATGAGCGGTGTTTATGATTTGCACGAATATACCAAAGGATATACGGATACGCAGGTTTACTTCAATTCTCCGATGAATTATATGCCCAACTTGGCGGACGAATGGTATTTGGACAATATCCGAAAAAGCAATCACATTCATATTCTGACCGGCAGTGGGGATTATGAAGATCCGGAGGCTTCCAAAGATTTTGCAGGGGTTTTGTACAACAAAGGCATCAACTATGAACTCGATATCTGGGGTGCGGACATGACCCACGACTGGCCGACTTGGCGCAAAATGCTGCCTTATTATTTAGAAACCAGATTCTAAAAAGGATATAAAGTATCACTACTAAACGGATAAAACGAATATCTGATCGAAATTGGATGTAATAAATTGATTATCAGTATATAATTTTTATCTCCAAAAAAGCCCCCCTGAAATTCAGAACAGAGATATCTGTACGGCTGG
>JBBAEI010000017.1:0-60793 GCA_041656055.1 Weeksellaceae bacterium
CTCCTTCCGTTGGATTGGAAGAAGTGGTGATGGTATATTCATTCAAAGAGAAGTTGGCGACTAAATTTCTGTTGCTTGTAACTGTGAAACTATACTCCGCATTCGTGCTGACCGGGGTTCCGCTTTCTGTCCAATTGATGAAAGTATAACCTTCCGCAGCAGTAGCATTAACGGTAGCAGTATCTCCAAAATCATAATTCCCGGCTCCGGTTGTGGTGCCTCCTTCCGTCGGATTGGAAGAAGTTGCGATGGTATATGCATTCAAGGAGAAATTGGCGACTAAATTTCTGTTGCTTGTAACTGTGAAACTATATTCTGCATTCGTGCTGACCGGGGTTCCGTTTTCCGTCCAATTGATGAAAGTATTACCCAAACTTGGATTTGCTTTAACAGTTGCAGTAGATCCGCCGGCGTAGTTGCCACCACCGGTAGTGGAACCTCCACTTATGGGATTGGAGGCTGTAGATATGTTATAAACCCCTCCGGAAAAAATAAGTACAGAATCTATTCCGATATAATTGGAGTCTATTCCGGCTGGCCCGCCATTTTCAACATTGTACCGAAATGCGAATCTCATGGAAACAGGGATACTTCCGACCCCCGAAATTGTGATATAATATGCATCCCAAAACTTAGGATAAGTCATATCATAATCCCCATTGATTTCTAATAAAAGATTGGTGAAAGAGCCAACTGAATTGGCACCGGAAGGCAAAATCGTGGCACCCTGACTTGATCTTACTTCCAAATGATCATTCCAAACGGTATTTTCCGTTGTTCTTGTCCAGAATGAAACTATATCTCCGTCTTTGACAAATACAGTAGGAGTAATCAGCCAGTTACTGATATGTCCCATTCCAGAAGTATTATTGAAATTTGCAGCTATATAGGAATTATTGGCACCTTGTTGGGAAGGGAAGGTATTTGAGTTTCCCTGAAACCATCCGGTAGTTCCGGTCGGATTACTTTGATTGGTCATTATCCAACCATTCGCCGAGAGTGTCGTGATGTCATCGAAATCTTCTTTCAAAATTTGCCCGAAAGCCAGTGATGGTAGAGAAAAAAGTAGAAAATAGTAGATAAACTTTTTCATAATTCTAAGTTTAAGTTTAACGTGCTAATGTATTAATTTTTTTAATTTTTAAGAAAAAAATTATCCTTATACTTGTTGTATGAAACTGACTTTTCAATCCTATCAACTAAGGTTCAAAATGCCGGGCGGGACATCCAGGGGCGTGCTGAACGAGAAAGAAACTTTTCTGATTCGTCTGAAAATCGATGAAGAAGGTGAAATCTCTTATTATGGTGAAGCCGGGCTGTTTAGGGGACTGAGTGCCGATGATACAGTTGATTACGAAGAAAAACTGAAAACGGTTTGTGATGATTTTGATTTTCAGAATCCCGAATGGTGGGAAGATTTAAGGAAATACCCCTCTATTCAATTTGGAATCGAACAAGTTTTAAGGGCCAAAGAAGTTTATGAATCTAACGCTGCAGAAGATGAGTTTAATCCCATACTTTTTGAATCTTCATTCACTGAAGGAAAAACCGGGATTCCTATCAATGGCTTGATTTGGATGGGCAATGCAGATTTCATGAAAGCGCAAATCCGTGAAAAATTAGCTCAAAAATTCCATTGCATCAAACTCAAAATTGGTGTGAATTGGAGTGAAGAGAAGGAGATTTTGAAGAAACTAAGGGCTGAGTTTTCTGAGAAGGAATTGGAGTTACGAGTAGATGCCAATGGCGCTTTTGATTTCAAACAAGCAAAAATCGTTTTGGAGGAATTGGCAGATTTACAGGTTCATTCCATCGAGCAACCCATCAAAGCCGGACAAATTCAGGAAATGGCGGAGCTTTGTTCTTCTACTCCGACTCCCATCGCATTGGATGAGGAACTGATAGGTGTTTTTCACAAAAATGAAAAACAAAAATTAATCGAAACCATCCAACCTCAGTACATCATCTTGAAACCCAGCTTGGTAGGCGGATGGAAAGGAAGTGAAGAATGGATTGATATTGCAAAGAAAAATAATATCGGCTGGTGGATAACTTCGGCATTGGAAAGCAATATCGGGCTGAATGCCATTGCCCAATGGACTTTTACGCTCAACAATCCCATGCCTCAAGGATTGGGCACAGGTTCTTTGTTCAAAAACAACTTTCATTCGAAATTACAAGTCATAGGTGAGCAATTGTTTTTTGTTTAATTTTGAATGATGAATAAATTGATTTTTCTTTTTGGTCTTTTATGGATTGTTTCTTGTAGTCAGCAGAAAGCATTTAAAAATGCTGAAAACGCAGCAGAAATTCACATTGCAGAAAACGAAATCCGTGAATTTCAGGAAGAACTTTTGTCCGAATGGAACAATCCCGAAACCACGCCTTTGAAAGAAGAAGAAAAGGCAGATTTTCAAGGAATTCATTTTTTTTCGGTTGATTTAAAATTCAGAATCCTTGCAGATTTCACACCGATTATTGATGGAAAAAGCATCCCTTTTCCTACTTCTGCCAACAAAATCAAGTACTTTAAACCTTATGGGACTGCCCAATTTGCATTGGAAGGCAAAAATTATGAACTGACCTTGTACCAATCCGATCCGCCTTATGAAGAAGCACCTGAGCATCTGTTTTTGCCTTTTATGGACGAAACCAATGGCGAAACCTCATACGGCGGCGGAAGATATATTGATTTGACAATTTCTGACATTCAGGACGGAAAAATATTGCTCGATTTTAATCAGGCGTATAATCCATATTGCGCTTACAGCAATTATTACAATTGTCCGATTCCGCCGTCCAACAATTATTTGGAAATCGAAATTAATGCAGGTGTAAGTTTCAAACAATGAGGTTATTAGATTTTTCTACGCTTAATTTTGATACATTAAATCCCACGATTTCTTGGCAAAAATCCATTTCAGATTTTTTATCAGAATGGAACTCAAAAAATGATTTTGTCACTGCGCATACTTCCGGTTCCACCGGTGAACCCAAGGAAATCCGTTTGCCCAAAAAAGCGATGAAAATGAGTGCTCAATTGACAGCAGAATTTTTCGGATTACAAAAAGGAGATAGCGCATTGCTTTGTATGCCTGTGAATTTCATAGCCGGAAAAATGATGTTGGTTCGGGCGATGGAGATAGGATTAAAACTATTTTGTATAGCACCCAAAAGTCAGATTGATTTGTTTCAATTTCCCAAACTGGACTTTGTTCCCATGACTCCGATGCAGGTAGAAAAATCATTGGATTCCATTCAACAAATCAAAACTTTACTGATTGGCGGCGCCCCTTTGCAGGACGATTTGAGAGATAAATTACTTCAGACAAAAATTGATGCATTTGAATCTTACGGGATGACAGAAACCATTACTCACATTGGGTTAAAGGAAATTTCAGCAAAGTTTTTTACGGTATTGAATCAGGTAAAAATAAGCCAAGATGCTCGAAATTGTTTGGTGATTCAAACTCCATATTTCGATGAGAAAATCATCACCAATGATTTGGTGGAAATCTCGGATGAAAGGCATTTCAGATGGTTGGGTCGCTATGACAATGTGGTCAATTCGGGCGGCATCAAATTGATTCCTGAGCAGATTGAAGAAAAATTAAAACCGTACATTCAACAGGAATTCATCATCAGTTCCTTGCCGGATTCTTTATTGGGTGAAAAATTAATATTGATTATTGAAGACGAAAAAGCGGCGAATATGTTGCCACAATCCACCAAAGGGATTGAGAATCAGCTTCCATTCTCGTTGTTGCAGAAATACGAAGTGCCCAAGGAAATTTATTTTATCAAGGAATTTCAGAGAACCGAAAGCGGGAAATTGAAAAGAAATTTCAAAATCTGACCTTGGGATATTATGCCCAATTATAAACTTCACAGGCTTTCCCGGAATAAAGCCATTGATTGAATAGCTTGGTTTTAGTAATCATACTCAAGTTTAGCTCAGTAACCATATTTTCCTTTCCATTTTTTAGCAAGCGAATTTTTATCCGCTTGTTCCCGGGTATTATTTCCGGGTTCATAGAAAGTAGTTCCGGAGATTTCATCCGGTAGAAATTCCTGCTCTGCAAAATTCCCGTCATAGGCATGTGCATATTTGTAATCTTTGCCGTAATCGAGTTCTTTCATCAATTGGGTAGGTGCGTTTCGCAGCTGCAATGGCACGGATAAATCGCCGGTTTGTCGAACAATTTGCTGTGCTTTGCTGATGGCTTCATAAGTAGAATTGCTTTTGGGTGAATTTGCGAGATAAACAGCGCATTGGCTCAGAATGATTCTCGATTCGGGATAACCGATAACGGAAACAGCTTGAAAAGTATTGTTGGCCAAAACCAATGCGGTGGGGTTGGCGTTGCCAATATCTTCAGAGGCTAAAATCAACATCCTACGGGCAATGAATTTCAAATCTTCACCACCTTCTATCATTCTCGCTAACCAATATACCGCTGCATTTGGGTCGGAGCCTCGGATGGATTTGATGAAAGCGGAAATAATGTCGTAATGCGCTTCTCCCGTATTGTCATAACGTGCTAAATTCTGTTGAATATTTTTCGAAATATTTTCATTGGTCAATACAATGGATTTATCCGTAAAACTGTTGACCACAAGTTCTAATCCATTGAGCAATTTCCGGGCATCTCCACCCGAATATCGAAGCAATGCATCGGCTTCCTTTATTTTAATTTTTTTGGTTTTCAGTATTTCATCGTTTTTTACGGCTCTTTGCAGCAAGTCCTCTAAATTGGATTTATCAAAAGAATTCAGGATGTAAACTTGACAGCGGGAAAGCAAGGCCGGAACAACTTCAAAGCTCGGGTTTTCAGTGGTTGCTCCAATTAGGGTAATCCATCCTTTTTCGACGGCTCCGAGTAAACTGTCTTGTTGAGATTTATTGAATCGATGGATTTCATCAATAAACAGGATGGGGGCTTTGCCGCTTGTAAAAAGGTTTTGATTTTTCGCTTTGTCGATGACTTCTCGTACATCTTTTACCCCGGAACTGATGGCACTAAGTTCATAGAATGGTCTTTTTGAAAGTTCTGCAATCAATTTGGCCAATGTTGTTTTTCCTGTTCCGGGCGGTCCCCAGAAAATCATGGAAGCGATATGACCGGATTGGAGCATGATGCGGATGGGTGCATTTTCTCCAATCAAATGTTGCTGACTGATAAATTCATCCAAAGTTTTAGGTCTCATCCGTTCCGCTAAAGGCTGCATCTTGAAAATTTGTTTTGACAAAGGTAGGATTTACTGCAATAAAAAAAGCTGCCCGACACGCAGACAGCTTTTTTAAAATTCGAATAAGATGAGATTTTAGTGAGTATCCCAAAAAAGTTTAGTTGTTTGCTCATCTCCGCCGATTGCAGATGCAGCAGCGTTGTATGCATCAGGATTCAGAGAGCTTTCTGAAAGCGGATAAGTGTATCTTGTCGGAACCGGACGACCACTGTCAAAAGCAGTATTCATTTCCGGATAATCAAATCTTCTCCAAACGTTCCATCCGGACCAACCTTTGTCATACATACCTAACCAGAATTGCATAGCCAGTTTCTGAGAATCAGTGCCGGGTGCAGACCCCCAAGCTACACTTGGAGAAGCCAGATAAGCGTTTGCTTCATCCGTCGGAACGCCCCAGAACTCCATATTGGCCATGATGCCGGCGTTGTAATGAGATTCTACTGAACCACCAACACTAACACCCTTCAATGCGGCTTCAGCCAGCATGAATTCTACTTCAGCATAATCCAACAATACGCCCGGCATTGTAGGTGTATAGAAGATCTCACCTTCATGAGAACGGGCATTGAAAGCATTGGTCGTTCCATAAACTCCTCCTACATAAGCTCCTTCAATCGGATTTGAGAAGTAAATAGGTCTTCTTGGATCATCCAATCCATTCATAATGTCCACAACCGTATTGGCAGGCACATAGTCATTACGTCCTGAAATCACTAAATCTTCATAAACGGGATTGGTATAAGGCTGTGAAGGCAGGTAATTCAATTGGAAATTGTCATCATTGGATGTGAAGACACCTGCTGACAATGCGCTTTGAATCGTAGAAGTTGCCAGTGAAGGATTAACATCCAAAAGGGTAACTCCTATCCTTAATTTTAAGGAAGCAGCCATTTTTTTCCATTTGTTCATATCTCCTTCATAAACAAGGTCTGCACTTCCGAATCCTTCGGCATCAACATTGATGGCATTGATATCAGCTGAAATTCTTTCAATCAAATCTGCATAGATAGTTGCAGCATCATCATATATTGGGAATTGATTCTCAAGTCCTTGAAGGGCTTCAGTATATGGGATATTTCCAAACGAGTCAACCAGCACTTGCCAAGCATATACTTCCATGATGTCGATGACCGCCAATTGATTGTTTTTTACAGCTGCATCCATTTGCAGGTCTGCATCGATCTTTTGTCTGGCATCTTTCAGGTTATAAAGTACACGGGTATATAGTCTGTTCCAGTGATTTCCGGTAATATTACGAACGTTCAATTCATAATTAGGTTCGTCCGGATATTGTGTAGTGGTCAGATATTGCGCGAAAAATCTGAAGACATTCAGGTTCACGTTCTGATTGTACATCTGATGAAACAAACTGGTTGTCGCATACGGAATCAAAAAGTCGGCAGGAACCTCTGAGGGATTGGTTTGGTCTATATTAATAGACTCATAGTAATCATCTGAACAACCAATCAGACCAAACACAAGTCCTAATGTTAAAATATATTTCTTCATTTTTCTATTTTTTAAAATTCAATTTTTATACTTGCTCCGATTTCTCTGAAAGTCGGGTGTGCACCTGATTGATATCCTCTGAAGTTACCCGCACTCAATCCGGCTTCAGGATCGGAGTATGGAATATTTTTATGGATAATCCACAAATTACGTCCTATAGCAGAAACTACCATTCTCTCAATGAAAGAGTTTTTAATCAATCTTTCAGGAATTTCATAAGAAATGGTAACATTTCTCAATTTCACAAAAGAAGCATCATACAAGTGGGCAGCATTTGGTGTTCTTCCATAACCCCAAGGGTTTGCATACCATGAAGCATCTGCATAAATGTCGTTAGGTGTACCGTCTTCTTTTACACCGGGCAGAATTACACCACCACCCATATCAACGGGGTCTCTGACAGGATTGCCTTGATCATTAAGGCCGGCAGTGAAATCATAAAGTCCTGTTGCGTAGCCGTAATAAGTATCTAATGACCAAACATCACCACCTTGTTGAATGTCAATCAGGAAGCTCAGACTCAGGTTTTTATAACTCAAGGTGTTTTTTACACTTCCTCTCCAATCGGGATTTACATTACCAATGGTTTTCTTAGCAAGTGTTCTTCCCAAATAATAACCGTTGGCATCAACTACTTTTTCTCCAGTGACTTCATCATAAACGAAGTCGGTACCTACCAATACACCTAACGGTTGACCTAATTCAGCACCGAATTCCATACCGCCTTGCATAGTGGTCAAAGCATAATATTGACTGTCTCCGGCCAACTTAACAACTTTGTTGTCGTTTTTGGTGAAATTTGAAATGATTTCCCATTCGAAATTACTGCTTCTGATTGGTACTAATTTCAAAGTAGCTTCTATACCTTTGTTGGTTACATCACCCACATTCTGGCGCCCACCTAAAATCCCGGCAGAACCTGATACCACCACTGTGGTCAATAAATCATAGGTTTTGCTGTCATAGTAGGATACATCAAAGCTTACTCTGTTTTTAAACATGGCCATCTCCAATCCAATTTCCCATCCTTTGGTTCTTTCTGGTACTAAATTCAGGTTGTTGGAAGATGTGGTATTGGTCGCAGAAGAGATACTTCCCCAAGATGTAGCCAAGGAGTATGTGTTGAATACTTGTAATGGGTCTTGGTCGTTTCCAACTTCCGCGAAATTCGCACGGATTTTACCAAAGTTTAGCCAGTCCTGATCCAATAGTTCAGAGAAAACAAAGCTTCCCGAGCCTGACCAATAATTGTATCGGTTATTGGCTTTAGGTAATCCTGAAGAGCGGTCAGAGCGGAAAGACCCCTCTACATAAAAGGCCCTGTAAAATCCTAAACCGGCACGGGCATATTCTCCGTCAACCATATATTTCCAGTCAACTTGCGCTACATCAGCTGCGCCCAATGGGTTTACTGAGTTGGAAAGTGTATATAAGCCAGGAACTTTTAATCCACCACTGGTCATGCCTTGGAATGCGTTTCTGGTTCTAACACGAAGGTTCCATCCGATATTGGCATCTAAGTTAATGTTTTCCGTCAAATCTTTGTTGATGGACAGAATCGCATCATAGTTTATTTCACTTACAGTTTGTTTCAATAAGCCGTATCCACCCTGGAATGCGCCACCAAAACGGTCTTGTGCAGATCTTACATCCACTCTTTCCTCTCTGATTTCATCGTAATTATCAAAGGTATATCTACCCAAAATACTTAACCAATCATTTAATTCATAATTCAAGGCTACATTACCGAAATATCTGTTTCTACCGTCTGTTTCGTAGTTATTATATCTCATGAAATAATAGTTGTCTGTAAACAACGGCTCTCTGTCAAAAGGACTGGTGGCATTCCATGAAATATTCTGCCCTGTTAAGTTATAAGCTTCTTGTTGTTCAGCCATATCCACATTCAATTGGAACCATTGTCTGAAGGCCTGCATTGGATTGTCTCCATTGTATCCGGTTCCGTATCGTCCTTTGGCACTGGTGTTTATATATGAAATATCTGCACTGGCTTTCAATCTTTTGGTTAGATTGTAGGATCCGCTGAAGTCGATTGAGTTTTTCAGGATTTTACTATTTGCCAAACTACCTGACTGGTCAAAGTGGGTGTAGCCCAAACGGAATGCTCCATCTTCATTACCACCACTAAAGGCAAATGAATTCACATAAGTCAGGGTTGGTTTCCAAATAGTGTTAGGGTCGTTTTTCCCGGCAACCCATGGCTCCGCTTGGCGATAAGTAGGCAATTGTGGAAAAAAGGATTTCCATCCATAAACCATCAAATTGGGGTCGTAAGCTGCACCATAAGAAGCATCCTCATAAGTAGGAACCGTCAAATCCGGAATACCATCACCATTGATGTCATAAATATCATCGAAACCACCATCTTCATTCGTTCCGTAAAACAAGCCATATCCTGCTCCGTATTTTTTCTGATAAACAGGAAGCGTTGATTTGTCTGCAGTACCAACGGTCAGACTATTAAAAACTTCTACTCCGATGGCTTTGTTTCTTTTGCCTTTTTTAGTCGTAATCATAATTACCCCGTTGGCACCTCTGGAACCGTACAATGCAGTTGCAGCTGCTCCTTTGAGCACGTTAACATTTTCAATGTCGTTGGGGTTAATGTCGGCGGCGGCATTCCCAAAGTCATAGCCGGGACGACCAGTCATCTGATTTGTCGAATTATAAGTGCTATTATTAATAGGTGTGCCATCCACAACAATCAGGGCTTGATTGTTACCAGTTATTGATTTCCATCCACGAATTACCATGTTGGTCGAACCACCCATCGTTCCGCTTCCGGAAATTTCCAAACCTGCAACCTCTCCCGCCATGGCATCAGCGAAGTTGGATACTGGAATTGCTGCAAGTGTTTCACCCGATACTTCCTGAGTTGCATAACCAAGGGCCTTCTTATCCCTGGAAATCCCCAATGCGGTAATAACAACTCCCTCCAAAGCTACGTTGGAGGATTCTCTAAGTACAGCATCATATACATTCTGTGCACTTACGGTTACACTGACTACTTGCATCCCAAGAGATTCGATAGTCAGGTTGTCTCCTTCACTGGCACTGATTGAATAATTACCATCTATGTCTGTGAAAACTTCTTCGCCGGCAGATGATCTTACACTCGCATCAGCTACCGGGAATCCATACTGGTCTGTTACCGTGCCGGTAACAGTTTTTTCTTGCGCAAACAACAATCCTCCGAAAAGGATTCCGAACAACACAAGAAAACTCTTTACTTTTGTCCTCATATTAAACGAATATTTAAATTTTTCGATGTAAAATTATAATAAATTTAACAACTTAAACAAAATTTAACAGAGAAGATTTTAAAAATTAACCGATGATTCACCAATTCTTAACAAATAAAATCGAAGCAGGTTGCGATGAGGCAGGTCGGGGATGCCTTGCAGGTCCGGTTTTTGCCGCTGCCGTAATTCTTGGGGACGGCTTTGATAATGAGCGAATTAACGATTCTAAAAAAATCACCGATAAAAATCGACGGGATTTGAGGCGTATAATTGAAGAAAATGCTTTGGCCTGGTCGGTCGCTTATGTAGAATCAGTAAAAATTGATGAAATTAATATTCTGAATGCATCCATCCTTGCCATGCATTTTGCCTTAGATGGATTGAAAATCAATCCTGAGCATATCGTTGTGGATGGCAATCGTTTCAAAAATTACAAGAATATTCCACATACCTGTGTCATCAAAGGCGATGGGAAATTCCGGAACATAGCCGCTGCTTCCATCCTTGCCAAAACCTATCGAGATGAATTCATGGAAAATCTGCACCGGGAATTTCCGGTCTATAACTGGAAGAAAAACAAAGGTTATCCAACAAAAGAACATCGCCTTGCCATTCAAACATTCGGATCATGTTTTCACCACCGGAAATCATTCCGGCTACTGCCCGAATAACTCAATCTGTTTTTCTGAAATTATATCCTGACTTCCGGTGGAACGAGTATCGTGTAGTCCCCTTTGTTGCGTATGACATCCCGCACGATGCTGGAACTGATGTAGGATTTTCCCGAAGAAGTCAATAAAAAGATGGTTTCAATTCCCCGGTTGGTAATCGCCCGATTGGTATGCGCAATGGCTTTCTCAAATTCAAAGTCTGCCGGATTGCGCAAACCCCGCAAAATGAATTGCGCACCTTTCTTTTTACAATAATCCACTGTCAAACCATGATAAACATCGACCTCCACATTGGGGAATTTCCGCAATGCATCTTTCAGGAATTTTTTTCGCTGTTCAAGTGAAAACATATATTTCTTGTCCGCATTTTGCCCAATGGCCACAATGATTTTGTCAAACAATGAATAAGCGCGTTCGATAATATCATAATGTCCGAGGGTAATGGGGTCAAAAGATCCGGGGAAAACTGCTATTCGTTCCATAAATTTTTTCTGTTTAATGCGATTTCAATTTCACTGTCAAAGAAATCCCGCAAATCCAGACCAGCATACTTCGCCTGTTGTGGAAAAATACTCGTCGGTGAAAATCCGGGTAAAGTATTCATTTCCAAAAAATGTGGAATCCCGTTGACAAGGATGTATTCAGAGCGTGTGATACCTGTCATCTGTAAGCTTTCGTATGCTTTTGCGGAAATGGCTTCCACTTTCAGTCGGGTTGCATCATCGATTCTGGCCGGGGTGATTTCCTCGGAAGCCCCCTGATACTTGGCTTCATAATCAAAAAACTCGTTGTGGCTTACAATCTCAGTGATGCCCACAACTTTGGTTTCACCTTTATATTTAATGACCCCGACAGAGACTTCGGTGCCGTCCAAAAAGCTTTCAGCCAAAACTTCCGAATCTTCCCGAAATGCTTTTTCGAGCGCAGGTTCAAACTCTTCTTTGGATTTTACTTTGGTGATGCCCAAACTGGAACCTGACTGATTGGGTTTTACGAAACAAGGCAAACCGATTTTTTCGATGATTTGGTCAATGTCATAAGGCAAATCCCGGTTGATGTACGCCGAAGATGCATGAGGAATCCCGTATTTGTCCAATACCGCAATGCAGTCCTTTTTATTAAAGGTGAGTGCCGACTGATAAAAATTACAACCGGTGTAAGGCATGCCGATTAATTCCCAATAAGCCTGCATGTATCCGTCTTCTCCGGGGGTACCGTGAATGATATTGACCACACAATCAAACTGATGTTTCACCCCGTTTTTTTCAAAACTGAAATCCGCTTTCTGAATCGGGAACTTTTCGCCGTCTATTTCCGCATACCAGCCTTCTTTCAGGATTCTGACCCTCACACGGTTGTATTTTTCCGAATCCAAGCTTTCATAAACCAATTCGCAGCTTTTCAGAGAAATTATATATTCATCGGAATATCCACCGGCAACTACGGCTATATTCATCATAGGCTCCAATTATGATTCAAAAGTACATAAAATTATTTCATAAATAATGCAACCAGTATCAAGTTGAGACCGCACTGAATGCAAAAGAAAAAGCGTTCCAATTTCGGTTGAAACGCTTTCATTCGTTTTTTGAATCAATTTTATCTGATAATCATCTTTTTGGATGCAGGTTTGCCGTCTGTCTGAACTTTCACCACATACACACCTGGAGAGAGGCTTAGATTCAGATGAATATTCTTTACAGATTTGAAAGTATTTTGATATACCTGCTGTCCGGCCATGTTGAAAATGCTAACCTCAGCATTTGAGTTTTTCGTCAAACTCAAACTGAAATTTCCATCCGATACGCTTGGATACAAGCTGAACATTTGAGATTCCAATTCTGAAGTTCCCATGGCTTCATCACAATCCATAGGTGCAGGATTGAATCCCGGAGGAAATGCGCTTTCATAAGTTTGAACATTGTAAACAGGCCAAATGTCTTTGTTGATAAGTTTGTTGTCTGGGCCGACTAAGAAATAAGTCGGATAAGCTATAATTCCGATATTATTTCCGGCTTGAATGCCGTTGCCTTCAATTCCGGCAGCAGGGCCATGAATAAAGGGACCACCGTAAGTAGCTTCATACTGTTCAATGGCTGCGTTTGTATTTTCTGGAACGTCTGAAATTGAAAGCGTATAGACTTCACCCTGATTGCATCCGTATTTTTCATGCAACTCGTTAAAGTATTTTTGAGTCGCTTGGCACGGTGGACAGGTAACAAAAAAGAAATCGATAAAAATATATTTACCGCTCGCAGTAATGTCATAAAGCGTATGTTCAACACCTTTGGTGTCAATTACTGTAAAGTTGTCAACGGTATCGCCGACGTTGTAGTTCTGAACTTGAGCAAAAGAGGCTATTCCAAAGCTCATCCATAATAAAGAAAATAAAAACTGTCTCATAATAAATGTGTTAATTTGATTAATTAGTTCAAAAATACACAAAAATTATAAGTAAAAACGTAATTTTCAAGTTTTTAAATCAAAATGATAAGAATTCCGGGTTTCTTGTCAGTTGATAATCTTCAATTTGGCGAAATTCAGCAACAGTTTCTTTTCACCGGCATTTTCAAATAGAACCGTGGCTTTCTCATTGCCCGGCTCTCCTTCGAGTGCCGTAACTTTGCCCTTTCCGAAACGGTCATGCACCACAATTTTACCAACTTCCAATTCTACGGGTTTCCCATCGAAATGGTTGGTAATTCGCACTTTGTCAACGGGTTTGAATCCGGCTTTGGGTTTGATGGGCTGTAGAGATTTATCATCTGCCGTTTTCTTTTTAAATGTTTTGGTTTGTGTAGGAAAATCTCCAAATAAATCCGGTTCCAAACCACTATGATTGATAGGCAGTCCAGTGTCTAAATTTTTCCACTCCAAATATTTGTCATCGATTTCTTCCAAAAATCGGCTGGGTTCATTGTCCACGATTTTTCCCCATTGGAAACGGGAAACGGAATAGGTAAGATGCGCGAATTTTTCTGCACGGGTCAGGGCAACATAGAAAAGCCGCCGCTCTTCTTCCAAATCCTCACGCGTATTCATACTCATCCCCAAAGGGAATAGATTTTCTTCCATCCCTACGATGAATACCGCCGGAAACTCTAATCCTTTGGCCAAATGAACGGTCATCAATGATATCTTATTGCCATCCGAATCATCATTATCAGCATCAGTGGACAAGGCTACATTTTCCAAAAATCCGCTCAGACTTGGATCCCCGTCTTCTAACTGCTCCTGTTCCTCCACATATCCCTGAATGCTGTTGAGCAATTCCTGAATGTTGTCCAATCTGGAAATGCCTTCCGGGGTATCATCCTCCCGCAGTGCTTTTAATATTCCTGTGGTTTTGGCAACATACAGGGCGACTTCATAAACATTTTTGGTGGCCATCATCACCTTGAAGCTTTTCAGCATGATGACGAAATCGTTCAATTTCGAGGCAGTTGGTTGGTTGATGCCGATGATGGGGGCAGCCCGCATGATGTTTTCAAGGATTTGAAAAATGCTTTTTTGGTTTTGACCTGCGGAAACCATGAGTTTGTTAATCGTTGTATCTCCGATTCCCCTTTTGGGATAATTGATGATTCTCAACAAGGCTTCTTCGTCGTTCGGGTTGACCAATAATCGAAGATAAGCCACCAAATCCTTGATTTCTTTTCTTTGGAAAAATGAAATTCCGCCATAGATGCGATAGTTTAAATTCCTTTTTCGCAAAGCTTCTTCAATCGCTCTGGATTGGGCATTGGTGCGATAAAGCACGGCGATGTCCTTGGGTTTTAAATGTTCACTGACCTGCAATTCCCAAATTTGCGAAGCCACGTACCTTGCTTCTTCTGCGTCTGTCAGCGCTCGGTAAACAGGAATCGGGTTTCCTTGTTCATTAGCCGTCCAAACTGTTTTTTTCAATTGCTTTTTGTTCTGCGCAATGACCTGGTTCGCTGCCCCAACTATGGTTTTGGTGGATCGGTAATTCTGTTCAAGTGCAATTGTTTGGGCATCGGGATAATCAGTTTGAAATGAAAGTATATTACGAATGTTGGCACCGCGAAACGCATAAATGCTTTGTGCATCATCTCCAACCACACAAATATTTTCATATCTGGAAGCCAAAGCTTTGACAATCAAATATTGAGAGTGATTAGTGTCTTGATATTCATCCACTAAAATATATCGGAATCTGTCCTGATATTTAGCGAGCACATCCGGAAAACGTGTCAGAACCTCATTGGTTCTAAGCAGTAAATCATCGAAATCCATGGCACCGGAGCGAAAGCATCTTTCCACATACGCACGATAGATGTCTCCCATTTTCGGTCGCATGGTGGATGCATCGGCTTCAATCAATTCCGGATTGTTGTGATAGGCATGGACGGTAATCAGATTGTTTTTGAGACTTGAAATTCTGGACAATACCGGTTTCACCTTGTATAATTCTTTGTCAAGCTGTAAGTCCGAAATGACTTTGCGCATGGTATTCTGGCTGTCCTGTGTGTCATAAATGGTGAAATTGGAAGGAAATCCTAAAAGCGGTGCTTCCTTTCTCAGAATTCGTGCAAAAACAGAGTGAAAAGTTCCCATCCAAAGACTTTTAGCTTCGCTCACGCCCACAACTTTGGCGATTCGTTCTTTCATTTCACGTGCGGCTTTGTTGGTAAAGGTTAACGCAAGAATATTAAACGGATCAACGCCTTTTTCAATCAAATGCGCAATCCGGTAAGTTAGCACTCTGGTTTTTCCGGAACCCGCACCGGCAATAATCATAAGTGGGCCTTCGGTACATTCTGCCGCTTTTCTTTGGGGTTCATTCAGCTCGTCCAAATAATTTTTCATCGTCCGACAAAGGTAAAGATTTGGTTTTATAATAGCAGGTTCTTGCGCGAATACAAAACGACAATTTCCACTCCTTAATATGAATAGATAAAGAGAATTTTACCTTTGAATGATATAGTGTTCGTGTTATAGAATGACCATCGCTTACTTTATTTTATCTTTGGAGATTGTTAGATTCGTGCAAAGATGAATTCATTTGGAAAAATTTTTAGGCTGACTACATTTGGAGAAAGCCATGGTGAAGCAATCGGTGGCATCATTGATGGGTGTCCGGCCGGAAAAATATTAGATTTAGAAAAAATTCAGGCTGAACTCGACCGCCGGAAACCCGGTCAATCCAAAATCGTTACCCAAAGAAAAGAAAATGACCGGGTGAAATTTTTGTCCGGAATTTTGGAGGGAAAAACCACCGGTGCACCGATTGGGTTTCTGATTCCCAATGAAAATCAACGTTCCAAAGATTACAATCACCTTACTGAAGTATTCAGACCTTCTCATGCGGATTTCACTTATTATAAAAAATACGGATTCAGAGATGTGAACGGTGGCGGCCGAAGTTCTGCACGTGAAACAGCCAATTGGGTTGTGGGAGGTGCTGTGGCCAAGCATTTTTTGGATGAAATTCAAATCAATGCATTCGTTTCTTCAGTCGGGGATTTGTTTCTGGAAAAACCTTATCAGGAATTAGATTTCACAAAAACCGAATCCAATATGGTTCGTTGCCCGGATGAAGAAATAGCGATTAAAATGATTCAAAAAATCAATGAAGTCAGAAAATCCGGAGATACCATCGGTGGTACAGTTAGCTGTGTCATCCGGAAGGTTCCTGTCGGTTTGGGCGAGCCTGTTTTTGACAAATTGCATGCACGGTTGGGAATGGCGATGCTGTCCATCAATGCCGTCAAGGGGTTTGAATACGGCAGTGGTTTTTGCGGTGCACGGATGTTAGGCTCAGCACACAATGATTTGTTCAATCCCGATGGAACAACCCAAAGCAACTTGTCCGGTGGAATTCAGGGCGGAATTTCCAATGGAATGGATATTTATTTTCGCGTGGCATTCAAACCCGCTTCAACGTTGATGCAAAAACAACAAACGCTTAATACGAAGGGTGAAATTGTAGAAATGCAAGGCAAAGGCCGTCATGACCCCTGCGTGGTTCCAAGAGCAGTTCCCATTGTGGAAGCGATGGCAGCCATGGTTTTGTTGGATTTTATTTTACTGGACAAATCAAAAGGGATTTCTCGATAATATCGTTCGGAAATCTTCATAAATTTCAAGGGTTTCACCGGAGTTTTTCATCAAAATTTTTGAGAATTCAAATTTAGCTCCTCGCGTACAAGATTTCTAAAAATCAAAATAATTTTAATTTATTTTCAATTACCCCTAAAAAAATTAGGGTACTTTTAAAATAAACACATTATTTTTGCAAAATAAATTAAAAAACACGGGGTATATGTCAAAATTAAGATTTAATGCGCTAAACGAGCTTTTGAAAAGACAGCCTTTAAAGGTGGAAATTCCGGAACGACTGTCGAGACTTTACAATCAGAATGTTTTTTCTGATGAGACCATGCAGGAATATCTGACCGGCAGTGCTTATCAATATATTTTGGCGGCCAAGGAAAGAGGGGAAAAAATTCCGCGTGAAATTGCGGATCAGGTGGCAGCCTCCATGAAAGAATGGGCATTGTCGAAAGGCGTTACCCATTATACGCACTGGTTTCAGCCATTGACCGGATCTACGGCGGAAAAGCACGATGCTTTTTTTGATATCGTCCGGGAAGGCAGTGCAATTGAGAAATTCAACGGAACGATGTTAGTGCAGCAGGAACCCGATGCTTCCAGTTTCCCGAACGGCGGCATCCGAAACACCTTTGAAGCCCGTGGATATACTGCCTGGGATCCCACTTCTTCGGCGTTCATCATTGACACCACCCTGTGTATTCCTTCGGTTTTTATTGCTTATACAGGTGAAACTTTGGATTACAAAACACCTCTGCTTCGGGCATTGCAGGCAGTGGATGAGGCAGCTACCGAGGTGGCACGGTATTTTAATCGCAATGTGACCAAGGTGCATTCCACATTGGGATGGGAGCAAGAATATTTTTTGGTGGACACAGCGTTGTTCAACACCCGTCCGGATTTGCAATTGACAGGCAGAACACTTTTGGGGCATTCCCCGGCAAAAGGACAGCAATTGGGAGCGCATTATTTTGGTTCCATTCCATTGCGAATTCTTCGGTTCATGCAGGAATTGGAAGTGGAATCCATGAAGTTGGGGATTCCGGTAAAAACCCGGCACAATGAAGCGGCACCTTGCCAGTTTGAATGTGCACCAATTTTCGAAGAAGCTAACCAAGCTGTGGATCACAATTCTCTGTTGATGGATTTGATGTCGCGGATTGCGGAAAAACATAATTTCAAAGTCCTGTTGCACGAAAAACCATTTGCAGGTGTCAATGGATCCGGCAAGCATAACAACTGGTCATTGCAGACCAATACCGGCGAAAATCTGCTCAGTCCGGGCAGAAATCCCAAACAAAATCTTCAGTTCCTGACCTTTTTTATTAATACGATTAAAGCAGTCAGTGAATACGGAGATATTTTGAGAAGTGCAATTGCTTCCGCAAGCAATGATTATCGATTAGGTGGACATGAAGCACCGCCGGCTGTTATTTCCATTTTCATTGGCGCGCAGCTTTCTGCTGTTTTGAATGAATTGGAGAAAGTAACCATCGGGAAACTTTCGCCGGATGAAAAAACCGATTTAAAACTCAATATCATTGGTAAAATTCCGGAAATACTGTTAGATAACACGGACAGAAACCGGACTTCCCCGTTTGCGTTTACCGGAAATAAATTTGAATTTCGTGCAGTAGGTTCTTCGGCCAATTGTGCAGAACCGGTCATGGCTATCAATACGATTGTTGCCAATCAGTTGCGGCTATTTAAAATCGATGTTGATAAGTTGATAGACAAAGGGCTGAACAAGGATGAAGCGATTTTCAATGTGTTGCGGGATTACATCAAAACCTCGCGAAATGTGCTGTTTGAAGGCGATGGATACAGCAAAGATTGGGAAAAAGAAGCTCAGAAAAGAAAGCTGAATAATTTCAGAACCACCCCCGAAGCATTGAAAATTGAATTGAATCAAAAGTATATGGATTTATACATTCGGAATGGCGTGTTCTCCAAGGTTGAAATAGAAGCCAGAAATGAATTGAAATTAGAGAAATATTATTCCCTCATTGAAATCGAAGGCAGGGTGCTGGCTGATTTGGCGAGAAATCACATTATTCCGACGGCCATCATTTACCAGAATGAATTAATTCAAAATGTGCAGGGATTGAAAAGTATTTTCTCTGAAAAAGAATTTAGGAATCTGGCGAAAGAACAATTGGATTTGATCAAAACCATTTCCGAAATCATCACGAGAATCAAGGTCTATGTGGATAAATTGCTTTTGGAAATGGATAAAACCACAGATATACAGTCGGTTCAAGAAAAAGCGGAAGCATTTGCATTCAAGGTAAAACCGATTTTTGATGAAATCAGAGAAGAGGTTGATGAACTTGAAATGATGGTGGATGACGAGATTTGGCCCCTGACCAAATACCGGGAATTCCTATTCATGGAATAAATAAATTTTCTAAATAGGCAGAGAGTTAATACTTTTGAAGAAATTAATATAATTTAATATGAAAAAAATTCTATGCTCGCTGGCATTTTTTGCCGCATTAACAATCTCAAATGCACAAACAGTGTTGTTTGAAGACGACTTTGAGTTTCAGATTCCATTCACAATTGATGACGGAATTGAAAACTGGTTGATGTACGATATGGATGGTTCTCCATTATATACGGATGAAGGAACGGATTATGAAAACTCCGGCGGTCCTTTTGCATACATTATATTTGACCCGGTTTTGGCCGGTGCCACCAATTCCACTTCTGGAGAGCACCGAAATTATGATCCGCATTCCGGAACACAGTATTTGGCTTCTTGGGCAGCCGTGATGCCGGCAGACGGTGGAACCGGACCCAATAATGACTGGGCGATTTCTCCTGCTGTAACTTTGGGAGCCTCAGGAAACGTACTTGAATTTTGGGTGAAATCCATGTCTGATACTTACGGCTTGGAAACGTATTCTTACCATATTTTTAATGAGGATTTCGATGATCCTTTTCCGGATGATTTTACCTTATTAGGTTCTGGGACAGCTCCATATCCGGACTGGGAACAAGTGGTGGTCAATTTGGATGATTATGCAGGACAAACCGTTCGCATTGCTATTCAGTGTACATCGGCTGACGCCTATATGTTTATGGTGGATGATTTCCGGATTACGACTCAGGATGGTATGGGTACTGTAGATTTGAATACCGCAGGCGGACTTTCTGTTTATCCGAATCCGGCTTTGCAATCATTCAATTTGAATCTTCCGGCAAATTTTGACAAAAATAATCTGAAAGTAACCATTACCAACATTGCCGGTCAAACAATGAAAACTTTCTCAGGTGTAGATGCTTATGATATTTCCAATTTACCGAAAGGAATTTATTTGGTAAAAGCAACCGACGGAAAATATACTGAAACCACAAAATTGCTTAAAAGGTAAGTTTTAAACAATTTTTTTTCTCCCGGCTGTTATTCATACAATAGCAAGCCGGGAGTTTTATTTTGCGTGATTGCGAATCCTAAAAGATGGAATTGATTTAATCGCTTTGCGTTTATAGACTTTGGATTGTTAATGATATTTTAAATTCTTTCAATTATGATTTTAATATTTGTAATTCAATTTAAAATAAGTATTTTTGTCCATAGGGTTTTCAGCGGTTTTCGGATAATAATCTAATAGCTGAAAGTAAGTTGCGACTTACGGGTTTTAAAACACAAGAAAACCAGCCCTCTAATTGTTTGTAAATGGATGCAGGCCCCTTACCCTCTTTTGTGAATTTTGCCACGATGATGAGTGGCGATGAGATTGTCGGCGAAATTTCAATTTGGAAAATAGCCATTACCATCTTTTTAGTTTTATTGAATGCTTTCTTTGTGGCTGCGGAATTTGCAATAGTCAAAATCCGTGCTTCCCAGATTGATACCCGAACGGATTTAAGTCCGAGAATCACCAAGACAGCCAAAGGCATTGTCAATCATCTCGATTCTTTTCTGGCTGCGACACAGCTTGGAATTACACTCGCTTCCCTTGGTTTGGGATGGGTTGGGGAGAGTTCTATCGCACCCATCATCAGCAAAATACTTGGACTTTTTGGATTACACGGCGCAGAATGGGAAGTTGTAGCCTCGAATATCGCAATGTGGGGGGCATTTGTGGTCATCACATTCCTTCATATTGTTTTTGGGGAATTAATGCCTAAATCCTTAGCTATCCGTCATCCGGTTCAAACCACTTTCTCAATCGCTTGGCCGCTGAAATTTTTTTATACCGTATTTAAACCCATTATTTGGGCGATGAACGGTTTTGCGAATTTTATATTGAAATTAATGGGTGTCACGCCGGTTCATGGTTCTGAAATTCATTCGGAAGAGGAATTGAAAATGATCATCACCGAAAGTGAAGAAGGCGGTGCCATCAAAAAAGAAGAAAGGGTTCTGATTCAGAATGTGTTTGAATTTGACGACCGCAGGGTAAGCACCATTCAGACCCAGAGAAAAAATGTGTCCGCCTTAGAAATCGATACGCCGGTGAAGGAAGCCATTGAATTCGTTATTCATGAAGGCTTTTCAAGGTATCCTGTATATGAAGAATCTTTGGACAATATCATCGGAATTCTATACACCAAGGATTTGATGCGGTTGACCATGGAGAAACCCTATGAAACGAAATTGCTTGAAATCCTTAGAAAACCACTTTTCGTTTCGGAAAATGAGAAAATCAAAAACCTGCTCAAAAAATTTCAGGTAAAGCGCATACAAATGGCGGTAGTAACCAATGAAATAGGTGAGGTAACCGGTATCATCAGCATGGAAGATATCCTTGAGGAACTCGTTGGAGAAATTCAGGATGAATACGACAATGAAGAACCGATTGTAGTGGGTATTGGCGATGGGAAATACATCGTGGACGCCCATAGTTCCATTACGGATATCAATCGATATTTACCCTTCAAATTTGATGAGAGTGAACAATATGAAACTTTATCAGGTTTGTTGGCTGAAACTTTTCCGGAAAAAGATTTTAAAATCGGAGATATTCTGGAATTGGAATATTATCGGGTCAAGGTCATCAAAATGTTTAGAAACTCCGTAGAAAGAGCCATCCTTACGCTGCTCAGTGACGATGAATAAGTGGTGTAAAGAGGCAATTATAGATTTCATCACTGTTGTGTTTTTTGCCCAAAGAACTTAGTTTAAAAGGTTTCAACCAATGAAAATCCGATACCAAATTGCATAAACAAAAAACCGAAGCTTTCTTCAAACTTCGGTTTTTGTATTTTTCAGATATAAGTTTCTGTTATTGCATTATCTGCCGATCCATAATTTTCGAGCGGTTGTCTTTCACTTTGGAAGCGTCGATAATGGAGTTAACCAATCTTTGGTTGACTTGGGTTTTCAGCTGCTGTGTCATGTTTCCAATCAGGAATTCAGCATCTTCCACAGTTGGAGGATCAGTTTTGGTCAGCAAGTTGATGACATAAATTCCTTGGTTTCCGACGATGGCTTTGGAAGTGTTGCCTACTTCCATACCGAAAGCGGCACCGACTACTACCGGTTCAGGTCCTTTTTCTGTGATTTGCGCTTGTCCGAAATTAGACGTACTCGAACCTCTTTCCGCACCGAAATTGGAAACAAAAGCATCGACGCTTGGAGAAGCACCCAATTTCTCATTGATCATTTGTGCCAATTTTTGTTTCACCAAAATCGGTTCCACCTGATCTCGAACTGATTTCGGGGAAGCCGTGCCTTTGGATGTCTTATCGGACAAAAACACAATGATCTGATCTTCATTTACCGTAGTGAAAAGCTCTGTGTCGCCGGGTTTTGTGCCTTTGTTGAACGCCCATTTGAGGATGTCGTCATCTTTGTCGTTCCCGATTCCGAAAGCCGGATCGAACAAAGGCTGCAAACTGTATCGGGTCACATTCTCGGCGGTATTATAATTATAATCTTTTTGTTGTGCCAGATTGGCAAAATCATTCAGAGATTTGCCCTGTATTTCCTGCGCGAAATTTCTTGCATTCGCAAAATTGTTGTCGGAAGTTTCCTGTGAAGGCTTGATTTCTTTCACAATGTTCGCAAATTGATATCCGGTCTGGTTTTTCACTCCGTCTATCCGGATGATATGATATCCGAACTGAGATTCTGTCAATCCGATTTCTCCGGTTGTGTGGGTATTCAGGAACTGAAGGTATTCAGCTGCGATGGAACGGGAATTATGGCTGGTCCAGCCGATGCTTCCGCCCTGTGTTTTTGAACCTTGATCTTCGGAATACTGATCGACCAAAGCATTGAAATTTCCGGGATTGGTTTGCACCATATTCAAAATACTGTCAGCCAAAACTCTTGCTTCATCACGGTTTCTGGTGATGGCTTCATTTCTGGAAGCGACATCTGTACCCCGATATGAAATCAAGATATGACTTGATTTGATGGAATCAGCGATGTCTTTGGTTTTGGAAATCTTCACCAATTGATAGGTTTCACCGACTTTGAAAGGACCGCCTACTTCGCCAACGCTTCCGGTAGTCAGAAAATTATAATAATCTTCCGGCAACTGGGTTTTGAATTGTTCGATATCTTTTCTGGAAATAAATTGACTGTTGAACGGCATTTCCGAATATTTCACCACATAAGCGGAGTCATTTCTGACATTGGCAAATGAAGGAATCGTATCGGAGATATTGTTGATGGAATCGTAAGAAATGGTTTGGGTCAAATGTCTTTTCAGACTGTTCAGGACAGCATCTTCATCTGCTTGTGAAGCTTTGTCCACAAAGTAAACATAACTCAAATCCACCATCGCTTCTCTTTCGAAAGATTTCGGATGTTTTTTGATATAAGCTTCTATTTCGCTGTCGGTAACTTCCACGTCATATCTGGCTTTCAAATCATCGTAGGAAGCGAATCCGTATTCAAAACTGGCATTCTGGATGTTTCCGGCTTGTTGGAATTTTGCCTCTTCATTGGTGGCTACCATTCCCATATTGATTAAATCCAAGTATTTTTTCTTCAGGATTTCCGGTTTTGCGGCTTCGAACATTCCCATGAAATTTTGGTATGCCTGTGACATTCCGGGTACACCTTGTTGAACTTGGGTTTTCATTTGTCCGATCTGATGTTTCAGTTCATCAGCATTGGTCATTCCGTATTGTCTGGCCAGATGATTCCAAATTTCATCTTCGCTGACCTCCAATCCCGCACTTTGTGCGTGCGACTGCATGATTTTTTCGGAGAGCAGGGCATTCCAAACCTGTTCAGAGGTTTGATTGGAGGATTGATTCATTCCGGAACGCATGCTGTTTTGTGCATTCAGAAATTCTGAAATGGTAATGCTGTTGCCTTCAATATTTCCAACTTCATTGGGATCTCCGGTGAAAAACCGACGGATAAATGAATTTTCACTTAAAACATCCCCTGCCACAAAAGCAAGCATAGCGATCCCGATAGTTACTATCAGCAAGCCGGTTTGCTTCCGTATTTGTCCTAAAATTGCCATTGTCTATTGTCTTTTTTAGTTTTTAATGAGTTTGCGAAAGTACAATATTTAAATTAATTAGAAAATCCGATTTTCTTTTTTTTATTCATTCAGAATTTGTGGGATAAACTTTTCCGGTTTTCAATGCACATCTTCCCGGTACAACTTCATCCCCTGATTATTAAATAAGGTATATTCCGTCAGGTCATCTTTGGCTTCCATGCCGTTGTTGGCCTGTATGGAATCACCGGTTTTGGTGATGATGTAAACGGTATCTTGTGAAAATATTTTTCTGTCATTTTTATCCCAAAATAACCGTTCGGTTTTCAGCGTATCTCCATTTTCACTGATGACAACAACATTTCCTCGTCCTTCATACCAGCCTTTCATTTCAACCATTTTCGCCCAATCCGCACGCAGATAGCCCGGTGAGTCAATTTTTTTATTGTAATAATTCAAGTTTAAACCTTTTGGAAATTCGGTATAAGGCGTGTCAACCGTTTCATATTCCTGAATCAGAGGAGAACGCAGATTGATGCGGATGGTTCCTGAATCCTTGTAAAGAACGTGGGCATTGATCAAAGTCCGGCTCGGAAAATCTTTTTCTAATGGCGGCAAATCAGTTTGTTCGGTATTGGAACAGCTCCATCCGATGAACGCAAGATAAAAAATAAAATATCTTTTGCGCAAAAGGATTTTTCGGATGCCGTTTGAGGTTTTCATTGGGAACGCTTAATCAATCACCCGTTTTTTGAACCAGCTGTCATTGATGGTGAATCCGATTTTCAATTTGGCGTAGTTTTCTCTGACTGTAAGCCCCTCTATAGTGCCATACCTGCCTAACTCAGCGGCGATATTCAGCATGGAAGGATCACCCTTGCCAATGGGCAGTCCGAACCCAAATGTAAAACCATAGTTTTTGATTCTTGTACCGTTAATTTTCAAAGGCGTACTTTCGTAGAATCCACCAATTCGGTAAGTAACCCTGTCAAAATAACTTTTATAGCTGTTGAAGTCCGGGATCCAAAATCCACCAGCTGAAACTCTTATCCGGGTGTTGACATTCGCATCATCAACGCCGTTGAAAGCATAGCCACCCCAATCTCCCCAGTCAAATTGTGCGCCTACCATCCAGTGAAGGTCTTTTCTGTAAGAAGCAGCGAGGGAGACAGCTTGCGGCAGCTTGATTTTACCGTCAATTTTCTGATAAAGAATTGTGTCCACATTGGTCGGCGTCAGACTGATTTCGGAATAAGTAATGGTAAAGTCCTCAATTTCAGCATTGATTTTCGAACCGAGGGTGTAAGTCGCACCGACATCAAATCTCTTGTCTTGCCCAATTCTTTTGGTGTACATACTTCCCAATGTAAACTGCGCTCCGTTTGCTTTGGTTTTCGTTGTGTAATCCGTTTGCAGCGCAAGGTCTTCTACTGTAAGGGTCTGTGTGCGGTCAGCTGTTCCGAACAGGAAATTGGCGCGGACACCAACGGTGAATTCGGGGGTCAAATTATAGGATCCCATCAGATGAATCGAGTTCAACCCGCCTTTTCCGGTAAAGGTTTTTCCGTAATTGATTTCGTCTGTTTCCTTGATAGTGTATAAATTGTAACCGGTCGAAGAGTATGGTTGAAACCCAAATCCTCCGCGGGCTTTGGCACCCATCGGGAAAGCCAAAGAAACATTGGAAATATAAGTTGTACTTCGTTTGGAAGTAGCATTATTGTCTTTGAATTGCACCATATCTGTATTGACACTGAAATCAAATGCCGTATAGCGGAGGTCTCTGTTGGCGGCGGGATTGGAGAAATTCGCACTGCTATAAAAAGGATTGACAGGAACGGCGGAGATTCCTCCCATTCCGTGTTGCTCAATATTGCTGTCAAATAATAATTCACCGATTCCGTAATAAGAATAAGGTGAAGTAGATGTGTTCTGTGCAGAAACCGCTGAAGCGGTAAAGATTATGCCGAAAAAAGCAATGATGCCTTTTAATTTCATACGTGGGTTCATAAATTCAGTGCAAATATGATGATTAGATTGGAAATAGCAAAAAGGCGTTTGTGAATTGGCTGTTAACGAACTATTAAAGTTTGTAGTAATACGAACAATGCTAAGCCAGCCTGCATTGTGAAAAAAATTTTGACGAAACTAAAAAAGTTTTATATTTGCAGTCCCAAATGAGCAGGTGCCTTAGCTCAGTTGGTAGAGCAAAGGACTGAAAATCCTTGTGTCCCTGGTTCGATTCCTGGAGGCACCACTTAAATGAAACCACTTGCAGAGTTGCAGGTGGTTTTTTGATGGTACATATTCTCCGAAATCACTAAAGCAGCTATACCTAAAATTGAAAAATGATTCAAATTTTCGCACATTTGTCATTCCTTATGTGATTACCTGAAATTAAATCAAGAAAAGGGCTGTATGAGAATAGGCATATTAATCAAGTCATTCGAAACTTTATCCAATTGGGAATTAAGAATCATCGACGGCATTTTGCAAGACCCGTCGCTTGAGTTAGCTCTATTGATTCAGGACGGCAGATCAGGTGAGAATGATCCAAAGACGTTGAAAAACAAACTGAAAAAACTTTTCAAATCAAAGAACATTTCCGGTCGCATACTGTTTGCTGTTCAGCTGATTATTGAAAAAACATTATTCAAAGAGAAATTCACCGTTGACCGGACAAAAATCATTCAGCTATTGAATAAAACCGACAATGTCAAGGTAACTCCTCAAAGAAAAGGGTTTCTGGATATTTTTGACAATGTGGATGTTGATAAAATTAAAGCGTACAATCTGGATATCATTCTGCGGCATGAGTTTGGGATTATTCGCGGTGAAATTTTGGAGGCTGCCAAATACGGTATCTGGTCGTTTCATCATGCGGACAATGCCATCAACAGAGGCGGACCTCCCGGGTTTTGGGAAATCGTTTTGAAGCAGCCGGCGGTGGGGGTGACTTTGCAGCGGTTGACTCCCGAACTCGATGGCGGATTCGTGATTGACAAAGCTTATTTTAACAGGCATTGGTCGTATGCCAGAACCTGTGAAAATATTTTTGAAGCCTCGGTCTCTTTATTGTTTAAAAATATCAGGAGACTTCAGAACGGAGAATTTGCACCGCAGAAATCCTTAACCTATTATAACCCACTGTACAAAACCCCGACATTCGGTGTAATCTCTAAATATATACTTTCATTTTATTCGAAATTAATTTCAAAATTTTTCGATAAATTAAATTATAAAATCTTTGGCATCAGACCTATTTGCTGGACACTTTTTATTGGAAAAGGCAGCTTTCTTGAAGCCACATTGTACAGATTAAATCCGGTGCAATTACCTAAAAATGAGTTTTGGGCAGATCCGTTTATCTATAAATACAAAGGTGAAAATTATATTTTCTTTGAAAACTACAGTTATAAAACCGAAAGAGGTAAGATCTCTTGCGGAAAAATAGAAGGCAACGGATTAACGGATATTTCGGATGTTTTGATAAAAGATTATCATCTTTCTTATCCGTTTGTTTTTGAAGAAAAAGGAGAAATCTATCTGATGCCGGAAACAATGGACAACAATCGGTTGGAAATTTATAAATGCATAGAATTTCCCTCGAAATGGGAATTGTTCACGACAGCATTTGAAGGAGAGCAAGTGGCGGATGCCTTTTTCTACAAGGATGAAAATGGAATTCAATGGCTGTTTGTCAATAAGAAAACCGCAGTCAATATGCCACCGGACAGTGAGTTGTATATTTATAAAGTCAATGCATTTGACTTGAGCGATTTGACGCCACACAAAAATAATCCAGTCATCATAAACGCGAAAACAGCCCGAAACGGAGGTGCCATTTTTAACGATGAAAACGGAGTTTACAGACCTTCGCAGGCAAACATGGAAGGGATTTATGGACGCGCACTGAATATCAATAAAATCGAAAAACTGACAATCAATGAATATGCCGAATCAACCATCCTGACGGTTTATCCCAATTTCCAAAAAGGACTCATTTCAGCGCATCACCTGCATCAGAAAGAGGGTTTATTCGTATTTGACGCAGCTTATAAGAGGAAGTGATTTTTCAATGCGTGAGCTTTTGAAAGCCCAAGGATAGACTGTTTCACAATGCGATACTCACTAATCAAAATCCTTGAAAAATAAATATGAAGTATAAAATTTCAAAAAAAAGAACAAAGTTCTTGAGAGAAAAATTTATTGAATATTCATTTCACAATAATGACTTAGACACAAAAGCCCTTGATGCTATATCAGAGCCTATAGAATTAGATTATATAGCAAAAAACCACAATTATGATGATGGAAATGAAGTTTTGATGCATATTGTAAACAATTCTAACTGTGATTTCTCAACTGTGAAGATGATATTCTTTAGAGCAGATTTAAATGGGTTTTTAATCGATTCAAAAAAATCGGAAGATGAATTTTTAATAAAGTTAATTATCGAAAATTGTGAAGAGAACTTCTACAAGCAAGAAAACTTTTTCTATAATCCTAATGAGGATATAGAAGTGCTTGAATTTGACTTAATTTTGGCGAAAAAAACATTTCCATCTGCTTTATTTGGAAATGCGAAGGGGAAAAGAATAGAGCCAAATTTTGCCGAAAAGTTTCACAAAAGAAATATTATAGACTCTAAAATTGAAATTAAATATGAAACAAATAATTTTAAGGTAAAAAGTAAAACCTTCACATTTGAATATAATATTCCAAAAGATTTTATAAAACATCAAGATTCAGTAGTTGAAGATTTCCTTCGAAAATTTGATTTTCCGGATAATCTCAATAAATCATTTAACATAACAGAGAAACAATTAAAAAGTGCCATAATGAAACCATATTTGACGCTACAGAATAGTGAATTCTTTATTGTGCTTTTTATTTTTAACAGTAAGTCACTTTTGCTCGAAAATGCAATCACAAATGTTGCAACAATAATGCGAAATGAATTTATTTACCTTCAAGCTTTTTATTCAAATAACAAGTGTTGAAGAAAATTTTAATCAAATCAGAAGAATGAAACTTAAAGAAGATTGGCTCGCCTTAAGCAAGGCAATGAAAGTTAAAATCTCAAATCTGAAAAGTCAAAAATATTTGAAATTTTTATTTTTAGAAAAGGACGGCTTGCTTTTTCATTTTTCGATAGTCAGTAATTCCTTGAAAAACATTCAAAACGAATCGATTCAAAATTCAATTATTGACCGAATAAAAATAAAATAAACAGGTTTATAATGTCTAAACTTTCCCTACCTTTCTTCAAGAGATAGAAACAAAGACTTAGATTTGCAATGGTTAAATTATGCGGAAATGAATCATTTAAAATTAAGAATCCAGACGCTGCTCAACGCACAAGGCTCCCGGGATGAGCGGTTGCAGAAAATCTGTCAGTTGTTGCATGATGAAGTGTCGCATTACAATTGGGTGGGATTTTATTTCAAAAACGGTAACCGGCAGGAACTGAAACTCGGCCCTTTTGTCGGAGCGCCTACAGACCATGAGATTATCCCCTACGGCAAAGGAATCTGCGGGCAGGTAGCGGTTTCCAATGAGACTTTTGTTGTACAGGATGTAAGCGAACAGGACAATTATCTCGCTTGCAGTATAGATACACGTTCCGAAATCGTTGTTCCCATTTTCAAAAACGGTGAAAACATCGGTCAGATTGATATAGACAGCCACGAGTTGCATCCGTTTACAAAAAATGATGAAGACCTGCTGAATTACGTTTGCGAAAAAGTAAGTGAAATCTGCTAATGAAGGAGATTCTGAAATATTTTCCTGACCTGACTCCGGAGCAGATTGCGCAATTCAAAGCCTTGGAAAAGCTGTATTCGGAATGGAATGAGAAAATCAATGTGATTTCCAGAAAGGACATCGATGAGCTCTATTTGAAGCATGTGCTACATTCGCTGGCCATTACAAAAGTCATCCACTTCCGGGCAGGCAGTGAAATCTTGGATGTGGGTACGGGAGGCGGATTTCCGGGAATTCCTTTGGCGATTTTGTTTCCTGAAGTCCGGTTCCATTTAGTGGATTCTATTCAAAAAAAGATTTTGGTGGTAAACGGCGTGAAGGAATCCCTTGGTTTGAAAAATCTGACCGCAGAAGCCGTGAGGGCCGAAAAACTTCGTTGCCAATTTGATTTCATCGTCAGCCGTGCAGTGACCCAAATGCCGAAATTCATCGGTTGGGTCAGAGATAAGATTAAATCTGAAAACAAGAATGCGCTTCCCAACGGAATTCTGTATCTGAAAGGAGGGGATCTGACCGAAGAATTGAAGGGCATCAAGAACGTAGAAATTCATGCGATTGCCGACTGGTTTTCAGAAGCATTTTTCGATACTAAAAAAGTGGTTTACATCCCGCTCTGAAATTTTTAAAAAATGTTGAAAACTATTGATTTTAACGGGGCTTTATGACTGTTAACCCGTTAAAATTCCGTATCTTTGTTAAGTTGTATTAAAAACATTTTAACTTATGAGTAAAGGCACATATACGGCTGACAGTATTCAGGCGTTAGAGGGGATTGAGCATGTGAGGATGAGACCGTCGATGTATATCGGAGATGTTGGTTCACGCGGACTGCATCATTTGGTTTATGAAGTTGTTGACAACTCTATTGACGAGGCTTTAGCCGGACATTGCGACACGATTGATGTAATTATTCACAAAGACAATTCAGTAACCGTCAAAGACAACGGTCGGGGGATTCCTGTAGATTTGCACAAGAAGGAAGGAAAATCCGCATTGGAGGTCGTTATGACCAAAATCGGTGCCGGTGGTAAATTTGACAAAGAAAACTATAAAGTTTCCGGAGGTTTGCACGGGGTCGGTGTATCCTGTGTGAATGCACTTTCTTCGCATCTGAAAGCCGAAGTGCACCGCAACGGAAATGTTTATGTTCAGGAA
The DNA here is from genome assembly GCA_041656055.1 of Weeksellaceae bacterium. GTDB lineage: Bacteria > Bacteroidota > Bacteroidia > Flavobacteriales > Weeksellaceae > Moheibacter. Next base: position 31,105 of record JBBAEI010000017.1, read on the forward strand.
TACCAGCGCGGACACAGTCTTTATGACGTGAAGCAGGAGGGAACAGCCGATGACACCGGTACCATCGTGACTTTTATGCCCGATGATACGATTTTTAATTCCGTGGTTTACAACTACGATACCTTGGCTTCAAGACTCCGCGAACTTTCATTTTTGAATCGCGGTCTGACCATTCAAATTACCGATGAAAGACAAGTTGATGAAAATGGGGAGTTCAAAAAAGATACATTTTATTCCGAAGGCGGCTTGAAAGAGTTTGTTCAATTCGTGGATGGAAACCGTGAAGCCCTGATGCAAGACGTGATTTATATGGATGGCGAAAGGGACAATGTGCCGGTAGAAGTTGCCATGCGTTACAATACTTCTTACAACGAGAATCTACATTCTTATGTTAACAATATCAATACGATAGAAGGTGGGACGCATTTGGCGGGCTTCCGAAGAGCATTGACACGAACTTTGAAAAAATATGCCGACGAGCATTTTAACTTAGCCAAAGAAAAGGTTGAAATCGTGGGAGACGACTTCCGCGAAGGGCTTACTGCCGTGATTTCCGTCAAAGTGTTGGAACCACAGTTTGAAGGGCAAACCAAAACCAAATTAGGAAACTCTGAAGTGAGTGGCGCAGTGGATAAAATTGTTGGGGAAATGCTTGCCAACTATTTGGAGGAGCATCCCAATGAAGCCAAAATCATTGTAGAGAAAGTGATTCTTGCTGCCAAAGCACGTCAGGCCGCCAAAAAGGCGCGTGAACTCGTGCAAAGAAAAAATCCTATGTCGGGTGGTGGTCTTCCTGGAAAATTGGCGGACTGTTCCTCCAAAGATCCGGGCGAATGCGAAATCTATCTCGTGGAAGGGGATTCCGCAGGCGGAACTGCCAAACAAGGTCGTGACCGACACTTTCAGGCGATTTTGCCACTCAGGGGTAAAATCTTGAATGTGGAAAAAGCCATGGCGCATCGCGTTTTTGAGAATGAAGAAATCCGGAATATTTATACTGCGCTGGGTGTTACCGTCGGTACAGAAGAAGACAGCAAGGCATTGAATATGGAGAAACTCCGATATCATAAAATCATCATCATGACGGATGCCGATGTCGATGGAAGCCACATTGCTACATTGATTCTTACTTTCTTCTTCCGTTACATGAAGGAACTGATTGAAAACAGATACATATACATCGCTACACCGCCACTTTATTTGATTAAAAAAGGGGCGAGACAGCAATACGCTTGGGATGAAGCCGAGCGTGACCGAATCACGGCCGAATGGTCAACCGACGGCTCCGGAAAAGGCATCAATGTGCAGCGTTACAAAGGTTTGGGGGAAATGAATGCGGAACAATTATGGGAAACCACCATGAGTCCGGAAAATAGGACTTTGCGACAGGTGACCATCGATAACGCCGCAGAAGCCGACAGGGTTTTTTCTATGCTGATGGGGGATGATGTGCCGCCAAGAAGAGAATTCATCGAGAAAAATGCGATTTATGCAAAAATAGATGTGTAAGCCATCGTAATTTAAATTTATACTGAAAAGCCCGGAAGTTGATTTCGGGCTTTTATATTCGATGAATGTTTATTTCTTGAAATCTAAAATTCTTCAGAAGACAAAACCCGATAGAGTTTCCGAAGCGGCAAGCCCATCACATTGTAAAAGTCCCCTTTGATGCCGGAAATCTTCGCACAGCCGAGCCAGTCCTGAATGCCGTATGATCCGGCTTTGTCAAATGGTTGAAATTGATCCAGATAGAAATTGATTTCTTCCGGTAAAATTTCATCAAAGTAAACTTCTGTTCTTTCCGAAAAACGAACATTGTAATTGACAGATTTGATGACCATTGAAGAAAAAACTTCGTGCATCTGTCCCGACAAATCCGTCAGTATCCGAAAGGCGTCTTCCTTATTCTTCGGTTTTCCGTATAGATTATCCTGAAACCAGACGATGGTGTCCGCTGTGATTAGAATTTCATTCGGTTTTAGCTTATGATAAGCTGCGGATTTGCTTTGGGCAATAAAATCTGTAATTGCCGAACCTCGCAATTCAGGAGGATAATTTTCATCACATTCCACTTCGACAACAGAAAATTCAGGGATGATAACTTTCAGCAATTCCTGCCTTCTCGGCGATTTGGAAGCCAATAAAAATTGATGATTTTTAAATTTCTCAGAAAGCATCCGAATGAAAGGAATTAATGTAAATATCTTATTTTAAATTGATTGTATATTTTCGTCCTCTCTCCATTTTCGCTGTGCCTTCAGGATTTGTTCGAGGATGTCGCGAACACAGCCTTTGCCACCCTCAAAAGGAGAAATGTATTCGCAAATTGCGCGGATGTCCGGTACTGCATCATGTGGACAAGCAGAAATACCGACTTCACGGAGAACCTCCCAATCCGGCATATCATCGCCCATATAAAGGATTTCTTCCGGTTTCAAATTGTAGTTGTAAATCAAATCTTCGTAGGCTTCCATCTTGTTTCTGATGCCCATATAAATATCTGTAATCCCCAGATAACGCAATCTGTCTTCCACTGCTTTTTCCCTTCCGCCGGTGATGACCGCTATACGCAATCCTTTTTTGACAGCCAGTTGCATGGCATAGCCGTCTTTGGTGTGCATGGATCTGACCATCTCTCCGGTTGGCAGCAAAATCAGGGTGCCATCTGTCAAGACACCGTCCACATCGAGAATGATGGTGGTAATATGCAGTAATTTTTGTTTGTAACTAATCATTTTTGATAAGTTCTTTTGATGGATTCGGTCAGTAATTGATAAAGCTGTTGCAGCCTTGAATCGCTTATTGCATCTATATGTTTTTGGATGGTCACATCATCCCCTCTTTTTGCGGGACCCGTTTGCGCATCATACGGATTTAAGTCATTTATCTTTTTGGCGGTTTCCTTTATTAAAGGTTGCAAAACACTGAAAGGGATGTCCACTTCTTCACAAAATTTATTGCCGATGTAATAGAGATGGTTGGTGAAATTATTGACCCAAACACCGGCCACATGCAATTTCAAACGTTTTTCACTATCTAATCGGAAAACTTCATTGGAAATTTTTTTAGCAAGTTTAAACAAGTCATCTTCATCCGCTTTGTTTTCCGCTTCCACAAAAAAGGGAATTTGTTCATAACGTAGGCTTCGCTTTTTTGAGAAAGTCTGCAATGGATAGAGTACGCCTTTTCTGTAATCTCCTTTCAGGACTTTGGTGCTAAGTGCGCCGGAAGTGTGAACAACCAATACATCTTCATAAGGAATGTAATGCGACAATTCTTCAACCGCAGAATCGGATGCTGCGATGATGTATAAATCCGCTTTGGTCAGCTCTGAAATCTTATCGGTGTATTGTATATTGTAGCTTTCTCCTAATTCCCGGGCAGCTTCCAGCGTTCGGTTAAAAACCTGCCTGACATTGACCGTGTTTTCGATCAAAGCGCGGGTCAGATGATTTGCGACATTACCAGCTCCAATTATTACAACAGAATTCATAGTGGGCAAATATAGAGTATTTAACTAAATTTAGAATCGAAGATATTTACATCTCCACTTTTTTCAACCCAATTAGAAAAATGATAATACAGAAAGACTTTGAGCGAATTGCATTTGAAAAAGGGGATGTATTTTGGTCTTAAATATTTTGTAATAGAATCTTAATACAAGATTTTTGACAGGTTTTTAAGATTTCATTAAATATTTCGCACCTTTGCGCAAAATTATAAAACATTATTAAAAAGCTATGAAACATAATTCTAAGCTAATGAAAGCAATCTTTATGTCTATGTTCTTTCTAATCGGCGGGTCTGTATTGACTTACGCACAAGAAGATCAGACTAATGGGGAACTTCAGGACGAAGTTTCTGACTCTTTGGACTTTTTTGATGACGGCGGCATCATTTTATCTGACGCAGTTATCGTAGGTAGAGGAGTTATCGACCTGGAAGAAGACCGGAAAACGCCGGTTGCTACTTCTACTATCCTGAAACAAGAGATTCAGGACAAAGCGGTTGGAAATGTTGAGTTTCCGGAAATCATGAAAAACACACCTTCCGTGTATGTAGCCAATCAGACCGGAGGTTTCGGAGATTCACAAATGTTCCTTCGCGGATTTGACCAGACCAACACCGCATTCCTTTTGAACGGTCAGCCGATCAACGGAATGGAAGACGGTAATATGTACTGGTCCAACTGGAGTTCTATGACGGACGTTGCCAATGCGGTACAGGTTCAGCGAGGTTTGGGTTCATCCAAATTAGCCATTTCATCTGTGGGAGGTACGGTAAACATCGTTACCAAAGCCACTGAGAAAAACCAAGGCGGTATGGCGAGACTTGTAATGGGTAACGACAGCTATATGAAAGGTACCGTGGCTTATGACTCAGGGCTGCAAGGAAAATGGGGATATTCCATCCTAATTGATTACTGGCAAGCACACAGGAAATATGCGATGGGTACGCAAGGAAAAGGACAAAGTTATTTTGTGTCAATTGGTTATAAACCCAATGATCACCACAATTTCAACTTTATGATTTTTGGTGCACCACAGGCGCATTTCCAGAATTATTCCAAATCCATGGAAAAATATGAACAATTCGGCGAGAAATACAATGACAATTACGGATATTACAAAGGCCATGGATTTTCTACAAGAGAAAACTATTATCACAAACCGGTTGCCAACCTGAACTGGGACTGGAATATCAACAGCAACGCTTCACTTTCCACAGTGCTTTACGCTTCATTGGGTAGAGGTGGCGGTACAGGGCCATTGGGTAACGGAGCCGATTATATCGACGGTGGGCGTGACAAGAATGGATACATCAATTTTGACCAAATCGAATTGGAAAATGCTAGCATAGAAGGAGGCATCGGACAAGGTTTCACCGGTTCTGCACAGCGTGCATCTGTGAACAATCACTTCTGGTATGGTTTGGTTTCAAACTTTAACTATGACACCAAAAACAACTGGGCATTCAACGTTGGTGCTGATTTGCGTTTCTACAAAGGAGACCACTTCCGTCAGTTGGTGGAATTGTTTGGTTTACAAGGATGGAGAGACACCGGAAACGTTAATTTCGGCAATGACCACGTGGTAAGCAATACTTTCAAAGCTGATCCATGGTCAAGCTTGTTCAACTTCGCGAAAAGAGAAGATAGAATTGCTTATGACTACTCAGAATGGATTAATTATCAAGGACTTTTCGGACAAGTAGAATACAATATCGGCGGATTCTCTGCATTTGTTCAAGGTGCTGCTTCCAACCAATCTTACGTTGGTGAAAATTACTACGAATACGAAGGTTCTAAAAAATCTGAAAAAGTTAACAAATTCGGGTACAACGTAAAAGGAGGTTTGGCTTATAACTTTGATGACCATACTTTCTTTGGAAATGCCGGTCATTATTCACGCCAGCCATACAAAGACAACATCCTTTCTGATGACAACACTGAAATCAGAACACCGGAAGTTGGAAATGAGGAAATCACCGGATTTGAATTAGGATATACATACAGAACCGGAAAAATCAGATTGAATATCAACTTGTATCATACCACTTGGGGCAATCGATTCCTTTCTACATTTGGGAGATTGGATCTTCCGGTTGACGGAGATATACAACAAGTTGATGTAAATTACCTTTTCTATAACATCAAACAGGTTCACCAAGGCGTTGAGATCGATTTGGATGCCAAAATCTCCAGAGAATGGTCTGTAAGAGGATATACTTCTTTGGGCAAATGGACTTACGACGGATCTTCCCGTTATGATGTAAGAAGAGATGACACCTACGAAATCGTTCCGGAATTGGCCGGAGAGCAGGATTTCAGTGGATTGTATATCGGTAACGCACCTCAGTTTTCATTTGGTACAGGTGCCAAATGGAGACCGGCAAGAGGGCTTTATTTCGATGCTGATTTCAATTATTACGCCAGACTTTGGGGACAATTGGATGCTTCATCCGCTACATCAGGCAAACAGTCTGAGGAATTGTCACCTTATGCAACCATTGATGCGGGTGTAACTTATGAATTCAAATTCGGAAACACCGGTCAATCTGTGAGATTCAGAGGGAATGTTTATAACTTATTGAACAGCAGCTTCCAAGCAAGAAAAGACGGTTACGGATATTTCTTGGGTGAAGGACGTACATTCAACGTAGCTATTCAATACAACTTTTAATTTTCCGTAAAATATAAATTTGAAAAGCTCTTCTTTAATGAAGGGCTTTTCTTATTTTTGTAAAGTTTCAATTTAAAAAAAACATTATTATGTATAATTTTTTCAAAATGTTTCATAGCGGATGGGCGTATCTGACCATTCTGATGGGGGTTTTGTTTTTTGTTGTAATCGGCTATTACGCCATCAACAAAAAAGCAAGAAACAACCTCATCAATAAACTCAGCTTATTCACCGTTTTGACTTTTCACATACAAATGATATTGGGGGTGATACTTTATTTCCTTTCCCCATACTCCAACTGGAATGAAAATACCATGAAAGATTCGGCACTCAGATTAATGTCGGTAGAGCATCCTCTGATGATGTTCGCAGCGGTCATTTTCATTACCATCGCCAACTCAAAATTGAAAAAATCAGAACAAGTCAAAATGTCTTCTGCCATCCTTTCTTTGATCGCTTTAGCTTGTATGTTGGCAATGATTCCTTGGGATACTTGGCTAAGCTAAGTTTTCCAAAATCAGCAATTCATGCATCGCTGAATGCTTTGTTTTTAGATATTCGGGTTATTGCAACCTTGATAAAGCATTGATATTCAGGCAATAAACAGTCTAAAAAAATGCCTCACATTATTCATGCGAGGCATTTTATATTGGTGGGAACAGAGGGATTAGCTAAGGCTGATCCTTAAAAGGAGGTATTCAAACCTCAAAAAAATAAGCTTGGATTACTATATTATAGGATAATTATAGTACAAAAGTACTACGGAAGTACTATTTTTCAATGATTGAAAAAAAGATAGTTTTTGATGATTTACGGGGCAAATCTCTGGGCAAATAAAAAACAGCTACAAATTAAAACTCTGTAACTGTTTGATTTTGTGGTGGGAGCAGAGGGATTAGCTAAGGCTGATCCCTAAAAGGAGGTATTCAAACCTCAAAAAACCTTCAAGACTTCGTCTTTATGATATTTTTTTATTTTACTATGTCCAAAAATAAATTTTCGGTTCTTCGGAAAACAAAAAAACCTCACAGTTTCTGTAAGGTTTTTTGAGTTTTGTGGGAGCAGAGGGATTCGAACCCCCGACCCTCTGCTTGTAAGGCAGATGCTCTGAACCAGCTGAGCTATGCTCCCTTCAAATTCGGACTGCAAATATAAGTTCAATTTTCAGTTCTGCAAATAATTTCAGCAAATTTGGACAACTTTTTTTTAAGGCTTAATTTCGCAGCCTCATTCACAATGAAAATGGGGAAGAATAAACTGAAAAGATTCGCCGAAAACAAAACTTTCAACAATGTCTTTCAACCCAATAGGGATGAAATAATCAGCGGGTTTGAGCTGAAAGGAAATTGGAACAAAACCGTTTTCAAAAACAATCATCCCATTGTTCTCGAACTCGGCTGTGGCAAAGGGGAATACACCATCGCGCTCGCCCAAAAATATTCCGACAAAAACTTTATCGGCATCGACATCAAAGGTGCAAGATTCTGGCGCGGTGCCAAAACGGCCATCGAAAATCAAATCAATAATGCCGCCTTCCTTCGTACCCAAATCGAACTCATCGACCATGCATTCGCCGAAAATGAAGTCAGCGAAATCTGGATTACCTTTCCGGATCCACAAATCAAATTCCGACGAACCAAACACCGACTCACCCACCCGGATTTCCTTGATAAATACCGAAAAATCCTGAACAAAGACGGTTTGGTACATCTGAAAACCGACAGCGAATTTCTATACGGATACACCCACGGAATTCTTCAGTTGCTCGGACACAAAATCCTGATTTCGAGCCACGATGTTTATCATCCTGACAACCTTTCGCTGCCCGAAGAAATCAAAAGTGTTCAAACCTTTTATGAACAAAAATTTTTAGAAGAAAACAAGAAAATTACTTACATTCGTTTTCGCATGAAATAATTTTCAATAAAGCACTTGAAATCTTCAATGCCAATAGATTTCCTGTAATTTCAACAGTTTAATTTCCGGAATCATTTCTTTTCAATACAGCCTTATGATACCCAGTTAAAGGATGATTTCCCACATACGGGGAAGTTTCGTCTCCTAATCCTGTGTTGGATTCTGCTGCGGTTTGGGTGATGATGATTTCAAAGTTCAGCAAACCGTTTTCAAGCCAATAAGTAGCTACTAACAAAGTTTTATCCAAAGAAAATACACTCTGCATGCGGTTTCCCGTAAAGGTTTGCGGCAGGATAATTCCGTTTTTTTCATCGATTTTCCATTGGTTGGATTTCAAATCCCGAATGAGTTCATACCTACGGATGTCCGGATTTTCTGTCAGATAGTGGATTTCCCAATGCCAGACTGAATCATTTTTGGGTTGAATATGCAGTTCCATCGGAATTTGCATTTTGGGTTCCGATGATTCGGGAGCATAAATTTTCAAATCTCCTTTCCAATTTCCTTCCCAGCTGACAGGAAAATCAGCAGGCTGCGCAAAAACCGGAATTCCGAAAATCGATAGGATGAGAAAAGCGGTCAAAAGTTTCATAAAAGTAAAATTAATGATATTTATGCTTCCCAAATTTAAAAATTTAGGAATCCGAAAAAATAATTTTCCGTACTTTCGTCGTTTATCAAAAAAAGCGAAGGATGAAAAGAATTAAATACTTGTTGTTGACCCTGATTGTTTCGGGTTTTGTTTTTGCTCAGAATGAAAATTGGTTTTATGCCACGATTGATACACCCAATGCGGAAACGCTCATGGCGGCACATCCCGATAAAGTTCAGTTAATTCATTCTCACAATGGAATTTCTGCGGTTTATTTGGAATCGGAAGCTGCACTTTCCCTGAAGGATTATGGAAATCTACACGGGCCGGGTTATATCTTCCGAGAAAATGAAAATGATGCTTTGGCGGCATTGACGAAAAGTTATGATTTCACCCAAAGAATCTTTGATTTCGACATCTCTGAAGATGTTTTTGTCAACCAATGTATTGCGATGGTGGACGAAGAAAATATCGGCAATACGATTTTGGACATGGAAGCCTACGGGACGCGTTACCATTCCAAAGCACCGGGGGTGCAGGCATCCATTGATTTGAAAGACCGTTGGTCGGACATGGCGGTTGCGGCCGGTCGGGCAGATATTTCCGTGGTCAATTATGACCATGATTTCACTGGGCAGAAATCAGTGATTCTGACCATTCCGGGATCTGAAAATCCGGACGAAATCGTCATAATCGGCGGTCATTTAGACAGTGGTGATTTTTGGATTCAGGACAATGCACCGGGGGCGGATGACAACGGTTCGGGAATTGCCGTGCTGACCGAAACGCTACGGGTGTTGCTGACCAATGAATTTTATCCGAAAAAGACAGTTCAAATCATGGGTTATGCAGCTGAAGAAATCGGGCTGTTAGGTTCTGCGGATATTGCGGAAACTTATAGTGCAGACAACAAAGATGTACTGGCGGTTTTACAGTTTGACATGACCAATTACAACGGTTCGTCCTATGACATCGCACTGATCAGTGACCCTGATTACACTTCTTCCATATTGAATCTGTATCTGATTGATTTGATGGAGCATTACAATGCATCCGGCGAGCACCAGATTACTTACGGAGCTACCAATTGCGGGTATGCCTGTTCCGATCATGTGAGTTGGACGGAAAACGGTTATCTGGCGGCATTCCCTTTTGAAGCGGCTTTTGGGCAATATAATCCGTTTATCCATTCGCCTAATGACACTTTCGCCATGATGAACAACGATGCTTCTCATTCAGTGAAATTTGTAAAACTCGCCTTGGAATTTGTGATTGAAACCGCCAAAACTACGATGATGGGTACACAGGAACTCAATGCGGGCGAACTCGCTGTTACTGTGAAAAATCGGCAGTTGATTTATCAATTTTCGGGCGGAAATTCACCCTTGAATTCAGTGACCGTGTTAGATGCTTCTGCAAGAAAACTGATTTTCAAAGATCAATTGCAAGCGAACGGAGTTATTGCATTAAACGGCTTGTCTTCAGGGGTTTATATTGCTGTGTTTAAAAGTGATAACGGAAAAGTATTTACAAAGAAATTTTTGGTCAGATAAATTTATCCGCCAGAATGAATTAAAATCAATTCAGTTTGACAGGGATTTCTTTCAGATTGACTTAAACCATTCCTGAAATTTTTCTCCTAAAACAGGAACCAATTTCTTTTCTCCGTTGAGTGCGCCCAAAATCCCAATCAGCCAAAGAATCAACAGTCCGATGGAAAGCAGACTTGTCAACATGAAAATCGTCGTTCCGGTGAAAATTTTGATCATACTCAATAAATAAACAATCAATTGGAGCAGACTCAATCCCAACATCTGCCGGAAATGGAAATTCGTGTATTCGCTCTTTTCCTTGCGCATCACAAAGGCGACTATCCAGCCGATGATCGTCAAATACGTTACTATGCTCGTTGTTTTTTCGTCCATAATCTCTGATTATTTGTTCCACAAATTTACTGTAATTTTGATGAGATTCTTTTAAAATTTACAATCCCCAAAATAATAATCCTATATTTGCAACCGGATTGGTGTCCCGAATTAAGTCGGGATGAAAAGGGAATCCGGTTCAACTCCGGAGCTGTCCCCGCAACTGTAAGTTCAGATTCATATTTTCTACAAACCACTGTTCCAAAACCAATTTGGAATGGGAAGGGAAAAGAACAAGCCAGGAGACCTGCCCGTCCATAAAATTAAATTTTTATTGCTTTCGGCGGAAGAGCATAGGACACAATGAAAAAGATAATTTTAATTTGGATGCTGATGGGATACTGCGCTTCATACGGGCAGCAGGATACCGTGTTTTTGCGCGAAGCGAATTTATCGGACAGCTATTTATTGCGTTATACCGATTCGCGCGAGAAAATCATTTTGTCGGATTCTGTTATCGAAAGAAATGGAAGTTTACTGACGGATTTACTGAATTTTAATTCATTGATTTATTTCAAGGAAAATGGTGCAGGAATGGTTTCTTCACCGGCATTTCGCGGCACCACGGCTTCGCAAACTGCCGTTATTTGGAACGGCATCAACATCAATTCCCAATTCAACGGACAGACTGATTTCAATACCATCAACGCAATGGCATTTGACAACATAGTGGTCAGACCGGGCGGTGGCAGCATTTCCTATGGGAGCAGTGCCATCGGTGGCAGCATTCATCTTAATAACGAACTGAAATTCAAAAATGGTTTTGAAAATCAATTGTTGCTCCGATATGGCAGTTTCGCAACTTATGTTGGGAATTTCAAATCAACTTATTCCGACGAGCGTATCAGCCTGCAACTCAATTTAGGGAGAACCGGTTCTGATAACGATTATCCATTTCCGGATTCGGATCAGAAAAATCTGAACGGGAAATATTACAACAACAGTTTGAGTGCAGCAGCAGCTTATAAAGTGAATGCTAAGAATTTATTGAAAATTTACGGCAATCTCTACGATGGGAAACGCCATTTCTCCCTGATTTCTCCCAATGCCATTCCTACTGCATATGCGGATTACAACACCCGGAGTTTGGTGGAATGGAACGGATTTTACGGGAAATTTACTTCCACGCTGAAAGCGGCTTTTCTGAATGAGAGATACAGGTACTACGCACACATCGAGCAGCCGGATTATGAAACCGGAAAAACCGGTTCTTGGATTGCGAATTATGATTTGGGTTGGAGAAACCACCATTTCATGATCAATGGTTTGTTGACATTTTCACACATTGAAGCTACCGGAACGAACATCCGATTTGCGAAAAGACAAACCGCAGCTGCCGGATTGGTTTTGAAACAAAGTTTAGGTAGAAAATTCTTGTATGAAGCCGGTTTGCGTCAAGAAATTTCGGATGCTTATCGTTCGCCATTGCTTTTTTCCTTTGGCTTAAAATGGAATGCCGCTTCAATTTATCACTTGCGGATGAATTTTTCCAAAAACTTTAAAATGCCGACTTTCAATGATTTGTATTGGCCGGGTTCAGGAAATTCAGATTTGCAGCCGGAAACTTCCTTACAGGCTGAAATTGGGAATCAATTGAAATTTCAAAATCTGACTTTTGAAGTAGCCGGATATTTCAATGCAGTAGAAAATCTGATTCAGTGGATTCCTGTTTCCGCTGATTTTTTCAAACCGGAAAATGTCGGAAAGGTGCATTCCTACGGCTTGGAATCTTATATAAATTATGCAAAAACTTTAGGCAAAAGCCATTTAGAAATGCAAGCTTCTTATGCTTATACGGTTTCAAAAGACAAGCGAACGGACAAGCAGTTGATTTATGTGCCTTTTCATAAAATCACAGCTTCTGCCGCTTGGTCTCGGGAAAGGATTTCGGCGTATTACCGGATTTATTACAACGGTAAAGTTTACACCGATCCGCAGCATCACTCGACTTTGAAAGATTTTACTGTTTCTGATTTGGGATTGGAGTATGCACTTGGAAAAAACAAGGTTTATATTCTTGGTTTTCAGATAAGAAATCTTTGGAATGAAGCTTATCAAAATGTATTGAACCGCCCGATGCCGGGCAGAAATTATAATGTGTATATCAATTTTAAATTTTAAAAAATGAAAAAATTCAAACAATTATTCATGGCGGGAATTGCGATTTCAGCATTGCTTTTGACCGCTTGTAGTAGCGATGATAATGCCCAGATTATCCCGGATGATGATGCGTTTTCAAACGGGGTTTTGATTCTAAATGAAGGGGGTTTTGGTATGGGGAATGCTTCGGTAAGTTTTCTTTCCGATGAAGGTGTTTTGACCAATAATATTTATGATTTGGTGAATAATTCGCCATTGGGGGATACCGGACAAAGCATGTATTTTGACGGAGATAGGGCTTATATTGTGGTAAACGGTTCCGGAAAAATTGAGGTCGTTGACCGTTATACTTTTGAGAATGTCGGAACCATCACAGACGGCTTGATGAATCCGCGGTACATGGTGATTGAAAACGGGAAAGGCTATGTGTCCAACTGGGGCAATCCTGCGGATCCGTTGGATGATTATATTGCAGAAATCAATTTGAATACGCTTTCGGTTTCAGCTAGCATTCCGGTAGTGGAAGGCCCGGAGCAGATGGTCGTTTCCAACGGGAAAATTTATGTGGCACACATGGGTGGCTGGGGATTTGGAAATTCTGTTTCCGTTGTCCGTGCTTCCAACAATGCGGTGAGCGAAATTCAGGTGGGTGATATTCCCGAATCCATGTATGTTTACAATGATGTGCTTTATGTGCTTTGCAGCGGAAAAGCGGAATGGACGGGAGAAGAAACCCAAGGGAAATTGTTTGGCATTGATACCCTTGTGGATTTAGTGGCATTTGAAATGACTTTCCCAACGGGACAACATCCGGAAAATATGGTCAGAGAGGGCAATACGATGTATTATACCATTGCGGATCAGGTGTTTGCAACGAATGCAGATATGCCGGGTGCTCCTGCCAATCCATTGTTCAGCATGAGTGGGCAGGGTGTATTCGGAGCTTACGGATTTGCGGTGAACAACGGGAAAATTTATGTAGGAGATGCCGGGGATTATGTTTCTAACGGAACTTTATACATTTATGATGTCGCCGGAAATCTTTTGGAACAGCACATTGTCGGTCCGCTGCCTAATTATTTTGGGTTCAATAATTAATTGCAGCTTAATCAGTCATTCTTAGGTCATTCAAAGCATTTTCTTTGAGATTGCCAACTCCTTTTTGTGGGATATAGGTAGTCTCAAAGTTTTGCTTTTAACATAAATTGACAACTTTGAGGTTATCAGATGGAGGTCTGCGTGTGTTTATGAGTTGGGCTTCATACTAAAAGAACCCAGTACAGAAGAAAAAAACAATTTGTAAATTTGTAAAATACCATGAAGATAAATTATGGATGATTACAGAGCAATAGAAGTTCAAACCGCAAAAAGACACGGTGCTACAGCCAAGGGAACTCGTAAGTCAATTGGAGACTTCTTGCCCGATGGTAATCTTCAAAAGCCGGTTAATGTCAAAAGCAACAATGTTGATAAAAATAATTATTCACCAAATATTATCTCAGCAAGAAGATTAATAAATTGGCTTCAACAGGACGGTAATGAATTGTATTTTATTTTCGTAAATTACAAAAAGACGGATAAAGGTATTGAGATAATCAATGATTCTGGCTTAGTTCCTGTTCAGCATATTAGTTGGGATTGCTTAACAATAGAAGCGCAAGGTTGGGGTGTAATCCAGATGGTAGGCGAATTGAAAATTGACGAAACGCAGGATATGAAAGGTTTCTTCAGTGGAATGAAAACAGCATATGAAAAATACATTGACAAAGAGACCAGAAAAATGGCCGTAATCCGAGAAATGATAAAAGACTTCTAACGATATGACATACTTGGAAGCACATCTAACCGACAAGACTTTGACTTTCTTCATAGAAAATCAAAATTCGCTAAGAAACCACTTGGAAATAAATTCTATAATCAAAGTTGTTAGTGGTTTGAATAACTTCTTTGAAACACAGAAAGAAGCAACAGATTTATTAACAGAAATTGAAATTAATCCATCCATCACTTCTGAACCTGACAGAAGGGAATACGGAGACTTCCAAACGAATAAAACGCTTGCTTTACAAGTTGCGAAATATGCCTTTAATAAAAATCCCAACATTGAATTTTTATTAGAACCTACTTGCGGTAAAGGAAATTTTATTATCGCTTGTTTATCACAATTTAAAAACCTCAAAAAGCTTGTCGGGGTGGAAATCTATAAACCCTATGTATGGAAAACAAAATTCGGAATACTCAATTTCTATTTGGCTAATTCAACGGATACGAAACCTGAAATTGATATTATTCATGCAAATGCCTTTGAATTTAATTATTCCTTACTTGCCGAATCTACGATAAACTTAAAAACTTTGGTAATAGGAAATCCGCCATGGGTGACAAACTCAGAATTAGGTGCTATTGACTCAAGCAATCTTCCAGTCAAATCCAACTTCAAGAATCATAAAGGCTTGGATGCTATGACAGGAAAGGGGAATTTTGACATTGGTGAATACATTTCATTTATAATGCTGAAATGCTTCCAAAAACATGATGGATTGTTTGCATTTTTAATTAAAAACGCAGTTGTAAAGAACATTATTCACGACCAAAAAATAAATCATTTTAGAATAGGTAATAATGAAATGTTGAGTATTGACTCAAAAAAAGAGTTTAATGTTTCAGTTAATGCCTGTTTGTTCATCGCTCAATTGGATAGCCCTCCGGAATTTATTTGTAAGGAATATGATTTTTATACTAATGAAAGTTTGACAACTTTTGGTTGGTATAAAGATAAATTTGTCTATTCGATACAAGACTATGATGAATCAAGTGTAGTTGAAGGAAAATCATCATTTGTTTGGCGTTCAGGTGTAAAACACGACTGCTCTAAAGTTATGGAGCTTGACGCAGTGAACGGTCACTTTAAAAATGCCATGGGTGAAATTGTCAATCTTGAAAGTGAATTAGTCTATGGTTTATTAAAAAGTTCAGACCTAAAAGATTACAGAACAAATTCTTTTAGAAAATCAACCATCATAACTCAAAGAAAAGTAGGACAAGAAACTCAATACATCAAGCATCAGTTTCCGCTTACCTATGATTACCTGTATGCACACAAAGATTTATTTGATAAACGTAAATCGTCCATTTACCAAGGCAAACCAAGTTTTTCGATTTTTGGTATTGGGGATTATTCTTTTGCACCATATAAAGTAGCCATTTCAGGGCTTTACAAAACAACTCATTTCACATTAGTTTGTCCAAAGAATAACAAACCCGTTATGCTTGATGACACCTGCTACTTTATTGGTTTTGACCAATTAGAATTAGCCGAAATTGCTCATTATTTGTTAAACTCAGATTTGATTCAAAAGTTTCTCAAATCAATAATATTTTCAGATTCTAAAAGGTCAATCAATAAAGACACATTAATGCGAATAGACCTAAAAACAGCTTTTGAAAGAGTGTCATTTGAGGAAGCCAAAAGAGCAATAAAAAACTTGGAAATAGAACATTGGGAAGAATTTGGAGAATTGTTAAACGAAGAAATTTCAGAACAAATGACCCTATTCTGAAAAGAAGTCCGAACATCAACTGCAAAATTGACATTCCGGTGATTAGGATTTTGATGGATTTATAAGAACAATTCTAATGACAAAAAGCTCAATTCATTTCCAATCATTTACCGTCAAGCTTCTTTTTTCAGATTGGTATCTTGGATAATATACAACGGTCTGTCCAACACATTTTTATTAATTCGACCGATGTATTCGCCGATAATCCCGATGGAAATCAATTGCACGCCCCCGATAAACATGGAGCTGACAATCAGTGAAGTCCAGCCGGTAATGGTCTGATTCAGTGCGAAATGAGCGAATATGGCGTAGAGAATCAGCAAAAAAGACAATCCGGAAATAATAAATCCTGCCCTTGTCACAAATCCCAAAGGTTTATCTGAAAATGCCGTCACCCCATCCATGGCAAATTTCAGCATCTTGCTGAGCGGATAGCCTGATTTGCCATGCTTTCGTTTGTCCCGTTTGAAATAGACTGCTGTTTGGTTGAATCCCATCCATGCAATCTGACCGCGTAGAAATTTATTCTGTTCGGGCATTTGTCTGAGGCATTCCACGATTTTGTGGTCGATTAAACGGAAGTCTCCCGTATCAAGGGGGATATCGACCGAAGTCAGCCTTCGGAGTGTCCTGTAAAACATTTTTGCAGAAAACTTCTTGAAGAAGGTTTCTCCTTCGCGGGATTCACGCCGGGCATAAACCACTTCAAAGCCTTCTTTGTGTTTTTTATAGAGTTCAGGAATTAATTCCGGCGGATCCTGCAAATCTCCATCAATGATGACAACAGCATCACCGGAACAATAATCAATTCCGGCTGTTACAGCTATTTGATGTCCAAAGTTTCGGCTGAAATGGATGTAAAAGGATTTAGCATCTTTTTCAGCAATTTGCATCAGACCGAGAAGGGAAGCATCGCGGCTGCCGTCATTGACAAAAATAAGCTCATAGTCTTCTGTGACCTCCCGTGCAGCTTTTGTAAGCCGGTCATGGAGCTCCGGCAGAATTTGTTCCTCATTGTAAATGGGAATGATGATGGAGAGAATTACATCTCTTTTTTCCATTTTATCTCTAAATTTTTTATGATGAATTTGTCACAATAATCAAAATTCCGTCCTTTATCGACCGAAAGCGTTAATTCATGAATATTTTCAAGTGGAACACTAATGTTGATATCTTCTTTATGTGTTACATAATATTCATTCAAAAGTTTATCATCTCCCCAAATATAAAGATTAATCTCCCCATCATTGTCAGGGTTACACCAACTTTTCGTGAATTCATCTTTATTTGCAAAGGAGGCTGTAAAGTTCAGTGTTTTTTGAGAGTCCAATATTGAAAGTGAAATTTTAGTGCTATCAGTTCCACCAGGATGCATTAATATTGCATCCGAAAAAATCGAAATTTCTCCATGAGCATTTCCTCTTTTATAACTTGAAATCTGTCCAACAATGGGATTAACGTTATACATATTTGGATAGTTGGGATATTGATTTTTGAAGTGGTTTCTTATTTCATCCATTTTTGCTGAATCAAAAATCTTTATTCTTTTCATAAGATGAACCTTCTGATTATCCATCAAATAATATGTTTTAATTTTTTTATAAAAATCCTTCATATTACCAATCATAATCTGCTCGTTGAAATAGGTTATAACCTGTTGGTCTTCTGCTCTTAAATGATGCAAAGCCGGTTCACCTACTAAAACATTGGTGGCGAGAAACAAATCATTTGGAAAATCATCTCTTTTATCCACATTCTGTGATCTCAAAAGCCCTTTTGTGGCTTTTACTTTTTGAGGAAGATAAATATTTTGTAACAAACTATAATTAAGAAAGCCACCGTTACCTATCAAATATGAATATTGGCGGTTTTCTTCATAATTGTATTCAATATCATTCATAATAGAAGCAATCACATCATAATCCGGTCTGTCATATTTGTATCCATTTATAGTAGAAAAAAAATAAGCGGTTTTTATCTCATTTGTCATAAAGTTTATGTAAAAATTACTACAGAAAACGATTAATAATATAGCTATGGATACATGTTTAAACTTTTTATTTTCAACAAATAAGGTTCCAAGTATCAGTAACAGTATAAAAGGTATAATAATATAATAATGTTGGGGACCAAAATCGTTAAATGTAACAAAAAACACAGAGAGCGTTAAGAAACACAGCAAGAAATAAATTGCTTCATAATATCTTTTTGTCATAAAATATCCGACAATACCTAATATTATAAGAAAAAGATTAATGTAGCCGAATGTATTAACTATACTATTCCAATGTCCTTTTATGCTACGAACTCTGTATCCTGAGTACAAATCTTTATAATCTGCTAAAAACGTAAGTTCAAAAAACGGATAAAAGAAAATGAGCATAATCCCACCACAAACTAACCCTGCAACTGTTAAATTAAATCCACCATTAATTATTGGTTTTATACTTTTTTGTCTAAACCCGACTACTAATAGCAATAGGAAATTGATACAAAAGAAACTTAAAACCCAAAAAGTAAACCACCTCCTTGTGAATAGAAGAAGAAGAAGCATAATCCCAATTAACACAAATGTTTTTAGATCTTTTTTCTCCCAATATTTGCGTATAAAAAATAGATTGAATATAATACCGATTATTACTAAGCCTAGGGTTCCTATAAAGCCATACCTAAGTGGAAATAACAACGGCACAAACATTAAGTACAAGATTGGAACTAAAAGCAAACTTCTGTTTTTATTCTTTGAAAACCTTAAAATAAGATTTCCAAAAAGCAACGCTCCGGGAATTGCGTACAATAGATATGTGCAAAAAATGAAATAGCGAAACTCCAGCCCGAAAACTCTACCCAAAACTGCAAGTGGTAGAGTTGCAAAATCATTGTACTGTTGAGTGTTTATAGAATTATATACTTTTCTAAAAACATCAAACCCATCATTGATTAAAAATTTTTGGTATTCAATTGTTTTAACCCAATAATTTGAGTAATCATAATAGTAAATTTGCTTTTCATCGTTCAAAACATAAAGTAAAATTAATCCGGGAAAAAGAATTCCAAATAAGAAAAGAACGTTAGAGTTTAAGGTCTGTTGTCTTAGTAATTTCAAAAAAGGTTTCGACAATTGGCAAACACCTAAATAGTAAAGAATTATAATTATAAAACAGAGGAAAACCATTCGTTTAAAATATAATGCAATATTATAAATTTAAAAACAACTATTAATTTTTCAGTTAATGAAACTTACTTATTTTAGGCAAATGAAAAATTTAGTATGGTTAAAATATTATATCATCGTGCTGGTAAGTTCATTTCTTTCCTCCGCTTGTTTTTACTCACCAGTAATGAATAAGAATAGTTTGCACGAACATTCAGCCCTACCTGTAAACATCTCTTCTGATTTTATTTGGGGGATAAATGGTCATCCGATTGAGGATAAGGCCTATTTGCCTATATCCATTGAGAAGCAATTAGATCTTTTGTCAGAACATCAAATGACCTTCTACCGAATTGATGTCAACACTCTTCAGGATGGGGGCATTAACACGAAGGATAATCGGAATGTTAGATTTGAGAACCTTCTCAAAGAATCAGAGAAGAGGGGTGTTTCGATTCTACCTGTTATAAAGTTTTATAATATTCATTTAGAAAACCAAGTCTTTACTAGTGATGAAGCATATAATAAAGGCAAAAACCAAGGGCAAGGCTTTGCTAGTAGGTATGGTGAATATTTCGATTATTATGGTTTAGGAAACGAGCTTGATTTGAAGGCTCAATTACCCAATACAAAAGGGATGAAGAAAGAAGATTATGATAGTCATAAGATGGAGCTTATAACAGCCTACTTGAAAGGATTGTCGGATGGAATAAAATCAATTGATCCAACTGCAAAAACTATCATTAATTGTGCATTGTGGGTTCATTGGGGTTATTTAGACATTTTGAAGGAGAAGAATGTTGATTATGACATATTAGGTTACCATTGGTATTCAGATAACGGACGTCCTTTATTAGATATTAATATTCCTAATATAAATGCTTTAAAAGTTTTAGAAAGTTACAATAAACCGATTTGGCTAACAGAAATCAATCGAAAAAGAGGTAGTTTATACTATAGGGAACGTGAACAAGATGAAATGATGAAAATGTTTCTCAGAAATATAAGTGATAAAAATAGTATAAAAGCATTCTTTGTATACGAACTATTTGATCAGTCACATTTGCTGTACGAAGAATGGGCAGGAGCAGAAGAAACAAGCTATGGCATAATAGGCTGGAAATCAGACCCTCCTAATTATTCAGAATTCCACTACAAGCCGGCTTCTGCCACCTTAAAATTCGGTATTGAAGAAGCCAAACATGGTTATGAAGATTTCATTTATGCTGTCATGACTGATATGTATGGAAATATACCATCCGAATCAGATCTTCGTTATTGGACATCCCGCTTTCAAATTTTAAAAAACAAAGAACTCATTATAAAGGAAATTCTCGAAAACAGTGCATCATTGCCTTACAAAAAAATGATAGATTCAGATTACGCTGAAGGTTTTTCAACTTATATCACTACCGTATATCAGACATTTCTCAACCGGATTCCGGATAATAAAGAATTAAAATTCTGGAACAGGCGACTAAAAAAAAGAATAAAACAGGAGGATTTACCCATTAAAATAATGCTATCCGAAGAATATTGGGAAAATGCGATTTGGAGTGGCTATGAAAGAAGAACGGGGTTTAGCAGACCGAATGCGCTAAATCATTAGTTTTGTATGATTTATTCTAAGTATCATGAATAGAAAACATCAAATCATCAACATTTCATTATTGGGAATATTCAGTCTGTTGGCTTATGTCATTCACTATTTTTCTCCGCTTCAATCTGATGACTTTACTTTTTCTTCCTTTGGTTATTCTGATATCGGTAAGCGATACTTCAGCTGGACGGGGAGGTTGGTGGCCGAATTCTTTGCCGTGACGCTTACTAATTTTTCAAACAAAATCCTGCTTGCCCTGATTCAGACAGTAGGTATGACAGCATTGTTATGCATCTTATCACAGATTCCCTTCCGAACTTCCGGCCAAAAGTTCAATGCTTTTAGCTTTGCATTAATTGCTTCATTTTACTGGCTTTTTCATCCTGATTTGGGGCAATCTACTTTCTGGATAGTTGGTGCGGCTGTGTATATGTGGACAGGTATCGTGGTGTATTTGTATGTTTTTTATGTTTTGAAATATTATTATTCAGCGAAGCCAATCAATAAGCCTTTTAGCAGCATACTTATTTTTATGGTTTTGCCTTTTATGGCCGGTTGTACCAATGAAAATGTGGGGCCCTTTGTGGCGATTTTCAGTTGGATGTTATTTATGGCGTCATTCTATTTTGAGAAAAAATTGAAAAAGAACTTATTGTTTGCTGCAATTTTCTCCTCGTTGGGTGCGGCTGTTTTGATTTTGGCTCCGGGGAATCAAAGACGATTAGAAAATTGGGAGCATTCATCAGGAATACAATGGGGTGAATTGTCTCTGATGGATAAGTTTCATCGGTTCGACGATCAATATCTGGCATTTTTTACCATTCCCCTTTTACTGCTTTTGGTCATTTACTTAATTTTTATTTTCACCAAAAAATTTGGGTTATTGACGAAGAGAAAACTGTCATTCTTATCCATTTCAATTGTCTTTCTCCTACTTTCATTTGTAGCCAATGAAGTCCTCATGCTGACCCCCACCACATTTGTAAGGGCAGTGAGCGGGTCTTTTCTCTTTCTATTGCTTGCTTTGTCTTTTGCTTATCATGAATTGTTCAATGCTTTCTCTAAGAAATCAAATTTCAAAGTGGGAATTTCCCTGATTCCTGTTTTGGCTTGTGTTTTTTTCTTTTTGCTGTATTTTGGAAAAGTCCTGCCATTGTATCAATCTTATTATTCCCAAAATCAAGTACAACTCAATTTGATTCATCAAGCTTTGGAAAAAGGGGAAAAAGAAGTGAAAATACCACGAATCTACACGCCTTCAAATCTGAAAGACAAACGTCTTGACATGGATTATTTTGAAAATACCGAAAGCTTAGCGGCGTACTATGGATTCGAAAAGTTCGAATACTTTAGTGTACAAGAGGATTTAACTGAAATCCAATCTTTTGATGATATGCACTCCCGGGTTTTCAGACTAAAAATAGAAATTAAAAGTTCGATGAATTTCGGTTTTAATTTAGCTTATAAAACAAACCCGGAAGATGATTATACCAATCAAAATAAGATCTGGAACAATGTCAAGAAAAGACCGGATGAGTTTCAAGTCATCACATTCGATTTGCCTGTCGGAAAGAAAATAACCGATTTGCGTTTAGACATCGGCGGAGAGGATCAATCTGAATTTGAGGTTGGTACGTTATGGATAGAAAGTTTTGCAGGCGTGATTGAAATTCCTGCTGAGGATTTTAGAAATTATTTTCAAAACAATTCCGGACTGAATTACAACCCGGATACGAAGCAATATAAATCTTTGAGGACGAAGGAAAATCCTGTGTGGGCGAACTTAATAGAAACAGAATTATTAACTGAACTGCTGAAAGAAATATTTCAGGATGAATAAATTAAGCAAGTTTCTTGGTTCTAAACTCCATTGCATATTTAATCAGCAACACAAGGCTCAACCAGAACATATATTGTCTGAATTGATCTTGCTGCAACCAGTTAATGGATACCCCCACGAAAGACAGCAATAAAATAAAGCCCAAGAACCGATTTTTGTCATCCGACTTTTTCCATAGCATGAAAGAATAATAAAAACAAAGAAACAGCAAAAACAGAAAAGTCAGGATTCCTACACTCCCCAATTCCGCCATAGTCCGGGTATAGAAATTATAGTTTGGTGGAAATGATTTCAAAGACTGATTCTTGTATCTCAATCTAAATTCCCAGTTGTCATGTGTTGCCCAATATGGATAATAATGCATGGCGTGATAGGCGTTTTGCCCTAAGCCAACGCCTGCCACCGGATGATCTGAAAAAACCTTCAAAGTCGCATACTGTATCCCGAACCTTGAGCGATTGGAAATATCCTTGCTCATATTTTTGAAAAAATCAATCCGATCCGCTTTCTCCTTATAGGTTTTGATGATTTTATCCGAATTAAAAACCAACAATGCGGCAAAGACGACAGCACCATAGCGAAGCGCTCTTTTCGTTCCCCTTTTGTATGCTGGGTCTAAAAGAAACAACAAAAAGAATATAAATAACTGCGCCAAAATCACAATCATCGCCGAACGGGAATCGGAAAAAAACAATAAAATTAAAACCACTGCCAAAGGGATGTATTTATAAATTTTCTTTTCCGTCAGCAGATAGCTCGCCATCCAAGGGAAAACCCCGACAAGAAAAGTGCCGAGTGCCGGGATTTCAAACGTTACAGATGATATGCCCTTTCTCATCAACGACCCTGATAGATTGGTATTTACAAAAGGGAAAATATCAAAACCCTGCAATACGGGAGTCAGAAATCCCATACCGAAAAACACGATGGCGATTTCAATAAAACCATAAACCGCGACAAAAATAAAACTCCCCAATATTACCCGCCGAAGCAAAATGAATATCCGGTAAGTCGAGTAATTCTTAATCACATTCCAAAACAAAACCGTAAACATCACAGAAGTCATCAACAGTGAAATGGTTTGTCTGAAATAGCGGTTGAGTCCCGAAGTATCTTTAAAGAAATTCTGAAGTACACTTTGAATATTAATCAGTGTGGATACCGCACTCCATACAATGAAAACCATCAAAACGATGACCAAGGGATGCTTGTAGGGAATGTTGATTTTTCCCCGGATAAGGCTTTCAATTATCAAAATAAAAAAGCCGATTAGAAAAAAATAGGCTGAAGCATCATTTTTATATTCTCCCAGAAAAGCAAGTCCTTCAAATTCATTGAAAGGCAGGAAAAACACTCCGAGAAAGAATAACAGCGTATATATTTTTTTCAGGGATATC
The DNA here is from genome assembly GCA_041656055.1 of Weeksellaceae bacterium. GTDB lineage: Bacteria > Bacteroidota > Bacteroidia > Flavobacteriales > Weeksellaceae > Moheibacter. The sequence continues at coordinate 55,372 of JBBAEI010000017.1, forward strand.
ATTCAATTCTCAAACTATTTAACTGAATTTAAAATTCAGGGTTGGCTCATTCAATCAGAAATCTGTAGTTCAACTTGCTTGTTCGCTCAGTTTTCTGCTTTGTCTTTGATAAAACCGGACAAATGCGGTAGTGAACACGAACAACAAAATCAAAGCCACCGGAATCAGGATTGCAAACGGAATTCCTTTGTCTTTAATATTCAATAATCTGGAAGAGTCAAAAATCACCTTTTTCTGTTCTAACTGATCAATTTCCGCATTTCTTAATTGGTCAATCAAACTGTTCTTTGAATTAATTAATTCATTGAGTTCCGAATAGGTTTCAAGGGTTATTTCGCTTCCTTTTGCTTCACTGCTGCCGATTTTATCAAGAATCTGGTTGGTATATTCAATTGAATTTTTCAATTGCGCAATCTTATTTTTATTGTTTTGAACTTCGACCTTTTGTCTGTCTAAAAAATACGGGTCACTGTTGAAAACGTCCATCAGGCTGTCGATGATTTTTCCGCCGTTATCCGGACCTTGGGTATAAACGGTCATCAAATGATAGCGGTAAAACTTCTCAATCTCCGAATTGGGTTTGTATTTATTAAACTGTATATTGTTTTCACTCAGGTATTTGGCTATTTCCAAGTTGCTCCATCTTTCGGTAATAAATTGGTAAATATCCATGACAGGTTCTATTTCTACCGAAGAAATGGGGGAGTCTTTGAATCGCATTTCCGCTATCTTATTGTACAAATAGGTGTTACTGCTGAAATTCGGGACGACGATGATTTCATGCTTAAATTTGTTGCTGCGGCTTTGATCCAAAAAATAACCAAGCACCGCTCCAACTACAATCAGCCCCAAAAGCCAAAATTTGTTTTTTAACAGAAATTGAAGAAACCGAAAAAAAGACAGCCCAATATTTTCAAATAGACGAGCTGTATTTTTGGAAATAAATGAAAGGTCAATTTCCTGACTGCTTTGATTATTCGGTACAGTTCCCATAAATCAGATAAATTTTGAGCAAATGTAATGTAAAAATCTGTAAGTTGTGATGATGTAAACTTCATCCGTATCTCAAAAATTCATTTGTGCTTTCCATACATTTCCTTGTCAATTTATAGAATGATTGTTTATATTTGAAAGCTTTGTGAGGTTTTCTCACAGGCTGACATTGTGTGTGGAGCTTTGAAAATACTATTAACGAAAATATTATTCTTTATAACTTTTGCTTGTTTCGGACAAATAGTCGGACAAGACACGATTGTATATAAAGGTTTTTTTTAAAGATTGTTTTTTAATGGAAAGTTTTACGCTTTATCCTGATAATACATTCAAATGGACGAACGAATTTGACTTAAGTTGGGATGAATATGGACTTTATAAAATTGAAAATAATAAATTAACTCTCGATTATTACATCTTATTTGATTTCCCATCAACCATGAGTTTAAAAGATAATATTTCCACAGTTCCTGAGGCTGAAAAAAGTATTATATTAGAAATGGAAGAAGATAAATTGTATTATGTTGGTGAAAATGGAAAACGACTACCGACTATGTTAAAATTTCCTTTTTGTAAAAGGAAATGGGGCTGGTTGATTGGAAATAAATTCGAATATATAATTTACCGAGAAGATTAAGGAATAATTAAAAGACTGTGGCATCATCGGCAACCCCAATTTCTTCAAACCGACTTCCAATTGAAAACAAAAGGATTGTTTATATTTGAAAGCTTTGTGAGGGTTTTTTCGCAAGCCGGCATTGTGTGTAAGTTCAAAAAAGACACCGATTAATGAAAAATATCACGACATTAGTTTTGCTTCTTTTGATATTACTAAAAGTAGGCGGACAGACTATAGAAACGGACTTGAACGGTTTCCGGATTGGACAATACCGAGAAACTGCAACAAACGAATTTGGAAAACCTTTTCAACACGACAAATACGAAGACGGTTTTGAATACGAAGTTTTCATCATCAAACCTGACACAAGTTTGTATATGGTCTTTGAATATGCCGCAGGACATACAGATATAATTTGGTCAATTCAAATTTCAGGTAGTAACACGACAACAGACATTGGTTTTAAAGGCTTAAAACTTGGACTTGACAAAAAAGAAGTTCAACATGTTTTAGGCAAGCCAGACAAAAAAGACGATATGGGTGAGTATGGCGAACAATGGAGTTACGACAAGACAAACTATTCAGTAGAAATTTCTAAAAGCGGAAAATTATCAAGTGTAAAAATCACCGACAATTATTCAAGCAACACGCCTGATGTAAATAAAATTCCAAAGTTTGACAATGTTGTGAAGTTACTAAATTCAAAAAATAACGATGACATTGTAAGAGTTTTAGCACCGGGAATTGAAATCTATTACAAAGGTCAAACAATGTTTTTCGCCAAGTCGTTAAAGACTGAAATTGAAACGGACTATTCAAAAATCTTTCAGACAATCCGAGAAATCAGTAGAGATTTAGACAAAATCAAAACTTCTGACGAAAACTCATACGAAGAGAATATGCGAATTGGGTTAGGACAAAATCCAAAACATGTTGTTAAAATCAAGACAGGACATGCGATAAAAGAAATCGTATTTGACTATGTTAACGGACAATATTTAATTTGGGAAATAAACGCTCAATAAAAAAACTGTGCAACAAAGCTAAGCCTCCCACAATCCCTATTTAATTCAAACTTATTTCCGAATGAAAACAAAAAGGATTGTATATATTTGAAAGTTTTGTGAGAGTTTTTATAGAATGAGGTTACAGGACAAAAAAATTAAAAAAACAAGAAAGTATTGCCGTCCACTATAGTGGACGGACAGAAAAGCAAGCCTCTAATTGGCTTTAGCCCCATTCATGCAAAAGATTTTATGCGGCTAAAGCCGAATTTGATTTGATTCATTTCATCCGTTGACTAAAGTCAACGGCAATGGCTTTACCATCGGCTTATTTCGCTCAGTGAACGCAGTACACATCGTTCTATAACCAAAACCGGCGGCTGAGCGGAGTCGAAGCCAAGGTATAAATGATAACTGCTCATTTCGGCTCATTTCGAATGGCAATAGGCAGATATTCAACTTAAATTAAAAAAACAAGAAAGTATTGCCGTCCACTTTAGTGGACGGACAGAAAAGCAAGCCTCCACTTGGCTTTAGCCCCATTCATGCACAGATTTTATGCGGCTAAAGCCGAATTTGATTTGATTCATTTCATCCGTTGACTGCCCTTCGGCTCCGCTCAGGGAACAGACGGCAATGGCTTTATCATCGACTCACTTTGTGAACTTAGTTCGCAGACTTCGTCTGTGCTCAGTGACCGCTTTTTACATCGCCAAAAACGGATGCTATTCTTTTTTTTGCTAAATTTACTTTCTATGAATTCTTTTGGGTTGCATAGTGCTGAGTTTCAGCCTGAAATTTATATTCAAAATTTAGTCAGAATTTTATGAGCGCAAATCAAATCACATATTTTTTCATAATTATCGTACTCTTAAGCTGTCATAAAAAAGACCAGCGAAAAACCATTGAAACTTCAGAAGAGGATATTGAATTAGTAACCATAGAGCTTAAAAATCAAGATGTCGAATATTTAAAAAATCCAGAAGCTTCTGATACCATGTGTATAAATGCCATTGAGAAAGCCAAAAAAGATTTAGCGCAATACAAAGGGATATTTACTCACGAAATTTGTTTTGGGTGTATTTCTGAACCTTATATTGATGAAATCAAAAGATTAGTAGAAAACAAAGACTATAAATTTCATATTGAGGATATGGATTGTGTAACCCATGAGGGACAAACAATTGGTTGCTATAGTGGTTATGTCAATATGATTATGAAAGAGCGCTTTGGGCAAAATTATTACCAAGATATTTTAGACCAAGCCAAGGAAATTTATATTTTCGACCTTGTAAATAACGGTTCAGTAATAAGTATATACGATTTGGATGCGAACGAAAAACCGCGACTAAAAAATCAAAATATTAAATTAATAAATGAAGGGATAATGCCTCAAATAAAAACCGTATTTCCTTTGAAAATCACATCAAATATATCCTTGTTTTTAGATTTAAAATTTATTATTGAAAAAGATGGAACAGTCTCGAATTGTGAAGTAAACAATTGGGTCAATGATTATCCTCAAAACGAAAAGTTTAAACAAGATTTAATTGACTTAGCGATGAAAGAATTAAAAACCAAATATGCAGATTGGATACCAGGCAAATATGATGGCAATGTTGTAAGAACTGAAAATAATCTGAGAGTGCATTTCCAATAAAAAAATATTTGTAAATATCTACAACCCTTGTTCAACCCTATTTCTTCAAACTGACTTCTAATTGAAAACAAAAGGATTGTCTATATTTGAAAGTTGTACGACATTTTATGAAAAAGTTTATTCAATTTTTTGCTTTCATTATTTTCATGTCTTGCGACTCTACTAATTCTCAAGATATAGATAATCAAGCTGATAAAGACAAACAAGAACAAATTATAGAAGAGTACTTAAAAAAAGGTGCTTGGAATTTCCCGTTATTCTCAAATGATTGGCAAGAAGAAATTGACAAAGGTCTTGCAAAAGACTCAACCATAGCGTATTTATGGCAACAAAAAGCAATGCCTCTCTTTAAACAATCTAAATACGAAGTTGGGATGAAGTATATTGATAAAGCTGTAAAATATGATGCCGAAAGATGGCAAGATTATCGTGCATTTATCAAATGTATTTTCGCAAAAACTTATACCCAAGCAATTGATGATTTTGAAGATTACAAATCTAAATTTGGTAATGGATATGTAATGGATCACTCCTACGATTTTTATATCGGACTTTCTTACCTACAGCTTAATGAATATACATTGGCTGAAAATTCTTTTACCAATTCAATTAACCAACAAATTTCTGAAAATGGAGAAAGCTGGATTCATTATTTAGACATATTTTATTTGGCAATAACTCAAATGGAACAAAAGCAGTATAAAAAAGCAATAACAAATTTTGATAAATCATTAAAAGAATATCCGGAATTTTCAGAAGCACTTTATTATAAGGGATATTGTATGAAAAAATTAGGATATGGTAATTTAGCATTTGAAACAATGCAAATTGCTAAAGAATTTGGACTGAGAGGATATACTATAAATGAAGACAATGTCATTTACGAAAAATATCCCTACCAAATAAAATGGACTAATTAAAAAATGCCGCACAACCCCAATTTTTCCAGCTGATTTTCAAATCAAAACAAAAGGATTGCTTATATTTGAAAGCTTTGTGAGGTTTTTCGCAGACTGATATAGTGTTAAGTTAAATATGTTATGACGTATTTATTTTATATCTTTGTGATAAAAAACAATGATACGATACACGATTAAATTGACAAAGGAAGAAGTAGAGGAGCTTCAGGCAATCATTAATAAAGGA
>JBBAEI010000018.1:0-58438 GCA_041656055.1 Weeksellaceae bacterium
GGAAGCAAAACGAATTTGGGACAGGTTTGAATTTGTATATACTCCTAAACACGGAAGTTGGCTGAATATGGCAGAAATAGAATTACACGTTCTAAATCATCAATGTTTGAACAGGCATATTGCAAAAATAGAAAATATTGTCAGCGAAGTAGAGGCTTGGCAACAACACAGAAGCAACAAAAAGAGCAAAATCAATTGGCAATTTACAACAAACGACGCAAGACAAAAACTCAGAAGACTATATCCGTCAATTTATAATTAACAAAACACTAACTATAAATAACGTGGATTTTTTTCCACCGAACAATGACGAAGTCTCTCATAGTGATATAACTGCGAGTTTCACCAATTTTTTAGTTACAGCCACTTCGGGTTGTAACTGGTTAAATGGTGAAGCTATTTATGGCAATGAAAATATATTCGAGATTGGTGGTGAAGGTTGGAATGTTACTCTTTCTGAATGTGAATTATCTGAAAATCAAATTTTTGAACACCATTATTTTTATGAATTTTGGAGTATTGATTTCCAAAATATACCCCAACCATTTCATTATGAAATCACTTTAAACGAGGATGTTTTAAGTTTAATTGTAACAAATTCATTGGGAAGCAAAGCATATTATAATAACACGCAACTATCAACTTCGGAAGTATCCGATTTTGTTCAGAATGATTTGTTTTTAACTTTTAAAAACGAGGATTTGATTTTTAAAAATTCTAACTTCATCAAACCGTATAATGTTCAAATTTTTAATTTAAACGGACAAAAACTAATGGAATTTAAAATTTCTGATGTTGAAAGAATGAATACAAGTCAATTACCTAAAGCCATTTATTTGATAAAGGTAATTGATAAAAAAGGCAATATATACCACAAAAAAGTGCGAAAATAAAATACATCATACTACACGATTAAGCCATGCGCAACTTTTATTTTTTCAAACTGATTTTCAAATCCGGATGTTTTCCTTTTGGAATGTGGATAAATCAATGGCTTTTCTTTAATTCTTCCACGCTGTTCACGCCCCGCAAACGGCAGAACTCTGTGATGACAGTATGATGGGAAACAGTTTTATCCTTGAAATAATTCACAAAATATTTCTTTTCATCATCGGTGGCTTCCAATTGGTTCAGGATATTGAGCAGATGCATTTTCATATGACCTTTTTGAATCCCGGTGGTTGTCAGGGATTGCAAGGCGCCGAAATTCTGCGCCAATCCGGTGACAGCAGCTATTCCCATCAATTGCTCCGCATTTGGATTTCCAAGGATTTGCAGACAAAGTTTAACCAAAGGATGAAGGGAAGTAAGCCCACCGACCGTGCCCAATGAAATGGGAAGATCCAGCCAAAATCGGAAAATCCCGTCTTTGACTTCACAATGGCTGAGGCTGGTGTATTTTCTGTTTCTGGAAGCATAAGTATGCGCGCAGGCTTCCACAGCTCGGAAATCATTGCCGGTTGCGATGACCACAGCGTCCACGCCATTCATGATGCCTTTGTTGTGTGTGGTGGCACGGTAGGGTTCGACTTCCGCAATCCTGACAGCGCGGCTGAATTTTTCAACGAATTCTTCGGCGGGAATATCTTTTTCCGTCATCGCTTCAACCGGACAGCTGACTTCTGCCCGGACAAGGCATTCGGGAGTATAATTCGACAATATACACATGACGATTTGCAGGGATTCCTTTTCTGTGTCATCAAATTCATCGCTAAATTCTATTTCCCTTTCTATGGTTTTCGCAAATTGTTCCAGACAAGAATTGATGAAATTTGCACCCATGGAATCCACGGTGTCAAATTCAGCATGAATCTGGTAATAGTTATCCAGTTCCGCAGTTTTGTCAATCAGTTTGATATTCAAAATGCCCCCACCGCGGGCACGCATATTTTTGGTAATCGCCTCGGTTTCGCTGTATAATTTTGCAATCAGGGTAGCCAGAAAAAACCTTTCAAGCTTTTCTTTCTTGCCTCCAAACATGAAATGAACATGCCCTAACTTGATTTTAGAAATGACTTCGGTTTTGAATCCTCCGCGTGTCAGCCAGAATTTTGCGGCTTTTGAGGCTGCGGCTACGACCGAACTTTCTTCAATGGCCATCGGAATGCACAGCAGTTCATCGTTGACAAGGAAATTGGGTGCAAATCCTAAAGGCAGATAAAAATTAGTCAGCGTGTTTTCAGAAAATTCATCATGAAGTTGTTGGAGTTCAGCGTTCTCATTCCAATACTGCTGCAAGGTTTGGATAGCCGTTTCCGACCCATCCAAGTATTCATTGACCAACCATTCAATCTTGCCTTCTTTGGACATTTTAGAAAAGCCTTCCACCTTTTTATGAATCATTTCTGGCGATTTTTTGTTTTTACAAATGTAACTATTCCCAATTGGATAAATGGGTTTTAGTAACAGAATATTTTTCAGATTTCAGGATGTTTACAGGGTTGATTTGAATTGTTTTTTGGCTTGCTCTTTAAAAATTTAATGAGGATTTAAAAGGTTTTCAAGTCCATTCTAAAAAATTAATTGAACATGAAATATACCTTTCCCGGGATGGATTCCATATTGCGGTAAGAACCTGTAATTTGTTGATAATTTCTAAGTTATGGGGAATTCAATTTAACAGTAATGTAACACATGAATCGTTATAATATCTTACCTTTGCACCAAAATTAATAAAAAAGAAATACAGTCATGAAACAAATTTTTACATTGCTTTTTTTGAGCGTGTCCATGTTTTTAGGTGCACAGAACATTTTGCAGAACGGCAGTTTTGAAAACTGGACAGACGGTAAGCCGGATTCTTGGTTTGGTTCCAAAACCAATATTGCCGCGTCAAGTGTAGTTGAATCTTCTGAAGCACAGGATGGGTCAAAATCTGTGGCATTGATCAATACGGGTTCAAGTCATAAGAGATTTACTACTGAAGGGTATGACCTGACCCCGAATACATCCTACACGCTGACCTTTTATATTAAAGGAGTTGGAGATGTGAGAAATGCTTTTTATAATGGAAACGATGATTCTACCGGACAAGGGTATTCTGCTTATTCCGCTTATACGGCTGCAACTGACAGCTGGGAGCCGGTTACTTACACCTTTGAAACTAGTGAAGATGTAACTGGCGTTCAAATTATCATTTCGGTTAGAAATACAGGAGAAGAAGGCGTCTTGATTGACAACGCCATGATGACTGAAGGTGGAGAAATTGAAATTACAGAAGTTTCAACCATCGCAGAGTTGAGAGCAGGTGAAACAGGCAGCCAGATTTATAAATTGACCGGTGACGCTTTGTTGACCTACATGATTGCAAACAGAAATCAAAAATACATCCAAGACGATACTGCCGGAATTCTGATTGATGATGCCGCCGGAAGATTGGGGAATGAATATGAAATAGGGGATGCGTTGACCAATATCACAGGAAGTTTGACTGTTTTCAATGGTTTGTTGCAATTTGTTCCTACTGAAGAAGGTGCGGATGTGTCTTCCACAGGGAATGAAGTGAATTATCAGATTGTGAGCCTTTCTGATTATTTGGACAATCCAACAGCTTATGAAAGTGAATACATCGCGATTAACGGACTGACCATCTCAGATATTGAAGGTGGTGACGGAACTTTCCAAAACGGAAAAAGCTATCCGATGACGGACGGAACAAATGATGTAATCGGAAGAACCCAATTCTTCAACATCGAAATCATCGGACAAAATATTCCTTCTGAGCCGGTTGCTGTAATAGGATTCGGCGGAAGATTCAACGATGATATTCAAGTATTCATGTCTGATGTGACCGACTTGTTGGGAACCATTGAAGTAAGTACTTCCAATGTGAATTTGACTACTGTATGGACCAATGAAGCTGTGGTTTCTGCAAAAGGAAATGCCATGGTGGAAATCTACAATATGAACGGACAATTGGTACAAAGAGCCAACGGCAGCAATACCTTTACCATCAATGTAAGCAGCCTGACCAAAGGTGTTTATGTGGTGAAAGTTACTGTTGACGGAAAAGTTACTGTACGAAAAGCGGTTAAGAAATAATTTGACCTTACATTTTAATATTTAAATCCCGTTCCGGCAGGAACGGGATTTTTATTTGATTTTATGAAATGTGGGACACTATCATTCAGAAGAATTTTCTGCGTTTTGGTCTTTTGTTTTCCCGGCTGTGTTCAAGCAAATAAATCAAACCGCAACCCACGAGATAAGCCCATAAATCCTCAAAAATAAATTCTGTTCCGGCAAGGCTTCCCCACAATTTGCTGGATTGAAGATTCAGTTGTTCCGGCCATTGACTGGTCAAAGAAATTTCAAAGCCGAGTGCGGCTATTCCCAAAATTATCAACAACAAAGTCTTGTTGGCACGCAGCAGTCCAAGCACTAAACAATACAGAAAAACGATAATCATCACATGTCCCACGCTATTTCTGACCGTCAAATCTGTGATGAAAAAGGCATTCACAAAGATTAGCACCAATGAAATCAGTGCGAAAATCAAATAATTTTTTTGAGATATTTCTTTCATTTTTTAAAATTACGAAAATCAAGTTTGAATTCAGCTATAAATTTTTTAACTAAAAAATTAGTTGTCTAACTAAATATTTAGTTTATATTTGCTCAAAATTCAATCGAATGACGAAATTGACCAAACGCGAAGAAGAGATTTTACAAATCCTCTGGAACCTGAAAGAGGCTTTCGTAAAGGAAATCATCGAACAATTGCCCGATGACCCCAAACCGCATTACAATACCATTTCCACCATCGTCAGACTGATGGAAGAAAAAGGGATGGTAGGACATAAGAGTTTGGGCGGTTCACACCGATATTATCCGATTCTGAAAAAAGAAGAATACCGAAAATCCTTTTTGCCCGGGATTATTAAAGACTATTTTGACGATTCCTACAAAGGAATGGTAACATTTTTTGCAAAGCAGGAAAAACTTTCTGCCGATGACTTGCGTGAAATTTTGAAAATCATTGAAAAAGGAGAAGAAAAATGAGTGCTTTTTTAATTCAATCCATCGTTATTTTAAGTCTTTTTTACACGGCTTATTATTTCTTTTTAGAAAGAATCACTTGCTTCAAACAAAACCGTTATTTTCTTTTGACCGGATTAGTGGCAAGTTTGGTTTTGCCCGTATTGCCCTTAAATTTTGCAGGTGAAAGAACGGAATACATTCGGCTGAATCGCAGCGTAATGGAATCTGTAAGTTTGCCGCAAGAACCTGTGGAACAAATCGTTTCCGGCGTAAATAACTGGGGTCTTGCTGAGATTATCCCTTTGGTTTATATTCTCGGAGTTGTGTTTTTTAGCTTATTGATGATTTATCAGACCATTAAAATTTCAGCCATTATCCGAAATGGAATTTCCATAAAAAGAAATGGCAGAAAACTGATTCACACTAAAAAAGAAGTTTCGCCATTTAGTTTTTTCAATCACATCGTTCTCAATCCCGACATGCTGACGGAACAACAGTTGGAACACGTTTTGACTCATGAAAATGCTCACATCATCCAATGGCATCAGTTGGATATTTTATTGGCAGAATTTTTAAAAATAGTCTTATGGTTTTTTCCGCTCAGCTGGTTGTATGGAAAAGCGATTCGTACGAATTTGGAGTTTTTGGCAGATGAGTACTCGTTGAACAATAAGAATATCAATAAAATAGAATATCAACTCAATTTATTGGTCGTCAGTCAACAACCGCAAACTGTGGGGCAGGTTAATAATTTCAGCAAGAAATTAATTAAAAACCGAATTCTGATGTTGAACCGAATCCGAACTCAAAAGCAAATTGCCCGAATCAGCATTTTACTCATCCCCTTATTACTATTAATTTCATGTGGTGTGGCGGTCAAAACCCAATCGCGGAATGAAAAAGTAAAAAGAGTTATTATTTTTGAAGATGACAATTCCAATCAGGAAGTTGTAAAAATCAAAAACTTTGATGAAAAAACAACTTCAGATTCTTTGGTCGGTGATGATATTGTGTATATTTTGCCTGATACAGATGACGGAAATTACAGCAAAAATGGTGACACGCTTTTCTTGCCCAAAACCAGATTCAAGGTGGATATGTCAAAATTTGACAAACTAAATTTCCCGGATGCTCTCTCAGTGAATAGTGATGCCATCATCATCAAAACGGATTCGATTACCAATGATCAGTTGATGATTTTGAAAAATAAATTCAAAAGTAACGGTGATACAATATTCCTTTCTAAAAACGGTGTTTTTGGACATCAAAATAATCTTAAGAAATTATTTGAAGAAAATCAGAGTCAATATGATGAGCTTTTCAAACAAAGTCAGGAAATGTTGGAAAAGTCAAAGAATTTTAAAATGCCTGAAATGTCCGAAAAAGAAATTCAGAAACTTTTCAAACAAGGTCAGGAATTTAAGGAAAAATACAAAGACTTTAAAGCACCTGAATTATCAGAAGATATACGTAAACAAGGTCAGGAAATGTTAGAAAAAGCAAAGAATTTTAAAATACCTGAAATTCAAAGACCCAATATTCCTTTGCACAATCTTCCAAATCTCAAAGACCCAAATAGCTCCGGCGATTATTCTGATTATCCAAAATTATTGGACAATTGGAAAGGGAGTATTTATCCAAATAACATTATTGAGTCTAATCCAAACAATCAAACCAAAAATTCAAGAACCAAAATTATAATGCAGAATTCAAAGAATTTATATGAGAACTTTAATATGATGAAATTGGATAATAAAACATCAGTTATTCCACCGATTAGTTTTCAAAATGGAAGAAATCCAAAAATATTTATCGATGGCAGGGAATCCGATTTGAAAAAATTAAAAGAAATTGAAGCCAATGGAAGTCATAAAATTGTTTTTATGACTTCAAATGACCCTTCCAATATTGAAAAGTATGGAAAAACCGTGAAAAAAGGAGTGATTATTGCCGTAAAGGAATAGAAAATATAAAAAAATTAACTTTTTAAAGCATTGAAATTATCCTCATTTCATTCCAATTTAATTATAAGTCACAGATCTTAAATCATAGAACCACTTTATGAGTAATACGCAAAGAATTTTCATTTTCATTTTTCTGATTCAATTTTCATTACTACAAGCCCAAAATGGCGTTCAAATCACTGGAACGGCTGTGGATGAAATCGCAGAACAACCGGTGGAAGCCGCTACGGTTTATCTCACCCTCAAGAGGGATTCGACCGTGATTGATTATTCGCTGACAGACATCGACGGAAGTTTCAACCTCAATGTGAAGAAAATCAATGAACCCGTTTACTTTATAGTTACCGACGAATTATTTGGGGAATTTGAGCGGGAATTTGATGCTTTGGAGGAAAATCAGGATTTAGGCGTTGTGAAACTTTCACCCAAAATCAATTTAGAGGGCATCGTAATCACTTCTGCGCCACCGATTCGCATCAAAAATGACACGTTGGAATTCAACGCTTCTTCCTTCAAAGTCAGACCCGACGCCAATGTGGAAACCTTACTCAGACAACTTCCGGGCGTGGACATTGATGAAGATGGGAAAATCACCGTCAACGGCAAGGAAGTCAACCAAATTTTAGTCAATGGAAAACCGTTTTTTGACAAAGACGGGAAAATTGCTTTGGAAAATCTCCCGGCGGAAATCATTGATAAAGTCCAAGTTACGGATACAAAATCCAAAAAGGAAGAGTTGTCGGGCGACAAAGCCAGTTCCAACAACGCGACCATCAATCTGACCATCGATGAAGACAAAAACAAAGGCATTATGCTCAAAGCCATGGCCGGTTACGGCACGGACGACCGCTATGAATCCAGTATGATGTTCAATTATTTCAAAGGGAATTCTCGACTCAGCATTTTGGGTTCGTCCAACAATATCAATTCGGTTGGATTTTCGATGAATGAGATTTTTGACAACATGGGCAGCATGAGACGCTCATCTATTTGGGTCAATGATGGTGGAGGAAGTTTCGGCATTAACGGGATGCGGTTCGGCGGAGGAAAAGGCATCACTCAATCCCATCTCGGCGGTCTGAATTATTCTGATAGTTTCGGAGAAAAAATTGACTTCAACGGAAATTATTTTTATACCCAAACCGACACCAAAAACAATAATTTCAGCCGTTTTCAAAATCTGCTGCCGGACAATATTTTTATTACCGAATCCCAGACGGTTTCCGATGCGCAGTCTTATACACACAATCTGAATACGAGTTTTGAAGTGAAAATTGACTCGACTTCATCCATTTGGTTTGAACCAAAATACAGCCATACGAAAACGCGTTCTTCCAATGTTTTCAACAGAAACACGGTGAATGAATCCGGTGATTTGCTCAACGAAAGTTATGGTGAAACCCGCAGCGAAGGCTTGAATCAGCAATTTTCAAACAGCATTGAATATTTCAAATCTTTTACCAATAAAACCGAATTAAGTTTGAGTCTTTCCAATGAAAATAGCCGAATCAAAAGCGAAGAAATCAATCAAACGAATACGATTTTTTATCAAACCGAGGATCCGGATGATTTGAGAAATCAGCGGAGTCGGCGAAATGACAAATCGGATAAATTCTCTGTCGGAATGGAATTTAACTTTCCGGTCAGTGATTCTCTGAAATTGGGAATCGGTACGACATTTACTTCAGACCAAACTGAAAATTTGTTGAGAACATTGGATTATGATGAAGCGATGAATGATTATCTAATTGACAATGAGTGGCTTTCCAAAGATGTTTCTTCTGATTTTCAAAATGTAAATCCATATTTGAATTTAAAACTCCAAAAAAGCAAATTTTATGTCAATCTGAAAGCAGGTGTGGGAATTTTAAGTCAGAAAAACGATGGAATTTATAGATCCGAAATTTATGGATTGAATCTGAATAAGCTGACTCCTACATTCAATTTAAACGGTAATTATAGGATGAAAAACAATGCGAATATTTATTTCAATTATACGCTGAAAGAAGAATTTGGCTCTGCTGAACAACTTTTGCCGATAGAAGATTTATCCAATCCGCTGAATACATTCGTCGGAAATCCGGACTTGAAAACCAATCGCTCGCACGATCTTTATGTGGGTTGGAACAAATTTAATTTTCAGGAAAGAACGGGATACAATATTTACTTGGGCGGTTCCTATTCGGAGCGAAGCACGGTGGCTTTCCGCTCGACGGATGAAAACTTCAAAAGCACAACAACTTATGTCAACGTCAACGGGAGTTATAATTTCTGGGGTGGCATCAGTTACAATAAATCATTTACGTCCGGGCGCAGCAAATTCAGAGCCGGAATCAGCTTGGGTGGCAGCCACAGCTACCGCAAGGGATTCATCAACGGAATCGGCTATGATGCTTATTCCTACAACATTCGTCCCCGAATCAATTTCAACTGGGATTTTGACAAAAAACTGCTCCTCAATCCGAGCTACAATCTGAATTATCAATTTTCAAATTACGAAAATTACAGCATTCAGAAAAGTGACAACATCGCACACGTTTTCAAATTGGGGACGACTACGTATTGGCCGAAAAATTTCGTGTTCGGCAATGATTTTGGTTATACCTACAATTCCAATGTTTCGGACGGTTTCAAAAAGGATTTCTTCTTGTGGAATACCAGTCTGGGCTATAACTTCTGGCGTGACAAACTGACTTTCAAAGTCAAAGTCTATGACGTGCTGAACCAGAATTCCGGGGTGTCACGAACGATTTCAGATACTTTTATTTCCGACACCCAAGACGATGTTTTGCAGCGCTATGTGATGTTTTCGCTGAATTTCAAATTAGACCGTTTTGGAGGTGGAAAGAAGAAGGGAAGCAGGCTTATGATACTTGATTGATTTGGTTTGTATAGCGTGAAAAGACAACTTCTAATTGCTTTAATACTTCAAATTAATTTCCTCATGCATTGTCCTTATAGTCAGGGCTGTAAAAATTTCGTATTTTTCAGATAAGCTGAGTTTCAAAACATTAGCATATTTCCAAAACATTAGATATATTTGGGGAATTAATGTTTTAATCTTATAAGTTATGGAAAAGTTTTTTCACATAATATTCTGTCTTTTTACGGCAAGTTTTTCTATGGCACAGATGGTTAACTGGGCATCTTATTACGGGCCGGAAAGCAGCGGGCTGTATCAATTGGCAGAGGACAGATTCGGGAATTTATACGGTGTTCTTACTATTCACGGTAGCTCATATGGGCAAACGGAATATATGAACTCATTCATAACACAAGATGCTTTTTATGCTTATCATGATGATACCGATTCCATGTTTTTTAAACTTTCTCCTGATGGAGAAGTTTTGTGGAGCTCTTATTTTCCGGGTGGGATAGCCAATCTATCCCTTACTTCCGACGGACAGAGTTTTTACCTGAGTGGAGTAGCAAGCCCTTCTACGGCTTTGATTGCCTCTGATAACGCCCCTTTTCCGAATCCTTTTGAATTCGGAACGGAGTCAAGTCAGATTTTGGATGGTTTTCTAATGAAGTTTGATGCCAATGGTCAGAAAGTATGGGGAACTTATCTTCCACACTCTTCTTACACAACCATAGATGAGGACGGGAATATCTATGTTTCGGGGCTTACTTACCTGTCCACCATCTTCGGTTCGGAAGGTGTTTTTGAACAGGATTTTATATTTGTTTATGATAATGACGGAGGATGGGAGACCAACGCATATCTGCTGAAAGTTAGCCCGGACGGGCAAATCCTTTGGAGTACTTACAACGGTTTGAGTAGCATCTTGTCACTTGCTGCTCGGAATAATGAATTGTACATAGGAGGTTATTCCTCTCACAATTCGGAAATTAATTATTTTGCTACTGCCGGAGCTTTTGCTTCGGGTTATACTGGAGGAGCTTTTTTGTCAAAATTTAATACACAAGGGCAGCGGATATGGAGTACCTATTTTGGAGACGGACAAGAGCTGGATGCGATAGATATAATTAAGTTTACTTCAGGAAACAAAATCCTGATAGCCGGTTATACAAAAAGTAGCATAAATATAGCTACTCCGGGTACTTTTCGGGAAAACATCGGCGGAACAAATGATTATTTTTTAGCGCAGTTTGATGCCGAAGGAAACCGAAATTGGGGAACTTATTACGGTGGGCTTGAAGGAACAAGTAATTATCCGGAAGATGGTCATCCGGTGAATAGTTTAAATATCATGGATGTTAAAAATGATTATATTTTTGTTTCAGGATTTACTACTGCCACCGATGGAATTGCTACAGAAAATGGTTTGAATACCACATTTAATGGTTCTAACCACAATAGTATGGATTCATTTATCAATATCTTTGACCATCAGGGAAATCGTTTACAGGGAACTTAAAATGGAGGAAGCAGAACTGAATTTGAAAGCGGAGTTATCGCTTCAAAAATAATTGATGCTTTCTATCATTTCGGCTTAACATATAGTACGAACGGTATCAGTACAGAAAATGGCGTCTATCCTGAATTTAATTACAAACCATCCGGTAATCATGCCGAAGCCAGCAACGGTTTTCTGGTTAAATTCGGTAATCAACTAAATACCATAGAAATGCCGGATTCAGAGGAAATCAAACTTTATCCCAATCCGAACAATGGTAATTTTACGCTTGTCGGAACTGTTTTGGGAAAAGAAAATTTTCAGATGCAGGTATTTGACCTTTCGGGAAGACTTTTAATCCATAGAAAATTGGATTTATATGAACAGCAACATTTGAACTATTCTACTCTATTGAAAGAGGGAGTCTATCTGTTGAAATTAAAATCGGAAAAATCGAAAATAGAGAAGAATTTTAAATTGATTGTTAAATAAATCCATTTTTTGAGAAATTACATCAATTTTTCATTGTAATACCAACAGGTAACAGACAACCAAAAATTATTTCCGAGACATTGGTTTAATAATTATCTCTGACAAACTCTAACAGTTGCTGTGTTTTTTGTCTGACCTGCCAGTTTTCTTTTTGGTAATGATTGTTCATTATGCTAAATATCAGTGTTTTACCTGAATTTGTAATCAGGTAACCACTCAGGGTATAATTGTTAGAAAGCGTTCCGGATTTGGCATAAACATAAGGCCGCACACCGCCGTAATTTCTTTTCAGCGTTCCGGTTTTTCCTCCAACTGCAAACATTCCGAAAAGCTTATCCTCCGGGAATTCTTTGTATAATTTCTCCAACACATAAACCATGTCTTTGGGTGTAAATAAATTGTAACGCGACAGGCCGGAACCATCTACCCAAACGGGATCCTGTGGGATGTCACTCAAATATTTGGTTTTGATATAATTAATGGCTTTCTGCGTATTCAGGGAATTGGAAACCTTTCCGGAAACCATCAGCAAAACCTGCTCCGCAAGGAAATTATCACTCATTTCCATCATCCGTTTGTAAACCAATTCCGAAGGCAGGCTGAACAAGGTTTCGGCGTTTTTGGAAATCGGTTCATCATTGAGAATCACTTCTTTCCCGACAGCATCCGAAAGCAGCTGTCGAATTAGTTCATTTTTGGTCACAAAAGGGACTTTCACGGAAGTGCCGGTTCCGGAACCCACATAAAATTTATTGTCCAAAAAAGCACGGTTGAAAATACTTTCCTGGTATTCGACCGAGTCCGCCAAAGTCATCGGAAAAACAGAGGTTTTACCTTTAGTTCTTTGGATCGTAGCCACATTGCCATACATGGGAAATTCACTTCTTTCGGGTGAAAAATTTTTCTCATAATCTTCCCATGACCAGCCCAGTCCCAAACGGGTATCTTCAAATTTTCCGAGATATAAATAAATATCGCCTTCTTCTTTTTTCATGAAGTCCAATGCCTTGGAAACCAATTTGTAATCCGGATTCAGAAAAGTAGGATCGCCGGTTCCTTCGATATACAAATTGCCGTTTTTTCTTTCATAACGAAGAGCAGGTATAGAATCCCCTAAAACCTTCAATGCACTGTACAGCGTCATGATTTTCACATTGGAAGCCGGTGTGAAATATTTTTCTCCGTTGTAATCTTCCAAAACCTGACCGGTTTCAGGGTCGAAAAGATAAAATCCCGTAAACTGATTTTTGTAAAAATCTGATTCCAAATGTTTTCTGACCCATTCAGATTGCCCAAACGCCCAATTAAATAGCAACAATAATATCAGTAAAACTCCAAATTTCTTTCTCATAAATTGCTTTCTATCTCAACGGTCTGAATCATCGAATATTATCATAAAATCGCTTCCAAAATTACTGGATTTTTGCAGTTTCACACAAATGATTAGGCTTTTAAAATTCTATGTGGAAATAAAATATCTTTGCAGCGATGAAATTCGTAATACAAAAACAGGATTTAGAATCAAACGCCAGAGCTGGAGAAATCACTACAAGCCACGGCATAATTGAAACCCCGATTTTCATGCCCGTAGGAACCGTGGCCAGTGTAAAAGCCGTCCACCAACGTGAATTGAAAGAGGACATCAAGGCACAAATCATTCTTGGAAATACCTATCATCTTTATTTACGTCCCAGCACGGATATTCTTTTTCGGGCTGGAGGTCTGCACAAGTTCATGAACTGGGATCGACCGATTCTGACAGACAGTGGTGGTTTTCAGGTTTATTCTTTGGCGACCAGCCGTAAAAAATCCGAAAACGGTGTCCGTTTCAAATCACATATCGACGGTTCTTACCACATGTTTACTCCCGAAAAATCCATGGAAATCCAGCGATATATTGGCGGTGATATCATCATGGCTTTTGATGAACTGACCGGAATTCCGGCAGAATACCATGACGCGCGGCGCGCCATGCAGATTACCCACAAATGGTTGGAAAGATGCCGTGATTGGTTAGCGGAAAATCCTGAATTATATGGTTATGAACAAACGCTTTATCCGATTGTTCAGGGCAATTCTTTTCATGATCTGAGAAAAGATTCTGCTCAGTTTGTTGCGGATTTTGGCGGACAGGGCAATGCCATCGGCGGCCTGAGCGTAGGTGAGCCTGAAGACATGATGTATGAAATCATTGAAATCGTCAATGCCATTTTACCCAAAGAAAAACCGCGCTATCTGATGGGCGTTGGCACGCCTTGGAACCTGCTGGAAGCCATCACTTTGGGGGTTGATCAATTTGACTGTGTGATGCCAACCCGAAATGCGCGCAATGGAATGATCTTCACCTGGAATGGCGTGATGAATCTGAAAAATGCCAAATGGAAAGATGATTTTTCGCCGTTGGATGAATCCGGAAAATCATTTGTGGACAAGGAATATTCCAAAGCTTATGTCCGACATTTGTTTGCTGCCGAAGAATTTCTCGGTAAGCAAATTGCGTCCGTTCACAATCTGGCCTTTTATTTGGATTTGGTGCAAACTGCAAGAAAGCATATTTTTGAAGGTGATTTTACCGAATGGAAAAACCGGATGATTCCACGACTGAAACAGCGATTGTAATTGAAAATATTTGACAAATATATTACCCGAAATTTTCTGAGCACCTTCTTTTTTATGGTGATCATACTTTCTACCATCGCGGTAGTAATTGATTTGAGCCAAAAATTAGAACGTTTGGAAAACAATGGCTCCACGCCAGCTGCTGCACTCATACAGTTTTATCCATATTGGACAGTTTGGTTGGTCAATACTTTTTTACCGGTAGCCGTTTTTATTTCCGTGATTTTCTTCACTTCACGACTGACAATGCAAACTGAAATCGTAGCAGCACAAGCGAGTGGCATCAGTTTTTACAGAATTACAAAACCCTATGTCATCGTGGCAGCAGGAATCGCATTGGTTACTTTGTTTGTTAATAATTTCGCATTGCCTTGGGCCAATATCAAGAAAAATAAATACCAATACGAATATTTATTGAGCAACACGAAAAAAGGGGAATATTATGAGCGACAGAAAATTTCTGCGCAGATTTCTCCCGATGAATACATTTTTGCCCAAAATTATGACCGTGTACAAAAGCAGGGAAACAGCTTTGTATTTCAGGAATTTGACAAAGAAAAACTGAAAAAACAGATTGTGGCTTCATCATTTAACTGGGATTCGGAGGATTCGGTATATGTTTTACGCAATGTTTACACCCGGCATGTGAAGTCCGAATTTGAAGATAGCATCGCCTATCAGCAAACGCTCAAGAGGAAATTTAAAGCAACGCCTGACGAAATTTTGCCCGAAGGCTATGTGGCTGAAACCATGAATTCCATAGAATTAAATCATTTTATTCAAAAACAGCGTTTCAAAGGTTCAGCCAGTATCAATGCTTATCTGAATGAACTGTATCAGCGGAACAGCACGCCGTTTTCCACTTTCATTCTGACGTTGTTGGCACTTTCGCTTTCGTCCAGAAAAAGGCGTGGAGGCATTGGTTTGAATCTCGCTTTGGGTGTAACTTTGGCTTTTATTTACATTTTTTTCAATCAAGCTTCCATGACTTATTCCGCACGGGGATTGGTTTCTCCGGTAGTAGCCGCTTGGGGTCCTAATGTGATTTTCGGCGCGCTGACCGCATTCCTTTATATGAAAAGGGCGAAAGCCTGATCGGCAGTATTCACCATCGAAAACATCTGGATATCACATTACAAGAATGCACTCAGGGACATGCCGCTTGCGTTTTTTGCGAAAAAAGCAGACTAAAAACCCAAATATGGATGATTCCAAGAATTTTTATACTTTTAGGCTGAAATTTTACACAAATGTGGAATAAATAGAAACCGTAGTGTTTTTGAAATTTGACAAATGAATACACCAATTTCAGTTGCCATCGTTGAAGATGACGAGTTTTATAATAAATCCTTGAAAAAAATCATTGGCTTTGATCCGGGCTTGGTATGTGTAGGGCAATTTTTTAGCGGAAGAGAAGCATTAAAAAATTTGAAGGAATTGCATCCGGATATCGTGCTGATGGATATAAAACTGCCGGATAAAACCGGAGTGGAACTTGTAGAACAACTTTCACAAGAAATGGAAGATACGAAATTCATCATGTGTACGAGTTTTGAAGATGACAAACATATTTTTGATGCACTCAAAGCCGGTGCTTCCGGTTATTTGGTGAAAGGAGAAAGCATGGATAGAATCATTGCCTCCATCAAGGAATGCCATGCGGGTGGAGCGCCGATGACTTTTTCAATTGCGTCTAAGGTATTGCAATTTTTTAGGGAAGAAAAAAAGGAAAAACCTTACTTAGAAGAGCTAACTAAAACGGAAAATGAAGTACTTGAAATGCTCTCAACCGGAATGCTTTACAAAGAAATTGCAGACAAAAAAAACGTAGGCATCGATACCATCAAAAAACAGGCGGGAAGCATCTACCGAAAACTCCATGTTTGTAATAAAACGGAAGCAATCAATAAATTAAGAAATCATTAAATACTATGACTATGGAAAACATTCAACTGAATGAAATTCTCAAATTAATCCGGGAAAATTTTAACAACAAAAAACTAAGTGCTTCGCAATTGTCAACCATCAAAGATATTTGTAATGAACTGATTTCATCGGGAGATACACTTCATCCTGAGACACAGCCTACAGATTCTTCCGGGCATATTCCCGAAGTGCTTGCGGAATCATTTATCGAAGAATTTAAAAGTGCTTTCCATAGCAAATATGCCAGGACAACAAGAATTTTCAAACCTGTGGTTGAAAAATTATTCCAAGGCGTCAATGAAGTAACGATTGTTTTGGGGCAAGACGGGGATGATATTATTTTCTGCGTTGAACAAAATGGAAAATATTTCAGAATTGACGAAACCATGGAATTATTACTTGTTGATTCAGGATTGATTGAGAATTACGCTAAAGGTCTTGGTGCAGAGTCCAATACTTATCTGACCCGAAAAACCGGTGATTCATCCTTGACAAATACCCGTAAATTCAGAATAAACGCGAGTCTTTACAGACATTTTGTCAACAGTGGATTTGACGCAATTTTATCATTTCCGGCGATTTGTATGGATGACAATCCCGGACCGGAAGGGATTTCTTACAAATACAGGCTTACTTACATGATGAAATTTGGCGGAACCAAAGGAAGTTATGAGTTAAGCAGTACGCTGCCTTTTGACAGACACGGACTTTGTCCTCCCGGCAATTGCTAAAAAAGAACGGAATGACCATCGTCTATTTCTTTCTGATTATCGCCAATCTGCTTGTTTCCATCATTCGTAAAGAATTATGGAAATATTTTTACTTCATCTATTTTTTACTCATCCTGCTGATTGAGTTGATTATTATCAAAAATCCCAATATTCAAGGGCTTTATAATTTTTTAGACATTTTCAGCATTCTCTATTTTGGAATGCTGATTATAAGAAATACCCGGAATCAATTTTTTTTAGTAGGGCTGACCGCAGTTTCATTGGCTTTGGCCATCTGGTCTTTTTTGTCAAGTGAAACTCCCTATTCCATCAACGCAGGAATCACCTATTGTATTTACTGTATTTTCATTTCATTGATTTGGTTTTATGAAAAAATAACCGGTGAAAATTCCCAAACAAAAATATATGATTATCGTCTTTTTTGGATTTTTTCATCATTGCTCCTTTCCTCTGTTTTCTATTTATTCAGAATGACACCTATGTATTGGTTCGATAGTGCTGACAAAGATTTTCTAAGTTCCCTGAATCTTGTCTTTCAAGCCTCGAATATTGTTTCCTATCTATTGTTTTTAAGAGGATTATTCGGTAAAATATGAACACGCTGCCCAACGAAATAAAAATCACCTATATCATTTCCATCGCTCTCATGCTGTTGTTTGTAGGATTCATCGTGTTTGTTGTAATGATGTATAATAAAAAGCAAATCCTTTTTCAAAAAGAAAAACAATTACGTGAAGTCGAGCACCAATATGATTTGCTGAAAGAGGCAATCAAACGACAGGAAGCCATACAGCAAGAACGGGAGAGGATTTCTCATGATATGCATGATGAACTGGGCGCAGGTATTTCCGCACTGAAACTTCAAGTGGAATTTCTGAAACAGAAAATCTCAGCGGAAGACATCGAATCTGACATCAATGAACTCCTTCTGACAGCCGAAACCATGAATCTTTCTATGCGTGAAATGCTTTGGAGTCTGAATACGGAAAATGATACCATGGGAAATTTTGTACAGTATATCTGTGATTATGCAGATAATTTTTTTCTGCGAACCAATATTCAGGTTCAAAGTACCCACTCCGGAATTGAGCCCCAGCATCCACTGTCATCTGAACAAAGGAGAAATCTGCTGTTGTGTGTGAAGGAAGCGTTCAACAATATCTACAAACACGCTAATGCTCAGAATGTAAAACTTTCCATCCGAAAAAGTCACAATGAAATCCAAATCGAAATTCTCGACGACGGCATTGGGCTGAATAAGGATTATGACCCAGGCAACGGATTGAATAATATGAAAATCCGTATGAAAAAACTGAATGGAAAATTTGAAATCAAAAAGCAACACAAAGGGCTGGGGCTGCTCCTGCAAATGCCTTTGAAAAAATAAAACCAAATTTTTCTTTTATTACACAAAAGTGCAATTGACTAACATTTAATTGCATACTAATTTTGGCTTTACAAAAACATTGTTATTATGAAAAACTTAAAACCCATTTTTGAAACCTATGTTTCCTTCATGATGATGTTTGGGAATCATGAAAACAACAAAGGTAAATCCAGACTTAGTTTGATTGGAAATAAGGGTTTTAAACTACGAACAACCAGTATCGGGACGCTCTCTACAACATCTGATTTATCAAATATTTTGAATCTATACAAAAAGTATGCTATCTAATGGGTTCTGAAAAAGAGAAAAAATACCCAAACAAGACTCTCTTTTACACATGAACACTCTGAAATCAGAACCCATTCAGATCATCAAAAACACGGAAATAAGTTCCTCGATATACCAACCAATCCCCCGGTGACAGCAGTAAAATGACTGTCTTCGGGGTTTTTTTAACCTGTTTTTGAAGTTTAATCCTGGAACTTATTTTACCTGATTATATGATGACCTCAAGAGAATTGGTTGACAATGGAAAATCTAAACACTATTTAAACCGCTCATAATGCGCCTTTTCCAGAGCTTCTCTGTGTCTCGGATGTGCAATGCTGATGAGTAATTTTGACCGTTGCTCTATGTTTTTTCCATACAGATTTACTACTCCATATTCAGTGACGATATAATGCGCATGCCCTCTTGTCGTAACCACACCGGCACCTTGATTCAGAAAAGGAGTAATCCGAGAAACTCCCTTAGAAGTTTCAGAAGGAATGGCAATAATAGGTTTCCCGCCTTCAGACAATGACGCCCCTCGCATAAAATCCATTTGACCGCCTATGCCGGAATACTGATAAGTACCGATGGAATCCGCACAAATCTGTCCGGTCAAGTCAATTTCCAATGCACTATTGATGGCAACCATTTTTGGGTTTTGACGAATTATTGCAGTATCATTCACAAAAGACACACTCTTGAAAGACACATTCGGATTATTGTCCACAAAATCATATACCCGCTTTGTACCTGCCACGAAGGAAGTAACGGTTTTTCCGACCGAAACCGTTTTGTGCTCGTTGTTTACCACACCCGACTCAATCAATGGTACCACGCCGTCTGAAAACATTTCCGTGTGAATACCCAAATTTTTATGGTTGCTTAAACAATTCAAAACAGCATCTGGGATCGCTCCTATGCCGGCTTGTATCGTTGAACCGTCTTCAATAAGTTCAGCTACATTTTCACCTATCTGATTGGTGATGTCTGTGGCCTTGCTCCCATAGTCCACAGTCGGCAATTCTGTTTCGTGCCAAACCATGGCTTCGAAATTGCTGTGATGAATGGCCGAATCTCCCAGCGTTCTCGGCACTTTTGGATTGACCTGTGCAATGACTTTTTTGGCGTTTCTAACAGCTGACCAAGCTGCATCCACCGAAGTTCCCAAACTACAATATCCATGCTGATCGGGAGGTGAAACCTGTACTATCGCTACATCCAAAGGCAGATATCCTTTGCTGAAAAGAATCGGAATTTCGCTCAGAAAAATCGGAACATACCTTCCGCTTGCACTGTTGGCCCATTTTCTGACATTGGCCGAAACAAACAGTGAATTCAGATAAAAACTGTCCGTCACGCCCGGTTTTTCCCATTCAATGTCACCAAATGTACTGATGGACACCAATTCAATGTCATTGATTTCGCATGCTCTTGCCAATAACTTATTCAGTAAGAAAACAGGTGTAGAAGCACTCCCGTGCGAGAAAACACGGTCTCCGCTTTTGACGATTTGCACCGCCTCTTCTGCGGTGATATATGGATAAATTTTCATAATCAGATTTGGGAATAAAGATACTAATCGCTCAATTAAAAATTAATGACCCATCTCATTAAAAATCGTAAATTTGCATTCCAAAAAATCATACAATGATCAATATCACACTTCCCGACGGAAGCATCAGACAATATGAAAACGGAATCACGCCGATGGAAATCGCAAAAAGCATCAGCGAAGGACTGGCGCGGAATGTGATTTCAGCAATGGTCAACGGACATCAGACCGAAACCGTGACACCGATCAACAAAGATGCTACGGTTCAGTTATTGACCTGGAATGATGAAATGGGCAAAAAAGCATTCTGGCATTCCTCTGCCCACCTCTTGGCGCAGGCGATTATGGAATATTATCCGAATGCGAAATTGACCATAGGGCCGGCCATTGAAAACGGATTTTATTATGATGTCGATTTCGGGGATGAAACTTTTTCGGATAAGGATTTCGAAAAAATCGAAAAAAGAATGCTGGAAAATGCTCGAAAAAAGTCGGAGTTTAGGCTTTATCCTATTTCCAAAACCGATGCTTTGAATGAATACAAAGACAATGAATACAAAACAGAGTTGATAGAGCAGCTAAATGATGGCGAAATCACTTTCTGCTCGCATGATAATTTCACCGATTTGTGCCGTGGCGGACACATTCCTGACACAGGCATCGTGAAGGCAGTAAAAATTCTGAATGCCGCCGGAGCCTATTGGAGAGGTGATGAAAAAAACAAACAGCTGACAAGAGTTTACGGCATTTCCTTCCCCAAACAAAAAGATTTGACCGAATACCTGAATCTGCTGGAAGAAGCCAAAAAAAGAGACCACAGAAAATTAGGCAAAGAACTCCAACTTTTTACATTTTCTGAAAAAGTAGGTCAGGGTTTGCCGCTTTGGTTGCCCAAAGGAACCGCTTTGAGAAAGAAATTGGAGAACTTCCTGATGAAAGCCCAACAAAAAGCCGGCTACGAAATGGTCATCACACCGCATATTGGACACAAAGATTTGTATGTTACCTCTGGTCATTATGCCAAATATGGTGCAGACAGTTTTCAACCGATTCACACGCCCAACGAAGGTGAAGAGTTTTTGTTGAAACCAATGAACTGTCCGCATCATTGTGAAATTTACAAAACTTCTCAATGGTCTTACAGGGATTTGCCAAAGAGATACGCCGAATTCGGAACGGTATATCGTTACGAGCAAAGTGGCGAACTCCATGGACTCACAAGGGTTCGCGGATTTACGCAGGACGATGCCCATTTGTTTTGTACTCCTGATCAACTGCTCGATGAATTCAAACATGTCATTGATTTGGTCTTGTATGTTTTCAATACCCTTGGATTTGAAGATTTCACTACACAAGTTTCCTTGAGAGATCCGGACAACAAAGAAAAATACATCGGTTCGGATGAAAATTGGGAAAAAGCCGAAAATGCAATCATTCAGGCTGCCGAAGAAAAAGGCTTAAAAACAGTTGTAGAATACGGAGAAGCTGCATTTTATGGCCCGAAATTAGATTTTATGGTAAAAGATGCTTTGGGTAGAAAATGGCAGTTGGGAACGATTCAAGTGGATTATAATTTACCCGAAAGATTTGAATTGACCTACACAGGTTCTGATAATCAACCGCATACGCCGGTAATGATCCACAGAGCACCTTTTGGTTCGATGGAGAGGTTTGTGGCCATTCTGATTGAACACACCGCCGGGAATTTCCCATTGTGGCTTGCGCCTGATGTATATACGATTTTGCCCATTAGCGAAAAATTTCAAGAATATGGAGAAAAAGTTTCTAAATTCCTTGAAAATTACGATATTCGCGGCCTGATTGATAATCGCAACGAAAAGACAGGCAGAAAGATACGAGATGCGGAGTTGAAGAAGATTCCATTTATGTTGATTGTTGGAGAAAAGGAAGCCGAGAGAGGCACGGTTTCTGTAAGGAAACACGGAGAAGGAGATTTGGGAGAAATGACGATGGAAGAATTCAAAGACAAGATTGTCAAGGAAATCGAGATTAATTAAAAATTTATAAACTATCGCAATTAAAAGAAGAAGAGGCGGCCGCGGTCCGTCAAGAGTTATCAAAAAAGATCTGCACAAGATCAATGAACACATCAAAGAGCCTGAAGTCAGGGTAGTTGGAGAGGGCGTGGAAGCAGGCGTTTACCCTACATCCGTGGCACTCAAAATGGCACAAGAAAAAGGATTAGACTTGGTGATGGTGACTGAAAAAGCCACGCCACCGGTTTGCCGGATTGTGGATTACAAAAAATTTCTTTACGACCAAAAGAAAAGGGAAAAGGAAATCAAAGCCAAACAACAAAAAGTTGTCATCAAAGAAATCCGGTTCGGTCCTCAAACGGATGAACATGATTATGAATTCAAAAAAAGACATGCCCGTGAATTTTTGGGCGAAGGCGCAAAATTAAAAGCCTATGTTTTTTTTAAAGGAAGATCTATCATTTTCAAAGAACAGGGAGAAATTCTTTTGCTGAGATTAGCTCAGGATTTGGAAGACATCGGCAAAGTGGAGCAACTCCCGAAGTTGGAAGGAAAAAGGATGATCATGATGATGGCACCGAAAAAATAAATTTTTCCCCAGCCCCCTCCAAAAGAGAGGGAGTCTGAGGACGTAATAGAACAAAAACTCCTATTCCCTTCATTTGGAGGGGTTAGGAGAGAAAAAGACAAACATTTTATCAAACATACAGATTATGCAAAAACAAAAAACAAAATCAGGGGCTAAGAAGCGTTTTAAGCTGACCGGTACCGGTAAGATTAAAAGAAAACACGCTTACAAAAGCCATATCCTTACTAAAAAAACGACCAAACAGAAACGAAATCTTACGCAAACAGGACTTGTCCACAAAAGCGATGAGAATAGTATCAAAAAACAGTTGAGATTGATATAATCAGTCTCCGGTTTATTAATTAAATATTTATTAACCCTGTGCCGGTGCTCATTCAAGTGGAGATTTTCGCCCGCCCGTCGCAAAAAAATTAAAAATTATGCCAAGATCAGTAAATTCAGTAGCGTCAAGAGCGCGAAGAAAAAAGATGATGAAGTTAGCCAAAGGCTACTTCGGACGCAGAAAAAATGTATGGACTGTCGCCAAAAACGCAGTTGAAAAAGGATTAACTTATGCTTACCGTGACCGTCGTCAGAAGAAAAGAAATTTCAGAAGCCTGTGGATTCAGAGAATCAATGCGGGTGCGCGACAACACGGAATGTCTTATTCGCAATTTATGGGTGCTTCTAAAAAAGCCGGAATCGAATTGAACCGCAAGGTACTTGCCGATTTGGCGATGAACCACCCGGAGGCTTTTAAAGCCATTGTGGATAAAGTAAAATAATAATTAACCCGGATAAAATGTTTGCAAATCCCGCCCGAAAGAGCGGGATTTCTTTGATTTCAATAGATTGCTAATCTATTTTTTATATGTAATTTATAGATTATATTCTATTATTTATATGTAATTAGTAGATTATAATCTATTTTTTATATACTTTTGTAAAAAATCAAAGGTATGGGCATTCAAAGGAAATTAAGAAATCATTTGATATCCAAATGGGATTCCGGAAAAGTAATGTTGGTGACAGGTCCGCGGCAAGTAGGGAAAACCACTTTGATTCATTCTCTTTGCAAGGAAAAAGGGGATTATCTGTTTTTGAATGGTGATGATCCGGAAGACAGGGTTTTGCTGGAAGATGCCGGAGAGAAAAAGCTTCGGCAAATCATCGGGGCGCATCAAACAATTTTTATAGATGAAGCACAGCGCATCAAAAACATTGGAATTTTGCTTAAAATTATTCATGACCAAATTGACAATCTTAAGGTGGTGGCAAGCGGTTCCTCTGTGATAGATTTAAATGAAGAAATAAATGAACCCTTAACCGGCAGAAAATGGGAATTTAATTTGTTTCCTTTTAGTTGGGAAGAATTAAATCAACATTTTGGGTATTTAGAAAATCAAAAAAATCTTTCATCTTATTTGATTTTCGGAATGTATCCAGAGGTCATAACGCATCCCAATGAAAAGGAAGACATCCTGAAAGAATTGACCAAAAGTTATTTGTATAAAGATTTATTGCAACATAAAGGGATTAGAAAACCGGAACTATTGGATAAAATTTTACTTGCTTTGGCTTTGCAGGTGGGTCAAGAAGTCAATTACAACGAATTAGCGAGTTTAGTGCGTGCAGACAGATCCACAGTGGAAGAATATATTTCGCTTTTGGAAAAAACCTTTGTTGTTTTCCGTCTGTTGCCTTTAAGTCGAAATGTCCGGAACGAAATCAGCAGTTCCAGAAAGATTTATTTCTATGACAATGGCATTCGCAATGTAATCATAGGGGACTTTAAACCCATTGAATTTCGGCAAGATATCGGCGCATTATGGGAGAATTTTATGGTTTCGGAGCGAATTAAGAAGCTGAAATACAGCGGTTGGTTGGGAAGGTATTATTTCTGGCGAACTTATCAGCAGCAGGAAATCGATTGGATTGAGGAGGCTGAAAATAAATTCAATGCGTATGAATTCAAATGGAATCCAAAGAAAGGGAATGCAAAGTTTTCCAAAACCTTTCTGGAAAATTATCCGGTGGAATCCGCTTCAGTTATTACTTCGGGAAATTTAGATGCGTTTCTACTTGAATAGAAATGTGAAGTTCAGGAAACGCTTATAACTCCACCCGAAATTACGGGATTTTTCAGTTGCAGCAGCTGTTTTTAACTTCAAAGCAAAATAAAGGGTCATTTGAAAGCTTGACTATTTACCGGTTTCAAAATCACATGGATTTTTTATTTTAACATTTCAGAACTTCAGGAGGTATAATTTTTGACTATCTTAGATGAAATTTTAAAATTGAAAAAAATGAAATCTAATTCTTTATGGATATTGTTATTTTTCGGTATCATACTGTCTTCCTGCAATACAGTCAGAGTTACTTATGATTTTGACCGCTCGACGGATTTTAACACCTATAAAACCTATGATTTTCATCAAAAAGGGCTGGAGAAATTAGAATTGAATGATTTAGACAAAAGAAGAATTTTGGGTGCCATAGAGGCCAATTTAGCCGCCAAAGGTTTTACCAAAACCAGTGATTCGCCGCAATTACTTATCAATATATTGGCGAGTTCCAAAGAGAAAATCAATATTGACAACAGCTATTACGGCGGTTATTGGGGACCTTCCTATTGGGGCGGACCTTCAAGAGTTTATCAGTACACCTCAGGCACCATCATCATTGATATAGTGGACAACCAAAGAAATATTCTGGTCTGGCAAGGAGCGGGCAGTGGGCTGAATGTTTCTGATTTGGATTCAAAAGCTGAGGATATTCCCAAAGCCATTGACGAAATCATGGCGAAATTTCCACCGCCGGCAAAATAATTTGCTGCAAAAAGCCGAACACAGAGGTTCTCGAAGTGTTCGGCTTTTTTAGTTGAAACTACTTGATTTGTAGCGAATTGGTTAACAAATAAGGGTTGCATCTTCAAGGATATTGATTTTCTCAAAGTTTAGATTCAACATTCTATCAACTTGATTGTTCTTAAATTTTGACCATATTGCATTGCAAGGAGAGGTTATTTAGTACGTTACAAAAAAAAATCCCCCAAAACCAATGGCTCCGGGGGATTGTTAATCGGGAAAATCAGGGGCTTAATTACCGCCCTCTTCCATTTTCTTTTTCAATTCAGCCAACTCGTCGATATCGCCGAGGGTGGCAGTCTCTGTCGTTTGGTTCTCCATTGCTTTCTTGGCAGCTTTTTCTTCTTCTTCACGATAAGTGGCAGAATGCGAAACAACTACACGTCTGAATTCTTTGTTGAACTCAATTACTACATATTCTAATTCTTCACCTTTTTTCATTCTGGAACCATCTTCTTTTTCCAAAGTTCTGGCAGGTGCAAATGCCTCTACATCAGCATCTTCAAACTGTATGGTTGCGCCTTTGTCAAACACATCGACTGCTTTTCCGGTATGACGGGTTCCGACAGCATATTTGGCTGCGTAGTTATCCCACGGATTTTCAGTCAACTGTTTATGCCCGAGGCTCAGTCTTCTGGACTCCACATCAAGTTCCAAAACCACAACATCCAATTCATCACCTACATTACAGAATTCAGAAGGGTGTTTGATTTTTTTGGTCCAAGACAGGTCGGAGATATAAATTAATCCGTCCACCCCTTCTTCCAATTCCACAAAAACGCCGAAGTTGGTGAAGTTGCGTACTTTTCCAATGTGTTTGGAGCCAACAGGATATTTGGCAGTAATGTCAGTCCATGGATCCGGAGACAGTTGCTTCATGCCAAGTGACATTTTTCGTTCTTCACGATCTAAGGTCAGCACTACAGCTTCTATTTCGTCGCCCACATGGACAAAGTCCTGTGCGGAACGAAGGTGAGTTGACCACGACATTTCGGAAACATGAATCAGCCCTTCGACACCCGGAATCACTTCTACAAATGCACCATAATCAGCCAATACAACTACTTTTCCTTTTACTTTGTCGCCTACTTTCAGACTGGGATCCAACGCTTCCCATGGGTGTGGTTCCAATTGTTTGATTCCCAACTGGATTCTTGTTTTATCTTCATCAAAATCAAGGATTACCACTTTCACTTTGTCGCCGATTTCAAGAATTTCGGAAGGATGATTGATTCTTGACCAAGAAAGGTCGGTAATGTGAATCAAGCCGTCCACTCCGCCAAGGTCGATAAATACCCCGTAGGAAGTGATGTTTTTGACTTCACCTTCTAATACCTGTCCTTTTTCAAGTTGCGCAATGATTTCTTTTTTCTGTTCTTCGATATCTTCCTCGATCAAAGCTTTGTGAGATACGACCACGTTTTTGAATTCAGGATTGATTTTCACCACTTTGAATTCCATGGTTTTCCCAACAAATTGTTCATAATCACGGATGGGCTTCACATCGATTTGCGAACCCGGAAGGAATGCTTCGATGCCGAATACATCCACAATCATACCGCCTTTGGTTCTCGCTTTGATAAATCCGTTCACGATTTCCTGTCCGTCGTGGGCTTCATTCACACGATCCCAGGCATTGAGGATTCTCGCTTTTCTGTGAGAAAGAATTAATTGTCCGTTTTTGTCTTCTCTTTGATCCACCATTACTTCCACTTCGTCACCTACTTTCAGGTCGGGGTTATAACGGAATTCATTCAGAGAAATAACGCCTTCGGATTTAAAGTTGATGTCAACGATTGCTTCTCGGTCGGTCATACGCACTACTTTTCCTTTGAAAACCGCATTTTCATTCAGGTCTTCCAAGGTTTCGTCGTACATTCTTTCTAATTCGGCTTTTTCTTTTCTGTCTTCTTCATCCAGACCGGATTCAAAGGATTCCCAGTCAAATTCTTCCGGGTTAACGTTGGCATTGGCAAGCGTATCGTTGTGTTTCACTTCTTTTTTGGTGTCAACTACTTCCTGCACTTCTTCAGTTTTGTTTGTCTCTTCTGACATAATTTAAAATTTGTATCTCAACAACAAGGGTGGAAACCCGCGGCTGCCCCGTTTTGAGAGCCGTTAAACAATTAAAATTCAACGCTTTGTTCCCTTTTACCGCAAAGCGGGTGCAAATATACGGAATTAATGCCGGTTTGCATGTAGTTCTGAATGTATTTTTAGAGGCATTAAAATGGGTTTAATAAATTATTCTTAATAAAATACCCTTCAGAGGGTATTCTTTCAAGTATGATGATCCTTTAATTTTGCAAAAACCTTCATCATGAAAAAAGAATTATTATACATTATCTTATTAACATTCCCTCTCTATCTTTTCAGCCAGACTCCTGTATTGCTTAAGGATATATATCCCGGGGGGAGTGATGTGAGTTTGACCTATTCAACAGATGGCGAACTGTATGAGCATTTAGGGAAATTATATTTTGCCGGTTTTGTCGAAGGAACTTGGGACAATGAGATTTTTATTTCAGACGGCACGGAAAACGGTACGCATTTGCTGTTCAGTCAACCCGGTATCAATACGGCACCGTATGGATTTTGTTCGGTCGGGGATTTGTTGTTTTTTGTTGCATCTACTACAGGTGCTTATGAAGAACTTTGGGTAACTGACGGAACGGAATCGGGAACACATTTGGTCAAAGATATTAACCCAGGTTCAACATCATCATTTCCATGTGGTTTTTTCACTTATAATGGTCAACTTTATTTCTGGGCAAATGACGGGATTCATGGTCATGAACTTTGGACAAGTGATGGCACTGAAGCGGGTACTTATATGGTAAAAAATATAAATGCAGAGCCCGGACAAAGCCAGAGTTCAAGTAGTGCTTATGATTTACGGTATAATCCTCCTATCATTTATAATGATTTGATTTTTTTTAATGCAAATAATTATTTTGATAACTATTTGTGGGTTAGTGACGGAACCGAGGATGGTACTTATAAACTTCATGATGTAAGAGACCCTGAAGGATTCACTATTTACAATGAAAAACTCTATTTCAGTTCAACCTCTGGAGTTTGGGGAGATGACAATGGAGGATTGTGGGTGACGGATGGTACAGCTGAGGGTACGCAGGTGATAATGACTTTTAATACCGGAGTCCAGGATTTGTTTGTTGCCAACGGTATGCTTTACTTTTATGGATCTTATCATGAATTGTATGTTACAGATGGAACCAGCGAAGGAACACAAATGGTCATCGATATAACGACAGGCAATGAGCAAGGGGCAGCATGCGATAGTTGTGGTCCTTATAATTATATTGTTTTGAATAATAAATTGTATTTTTCCACGATGGATGATGAACATGGTCAACAACTTTGGGTTACACAAGGTACAGCTGAAACGACCCAAATCATTATTCCTGAAAACCCTAAACCTGGTGCACTAAGCCATACAGAAAATATCAAGGTTTTGAATGAGAATATATATTATGCTGCGAATTATGATACGGAATTTGAGTCTTCTATTTATCATTTGGGGCTTAATATGTCCACGGTTGAACCGCATTTAGATGCCAAAATTAATTTGTATCCAAATCCTACGGATCAGGTTATTTATCTTTCTGAGGAAATGAAATGGATTGACATTTATTCCCTGGCAGGAGAGAAAATCCTTTCACTCAAAGATGAAAAATCAATTGATGTCAGTTTTCTGAACAAGGGTGTGTATTTGTTAAAAGCCATAACCCAAAACGGAAAATACTATCATTCCAAATTTGTGAAAAAATAAAGTTTCCCTTCTAATTTATTGACCAATCGAGTAGGAAGCAAAGATAGGTAATCACTCTTAACTTTACTTCCTACTCGATTTTTTGAATCCCGTCCGAAAGTGTGGGATTTTTTCACAATCGCACTTCAGCAAAGACCTCAAAGTTTTATAAAACCTTTGAGGTCTCTCATGTATATCGGTATGTACCAGTGATTTACTGATTAAAATCTATCGTATCTCTGTCGGCGTAAACATTATTGATGCTGTGATGATCTGCATTTCCGGCGTCCTCATTATCGCTATCCTCATCAAATGTTCCTCCCATACTGCTGTATGAATTGATTCCGGTCAGGGAACTGCAATCCCACATTTCATCGATTCTGTCCGGTTTTTCAAATTTATCGGAAGCCTGAACTCCGAACTTCTTACCTTCGGCATAAACGCTTTTCATATAATACGCCCAAATCGGCAAAGCTGTAGCTGCACCCTGTCCTTGAGCGGTACTTCGGAAATGCGCAAAACGATCTTCGGCACCCACCCAAACACCGGTCACTAAATTCGGGGTCAATCCCATAAACCAACCGTCAGAGTTATCGTTGGTCGTTCCGGTTTTGGAAGCCACTTCACTGTTGATGCCGTATCTGGTTCTTATCCATTTACCTGTTCCTCGGTCAGTTACACCTTTCATCAGATCAATCATGGTATAGGCCACGTATTCATTGAATACTTCCCGGGTTTCGGGTTTGTAATCCTTGATGACCCGACCGATTTTATCTTCAATTCTGACAATCAATTCGGGTTTGATATAAATTCCGCCGTTGGCAAACGAACTCATGGCACCCACCATTTCATAAACTGTCAGATCGGCCGAACCTAAAGCAATGGTGTAATTCTTAGGAATCGGGCTGGTTACCCCCAACTCGCGGGCGGTCTCAATCACGGGTTCAACACCGGTCTGGGCAATCAGTCGTGCGGTAATCACATTTGTAGAGAATGCAAGTGCCGTTCTCAGGTCTTGACGTCCTCCATATTTTCTATTCGCGTTTCTCGGTCTCCAGTTTCCAATTTGAAAAACATCATTGGAAATGGTGTTGCAAGGGGTGTAATTCATTTGGTTGATGGCAGTTACATAAACAAACGGTTTGAAGGTAGAACCCACCTGTCGTCTTGATTGTTTTACATGGTCAAATTTGAAATAATCCCAGCTCACACCGCCTACCCAAGCTTTGATAGTTCCGTCTTTGGGATCCATAGACATCAGTCCGGCCTGCAAGATGTGTTTGTGATATTTAATGGAATCCATCAGGGAAACGTTCTTTTTGTACTCCACTCCGTCCCACGTAAAATATTTCACCGAATCCTTTGGCGTATTGAAAACTTCCAGAATTTCTTCGTCGGTTTTCCCTTCATCTTTCAATCGTCTGTATAGATGGGTACGCTTCATGGCACTGTTGAATATGTTTTGTCTTTTCGCTTCCGACAGACCGTAGAAAGGTGCTCGTGGGTTGTTTTTCTGTTCAGCAAAGAAAATTTTCTGTAGGCTTTTCAAATGTTTAGAGACAGCATCTTCAGCCAGCTTCTGCATCCTCGAATCTAAGGTTACATATATTTTCAAACCATCTTTGTACAGATTGTATTTCCGACCGGTTTCTTTTTCAAGATTTTTCAAATAAGCTTGAATCTCTGATTTCAGTTCATGTTTATAATAAGCGGAATAAGATTCTGAAAGTTCATTAACATTCTGGTGATCGATTTTCAAGGGAGTTGCTTTGGCTGCTGTGGCATCTTCCTTGTTCAGAAAATTGTATTTTTCCATCTGATTGATTACAATATTTCTCTCATTTTTAGCGCGATCCGGGAATTTAATCGGATTGTAAAGCACGGGGTTTTTCAGCATGGCCACTAAAGTAGCGGATTGTTCTAAACTCAAGTCTTCGGTGGTTGTATTGAAATATACTTTCGCCGCTAATTCCACACCGTTGGCATTATAAATGAAATCAAATTTATTGAGATACATGGCAATGATTTCTTCTTTGGTGTATCTTTTTTCGAGTTCCACAGCCACGACCCATTCTTTGAGCTTTTGAACTGCTCGCTGAAATTTATTTTGCGAACTCGTTCCTGTAAACAACAATTTGGCCAACTGTTGTGAAATGGTGCTGGCTCCTCCGGCTTTCCCCATGGAAGTCAATGCTCTGAGTGTGCCCCGTGGATCAATTCCTGAATGGCTTTTGTAACGAATATCCTCACGTGCGAGCAGGGCTTCTACCAAATGTTGCGGAAGTTCATCATAGGTAACCGGCACCCTTTTCTCGGTTTCAAAACGATCCAAAAGTACGCCGTCAGCTGAATAAATTTCTGAGGAAACATAGATATCCGGGTTTTCTAATTCTTGAACGTCCGGCATCTCCCCAAGCATCCCTTTGGAAGTTCCCCAAAACAAGAGAAAAACCGCCGCCAAGCCCAATAAAAAAAGACTCCAAATGAGTGTTACCATGGTTTTCACCGGATATTTCTTTTTGGGTCGTTTTGAGTTTTTATTTGGTTTTGACTTTTTGATCATTCTGAACTTATTTTGTCAATGATTAAGGTTAAATCTTCAATCCCTTTCAGTTCCTTTTCGCGCATCCCCTGACGCACACTCAAGTTGTAAAGCCCTGTATCCGTGATAGTAACATTTTCTCTGTATAACAAATACAGTTCTTTCAGGCTGTTGCCGGTGCCAATCCATTCGCCATTGCGATATGCCAGATAATACTGGAGTGTATCTTCATAAGTGGTTCCATTCGCATCCGTCAATTTCGTGAAAAGATACAGATTGCTGTACGGATATTCATTGTTATTTCTGCTCAGAAGAAAGAAATTATACCTTCCGGCAGTATCTTTGATTTCAAATTGAAAATTCAATACTGAATCTTTATCCCAATTATTTTGGACAGAAATCTGTTCCTGATAAAAATGTGGCGAATCGCACTGTATGAAAATCAGGGGTGCAATCGTCCACAATACAAGCTTAAGGATTGTCTTTCTTTCCATTAGAATTATTGTCGCGTCTTTTCTTTTTATTTCCGGTAAATCCGTTTTTATGATTCGGTTTTCTGTTTTTGTTCTCAGGTTTTCGGGCTGTTGTTTGTTTTGTAGATCCTTTCACCTGTTCTTTTGGCTTATTTCTTCGTTTTTTCCGCCTATTTTTTCGCTCAAACCTTTCCAAAGAATTTTCCTGAATAATATCGGTATAATCTTTTTTGATTTCCTCCTGCAATTCTTTTGCCAACTCTTCCAAAGGCGCGTTTTTCTCTCCATTTTCGGAAGTAGAAATATAGTCTTTCACATGGGCGAGTGAGAGTTTGTACCAAGCCGCAGACTCATTGCGGTAAGTGTACCACATTTCCTTTTTGAAAACATCTATTTTCACACACACGGCCGTTCCTTTATCTGTTTCAAAGGTGGATTCCATATCCGGAAATTCTTCCAATGCATCCAAATAAGAATCGAGCTCATAATTCAGGCAACACTTTAATTTCCCACATTGACCAGCTAATTTCTGTGGATTGATTGCCAATTGTTGGTATCTCGCCGCTGAAGTGCTGACCGTACGAAAATCCGTTAGCCAAGTCGAACAACAAAGTTCCCTACCGCAACTTCCGATACCTCCGATTTTAGCAGCTTCCTGACGAAATCCGATTTGTCGCATTTCGATTCGGATGCCAAAAGCCGCCGCATATCTTTTGATTAATTCCCGGAAATCAACTCTTCCTTCAGCAGTATAATAAAAAGTCGCTTTGGTTCCATCGCCCTGAAATTCCACATCGCTGATTTTCATGTCAAGTCCCAAATCACTTGCAATAATCCGGGCTTTCATACGAACTTCAACTTCCTTTTCCCGTGCGGCTTTCCAAGTTTCTATATCTCTTTGATTGGCCTTTCGGTAGATGTTTAATACTTCATCGTCTTTCACCCGTTTTTTATTCATTTGAATGCGAACGAGTTCACCGGTCAGCGTAACGACGCCGACATCATGTCCGCTCCTGGCTTCAACCGCAATTGTATCGCCTACATAAAGGCTTAGATGATTGTTGTTTCTAAAATACTCCTTTCTGTCATTTTTGAACCGAACCTCCACACAGTTAAACGGTTCCTGCCCGGCCGGCAGTTGCATATTGGAAAGCCAGTCAAATACATCGAATTTGCCGCCTCCACATGAACCGCTTCCGCAACTTCCGGAACTGCATCCGCCCGATCCGCAACTTTCACACGCCATAGTTAATCTTTTTCAAACATACAAAGATAGAAAAATTTAAAGCATGCCCCGGATTCGCATCATGAATTTCCAAAAACTTCGGTGAAGGAATAAGTCTCATCCAATCGAACTCCTTTTTCAGTATTTTTGACTGTCGCTAACTCATAATTGGCATCATGTTCAAAGAAAAGCAGATACCCTTCATTTGCCGCTTTTTCCAAAAACGCTTGTTTTTCATCCAAAGTCAACAAAGGACGGGTGTCATAACCCATGACGTACACCAAAGGAACATGGCCGGAAGTCGGCACCAAATCTGCGACATACATCAATTTTTTTCCTTTGTAATTCAATACAGGAAGCATTTGTTTGTCAGTATGTCCATCGACAAAAAACAAATCAAATCCTAACGGGGAATCTTTCAGGAAATTTCCGCTTGTGGGTAAATCAATGAAATTCAGTTGTCCGGAATTTTCAATCGGGAGGAAGTTTTCGGGAAGAAATGAAGCTTTTTCTCTTGCATTGGGTTGAGTAGCCCATTTCCAATGTTCGGCATTGCTCCAGTAACGCGCGTTTTTAAAGGCAGGCACAAAATTTTCTCCCAACAAATCTACAGCCCCGCCACAATGGTCAAAATGGAGATGGGTCAAAAAAACATCTGTAATATCCTCTTTGGAAAAACCATTTTTGGCCAATGAAGATTCTAAGTTATTTGTTCCATACAAATCATAGTAACTGAAAAATTTTTCTGTCTGTTTGCTACCGATGCCGCAATCAATCAAAATCAATCGCTTGTCTTCTTCAATCAACAAAGCACGCATGGCCAACTCAATCTTGTTATTGCTATCGGCAGGATTGGATTTTTGCCATAAACTTTTTGGAATGATGCCAAACATGGCACCGCCATCGAGTTTGAAATTCCCGGTTTCAATTGGATAAAGTTTCATGATTTTTCAATTTTTAAAACAAAAGATTATTCAATAAATCATCTTCCTCAATGAGAATTGAATTTTCAGTCGAATTCACAGCACACAAAATTACAAATTTTTGAAGGACATAAAATCTGGAAATTTGACCACAAAGCATGCTGTTTTCTATAAATTATTTTTTGGGAAACTTGGTTAAAACCTTAACTTTACCACCAATTGAAAATTGAAAAATGAGAAAAATAATCTGGCTGACCACTTTATTCATAATTTTTGCAGCGTGCAGCAAAAAAGCTCCCGCATTGCTGGATATCTCATCGGTGAATCAGGTGGAGCAAGTGGATTTTAGTCATGAAAACAATGTGTTAATCGACGTACGGACTCCCGAAGAATTCTCGGAAGGACACATTCCGAATGCGATTAACATCAATGTTTCCGATGAGAATTTTGAAAATGAAATCAAAAAACTGGATCCAGACAAAAATTATTATATCTATTGCCGCTCCGGAAAAAGAAGTACGGATGCCGCCGAGAAAATGGAAAAAGAAGGTCTCAAAAAAGTGGTGAATCTGAAAGACGGATACAAGAATTATCAACAGTAATTTCGCGTTTAATGAAAATCCTGAATCATGCTGCAACCCAATCCTGAAATTTTGATAGATTTGGTGAAAACCGAAATGCCTTTTGGAAAGTACAAAGGATGGCTGTTGTGTGATTTGCCGGTTTATTATTTAGAATGGTTTGCTGCTCAGGGATTTCCAAAAGGTAAATTAGGAATGCAGTTGGCCACGCTTTTTGAAATCAAAACCAACGGGCTCAATGAAATTTTGACCGGATTGAAAAAAATGGAAAAAGGAAATTAACCGGAAAATTCCGGCAACAAAAAACCCGGAGATTATACAATCTACCGGGCTGTTTTTTTAATAATCTAC
This sequence comes from Weeksellaceae bacterium, assembly GCA_041656055.1. Lineage (GTDB taxonomy): Bacteria > Bacteroidota > Bacteroidia > Flavobacteriales > Weeksellaceae > Moheibacter. The sequence continues at coordinate 35,582 of JBBAEI010000018.1, forward strand.
AGAGAATTAATTCATTATTGCTTTCAGCTTTTGCTCCAATTGAGATTTTGGCGCTACGCCAACTACCTTGTCCACCACTTGTCCGTCTTTGAAGAAAAGTATGGTCGGTATATTTCGGATGCCGTATTCAGCTGCAATTCTTTGATTGTTATCCACATCCACTTTTGCTATTACAGCCTGATCGCCGTATTCATTTGAAATTTCCTCCACAGTTGGCGCAACCATTCTACAGGGGCCACACCAAACTGCCCAAAAATCTACCATGGCAGGTTTTCCTGATTCCAAAACTTCTTTTGCGAACGAGTCGTCTGTTACTTCTATTGCCATTTTTATGCATTTTTAATTAGTAAAATCCAAAATTATAACAAATTTCTTTAACAACGGATTTTTAATCATAAGAAAAAACGATTGCCTAATAATTGATGCTGATTTTTAACTTGCTTTATTTAACGCAATTTCCACCTTTTAATCTTTCACAATTAATTTCATGAATAAAACAGTTCAGAATTATTTTACAAGTATGATAAGGCATTGATTGTGAAAATTATACCGAATTTATTTTTAGACTTCAAAAAAAGCCACCAATGAATTAACCATTTGAATTTCAGATTATTTCGCCAAGCTGACATTTTGGATGTTGATAATTTGAAGAACCGGTTCGGCTCAAAATTTGTATCTTTCAAACTCAATTTTCACACTTAAATTTCAACCACAATGTTCCTGATATACGATACCGAAACAACCGGTCTTCCAAAGGATTTTAATGCACCGCCAACGGATGTTGACAACTGGCCGAGAATGGTGCAAATCGCTTGGCAATTGCATGACAAAACCGGAAAACTGATTGAAAACAAGAATTTCATCATACAGCCGGAGGGTTATGACATTCCGTACAACGCAGTGAAAATTCACGGTATCACCACCGAAAAAGCCAAAAAAGAAGGTTTGCCGCTTCATGAAGTTTTGGATGAATTTCGTAATGCCATCGCAAAAACGGAAGTACTCGTCGGACACAATCTTTCATTTGACCAAGGAATTGTGGGAGCTGAGTTGGTTCGTTGTGGCTTGGATTACAGAGAAATAGAATTGCCCATTGCGGACACCATGGTGTCTTCGGTTGATTTCTGTGCGCTGCCTGGTGGACGATATGGCAAATACAAATCACCGAAATTAGGGGAACTCCATCATGTACTTTTTGGGGAATCTTTTGACGAAGCCCACAATGCTTCCGCCGATGTGAATGCCACCGCACGATGCTTTCTGGAACTTCTGCGGTTAAATGTATTTCTGCCCGAAGAAGTAAAATTGTCCGAAGAAGATATACGGAATTTCAGAGAAGTCAATCCAGATGTGATTCAACCTTTTGATATTGTGATTGATACCCAAGTTGAAGATTTCAAAAAATCACAGGGAAAAGGGAAGCAAATCATCAATGAAAAGCAGATTGCCACCACAGATTCTCCTTATTTTCATTTTCATAATCATACCTCGTTTACGTTGCTCACGTCAACGACTTCCGTGGAAGCCATTGTGAAAAAAGCGATTGAAGAAAAGATGCCGGCCGTGGGTATCACCGATACTGGCAATTTGATGGGCGCATTCATGTTTATCAATGCGGTGAAAGCTGCCAACCATAAATTGGAAAAACCATTAATTCCCATCATCGGCGCGGAAATTCATGTTTCTGAAAATTATTTACAGAAAAAATTTACCAAAGACAATCCCGACCGGAGATTTCTTCAACTGTTGATTGCAAAAAACAAAAATGGATTTCAGAATCTTTCCAAAATTTCATCCACCGGATTTATTGACGGATATTATGATGGCTGCGCAAGGGTTGGAAAAGAAATTATCGAAAAACACAAAGAAGATTTAATCGCCACTACCGGCAGCCTGAGCAGTGAGATTCCCAATCTGGTTCTGAATGTCGGAGAAAAACAGGCGGAAGAAGCTTTTCAATGGTGGCATGAATTGTTTGGAGATGATTTTTACGTGGAATTGATTCGGCACGGTTTGCCCGAGGAAGAAGTGGTCAATCAGGCATTGTTGAAATTTGCCCAAAAATATGGTGTCAAAGTCATTGCCCAAAACAATACATTCTATATAGAACAAAAGGACGCAGAAGCGCAGGATATTTTGCTTTGTGTCAGAGATGGTGAGAAAAAATCAACGCCAATTGGGCGCGGACGTGGATTCCGATTCGGCTTTCCGAACAATGAATTTTATTTTAAATCACAGGATCAGATGCGTTCGCTGTTTCATGATTTGCCGGAAGCCATTGACAATTTGTCGGAAATGTTAGAAAAAATTGAAGTATATGACTTGGCCCATGATGTACTCCTTCCTAAATTTGATATTCCCGATGAATTCAAATCATCGGAAGATGAATTGGATAATGGCACACGCGGAGAAATGGCTTATTTAAGGCATTTGACTTTTGAAGGGGCGAAAAAAAGATATGGCGAAATCACCTCTGAAATTCGAGAACGTTTGGAATATGAATTAGAAACCATCGAAAGAACAGGTTATCCGGGCTATTTTTTGATTGTTCAGGATTTCACATCCACAGCAAGAAAAATGGGTGTTTCCGTGGGCCCCGGTCGCGGTTCTGCCGCAGGTTCCGCCGTAGCTTACTGCGTGGGAATTACGAATGTGGATCCCATCAAATATAATCTGCTTTTTGAACGATTTCTGAATCCGGAAAGGATTTCCATGCCCGATATTGACATTGACTTTGATGACCGTGGACGCGACAAAGTCATTCAGTGGGTCATCGAAAAGTATGGAAAAACCCAAGTAGCGCAAATCATTACTTATGGTAAAATGGCGGGAAAATCTGCCGTTCGTGATACCGGAAGAGTACTCGACTTGCCGCTGAAGGAAACCGGCATCATCGCCAAGAAAGTTCATTTGAAATTAAATGATTTGTTTACGGCAGATACTAGCGAATTAAAAGAAATAGTAAACGGTGAAGAACTGAGTGATTCCTTAGAACTTATAGCGTTGTCCAAAACCGATACACCGGAAGCAGAAACCCTGCAACAGGCGTTGGTCATAGAAGGTTCTATCCGAAATACAGGGGTTCATGCCTGCGGAGTAATCATTACTCCGATGGATATTCAGGAAATGGTTCCGGTGGCGGTCGCCAAAGATTCGGAACTCCTTATCACACAGTACGATAATTCGGTTGTGGAAAAAGCAGGATTGCTCAAAATGGATTTCCTCGGGCTGAAAACCTTGACCATATTGGATGATGCAGTGGCTTTGATTGAGAAAAATCATGGAATCCATATCGACTTAGACAATATTTCTTTGGAAGACAAAAAAACCTATGAACTCTTCCAGCAAGGACAGACTGTCGGGATTTTTCAATATGAATCCGTCGGAATGAAAAATCATTTACAGGAGTTGAAACCGGATAAATTTGAGGATTTAATTGCGATGAACGCACTTTATCGACCGGGACCGATGCAATATATTCCCAATTTCATCGCCAGAAAACAGGGCAGAGAGAAAATCACCTACGACCTGCCCGAAATGGAAGAGTTTTTAGCGGAAACCTATGGAGTAACGGTTTATCAGGAGCAGGTGATTCTTTTGGCACAAAAACTCGCTGATTTCACGAAGGGGGAAGCGGATATTCTGAGAAAAGCGATGGGCAAGAAAAACAAGGAAGAATTGGAAAAAATGGAACCCAAATTCTTCGAAGGTGCGCAGGCCAACAATCATCCGAGACAGGTACTCGAAAAAATATGGAATGACTGGCAAGCTTTTGCAAAATACGCTTTCAATAAATCCCATTCAACCTGCTATGCCTTGATTGGCTATCAAGCCGGCTATCTGAAAGCCAATTATCCGGCGGAATTCATGGCTGCCGTTTTGAGCAACAACATGAACAATATCAAAGATGTTTCTTTCTTTATGAATGAATGTAAATCCCTTGGTATCCAGGTGTTGGGGCCGGATGTGAATGAAAGTTCTTATTATTTTACACCCAATGAAAAAGGGGCCATCCGATTCGGAATGGGTGCTGTGAAAGGGGTAGGTGCCGGTGCTGTTGATGCGATTATTTTGGAAAGGGAAACCAACGGTAAGTTTGAGTCTATTTTTGATTTTGTTCAAAGAATTGATTTGCATCAGGCCAATAAGAAAACCCTTGAAAACCTTGTATTGGCAGGTGCTTTTGATGAATTTGGAATGAACCGCGCTACTTTCTATAATGAAGAAGACGGTACGTCCAATCTTGAAAAATTAATCCGCTTTGGAACTTCATTTCAGAATTCCAAAAACAGTGCGCAATTTTCACTTTTTGGTGAAATGACGGATGAAATTGACATCATCAGACCTTCTATTCCAGTATGCCAGCCTTGGAGTTCAATACACAAACTCAACCGAGAAAAAGAAGTTGTCGGCATTTACATTTCATCTCATCCGCTCGACGAGTTTCAGGATGAACTGAATTTCTTCCAAAAGGTTACGCTCAAACAGTTGAACGGCTATGAAAGAGATTTTATCGGTCGGGAAGTCTCCATCGCCGGCATGGTCACCAAAGCGGAATTCAAAACTTCATCCAGAGACAACAACGAATTCGGGATTTTCACCGTTGAGGATTATGACGGGCATTATGATTTTCGGCTTTTTGGTGAAGATTTTCTGAAATTCAAACATTTCTTGCAACCGAATCTGATGGTCGGCATGAAAATCTCTATCATTGAAAGAATATTTAAAGACAAACAAGGAATAGAAACAGGAAGAAGAATCTATGTGAATGTCAGGCAAATGCAATTGCTGAGTGAAGTGTTTGAGGCCATGGCCAAAAAGGTGATTGTGAACATTTCCGTGCATGACTTGACGATGGATTTATACAACGTGCTTTTAAATATTTTCGAAAAAAACAAAGGGGACAAGAAATTGCTATTTGTCATGAATGATTTGGAAAACAATGAACAACTTAAAATGATGGCACAAACCATGAAAGTGGAAATCAACAAATCGTTAATTGAAGATTTAAAGAAAATTCCTGAACTGCGGTTTAATTTGAATTAATCCGTCTTCATTTCGTTAACTTTGCTCATTATGTTTTTGGAAAACACCATCAATCATTCTAAGGCGGGTGGCTGGATTGAAGTCATCTGCGGCTCCATGTTCTCCGGCAAAACCGAAGAACTTATCCGTCGTTTGAGAAGGGCAGAATTTGCAAAACAGCGGGTTGAGATTTTCAAACCGGCCATTGACATAAGATATGGCGAAGAGGAAGTTGTTTCTCACAATTTGAATACCATTTCGGCCACGCCGGTCGAATCCGCATACAATATCCTGATTCTGGCGGCAGACTGCGAAGTAGTGGGAATTGACGAAGCCCAGTTTTTTGATGAAGGAATAGTAGAAGTCGCCAACCAACTCGCCAACATGGGAAAAAGAGTAATTATCGCCGGATTAGATATGGATTTCAAAGGACGACCTTTTGGGCCGATGCCGAATCTGATGGCGACTGCGGAATATGTGACCAAGGTTCATGCAATATGCGTCAAAACCGGAAATCTTGCGCATTATTCTCATCGGAAAATTGCAAGTGATAAATTGGTCGAACTCGGCGAAAAAGAAGAATATGAACCACTGAGCCGAACTGCATTTTGGGATGAAATGACCAAAGAGGATGGTTGATAATCAGAATATTCAGTGAAATAATGAGGGTAGTCATTCAAAGGGTAAAATATGCACGAGTAACTGTTGCCGAAAAAATTGTAGGACAAATCGGAACGGGATTGTTGATTTTGGTCGGATTTGAAGAAAGCGATGGCCAAGAAGATTTTGAATGGATGGCCAACAAGATTATTCAACTCAGAATCTTTCCGAATGACAATGGGGTAATGAATATTTCTGTTCAAGATGCAAATGGCGAATTGATGGTTGTCAGTCAATTTACGCTGCATGCCTCCACCAAAAAAGGCAACCGACCTTCCTACATCAAAGCCTCAAACCCTAAAACTGCGGAAAATCAGTACGAAAGGTTTGTTAATGTTTTACAAAATAAATACATTCGCAACTTACAGACCGGCAAATTTGGTGCGGACATGAAGGTTGAATTATTAAACGACGGCCCTGTAACAATTTGTATTGATTCAAAAAACAAAGAATAATTTGTTTAAAACATCAGCTACGAAATGCGACGACTAATTTTTCTTATTTTCTTTCTCCCGATTTGTTCTTATGCACAGAACTTCTCCGTTAATCTTTTGTCTGATAATCTGAAAAACGGAGCTTATGCCGTTGTCCGTCAATACGATGAAACGGTGGAATTTCAGAAAATTGATAAATATAAATATAAGGTCGAAAAAGCAATTACCGTTTTCAACGAAAGCGGAATGAGATTTGCGATTGAACCTATTTATTATAATAAAAGCCTGAAAATCAATAAATTTCAAAGCATATTGTATGATGCACAAGGCAAAGAAATCCGAAAATTAAGAAGCAAAGACCTGAAAGACATCAGTATCTATGACGGCTTCTCCCTTTTCAATGACACCCGGATTCAATATTATGATATCACTCCGCCAACATATCCTTTTACAGTGTATTATCATTATGAAGTCGAGAGTTCCAATACCTCATTTATGCCGGGTTGGATGCCGATAGAAGGCTATAATTTGGGAGTGGAAAGTGCAAATTACACCTTTATTAATAGTACAAATATTGAGACTCGAAAAATGGAATCAAGCTTCGATTATCCCAATATTGAAAAATCAGAATCTGGCAGAACCATCAAATATGCCATCAAAAATATTCCTTCCCTCGAACAGGAACCACTGAGTCCGGGATTTCTATTTTTGGTTCCGCATGTTCGAATAATGGCAAGCGAATTTCAAATAGAAGGTATCAAAGGGCAATTCAGTAATTGGGAAGAATTCGGCAAATGGTATTACAACAGTTTGGTCAAAGGCCGTCAGGAAGTCAGCCCGAAAGACAAGGAAGCAGCCTTGCAATTGACTTCCGGCATCAGTGATCCCAAAGAAAAAATTAGGGTGCTTTATGAATTCATGCAATCCAAAACGCGCTATGTAAATGTGTCTATCGGCATTGGCGGTTGGGAGCCGTTTCCCGCCTCTTATGTCAGCGACAAAAGTTATGGAGATTGCAAGGCACTATCCAATTATATGGTCAGTTTGTTGAAGTTGGTTGGCATAGATGGCTATCACACGGTGGTTTATGGAAATCACTCGCAAAAACTTGATTTTAAAACAGATTTTACTGCTTTTGAAGGCAATCACATGATTGTGAATGTGCCGTTGGAAGATGAAACCATTTGGTTAGAATGTACCAGTCAGCAATTGCCTTATAATTTTCTGGGTTATTTTACTGACGACCGCAAAGCTCTTTCCGTTACGCCTTCGGGAGGAGAAATTGTTGACACACAATACTTTTCGACAGAATCTAATCGAGAAACCATCCATATCAAAGGGGAATTGCTTCCAAATGGAAATATGAACGCCGATTTCAGTTTTGAATCCAAAGGCTTGGAATACAACAGGGAATATGAAATTTTCTTTAAAGCCACGAAAGAGCAAAAAGAAGAAATTCATGAGAAATTCAGCAGTATTCCCAATTTCAGTTTGTTGGATTACGAAATGGACAACAATCGTACGGATGCTGTTTTCACACTGAACGTAGCTATGGAATCCGGACAATACGCCAAAAACATCGGCAACAATATGCTGTTCAATCTGATTCCATACTCCCGAACGGGGTTGTCACTGAAAAAAGATGAAAATCGGAAATATCCATTTGAAATCCGATATGGATACATCAGTGAAGTCTCTGTTGAATTAAAAATCCCAGAGGGCTATAAGTTAAGTGAAGCTTTTCGACCAATAATTTATGCAGACGAATTCGGAGATTATATCCTTTTGGTGGAAAACAAAGAACCGGGCAAATTAAAAATTTATAGAAAAATCACAACCAAAGACGGAAGTTATCCCAAAGAAAAATTCAATGATTATGTGGAGTTTCAAAGGAAAATTTCTTCGATGGACAACTCAAAAATACTATTGGATAAAAATTAACAAAATGAAGGCAATATACATTTCACTCATCCTGCTTTTCGGAATAAATATCCAAGCACAGGATTATCGTTTTGGAAAAGTCAGCAAAGAAGAATTGCAAAAAGAAAACAGTGCAATCAATCCGGAAGCAGCTGCGGAAATTCTCTATGAATCTGCGAGGGTTACGATGGAATATTCGACATCGAATCAACGATTTGAAGCTGTCAAAGAATTCGAAGGCCGAATTAAAATTTATGACAAAGACAATGTAAATCCGGATTATCTGGTAAAACAGGTTAGGCTTTATTCACCCGGTGCCGATCGAGAAAAAGTGTCTTTTTTCAAAGGGGTAACCTATAATTTGGTGAATGGAGAAATTGTTACAGACAGAGTCAAAAATTCCGATATTTTTAGAGAAAGGCACAACAAATATTGGGAATCCGAAAAGCTGACTTTCCCCAATGTAAAAAACGGTTCCGTTCTGGAATATTCTTACACGGTAACTTCCCCTAATGTTCGGGATATGAAAAGGTGGTTTTTCCAACAGGAAATTCCGGTAGTCTATTCTCGCTACACCTTTATCAGACCCGAATATTTTAGTTTTATCCCCGACATGAGAGGGACGATTCAGGGAAAGAAAACCGAAAACCGGATCAATGAAGCCGGCTTCAATTACAGAAATGACATCACCGAATTCGTTTATGAAAACCTTCCTGCGCTGAAGGATGAAGCCTATGTTTTGAATCCGGACAACTTGAAAGCATCCCTGCGTTATGAATTGATGAAATTTGAATATCCGGGCAGGGTTTCAGAGAATTTTGCCACCACATGGATTCAAATCGGAAGTGATTTGATGGAGCGCAGTGACTTCGGGCGACAATTGAATGGAATCGGATTTCTGGATGAAACCGTAAATCAGATTACCGCTTCTGCGCAAACACCCGCCGCCAAGGCCGATGCCATCTTTAATTATGTGAAAAACAATTATACGTGGAATAACTTTCGTGGACTTGGAACTGAAAATGGATTGAGAAAAACTTTTAAAGACAGAACCGGAAATGCTTCAGACATCAATTTGCTGTTGGTGGCCATGTTGCGCCGGGCTGAGATTCCGGCATATCCAATTGTTTTGAGTACGGTTGACAATCTGCTGATTAATTATTCATTCCCATCCATGACCAATCTCGATTTTGTCATCGTGGGCGCAGATATCAGCGGCGGACTCTATCTGATGGATGCCACCGAAAAACACAGTCGCATCAATATGCTGCCGCTTCGGGATTTGAACCAGCGAGGATTCCTAATCTTGGATAAAACAGTAAGGGAAGTACCCTTGACCAACCAAGCTTTGAGTTCAGTAAAAGAAACGTTGAATTCCAACTTAACCCCGGATGGAAAGATTTCGGGCAATTACGTGGAAATCAAGGATATGTATTTTGCGATGAATGACAAAATGAGAAGAACGGATAACCCCAAAAGATTTGAATCCAACTATTTAAGTGATTATCAGTTTGATGTCAGTGATTTCAGAATAGATGAAAATCCTGAGAAAGGAATTGTCCGGTATTCATTCAAATTTGAAGATCTCAAAGCCGCTGATGTCATTGGTGATAAAATCATCGTTAATCCCATGCTTTTTTTGCAAAATTCAAAATCTACATTTACTGCTCAAACCCGAAATTATCCATTGGAATTCGGATCGGTTATTTCCAATTCCAGAACGATTAAAATCAAAATTCCTGAAGGCTACAAAGTTGAATCACTACCTAATGAACAAACTTTCTTAGTCGAGGGCAAAGTTGCAGGATATGTTTATAAAGCTGAAGAAAAAGACGGCCACATCATCGTAAGTACCCTTCACCAAATCGGAGAAAGCATCCTGCCCGCAGAATTCTATGAACCGATGAGAACATTGGAAAATAATATGATAACCACAGAAGACCAACAGGTTATTCTGGTTAAGAATTAAAAGATGAGCATTAAAAAGTTGCAGGAAGACGTAGATAACTGGATCCAAAATCACGGTGTCCGTTATTTCAATGAGTTGACTAATATGGCGCAGTTGACAGAGGAAGTCGGGGAAGTAGCGAGAATCATTGCCCGCCGCTACGGGGAACAGTCAGAAAAAGAATCGGATAAAAATAAAGATCTGGGCGAAGAATTGGCGGACGTCATGTTTGTTCTATTATGTCTGGCAAATCAAACAGGCGTAGATTTGGAATCAGCTTTTTACAAAAAACTTGATTTGAAAACACAAAGAGACCACGACCGGCATCAGTCCAACGATAAACTGAAATAACTTCTGGCTGTACATCAAAATGAGTTCAACGCTGTTTCTTCCCAAAAAATCACCTTCGCTGGTAGGGACTTTCCAAATCAGTGGCTCCAAAAGTGAAAGTAACCGGCTTCTGATTTTGAATCGACTGTTCGGAAATCCGATTGAAATTCGGAATCTTTCCAATTCGGATGATACCCATGCACTCATCAGGGCTTTGGAAACGGATTCAACGGTTGTTGACATTGGTCATGCCGGCACGGCCATGCGTTTTCTCACCGCTTATTTTGCCAACACAGAAGGTAGAACAACTATTCTCACCGGCTCGGAAAGAATGCGACAGAGACCTATCGGTATTCTTGTAAACGCATTGAGAATGTTAGATGCGGAGATAGAATATTTGGAAAACAAAGGCTTCCCTCCACTGATAATTACCGGAAAAAAATTGACCGGAATCCGCGTGGTGGCGGAAGCCGGAATCAGCAGCCAGTTCATTTCAGCATTGATGCTAATTGCGCCTTCTTTGCCTGATGGATTGGAAATTGAACTGCAAGGAAATATCACTTCACAGCCCTATTTGGTGATGACCTTGAGGTTATTGCAACAATTGGGAATTGAAGCCATCCAAGCCGGAAGTAACATTCGGATTTCTCCAACCAAAAGCATTCAACCACAGGAATTTATGGTAGAATCTGACTGGAGTTCCGCATCTTATTTTTATGCTTTTGCTGCCTTGTCGGAAACAGCGGAGATACAATTGAATTCATTTCGTGAAAACAGCTTGCAGGGGGATGCTGCCGTGGCAGGAATTTTTGAAAAATATTTTGGCGTGAAAACGGAATTTAAAAAAGGTGGAATTTTTCTGACAAAACAAAAGTCCAATGCCGTTTCCAAAATCGAACTCGACCTAAACGACCACCCGGATTTGGCGCAAACGCTGGCCGTATGCTGTGCCGGATTGAAAATTCCATTCCGATTTTCCGGGCTGCATACCTTAAAAATCAAAGAAACCGACCGGCTTCTTTCTCTTCAAAATGAATTGCGAAAAATCGGCGCAGAAACTGAAGTAACAGAAAATTCCATAGCGATTTTAAATTTTTTCAAACCGAATGCCCATCCTGTGATTCAAACTTGGGATGACCATCGCATGGCACTCAGTTTTTCGGCATATTCGATGATGGCAGAATTAACCATCGAAAACCCCGAAGTGGTGCATAAATCTTATCCGAATTTCTGGGTAGATATTTCCCGACTTTGAAATAAAACTTTATTCCACAAAAAAACCTTACAACGCAGTATGGATCGTAAGGTTTAATGTATTATAAATCAGTGTTTATCAAAAAGTTACTTTGCCGGTTTCATTTCCTCTTTTGGCGGTGAAACTTTTTCTCAATCCATTGACATCAAAAGTCACTACATTTTGCTGATCGGGAAACTCATTGATTAGCATGGCATTCCTGACTTCTATCTCTTTGATATTATTGATGTTATCAGCTTTCAGATAAATTCTGGTGGATTTGCCAGTGGTCTGTGTACTCAGAAATACGAGTGGTACTTGTTGTCCATTTACCTTCACGGACAAATGAGAATTGGTAAAAGACTGTACTTTGGAGTCGAAATTGGTTTTTTGAGCGATGGAGGCACCGACAGATTTTTCCAAATCTCCTGTGAAAAATTTCGCAGTCAGTTTCAGGGTTCCGTTTTCATATTCGACCTTTGTGGAAGAAGTATGAAAACCCTGCGCCTGAAGAAAACTCCAAAAGCCCAATGCAAAGAACAAAACCATAATGTGTCTGAATCCTTTCATCTTATTTGTTTTGCTGTAATTTCGTCAAAGTCAGTGCCAAAATCATTAGCCCCCTGATTTTTTAACTAAAAAGGAAGGTCGTCCGCATCGGGTTCGCTCCCCAGATCGGCTTCGGTATAACCTTCGAGTGGCGGCAGATTATCATCCGGCGGACTCATGGTTCCGCTGTTCGTTTTTTCAATCCGCCAAGCATCCAAACTGACAAAGTATTTCGCAACTCCCTCAGGATTAATCCATTCTCTTCCCTTTATATTGATGGAGATTTTCATTTCATCACCAATGGCTGCGTCTTTGAGCAGGTTTATCCGGTCTTGTGTAAACTGTATCAAAAGTTCTTGCGGATACTGTTCCTGTGTCGTCAATACAATCTCTTGGACTCTGAATCCACTTCCAAATGTTTTTTCTTCAAAAATCTTTTTTACTCTTCCTGTTACTTCCATATTGTGCTTCGATTTCCTACAAAAGTAATTGAATTTTGGAGAAGGATAAAATTGAAAAATAAAATTTGTCAACAAACAAAATAATGTATATTTGCAATCCTTTTCCGCGGATGTGGTGGAACTGGTAGACACGCCAGACTTAGGATCTGGTGCCGCGAGGCGTGGGGGTTCGATTCCCTTCATCCGCACATTATCAAAACCTCACAAATTGTGGGGTTTCTTGTTTCTATGGAAGTTGAATAATGTTTTTTATAGCTTTAATAACGTCTCCATTATGATGTCAATTCCATAAAAGTTATGCTTTTTAAGGTTTTTGTAATTAGAGAAAAACGCGAACAGTTTAACGAGTTAACTGTTGCGCAAATGAAATCTTTGTTAGAAAATAAAACAAAGAAGAAATGGCAATGAATAAAAAAATCCAATTCGGCTTTGGCGCAATCTTTGCCCAAAGTGGAATAAAATTCATCCAATGAGAATTGTTTTTTCGCTATTATTCAGCTTCGTTTTCGGATTCACATTTGCGCAAACCACACACAATGTCGGGGATTTCAACGCCATTGAAGCTTTTGACCAGCTAAGTGTCATTTTGGTTCCTTCCGATAAAAATGAAATTAAAATTTCTGGTGCCAAAGCTGACAAAGTAACTTTCGTCAACAAAAGTAAATCCCTGAAACTCCGGATGGAATTAACCAATTTTCTTCAGGGCGATCGTACTACCGTGACGGTTTATTATAAAAAACTCAACAGCATTCGGGTTAGCGAAGGGGCGACTGTGAATTCAGATGAAACTTTGGATGCCACTTCGCTTTCGTTGAACGCCAAAGAAGGTGCAGCCATCAATCTTGCTGTGAATTCCACAAAACTCGATAGCAAAGTCACTTCGGGCGGCATTATCCAACTGCGTGGTAATGCCGATACCCAGGACATTGTTTGCAACGCCGGCGGCGTCTATGAAGGAAAAGAGTTAACGAGCAAAATCGCCAATGTTACTGTCAATGCAGGCGGAATGGCCGAGATTTACGCCACTGAATTCGTCAATGCCAAAACCCGGGCAGGCGGCAATATCAATGTTTTTGGCGGTGCGGAAGTCAGTCAATCCAATTTTGCAGGTGGCAATGTAAATATTCATTGACAATGAAAAGACGCGACTTTCTCAAAAAAACTTCTTTGATGGGTGGGCTGATGTTGATAAACCCGAGATTCAGCCTACAGGCACTGAATGAATTTTCTGAACAAGAACTAATCGGCAAAGGAAATCCAGCTTTGTTTGGCGATGGATTCAAACTCAGGGACGAAGCACGTTTACAATTTAATCTGATGAAGAAGGCCGCCAAAGAACAGGGTTTTCACATACACGTAATCTCAAGTTACCGGAGCTATAACCACCAAAACGGAATCTGGGAACGCAAATACAAACAGTACAGAGGACAAGGATTGTCACCTCAGAAGACCATCGAAAAAATCATTCGTTATAGTACCATTCCGGGAACTTCCCGACATCATTGGGGAACGGATTTAGACATCATCGATTCGACTCGCGGAATTCCCTCCAATCCGCTGAGCGAAGTTCATTTCAATGAAGGAGGGCGCATGCGAAAATTCAAACTCTGGTTGGATGAAAATGCTGAGAAATTCGGATTTTATTTGGTTTATACCAATGCGCCGGGCAGAAAGGGCTTTGCATACGAACCTTGGCATTTCTCCTACCGTCCGATTTCACTCAAAATGCTCAAAGCATACAGCGCATTAGATATCCGAAAAATCCTACAATCCAATAAGCTGATGGGCAGCGAACATTTCACGGATGCGTTCATCGAAAAATACCTAACAGAGAATGTTTTGGATATCAATCCTTCGCTTCTGAGTTGAGCCTTTTTCCATCAAATAATGAAGATTCCGGTTAATTTGGAACCCGGAAAAATCTGTTTTTTTCGCTTAATTATTTAGATTAGGTATAAATAACCAATTATTGCTTTTGATAAATTTTTTGGACACATGAATTTTGGGCAAAATCAGATTTTCAAAAATCCATGAAAACCATTGAATTACAAAGTTTAATCAGTCGCTATAATGATTAAAATCATGAATTAGATTGACATAAAGTATTTGATATGTGTAATTCTTATTTCTGTAAACATCATGCTTCCTCGTTTTTTCTGTACTTTTGTCCTAATTTTGAATCGAAATAAAACACAAAATTCAATTTTTTAAGACGTAATTATTTTATCTGTAAATAATGAAAAGGACAATTTTACAATTCACTTTCGGGTTACTCCCTTTTTTGGTGACTGCGCAGCAACAGTCGGTCAGCACCGAAAACTGGGCGAGTAGTCCCGGTGTTATCGGAACCCTGATTTTGGTTTTGGTCATTGCCTTGGTAGCGGTAATCATCATGTCAGCCAAAATATCAGCTTATTCGGATTCCCTGAAAGCAAAACAATTGCTTAAAAAAGGAAAAATCTTTGATGAAGAAATCATTAATCTTCCCAGCGGTGAAATTGATGCCATCCTTGAAAGAAGAAAGGCTGCGCTGAAATACAAATTACCGGAAAATGAACTTTACGGAACGGATTCTGCGCATGACGAGCGAGGTCTGATTCAGAAAGCAACCAATCACCCTGAGAATCAAATTCTCTTTGCAGATAAAGTCAGCCATGATTTGAAACTCAATGTTTCCCCGGAACTCAAAAAAATCACGATTTACTATCTCGGAGCGGCCATATTTTGGCTTTTGTTCGGAACTTCAGTCGGAGAATATCTCGGAATCAAATTTGTATATCCGGAGATTGATTCCCGTTCATGGTTGTCTTTCGGTCGTTTGCGACCTGTTCATACTAACACCGTGTTTTGGGGTTGGGCTTCCTTAGCGATGCTTGGACTGGCGCAATATGTCATTGCCCGGACTTCGCACAGAGAATTGTACAGCAATAAATTGGCGTGGGTCGCCTTTTGGCTGATCAACATCAGTATTTTCACCGGAGATTTGTGCTTGATGGCAGGAATCAATAATGGGGGCGGGGAATACCGCGAATTCATCTGGCCGGTTTACGGACTTTTCCTTTCCGGATTGATTGTAACCTTTTATAATTTTTACAAAACCGTTGCCAACAGAAAAGTGGAAGAAATCTATATTTCCAACTGGTATCTGTTGGCGGCACTGATTTGGACTACGGTTTTGGTATTAATCGGATATCTGCCGTTTTATCAAAGCGGATTGGGGGAAACCGTCATTCAGGGCTATTATATGCACCAAGGTGTGGGGATGTGGTTCATGACTTTCACCCTTGGATTGATTTATTACTATCTGCCTTCAGCGGTGAATAAACCGATTTACTCTTATTCCTTGGGTGTACTGGCGTTTTGGACACAGATGTTGTTCTATACGATGATCGGAACCCACCACTTTATTTTCAGCCCACTTCCGTGGTGGCTGCAATCCGTGGCTATTATCTTTAGTATGGGAATGTTCATTCCGGTAACCGCCGGAACAACCAACTTCCTGATGACCATGCGCGGAAGCTGGAGCGGCATCAGAAGAAGTTATGTGCTTCCTTTCTTTCTGGTCGGAATTGTATATTATTGGGTAGGTTCCTCACAAGGAAGTTTTCAGGCATTCAGATTCACCAATTTCATCTGGCATTTTACTGATTTTAACGTGGCGCACTCCCACATGACGATGTACGGAATCATCTGTTTCATCCTTTGGGGAGCTATTTATTATATCCTTCCAAAAATGACGGGTCAGCAACCAAAACAAACTTGGGTTGGCGCACATTTCTGGTTGGCATTTTTGGGATTATTCATTTATGTAACCGCACTGATGACCGGCGGTACGCTGAAAGGTTTGAGTTGGGTTGAAGGCAATCCGTTCATTGAGTCGGTCGCATTGATGCGGGAATATTGGGTTTGGAGAGCCGTTGGCGGATCATTGATGCTGCTTTCGCATTTCATCTTTGCTTATAACTTCTATGTTATGGTCAAAAAGGACAAAACCGTAACAGCGGTGGAAACTGAGAAAACATACGTAACTGCATAAAATAGAAATCATGTTGAATTTAAGCAGAAATCACAAGAATTTAGTTTTGGTCTCATTTTGGGGCTATATCACATTGAGCGCATTTGTTTCTATCATCCCGGCTTTGCAGATGCAGGCTATACAGCCACTTCCGGGAATGCAGGATATGACCGAAAGTGAAAGAAGAGGTTTGCACACTTTCGTAGCCGAAGATTGTATGGCTTGTCATACGCAGCAGGTCAGAAATATTGAAATGGATAAAGTCTGGGGCAGCCGGCCGTCTATTCCTTCCGATTATTATTACACCAAAAAAAGATTGGATTTTTGGAGGCAAAGCCCTTCGGTTTTGGGGAGTGAGCGCACCGGTCCGGATTTGACGAATATTGGAGTGCGGCAACCTGCCGATGCTTGGCATTTACTGCACCTTTACAACCCGAGATTGGTGGTGAAAGAATCCATTATGCCGTCTTATGTATGGCTGTTCGATGAAAAAGACAGTACAGAAGTTTCACCCAAAGATGTGGTGCTGAATGTGCCTGCTCATTATCTGAAAAATCCGAGAAACAAAGTAGTGGCTACTCAAAAAGCCATGGATTTGGTCGCTTATTTGAAGTCACTGAAACAACCCGAATTACCGGGAGAACAAACCATTGAATTTATTCCGGCTAAACCAAAGACTGCGAAAGCGGGTGCCGCAGCCGGTGGTGATGGTGCCGCCGCTTTGCCGGATGGCGAGACGCTGTTTATGAACACCTGTGCTGCTTGTCATCAGGCAGATGGAAAAGGATTGCCCGGTGCCTTCCCGTCGTTGGTCGGAAGTGCAGTTGTGAACGATGACGATTACCGTTTGCAAGCTTCTATTATCCTGATGGGTTATGATTCAAGACCGGAATACGCAGCCATGCAGCCTTTTGCGGATCAGTTGAGCGATGAGGAAATTGCTGCTATCATGAATCATGAGCGCACCAGTTGGGGGAATAATTCCAAAACCGTTACCGCAGCTGATGTGAAAGCGGTCAGAGATTCAATCATTCAATAATGAAAAAGAAAAATTATGAAATCTAAAATCTTTATAACCCTGTTTCTTGCTGTTTTAATGGCTGTACCGATTTTCGCTTGTGAAGTTTGCAAAGCCCAGCAGCCAAAAGTCTTCAGAGGAGTAATCCATGGAACCGGCCCGGAAGGTGCTGTGGACTGGATCATACTTGGTGTATCAGCCTTGATTGTGTTGGTTACCTTGATTCTGAGCATTAAATTTCTGGTAAAACCCGGAGAGAAAAACCCTGACCATATTAAGTATATCGTGTTAGACAAAAATTAACCATCATGAGCGATAGTAATAAAACCATAAAGATTTATCTGGACGAGGAAGAGAAACCTTTTGCCGAATTTGAATCTCCGGTAAAGTTTGTACTTGATACGACGAAGATTCCGGACGGGAAGCACAAGCTGAAAATCGTTTCAAAATCGACCAGTGGCAATGAAGGAATCAAAATCATCCCTTTTGAAGTCCGCAACGGCCCCATGATTTATGTGCTGGGACTGAAACCGAATGATGTGGTGGATGAGAAGATTCCGATTACAATAAATGCATACGGCAGCGAGAGACACGACCGGTTTGAAATCGTCGGGTCTGAGACGCCGAGACCGATACCTCAGTTTATTTGGTTGATGATCATGGCTTTCATAGCTTTTGGCTTATTTTATTTAGCCATGTACCTGAAGCCGGATTTTTATACATCCTTTTTTTAACATTAGAAAGAAAAAGCCCGAAAGTATTCGTACTTCCGGGCTTTTTTAATTGTAGGTCACTTCCTATCCGAGAAACGCTTTCAGCATCCACGCTGTTTTTTCTTGAAAAGCAATGAAATCACTCATCATGGAATTCGTGCCTTCGTCGTCTAACTCTGCAGACCGGTCTAAAATCTGGCGTTCGATTTTCAATAATTCTTCCAAAGAATCAAGAACGAGTTTGACCGTTTCCTTGGTTCCGGAAACATTCTTTCCGATTTTCACAGAAGAATTTTCAATATAATCCGCAAAAGTATGCAACGGCGTTCCGCCCAATGTCAAAATTCTTTCTGCGACCAAATCTACTTTTTCCTGAGCATCGAGATACAACTCCTCATACTTGGCGTGCAATTGAAAAAATTGTTCTCCCTTGATGTTCCAATGGACACCTCTCAGGTTTTGATAATAAGCCTGAAGATTCGCCAATAAAATATTTAAGTCTCCTGATAATTCTTTGGATGTGGATTTTTCTAATCCGATGGTTGTTAGTGGCATATTTGTATAATTTAAGGTTATTAGCTCTATGAATTTGTAAAATTAAGGCTTTACATATTAACTCACAATGATTTTAATCAAAAACAAAAGTCCCAATACCAGACCAAGATCATATCAATATTCTTGATTAAATCAATACCTTTATAGAAAAAATTTATCAATGACTTTAACCCAATTGGAATACGTGGTTGCCATCGCGGAACACCAGAATTTCACGGTGGCAGCGGAGAAATCTTTTGTTACCCAACCCACGCTGAGTATGCAGATTCACAAATTAGAAAAGGAATTGGAAGTTGAAATTTTTGACCGGCGCACCCAGCCCATCAAGCCGACGCTAATTGGCCGGAGAATCATTGCACAAGCAAAAGTCATCTTGAGCGAAACCAAAAGAATGGAGCAGATGATTCGGGAAGAGAAAGGGCTGCTCGAAGGAGATTTTATCATTGGTGTCATCCCGACCGTGTTACCGACATTGGTGCCGATGTTTTACAAAACTTTTCGAAAAAATCATCCCAAAGCCAATTTAATCATCCGCGAATTGCTGACCGACGAAATCATAAACGGTCTGATGGAGGGAACGCTGGATTTCGGGATTGCCGTTACGCCATTGCACGAAGATCAAATCACTGAAAAACCGCTGTACAATGAACCGATGGTGGCTTACATTCCGCCATCGCATTCATTGTACAGCCAACAAAATCTGAATCCTGAAGACTTGGAAATTGAAGATCTCTTGCTGCTGAAAGAAGGGAATTGCTTCAGAAACAATGTGCTGAACCTTTGCGACAGACCGCAATTGCGAAATCAGCCAATCAAGTTGGACAGCGGAAACCTTGATACCTTGGTCAAACTCGCCAATGAAGGCTATGGGATGACCATTCTACCGCTGCTTCAGACGGAGGATTTGCCCAAAGATTTGCAGAAAAACATCCGTTATTTTTCAAACCCGATACCCACCCGGCAGATTAGTTTGGTATATCATCATTCGAATCTGCGAATGTCATTTGAAGAAAGTCTTAGCAAAACCATTCAAAGCGTGATGCGCGGTAAGATTTTTGTGGACAAAACCGCCAATGTGATTTCGCCGCTGCTGAGTATGCCGTGATAACGGATGCGCTGTAATTTTTGCTTTAACAGAATATTATGTCTTTGAGATTTTTCTTAACATTTTATTTGTGATTGTTTATTAGCTGTAATACTTTTGCCCAATAAAATTTAAACAAATGAAAGGTTATTTTAGAGGAGCAAAATATTTTCTCAACTTTTCTTTCTTTCTATTTAATGTGATTATATATTCACAAGAAGTACAATGGCAGAAGGAAATAAAAACGAACAATCAAGACATTTTATCTGTTTTGAAATATACAGTAGATCAACAAATATTGCTCGGAGGTAGTATAATAAACCGACCATCAGAATCAATGAACCATGGATATGACTATCATGTAATAAAATTATCTCAGGAGGGTAATGTTATATGGGAGAAAACCTATGGGGGTTCAGGTCATGATTATTTAAACTCATTAGCCATATTATCTGAGGGAGGATATATCTTGGGCGGTACTTCATTCTCCCCACTACCAAAAGATAAGATACAAAATAACTTCGGTGGATCTGATGGTTGGCTTATAAAGATAGATAATGAAGGTGAAGAAATCTGGCAAAAAAAAATAGGAACTGCAAATAATGACGAAATCTCTAAGGTGGTACAAACTAATAATGGAAAACTAATTGTTACTGGTAATATAAAGTCGAATAGAACATCTTACGGAATAAAAGAAATATTTGTATCTAAGCTAAATCAAAATGGAGAATTAATACGTACGGTTATTATTGGGGGTAATTCAGACAATGAAGTTACTAATATGATTCCTACACATGATGGAGGTGTCGCATTGCTGATATACTCTGATTCACAGGAGATTGACGAGCAGATAAATTATAGCTACTTCACGCAAAATGAGGGTAATTATGATCTTATTTCAACTGCTGAAACATACATAAGTAAGGAAGATAAGGGATTTGGAAAAGGAGATTACTGGATTGTGAAACTCGACAAGGACATGATTGTCGAATGGCAAAAAATATAAGGAAAAGAATACTATGTGTATGACAGAGAAGACCGTATCATTATGACTACGGATACCAAGCTAAAAGCTGATGGGAAATGGTCTTTTATAAAGTATGACCTGACAGGTAGGGTCATTTATACCGGAATTTGTACCGGTGGTGAAAGAAGTGCCGAGCAATCGGCTGCTGATAATTCAGGTGTTGTCTATGAATCCCGAACAACTTCACCCGGATTTGTAAATTCATCTATCCAAATTTATTATACCAAAAACTCCTACCCTACAACGATTACGGATGTATTGTCTGTAAATTACTATGACCAGTACCCGACCGATATGCCTACTGCAAAACCTGAAAATATATATGCACAGCCCACCCTGTCAGGCACCATCACGAACAACCATAGTACCAAGTCGCTACTCACGGCTTCACTGGTAAGAAATGTAGAGAATAATTCATGGAACAAAAGCTATTTCTGGTATGATACCAAAGAGAGGCTTACCGGCAGTTATAAAGCCAATCATACCGGTGGCTATACCCAATCGGAAATGAAATTAGACTTTCCGGGAAACATCACGGAATCTAAGGTTACCCACAGGCGAAACAGTTCCAATCCTGAGGTGGTAGTAAAACAACGTTACGTTTACAGTATGCAGAACCTGCTGATGAAACATTATCATAAGGTGGACAATCATCCGGAAGAGTTATTGGCGCAGTTTACTTACGATGATTTAGGCAGAGTAACCAACAAAAAAGTGGGTAATAACCTACAGTCCATTGACTATAGTTATAATTTTCGCGGATGGCTTACTTCGGTAAACAATCCTGCAAACCTGGGAAACGATCTTTTTGGATTCAAAATCAATTACAATCATCGGGAGGGTGCAGAAACGCCAAACAATAACTATTCCGGTCTGAAAGTAAAACCAATGTACAACGGCAGCATCGCTGAAACCTCTTGGGCAACTGCCACGAGTGGCATAGAAAGATATGGCTATGTGTATGATGGTGCAGGAAGAATGCTCGCAGGGCTTTACCAATCCCCTTCCAACCCTTACGAAAAATCACACAGCGAGATACTGACTTATGACAACCGCGGAAACATTAAAACCATTTACCGCACTTCTTACAAGCCTCTGAACGGCAACGTTAGATTAATAGACGATCTCGTCTATGCCTATGACGGCAACCGTATTACTGCCATAGAAGACCTTTCGGCCAACTCCAACGGGTATGAAGGAGGCGGTGGAGCTGTCTCTTATGATGTTAACGGCAATATGACCGCAATGGCAGACAAAAACATCAGCAGCATCAATTATAACTTTCTAAACCTGCCTACATCTATTGTCCGCCAAAACACTACAGCCTTTCTGTATAGTGCTGATGGTACCAAGCTGAAAAAAACTTTGACTTTGAATAATGGTCAGCAAAGTGTTAACATCGTTACGGAATATTCCGACGGGTTTCAGTACAGCACCCCCAACTCAGATCTGATCAACGGACTGTTGCGCGAACCGGGCAATCCCCTCACAGAAGACCTCCGCACCGCTTCCGAGCCCGAAGCCTATACCTTGGCCGATAAAGGCATTGGCGACGGGAACGACCCCCTTTTTATGATAGATTTGGTGTTTTTTCCTACTGCCGAAGGTTTTTATGATTATGAGAACAGCCGGTATATATACCAATATAAAGACCACCTTGGAAATGTCCGGCTCAGCTATACCAAAAATACCAACGGAACACCCAAGGTATTGGATATCAATAAATATTATCCATTGGGGATGAACCACCTGAGCAATACACCTTCGGTTTTTGATCCGCTTGCTGTACCCTATAATTATAAGTACAATGGAAAAGAACTCCAGGAAACCGGCTTGTACGACTACGGCTGGCGGCAGTATATGCCCGACATCGGTCGGTGGAAC
>JBBAEI010000019.1:0-57663 GCA_041656055.1 Weeksellaceae bacterium
AGCCGTACAGATATCTCTGTTCTGAATTTCAGGGGGGCTTTTTTGGAGATAAAAATTATATACTGATAATCAATTTATTACATCCAATTTCGATCAGATATTCGTTTTATCCGTTTAGTAGTGATTCAAAATAAAATTCAAGCTTTGTTTTGCCCCATTTCAAATCCCAATCTTTTTCCCTATTTTTGAAATATCAACCCTGCTCAAATTGAAAATTTTCACAAAATACATTTTTTTCCTGCTACCGCTGGTGCTGGTCTTTCGACTGTCAGCACAGAATTTCGACATCGAGCTATTGCGGCAGCTCAATGTTGAAAACCCGACGGAAGATATTTTCTGGAGAGAGGTCAGCAATTCTATCCTTTGGGTTCCGGCTGTCTATGTCGGCGGCAATCTCGGTTACGGTCTGATTGCCAATGACAAAACCGCACTCCGCTACAGTATGGAATCTTCTATGAGTATGGGTATCAGTCTGCTGCTGACCGGCGCACTCAAGCAGATTGTGGGTCGGCCTCGGCCTTCGATAGTTTATCCCGAAATTCAAACTTACACAACACCGAATTATCTATCCTTTCCGTCTGGTCATTCCGCATTATCATTCTCTTTGACCACTTCAATGGCCTATCATGCCAATGATCGTGCTTACATTTCTATTCCGATTTTCACTTGGCCGATTGGGGTGGGTTATTCGCGAATGCGATTGGGACGGCACTATCCGACAGATGTTTTGGCGGGAGCGATTATCGGCATTGGCAGCGGAATTTTCAGCCATTGGCTTACCGGAAAAATCATAGACTGAAGCAATTTTGAATCATCAATAATTAACCCGATTTTTGCCCTTTCATTTTTGTGAAATCAAATCAAAATACTATGAAACTGGAAGATACAGTAAAACAAAGAAGCGGAGGAGTATGTGAATTGAGTGGGGAATCCGGAAATCTTCATTTTTATGAAGTCGAACCGACCTCGGGCAATCAGCCGGAAAGAACAATTTTGATTTCTGATAAAGCACTTGCTCAGATTGAAAAACAGGAAGAACCCGATAGTGCTTATTGGGAAAAATTCCTTCCCACAGCAATGTGGAGCGAAGTTCCCGGTGTTCAGGTAGTCGCTTGGCGGATGCTTAACCGTTTCAGAAATGAATCTTGGGCAGCCGACGCATTAGATATGCTTTATTTGGATGAGGAAATGCTCGATTGGGCAAAAGCTTCAGGCGATCATACCGGCGATGGAACGGTTGTGTTGCACAAGGACTCAAACGGAAATATTTTGCAAAACGGAGATACAGTTACATTGATCAAAGATTTGGATGTCAAGGGCAGTTCCCTCGTGGCAAAAATCGGAACAGCTGTCAGAAATATCCGTTTGGTTCATGACAATCCCGAACAAATCGAAGGCAAGGTGGAAGGTCAGTCAATCGTGATTCTGACTAAGTTTGTGAAGAAATAAGTTAATCCCTGCCAAAGATTTGAACTTTGGCAGGGATTGTTTTTTATTTTTTAATTTCGGTCTGCCAGCTCAGACCGCTGATGTCGGTCAGTTTCAACAAATAAGTTTCATTATTTTCAATTTTTAAATCATTCAGTGGAAGCTGCATTTTTGCTTTTGCACCCAAGGGAACAATCAGACTGTGTTTTCCGGGTTTGATTTTTGCCACATAATCATTTTCGATTTGCGCCTGTTTCAACTTTGAAAGTTGTTCATGATTCAATTCAAATAGGGTTTCTCCGTCTTTATCATTGAGTTGGATTCCAATCAAAAAAGAACCGTAAACATCCGCACCTTCGGTTCTGTAAATCTTGAAAGTCAGTTTGTTATCAATGATTTTAGCTTCAGAAATCTCAAGATGAGGCCTGACCGATTTGTTGTGAAGTGTACCAAAAACGCCGCCGTGAAAAACCTGATTTGTGTAGAGCGTCAGTCCAAAAATCAGTAGCGAGCCAGTCAAAACAATTTTTGGAATCCGGTTTCCCTTTAGGTTCAATTGGCCCGATGCCAGCCATGAAAACCATTTTTTATGGGTGAATGATTTGTTTTTTCTGATAAAGAATTCATCCAGCGAAAACCTGCCGCCACCCACAAAGAAAAGACTGAAACCTGAGGCAAGGCCCAACACGCCAATCTGCCATTCGTCCAGACAAGTAGTGCCAATCCAGCCCGAACCAAGCAATATGCCCATCGCAAGAAAAAGCATTCCGATGCTTGCCAAACGGGTAAACAGACCGAGAATCAGAAACAACCCGACAATTGCTTCTACCAGCGTAAAGATGACCATTGCCCACCAAAGCACATCAGGATTCAGTACCAAATATTCTATGATTGGCTTGATTCCGAGCGCGTTGGGCAAAAAATGATTGAATTTTTCGCCTATGTAACCGGCTTCGTCTCTGATCAGTTTGTTGTCGATAATCAGCCTTCTCCAGAAAGCAGAAAAATAAGTCCAGCCGGCGACCCACCGCAGTGCAGTGGCAAACATACCGGCGTATGAATAAGTGTTTTGATTGAACATTTTGATTTGATTTTTGATTGATAAAATTTCGGTAATGAGTTTTTCCGGGCTTCATCAATCCAATCAAATTCGGTATTGTCGATGGCGTTTGAACAGTGGGATTTTATTTTTACGAAAATCAGCATCAGAATGGAAGTTATTGATTTCAGAAACGATGATTTCGCTTACAATTAACTGATTTTGAATTGCTTCTAAATCTATATTTTGCTGTTGTTTTTGATTTTTTTCGGTTTTAAAGTCAGCCGTTGAAGCACAAACCGAAAGGACATTTTCAAATTTCAAAACTTCAGAAACCGGAACATCCAATTGTTTCTTCAATTCTCTTTTGACCGGACAAGGAAGACAAAAAAGAATGGCCAGTACAAAAATGAAATGGTATTGCTTCAAAATTCGTTTCGGCATAAATTCAGGTTTAGAAACTGAACGGACAAACCTATTGTTTATGTGCTGATTGCCAAAATATAAATGGCTAAATGTTTCTTAAAATCGCTCAAACTTGTTTCAAAGTTCTGCAAAATCCTTAGTTTTCAATCATTCTTAAAAACTCATCTTCTGTCAAAATCTTCACAGTTCCCAATTCCTGTGCTTTTTTGAGTTTGCTTCCTGCTTTTTCGCCTGCTACTAAAAAATCCAAGTTTTTACTGACGGCCGAAATGTTTTTTCCGCCGTGGTCTTCCACCATTTTCTGGGCTTCTGTTCGGGTGAATTGTGTCAACGAGCCGGTAAACAAAAACGATTTTCCGTTCAGCGCATCCGAGACCGGCAAAGCTTCTTCTCCGGCTTCCATTTGTACGCCGGCAGATTTCAGTCTTTGGATGAGTTCAATGTTATTGGGTTTTGAGAAAAATTCTTGAATACTGAACGCAATTTTTTCACCAATATCTTCTACAGCAATCAGTGCTTCAACTTCGGCATTTCGGATATTTTCAATCGACTTGAAATGCCGCGCCAATTTTTTGGCAACCGTTTCTCCCACATGCCGAATTCCGATGGCGTACAACACTTTCTCAAATGGTATTTCTTTGGAAAGTTCAATGGCATCCATGATGTTTTGTGCAGATTTTTCAGCCATTCTATCAAGCGGAAGTAAATCCACTTTTTTCAAATCATAAAAATCGGCGGCATTGTTCACCAAACCATGGTCGAACAATAATTCTATGGTTTCACTTCCCAAACTCATCATGTCCATCGCTTTACGGGAAACGAAATGCTCCATCCGCCCGATGATTTGAGGTTTGCATCCGTCTTCATTGGGACAAAAATGCTGGGCTTCGCCTTCGTTTCTGATGAGTTCTGTGCCGCATTCCGGGCAATGGGTGATGAATTCTATTTTCTCAGCATTCGGCTGTCGGACATCCAAATTGACTTCAATGATTTTCGGAATGATCTCGCCTCCTTTTTCCACATAAACCATATCACCGATTCTGACATCCAATTTTTCGATGATGTCCGCATTGTGCAATGACGCCCTTTTGACGATTGTTCCAGCCAGATTCACCGGTTTCAAATTGGCCACCGGCGTGATGGCTCCGGTTCGTCCGACCTGATAGGAAATGCTCAAAAGTTCGGTTTCGGCCTGTTCGGCTTTGAATTTGTATGCCATTGCCCAACGGGGAGATTTGGCGGTATAACCCAATTCTTCTTGTTGCGCAAAAGAATTGACTTTGACCACGATTCCGTCAATCGGAAATTCAAGGTTTTTTCGCTCCTTGTCCCAATAGGCAATAAAATCCAATACTTCATCCAACGAATGACAAAGCCGGGCAGTGTCCGGAATTTTGAAACCGTATTGATTTGCAGCAAGCAGCATGTCCCATTGATTGTCAAATGGCAAATCGTTGCCAACGATGGTGTAGAGATAACAATCCAATTTCCTTTTGGCGGTTTCTGCGCTGTTCTGCAATTTCAGACTTCCACTGGCGGTATTCCTTGGGTTGGCGTACAATTCCAAGCCTTCTTTTTGTCTTTCGGCATTGATGCGGTCAAACTCTTTGAAAGGCATCAGGATTTCGCCACGGATATGGAATTTTGTTGGATAATTTCCTTTGAGTTTCAACGGAATTGTTCGGATGGTTCGAATATTGGCTGTGATTTCGTCGCCCTGAAAACCGTCTCCACGGGTCACTGCTTGTTTGATTTCTCCGTTTTCATAAAGAATTGAAATAGAAGCACCGTCGTATTTTAATTCGCAAACAAATTCAACTTTTTCTTCGAGCAATTTCTCAATTCGTTTTTCCCAATCCTGCATGTCTTCAATGGAATAAGAATTGTCCAAAGAATACATCCGGAACTCGTGCTGTACGGTGGGAAAGTTTTTGGTAATTGCACCCCCCACTCTTTGCGACGGCGAATTTTCATCATACAGTTCGGGATGAGCTTTTTCGAGTTCGATGAGTTCATTGAGCAACTGGTCAAATTCATAATCGCTGATGGTCGGTTGATCGAGTATATAATAATTGTAATTGTGTCGGGTTAATTCTTCCCTTAATTCCTTAATTTTTTGCTGAATATTCATAAAAAAATGCTTGTTACAAAGATGAAATTTTTGAAAGCAATTCACAACTAAAAAAAAGATAAAGTTTCTACACACCTAATTAGAGTCAATTGCTTTAAATCTTAAATTTT
Source organism: Weeksellaceae bacterium (assembly GCA_041656055.1). Lineage (GTDB taxonomy): Bacteria > Bacteroidota > Bacteroidia > Flavobacteriales > Weeksellaceae > Moheibacter. The sequence goes on from JBBAEI010000019.1 coordinate 5,135, forward strand.
AAGGTCAATTCATAATATTTCTCAGAGATTTATCCAAGCGAAAGTAGTTTGAAATCTTAATGTTTTTGAAAGCAATTCACAACCTCAAGGCAAAGCAAGTGGAATCGATACACATAAAATTTCAGACTTATGAAGGAGAATTTTCGGGAATATCCGTGAATGCAATTTCAAGTTTAAATGGATTCAAATTGTTTAAATTTTTACTAAATTCAATCCCGCCCAGACAGCCAATAATCCCAATATGAAACTTCCGACAGCATAAATCAGAAATCCGGTATAATTATGGTTTTGAAGCATAGCGATATTTTCTAATGCAAAAGCGGAAAAAGTCGTAAATCCTCCGCAGAATCCAATTGTCAAAAATATCCGCCAATCATCTGTAAACCAACTGTATTTTTCTGAAAGCCCATAAAAAATGCCAATCAGAAAACTTCCGATGATATTCACGGTGAAAGTTCCGAATGGAAAATTCAGATAAACGAATTTGGAAAAACCGAGGCCGACTGCAAAGCGTGCGATACTACCGATGAATCCGCCAATGCCCACCAAAAGAAAAATTTTGCTCATGTTTCAACTCATTAATTTCATTCAGCAGGAGTCATCAGCCGTGGCGGTTTGGATTCAGGAAGACCCCATTTCCCAAAACAAAGATAAAACAAAATTTCAAGCCGAAATTTTAGGTTTTTCAAGACCTGAATTTACTATCTTTGGACACATATTAAATCAACATGAAAGTTACAGCCTTAAATCAGATTCACAAAGACTTGGGTGCCAAGATGGTGCCTTTTGCAGGATATGAAATGCCCGTACAGTATTCGGGTGTCAATCAGGAACATATAGCGGTTCGGGAAGGAGTCGGCGTTTTTGATGTCAGCCATATGGGGCAATTTTTCGTGACCGGTCCGCAAGCTGACCAATTGCTTCAATACGTCGGCACCAATGATGTAACCAAAGTAGCCATCGGACAAGCACAATATACTTGTATGCCCAACGAACAAGGCGGCATTGTCGATGACTTAATCATTTATAAAATGGCTGAAAATAATTGGATGTTGGTGGTTAACGCATCCAATATTGACAAAGATTTTGAATGGATTAACAAGCATAATTCATTTGATGCCAAAGTTGAAAATCTTTCAGATAAATATTCACTTTTAGCGATTCAAGGGCCAAAAGCCATTGAATCCATGCAGGCATTAACGGATGAAAATCTATCGGAAATTCCGTTTTATCATTTCAAAACCGGAAAATTTGCCGGTGTCGAAGAGGTCATCATTTCTGCGACCGGCTACACCGGATCGGGCGGATTTGAGATTTATTTCAAAAATGAAGATGCCCTACACATCTGGAACAAAGTCATGGAAGCCGGCAAAGATTACGGCATCCTGCCTTGCGGTCTGGGCGCACGCGATACTTTGAGATTGGAAAAAGGATATTGTCTTTACGGCAACGATATCGATGACGCCACTTCTCCATTGGAAGCAGGTTTGGGCTGGATTACCAAACTGAACACGGATTTCATCGCAAGGGATATTCTTGCCCAACAAAAAGAAGAAGGCGTAACAAGAAAATTAGTTGGTTTCAAACTGATTGAAAGAGGCATCCCAAGGCAAGGGTACAAAATCGTAGATGAATATGAAAACACATTAGGACAAGTTACTTCCGGAACGCAATCTCCCATGCTGAAAGAAGGCATCGGGTTAGGGTATGTTTTTACGGATTTCGCAAAACCCGAAACCGATATTTTCATTCAAATCCGAGACAAAAACATTCGGGCAAAAGTCGTGAAAACACCTTTTGTTTAAAATCTTTGGCTGTATATTTGAATAATTAATATTTGAAAAAATACCACATGAAATATCTTGGAATCCTACTCATCCTTTTTGGATTTAGCGAAATCAAAGCACAGGAAGTTACGGATTATGATTTGCAAAACTTTGCGTATGCTTATTCCGACATGATGAAACTGAACAACAAAGCCCAAAAGGAAATGGCCGATATCATCGAAAAAGAAGGTTTGGATTTGGAGCTTTATCATGCCATCGACGAAAGCAAAGACAGTGAATATATACCGGATGTGGCCGATGAGGAATTTGAAAAATACGACAAAGTGCAACCTAAAATTCTGGCGGTAATGAATAAGTTTGATGAAGCCATGGAAAAATCTTTCAAAAAACATGACCTGACTAAACAGAAATACAAAGCCATTGCAGAACGGGTAAAACAGGATTATATACTTCAGGCCAAATTAGAAAAGATGATGACCCGGCTTCGGTAAATCACCACACAATAAACTAAGCCGTTGAATTTTCAGCGGCTTTTTTCAGCTTTTAATTTGGGATTATTGCCATTCCATATCCACAATGGAACTGATGGGAATTTCTACACCTCTTTTAATCAGGATAAACTGTTCGTCCACCGACCAAACGGTAGTTTCTATCAATTTTGGCCCTTGATCGGTCAGAAATGAAATCCGTGTTTTTCCTTTGAATTCATTCCCAAGCCGCAGTGCGCGTTCTAATTTTTCCCTTGTTACACGGCTTTCTTCTTTGCTCACTTGCAGAAAATGATAGCTTATAACATCTTCTTTATCAATCAATTCAGGTTTATCCATTGTTTCTCACTTTTGAAATTTAAAATTAATGAAATTTTTCAAAGTTTGGGCTTTGGCTAAAGAATTTTTGAGAAATGATAAATTTAATCCTTCTGAAACGCTTCCAATAAAAATCTAAATTCCTGGATTTTATCCGCCGTCAATTGGCTTTCTTGGTGAGGAAATTCAAACAAATTTTGATGAAAATCCTGAATTCTGTCAATGATTTGCATGCAAACCGCCGCTTTATGATTTTCACCTTTTTGAAGAAAAGCAATTCCCGCCGTTGCAAAGAATCGCAGTTGGGGATTTTTCATTTTTTCATCGAGTAGTAAAACATCCCGCGCATCATCGGGCAAACACAATTCTTCCGGTGCGCCGGAATCGATTTTGTAATAGGATTTCAACAAAGCTTCGAAACTGTCAATAAATTTCTCGGGTTCCTTTTCAAAATCCGAATCCAATAACCTTGCAATATCTTTGGCGAATTGCTCAATCAGTTTCAATATAAAATCCCTTCTGAGCATTATTCTTTCTTGGAATTGATGTGAAAACAATATCCGCCCAGAAACAGCCCGATAAGGATGATAAACATTCCGAGTGAAAGGACATGATTGTAAGTCAGAATCCAAAAGGAACTATGGTCGGTTTTCAAGTAGGTACCCAACAAAAGAAAAAGCGTCCCTACAAGCAGAATCCCGATGATGATTTTGACAAATGATTTCATTTAATTCAATTTTTTGGCCAATCTTTCAATTACCACTTTTGGATTTTCGTCTTTATATAAAATTCTGTAAACAGCCGCCAGAATCGGTGCTTTCACTTCAGTCGTTTTTTTGAACCGATAAACGTTTTTGGCTGCGTAATAACCTTCGGCCACCATGCTCATTTCCAAAATCGCAGATTTCACGGTGTAGCCCTTCCCTATCATATTTCCGAACATCCGATTTCTTGAAAAATTGGAATAACCCGTAACCAACAAATCTCCTAAATAAGCAGACTTTGTGACATCTCTTTTGATAGGCAAAACATTTTGAGTAATCCGGTTCATTTCCCGCGTTGCATTGCTCATCAAAACCGCCTGAAAATTATCGCCATATCCCAATCCATGCGCAATACCGGCTGCGATGGCATAAATATTTTTCAACACCGAAGCATACTCAATACCAAAAACATCCTTGGACAAATTCACCTTTATATAATCACAAATCAAACCTTTGGCCGCCATCCCGGCAAGGGTTTTGTCTTGCGCCGCAACGGTCAGATAGGAAAGCCTTCCCAACGCCACTTCCTCGGCATGACAAGGTCCGCTAAGTACTCCGAAATTCGCATAATCCAATCCAAATTGCTCGTGCAAATATTCTCCGACAATTTTCAAATGTCCGGGAACAATCCCCTTGATGGAAGAAACAATGAATTTCCCGTCCAAAGGCGTATTCAGATTGCTCAAACAAGATTCCAAATGAATAGAAGGCACCGCAAGAATCACCCAATCAGACTGTTGTATCAGTTCATTGATATCTGTGGTGATATTCAACTGAGCTGGATTGAATTTCACAGAACTGAGATAATCCGGATTATGGCCTTTTCTCAGAATAAAATCCTTTTTGACACGATTTCTCACCCACCAGTTGATGGTTTCGTGATTTTCACAAAGTATCTTAGCAATCGCTGTTGCCCAGCTGCCTCCGCCAACAACTCCTACTTTTTTTTCAGACATGATTATTGACTAAAATTCTGTTTTCAAAAGTAAGAATTTTTGGAAGAGTGCGGATTTTAATTCAATAAAGTATGCCTTTCAGCGTTTTTAATAGGCATAAACAATTTTTTAATTCAGAAAGAAAACGGAATTTTGCCCGACAATAACGTAAAATAAATTGTATAAAAAGCTTCTCAGCGAAACGGTCATATACGGAATAGGCTCTATCCTGCCAAGGTTGATCAACTTTGCGCTGATGCCTTTGTATGCCGATAAAATAGATGCGGCCGAATTCTCCAAATTCGCCCAGCTTTATTCGCTCGTTGCCTTTGTAAACATCGTACTCACTTTTGGATTTGAAACGGCTTATTTCAGGTTTTCGGCCGATAAAAATCTGTCGGGTAAGGTCTTTCATACTTCCTTTTGGTTTGTTTTTGCCAATGCCCTCACTTTCCTACTGGGAATGTACATTTTCAATGTCCCCATTGCCGATCTATTTGACTATCAGGACTATCCGCAATATCTCAAATATTTCGCATGGATTGCATTCTTTGACGCCATCTGCATGGTGCCTTTTGCTTTTCTGCGGTTTACCAATAAACCGATTAAATATTCGGCCATCAAAGTTTTTCAAGGGGTATTTCAGACTTTGATCATTCTGGCATTTTTCTATCTGATTCCGGAATCATTTCTCCAAAACATCGGGATGAAGGAAAGGGTTTCCTATCCTTTTATAGCCAATGTCATCGCTGCTTTTTCCGGTATAATATTGCTTTCGCCCATACTGAAACATTTGAGGTTTTATTTCAATTGGAAATTGTTCAAAAAGATGTTTCGCTATGCCTATCCCATTATGTTGGCGGGACTTGCGTTTACGACCAATGAAAATTTAGACAATCTCTTGCTGCGTGATATGGTGGATGAAGCTGAAGCGGGTGCCTATGCCGGATGTTATAAAATTGCGACCCTTATGATTTTGATGGTAACAGCTTACCGAATGGGAGTGGAACCTTTCTTTTTCAAAAAAGCTCAGGAAGAAGACGCCCGGAAAACCTATGCCGACGTCATGCTGTATTTCGTGATTTTCTGCGGATTTGCGGTTGTGTCTTTGCTGGGGAACCTATCCTGGATTAAGAAAATTATTCTTCCGAATTCCGAATACTGGGTCGCCTTGCAGATTGTACCGATTATCGTCATCGCCAATTATTTCTTTGGGATTTATTATAATCTCTCGACTTGGTACAAAGTGACTGACAAAACCTACGTGGGTACCGTCGTTTCTTGGGTGGGTGCGGGACTGACCATAGTGCTGAATCTGGTTTTTATTCCCATCATCGGATTTATGGCATCGGCTTGGGCAACATTGGCCGCTTATGGGCTGATGATGATCATTTCTTATTTTTGGGGACAAAGCAGTTTCAGAATTCCTTATAAAAGTCGTAAAATATTGTTTTACATAATTTTAAGCATTGGATTCGGATTGTTGGGATACCATTTTTCCGAAAGAAGTTTCGTCATTGGAAATTTGTTTGTGGTGGCTTACATCTGCATTGTTTATTGGGTGGAACGTTCGAGTATGAGATTAGCACAAAGAGAAAATATGAATTAAAAAAATTGAAAAATGAAAATAAAAATCGTCAATCAATCCCCGCATCCGATGCCGGAATACAAAACTTCACTTTCCGCCGGAATGGATTTAACCGCTTATTTAGAGGAAGATATCACTCTGAAGCCTTTGGAAAGAAAATTAATTCCGACCGGACTTTACATCGAATTACCGGCCGGTTACGAAGCACAGGTGCGACCAAGAAGTGGACTGGCATTGAAACACGGATTGACCGTTCTCAATACGCCGGGTACAATTGACGCAGATTATCGGGGTGAAATACGGGTGATTTTAATAAATTTGTCCGCCGAAGATTTTGTCATCCGAAACGGAGAAAGAATTGCACAGATGGTAATCGCCAAACACGAAACCACCGAATTAGAAGAAGTGGAAATATTGGGGGAAACAGAACGTGGCGAAGGCGGCTTTGGAAGCACCGGAAAAAATTAATTTAAAATATAAAAAATATAAAATGAAGCTTATTATACCTATGGCGGGACGCGGCTCCCGATTGAGACCACACACGCTGACCGTTCCCAAACCTTTGATTCCCATCGCAGGGAAACCGATTGTTCAAAGATTGGCTGAGGATATTGCGAAAATTTCTGAAAATCCGATTGAAGAAATTGCTTTCATCATTGGCGATTTCGGGGCAAGTATTGAAAAAGACCTTTTGAAAATCGCTGAAAGATTAGGTGCGAAAGGTAGCATTTACAAACAAGATGAACCGTTAGGTACTGCACACGCCGTTTGGATGGCCAAAGATTCGCTTTCAGGGCCGGTCGTAGTGGCATTTGCCGATACTTTGTTTCGCGCTGATTTCAGAATGGATGAGACCGCAGATGGCATGGTTTGGGTGAAAAAAGTAGATGACCCGAGTGCTTTCGGCGTGGTGAAATTAGATGAATACGGACTGATTCAGGATTTTGTGGAAAAGCCCAAAGAATTTGTTTCCAATCTGGCCATCATCGGAATTTATTATTTCAAAGACGGCGACGGACTGCGGGAAGAAATCAGGAATATCATTGAAAATGACCTGCGCGGCAAAGGCGGAGAATATCAATTGACGGATGCCCTGACCAATATGCTCCACAAAGGCAATAAATTCTCACTCGGCGCTGTCGGTGAATGGATGGATTGTGGCAACAAAAAAGTAACCGTGGAAACCAATACCAAAATCCTTGACTTAGAGCAAGAAGAATTTGATAAAAAGCCTGATTCTGCGATAATTAAAAATTCATTGATTATTCCGCCTTGTTTCATCGGCGAGAATGTAGTCATTGAAAGATCCAAAGTCGGTCCTTATGTCTCCATCGGAAACGGCACAAGAATTGTCAACAGCAATATCAACAACAGCCTGATACAGGAAAACAGTCTGATTATCAACGGCAATCTCGCGGATTCCATGATTGGAAATCACGCTGAATATCACGGCGTTTCAAGAGATTTAAGCCTCGGAGATTATTCGGTGCTGGATTTCAATGGGAACGGAAAAAAATAATATGTATCTCAAACCGGAAAAAGCACTGATTCTCATAGCACAAAACAGGGTGAAACTCAGGTATTTCATCATGATTTTCACCCTTATTTTCTTAGCTTCCTGCGGAACTTCTACGAAACTACCGGATGCAGGCAGGGAGGTCGAGCATTTGAAAACAGCTGATTTGATTCATCGGATTCAATCCCAAAAATACGATTTCAAAGATTTGACCATTCAGTCAAAAATCAATGCGAATCTCGATGGAATTTCCACCCGACTCAACGGAAAAATTTATATCAAAAAAGGAGACAAAATCTGGGTCAATGTATCCAAATTCGGTGTTACCGGTGCTCGTGCGTTGATCACCAAAGACGGGGTAAAGGCTTATGAGAAAATCAATTCTACATATATAAATGGAGATTTCTCTTATTTCAACCATTTGCTGAAAGTGGATTTCATCGATTATCAAAAAATGGAAAATCTCCTGTTGGGAAGGATTTTTGTTGATTTGAAACCCCGTGAATTTGATGCAGAAATTGATGGAAATGAATATGTTTTGAATTATACTGAAAATCAGAAACTTTTAAAAAAACCAAAACCCGGGAAATATTTTCAATCCTATCGTTTTGATTCTGATTTCCGGTTAAAATATGCGCATCTCATTGATTCTAAATTCGGTAAGGAATTGGAAATTTATTACAACAACTGGTCAAAATTCGGGGGGCATGATTTCCCGACAAATGTTAAAGTTTTGATAAAAGACACGAAAACTCAAGATGTAGAGTTAGAATACAATAATTTTACTTTCGAAGAGAGCGCTACTCCTTTTGAAATTCCAAAGGGTTACAAATTGCGGGAAACACTATGATGGCAATGAAAAAGTATTTGTTGTTTTTGTTTTTAATGATGCTGACAGGAAGTTTTCTGTCTGCTCAGATTACCGAAGCGGAACTCAAAGTTCAGAAAGAAAAGCTTCAGAAACAGAACAATAAATTGAAAAATGAAATTGCAACCCTCAACAAGGAATTGCAACGCAACAAAGCAGAGTCTCAAACTTCATTGCTCTATATCAAAAATCTTGAAACCAAAATAAAAACCCAATCCAAACTCGTTTCCGGACTGAACCGCGAAAAAAGATACCTCGAAGATGAGATTTATCTTAAACAATTAGAAATCAATAAACTCGGAAGAGAATTGGTCGAACTCCGCAAGGAATACAAAGACATTTTAGTCAAAGCTTACAAAAACAAATCCGTTGAAAACAAACTCCTCTTTGTGCTATCTTCCAAAAACATGAAGGAGGCATTCCACCGGGTGAAATATTTGCAGCGTTATTCTGATTATCAGTTAGGCAAAGCGGATGAAATCATGGAAAAAACCGAAGCCATAGAAAGGGAAAAACAGGCACGTGAAAATTCCAAGAAAGAAAAAGAATCCGTCATTGCACAACAATCCGTGGTTTCAGACCAACTTGAAAATGAGAAAAAGGAAAAGCAGAATGCGGTGGATGAATACCGAAAAAATGCCGGACTGATTACAAAACAAATCGCCGATAAAAAGGACGAACAAAGATTAATCAACGCAGAAATCGACAAAATCATCGAAGAGGAAATCAGGCTGGCACGCGAACGCGCAGAGAAAGATAAAAAAGCTTGGGATGAAGCCGCCAAAGTCAATTCCATCGCTTCTTTCACGACCTATCTGAATGAATGGCCCGAAGGAGATTATGCGAAATCTGCCCGACAAAATATTCAGCAATTGGAAGCAGACAACCGCGGATGGCAACTCGCCAGAGGCACACACTCCAAAAACGCCTACCAACGCTATTTACAGGATTTCCCGCAAGGTCAGTTTGCATCTACGGCACGATTGGAGATTTCAAAATTTGAAGAAGCAGAAAGGGAAGCCGAGCGTTTGGAAAAATTAGCCAGAGAAAAAGCCGAAAGAGAAGCTGCCGAAACCAGCAAACCCGTAGAAAGAGTCGCCACAGTGGAAGTGGAAAAACCTGAACCAGTGGAAAACCCTGTACCCGACCCGGTTACAAAACCTAAATTCACCGAAAGAGCTGGTGCAACTGAATTGTCCGCCGTGTTTGAAAACAACAAAGGCAAGTTGTCTTGGCCGGTTTCAAGAGGTCAGATTGTGGGTCAATTCGGCATCTCAAAACACCCGATTCTGAACATCGAAGTCAACAATGACGGAGTGGATATCGCAACCAACAAAGGCGAAAATGCCCGGGCGGTATTTGACGGAGAAGTTGTTTCCATCGTAGCCATTCCCGGCGGCAACAAAACGGTGCTTCTGAGACATGGAAATTATTATACAGTGTACAACAACCTCTCCTATGTATCCGTAAAAAAAGGAGAAAAGATAAACCGCGGTCAGGCTGTTGGGAGGATTTACACAGATTCCAACGGAGATACCATATTGAATTTTCAGGTCAGAAAAGGAACAAGCAAACAAAATCCTGAACTTTGGCTGAATGCTAATTAATTTTTTAGTAATTTTGTAATCTAATTTTTAAATCATGGGAAGATTTGGCGGATGGGAAATAGTAATCATTGTCTTGGTTGTTTTACTTTTATTTGGAGGAAAAAAAATACCTGAACTGATGAAAGGCTTGGGTTCCGGAATCAAAGAATTCAAAAACGCAACCAAAGACCCTGACGACAAAGAAGTTGGGGATTCAAATAAATAATTTAACTATTCAAAATTAAAAAAGGCAGAAATCATCTGCCTTTTATTTTATCATACATTCATGAAATTTACAGAGAAAGCCTGGGGCATTTTTAATCAAAGCATCGCAGATTATCATTTGAAAAACGATGTCAACACCATAATCAACAATCCCTACGACGAAACTGATTTGATAGCGCATTTGCTCTACAAAAAAAACTGGATTGACACTGTACAATGGCATTTGGAAGACATCATCCGCGACCCGGAAATCCAACCGGAAAAAGCGTTGGAAATCAAGCGTTGGATAGACCGTTCTAATCAGGAAAGAACGGATATGGTGGAATTCATCGACAGTTGGTTTCTACAACAATTCGCAGAAACCGAAGTTCACCCGGATGCCAAAATTAATACCGAAAGCCCCGCTTGGGCCATCGACCGCTTCTCCATACTCGCATTGAAAATCTATCACATGCAGGAAGAAGCCGAACGTGCGGAAGCTTCCGAAGCGCATCGGATGAGCTGCAACCGAAAATTAATCGTATTGCAGGAACAGCAAAAAGATCTGAGTACCGCCATCGAAGAACTGATTCAGGATATCGCCGACGGCCGAAAATACATGAAAGTTTACAAACAAATGAAAATGTACAATGACGAAGCATTGAACCCTGTTTTGTACAAAAAACAAAAGCCATTCTGATAGCGCTTTTGATGAGTTTCAACGGCACAAAAGAACCGCTTAACACCTATTTTGTAGCTTTGAAAGTTGAAAATAAGACGGATGATGTTTGAACAAAAATCAAAATGACACAACCCTATAATTTAAGCACTTCTCCCCTGCCGGTTGCCATGATTTTTGCTGCCGGATTGGGAACACGCCTGAAACCATTTACGGATAAACACCCCAAAGCATTAGCTGTCGTCAACGGCAAAACCTTGCTCCAAAGAAATATTGAATACCTGAAACAAATCGGATTTGTTGAATTCATTATCAATGTACATCATTTCGCCGATCAAATCAAAGCTTATCTGAGAACACATGAAAATTTCGGGGTAAATATCCGGATTTCCGATGAAACCGACGAAGTCCTTGAAACCGGTGGCGGCTTGGTGAAGGCCAAAGATTTAATAGGTGATGAATCATTTTTGGTGATGAACGTTGATATTCTCACGGATTTGAATTTAGAAGATTTGATTCAGTTTCATTATGAAAAACAACCCTTGGTCACGCTTGCAGTTTCTGAACGGAACAGTTCCCGGAAATTGCTTTTCAAAAAAAATAGACAGCTTGCAGGCTGGAAAAATTATACGACCAATGAAGAAATCATTGCATCTTCTGACCCTTTGAAAGAACTGTCTTTCAGCGGCATCCACATCATCAATCCGAAAATCTTCAAACACATGCCATCCTCCGGGAAATTCTCCATTATGACCACTTACATGGAACTGATGAAAACCGAAAAAATCCTTGGATTCGACCACAGTGGCGACCGTTGGATCGATGTCGGAAAACCGGAAAGCATAGTGGAAGCGGAAAAGATTTTCGTATAATTGCGGATGGTTAAAAGTCGAATTCATATTTGAATAAAATGAAAATCTCCGAAATTACGGCAGCACTTGAAAAGCTTGCACCCCTTGCATACGCAGAAGATTTTGACAACACCGGTCTGTTGGTAGGCAATCAGCATGCCGAAGTTTCCAAAATCTTGGTTACCCACGACACATTGGAAACCGTTGTAGATGAAGCTATTGAAAAAGGAGCCAATCTGATTGTCAGTTTCCACCCTATCCTATTCACCGGTCTCAAAAAAATTACAGGCAAGACTTATGTAGAAAGAGTGGTGATGAAAGCCATTCAGCACGAAATCAACATTTATGCGACCCATACCGCATTGGACAATTCTCGCCTTGGCGTGAATTATGCCATCGCGCAACAATTGGAATTAAAAAATTCCACCATTTTGCTTCCGAAAAAAAACAGCATATTTCAGTTGGTAACTTATGCTCCTAAAGGACATGCTTCCATTGTACGCAAGGCTTTGGCCGAAGCCGGTGCGGGCAGCATCGGAAATTATGATGCCTGTAGTTTCAATGTGGAGGGCATCGGCACTTTCCGTCCCAACAACCAAGCCAATCCCTATATCGGCGAAATCGGAAAAATTCAATACGAAAATGAAATCCGGATCAGCGTGATTTTTGAAATACACAAAAAACATGAGGTCTTGAAAGCCCTGCTTGACAGCCATCCTTATGAAGAAGTTGCTTATGAAGTAATGGCACTCGAAAATGAGAACCCAACCATCGGTATGGGGATGATCGGGGAATTGGAAAACGCGATGAGCGAAACGGATTTCATCCAATTTCTGAAAGAAAAAATGAAAACAGCAGTAGTTCGGCATTCCGCATTGTTGGATAAACCTATCCAAAAAGTCGCTGTGTTAGGTGGCTCGGGCAGTTTTGCGATTCCGGCGGCTATCGGACAGCAGGCCGATGCTTTCGTAACGGCTGATTTGAAATACCATGACTTTTACCAAGCAGAAAACAAAATTCTTTTGACCGATATAGGGCATTATGAATCAGAACGTTACACAAAAGATTTATTAAGTGCTTATCTCTCAGAAAAATTCCCTAATTTTGCAGTCCTAAAATCGGAAATAAATACAAACCCCGTTCATTATTCATAATTATGGCAAAAAGTGTTCAAAAAAGTGAGATGACTGTCGAAGAAAAACTTCGCGCACTTTATGATTTACAATTGATTGATTCGCGTTTGGATAAAATCAGAGAAACCCGTGGTGAACTGCCGTTGGAGGTAGAAGACCTGAGCGATGACGTGGCGCAAATGGAAACTCGAATCAGAAAAATTGATGACGAAATCAATGGGCTGGAAAACGAGGTTAAATCAAGAAAAGATGCAATCAAGAGTTCTGAAGCTTTGATTAAAAAATATACCAAGCAACAAGACAACGTCCGCAACAACCGTGAATTTGAATCTCTCGCCAAAGAGGTAGAATACCAAGAGCTTGAAATTCAGCTTTCTGAGAAAAAAATCAAAGAATTCAATGCGAAAGCTGACCATAAAAAAGAAATTCGCGAAGAAATCTCTCAAAAATTGGACTTGATGAAATCCCATTTGGAAACCAAAAAAGCCGAATTGGATTCCATCGTCAAAGAAACCGAAAAAGAAGAAGAATTCCTGATGCAGAAATCCAACGAATTCGCACAAGGTTTAGATGAAAGACTGTTGAAAGCATACAGAAAAATCCGGTCAAGTATGAAGAATGGATTAGCCGTGGTGCCGGTTTCCCGAAACGCTTCTTTCGGCTCTTTCTTCACCGTACCACCACAAAGACAATTGGACATCGCACAGCGAAAAAAGATTATCAGTGACGAACACAGCGGACGAATCTTAGTGGATCCTGAATTGGCGCAAGAGGAACAAGAAAAAATAGATGAAATCCTAAAAAGATAATTTGAGATTCAAATGATATTCTAAAAAGACCGCTTTCTCATAAGGCGGTTTTTTGTTTTAACGCCTTCTTTCCAATCGGATAAAAGTGTAATCAAACGGATGTTTTTCATCTTTCTGATGCGCTTCCATAGAAACTACTTCCCAGATTTCAGCATCGATTTCAGGAAACAGCACTTCACCTTCCGCATGGTTATAAACTTCCGTCATTTCAATGGCATCGGCGAACTCCATGGCCTGTTCAAAGATTTGTCCCCCGCCGATAATGAAAATTTCATCATCGAGTTCTTTGGCTTTTTTCACCGCTGCTTCAAGGGAGTGAAAAACCAAAGTTCCTTCAACCTGCCAATCGGAATTTCGGGTTACTATGATATTGGTACGATTGGGAAGCGGTCTGCCCAAAGACTCAAAAGTCAGTCTGCCCATGATGATTGGATGCCCGGTCGTAATTCTTTTGAAATGTTTCAAATCATTGGGCAAATGCCAGATCAACTGATTGTCATCCCCTATCACATTATTTTCATTCTTAGCAACAACTAAAGTAACCACAAAATTCTCTTAAAAATTAATACTATTAAGTAAAACCAGCACAAAGATGCAAAAAAGGGGGAATCAATCTACATTTCATCCGATTAAAATTCATTTAAATTTATTTTTCATATTTGAATATCTGATAAGTCTTTTTATATTCGCAAAAAATTATTTAAGATTTTAATACTCCAATGAAAACAATCAAATTCTTCCATCCGGAAGAAACCCTGACTTACTTCATAGACAGGTGTTTTTGTAAAGTAATTTTCTCAGGTCAGCAGCACCAACTCCTTATTGAAATTGAATCAAACGATGATTTGGATCATGTAGAAGGTGATGCCATTCAAAACAGATTTCCACACGTCATCATGTCAGTGGATGATTTTCCTGTTGACTTTCAGAACATCGAAGAACTCCCCGGGAAAACCGTAAAAATCCCCCATTGCTATGTGGAAGTAGAAAATGAAGATGAAGAAGTGGATGAATACTACTACACCAATGTGAATTTTTCGGACAACGATTATGAATCCGACCAAAACACCCTGGTATTCAGCAAAAACACAGCTGGAAATCTTTGTTTGAAATGGCGAGGAGAAGTACAGGATTTCACAGAACAGTCTGATGATTACATTCCCTTTGAACTGGAATGTGTATTTTCTGAAGAAAATTTCGACGAACCCTATTGATTTATCTCCGGAACGTATAAGTTTTTGCGCAGCAAATTTCATGGTTTGCTGACCTTAACTATATTTGTCCTCAAAGAAAAGGAAATGAAAGTTGAAAAAGACGATAAACTAAGGCGCGATGCTTTGCGGTATCACGAAGTTGGGCGAAAAGGAAAAATTGAAGTTGTTCCCACCAAGCCGCATGATACACAAAGAGACTTGGCATTGGCATATTCGCCGGGAGTTGCGGAACCTTGTATGGAAATATACAAAGACAAAAACAATGTTTATAGGTTTACCGCCAAGGGAAATCTGGTCGCAGTCATTTCCAACGGAACCGCCGTACTCGGCTTGGGTGACATCGGTCCCGAAGCCGCCAAACCCGTTATGGAAGGCAAAGGTTTGCTCTTCAAAATCTTTGCGGACATCGATGTTTTTGACATTGAAATCAATGAAAAAGACCCTGAAAAATTTATCCAAGCTGTCAAAGCCATTTCTCCGACTTTCGGTGGAATCAATCTGGAGGACATCAAAGCACCGGAAGCCTTTGAAATTGAGAAAAGACTGAAAGATGAGCTCGATATTCCGGTGATGCACGACGACCAGCACGGTACGGCAATCATTTCTGCCGCCGCTTTGCTCAATGCATTGGAATTGGCTGGAAAAGACATTCGCAATGTCCAGTTTGTCGTAAGCGGTGCAGGTGCTGCCGCAGTTTCTTGTACCGACCTCTATATCAGCCTCGGTGCCAATCCGGAAAACATTCTGATGTGCGACAGCAAAGGAGTCATCAGCAAAGACCGCGATGACCTGACTCCGCCAAAAAACAGGTTTGCACGAGACACAAAACTGAGAACTTTGGCTGAAGCCATGAACAATAGTGATGTTTTTATCGGACTTTCCAAAGCGGATTTGATCAGCCCGGAAATGTTGATGTCCATGAACGAAAACCCGATTGTTTTCGCCATGGCCAATCCCAATCCAGAAATCAATTATGAGCTGGCGGTGGAAACTCGTCCAGATGTCATCATGGCCACTGGTCGTTCCGACTATCCGAATCAAGTCAATAATGTGCTTGGATTTCCTTTTATTTTCCGAGGAGCTTTGGATGTACAGGCATCAAAAATCAATGAAGAAATGAAATTGGCCGCAGTATATGCACTCGCCAATCTGGCCAAAGAACCCGTACCCGAAATCGTAAATATGGCCTACAAAAGCGGAAACCTGAGTTACGGTCGTGAATACATCATTCCGAAACCCTTTGACAACCGGCTGATTTCAAAAGTTTCAATGGCAGTTGCAAAAGCAGCCATGGAATCCGGGGTTGCCGGAAAAAACATCAACAACTGGGAATTGTACGAAGAAGAACTTCTCAACCGCATGGACAACGACCGCAAGCTCATCCGAATGCTACAAAGCCGTGCAAAACAAGACCCGAAAACCATTGTTTTCAGCAACGCTGAGGAATACAATGTATTAAAAGCCGCACAAATTGTACATGACGAAGGCATTGGAAAACCGATTCTCTTGGGAGATGTAGAGCGGGTGAAAGAAATCATGATGGAAAATGACATTGTTTTGGATGTGCCTATCATCGACCCAAAATCCAAAGCTTCCATTCAACACGTTGAAAAATTAGCGGATTTAATGTGGAAAAAACGTCAACGCAAAGGGATGACTCAATACAACGCCAAACGGTACTTAGTCAATCGGGATTATTTCGGCTCCATGATGGTAGAAGCCGGGGAAGCCGATGTTTTTTTAACGGGAAGCACCCGAAATTACAAGGATTCATTGGTACCGGCATTGCAGACCATTGGAACGGCTCCTGATGTTTCCATCGCTGCCGGTCTGATGTTGATTCTGACCAAAAAAGGCCCTTTGTTTTTTGCCGACACCACCATCAATCACGACCCGACTGCAAAGGAACTCGTGACCATTGCGAAGATGACGGAAACAGTAGTACGCAGCATCGGGATTCGCCCGCGGATTGCGATGTTGTCCACAGAAAATTTCTCCGCACACTCGGCAACTTCCCGTAAAGTCAGTGAAGCTGTCGCCATGTTGCACAAATTAGATCCTGAATTGGTAGTGGACGGAGAAATACAACCGGATTTTGCACTGAATGAGGATTTAATCGAAAAATATTTTTCTTTTTCCAAATTGAATAAAAAGCGGGCGAATGTTTTAATTTTCCCTAATTTAGCCTCCGGTAATATCTCTTATAAAATCTTGAGGGGAATTGAAGATTCTACCGTTATCGGTCCCATCCTGATGGGGATGAACAAACCGGTTCATGTTTTACAAATGAGATCAACTATTGATGAAATTGTTAACCTGTCCACCATTGCTGTATTGGACGCTCAACAAAGGAATAAATGATTGCACATCTGAACGGAAAACTCGCTGAAATCTACCCTACTCATCTGATTGTGGAATGCGGAGGTGTGGGCTATAAAGTGAACATCAGCCTGAATGCATATTCAAAAATTGAAAAAAAGGATGAAATCCGGATTTTCACGCACCTGATTGTACGTGAAGATGCGCAGATTTTGTACGGATTTCATTCCAAACAGGAAAGGGAGCTTTTTCTCCGGTTGATTTCGGTAAACGGCGTAGGGCCTTCGACAGCCATGGTCATGCTGTCATCACTTGAGGCGGATGAAATTGTAGAAGCCATTGAATCAGCGGATGCGAAGAAACTTCAGCGTGTCAAAGGCATTGGTGCCAAGACTGCACAACGAATAATTATCGACCTGAAAGACAAATTAGAAGGTGATGAATTGAATTTTAACATTAATTCCGGGAATTACAAAAATAAATCTAAATTTGAGGCGTTATCAGCATTGGAGGTTCTTGGTATTCCAAATAAAACGGCTGAACGGGTTTTGGAGGTGGTAATGAAAGACTTTCCGGACGGCGAAGCCAATATTTTGGTAAAAGAAACTTTAAAAAGATTGTAATTCTTGGAACAGCTTTATTTATACATGAGGAGAATGAAAAGACTGTTTCCGATATTTTTATTAATCATATTTATCGGAACAGCCCACGCGCAGGAAAACGATTCGGATACCCTGAAATATCCATTTCAGGGACAATCAGGCGGTTTGTTTTTGGACAATCAAATCCAATATGACGTAAGCTATGACCCATCTTCGGATCAATACATACTGATTCCAAAAATTGGCGATTTAATCGTCGGGGAACCCATTTATCTTTCCAGTGAAGATTATTTGGATATACTTCTCAAAAGAAACATGGATGATTATTACCGTGAAAAATCCAGAACTTATGATGATATGTATCGCAATCAGCAGTTTGGAGATGAGCAGGTGACTGACGGGAATATACTTCCCAGTCTGAAAATTAAATCCAAAACTTTTGAAGATTTATTTGGCGGTAATGAAATCCAACTGATTCCGCAGGGACAGGCACAATTGGATTTAGGGGTATTTATCCAAAAAATTGAAAATCCGCAATTGCTTCCGCAAAACAGAAATACCCTGACAGTAGATCTCCGACAGCGGATTCAAATGAGCGTATTGGGGAAAGTGGGTGAAAACTTACAGCTGAAAGCCAATTATGATACCCAGGCCGGTTTCGGTTTTGAAAATGAAATGAAGCTGCAATGGAAAAACATGGGCAATCCGGAAACCGGCGAAGGCGGAGAAGACGACATCGTTCAGAACATTGAACTCGGAAACATCAGCATGCCGCTCAATACTTCACTGATCACGGGTGCGCAATCCCTTTTCGGGGTGAGAACCGATTTGAAATTCGGAAAAACCAATGTGAATTTAGTTTTCTCTGAACAACGGTCTGAATCCAGAAATATCACCGTGCAAGGTGGCGGCGTCATGACGGAATACAAGATTTTCGCAGAAGATTATGATTACAACCGAAACTTTTTCCTTGGACAATTTTTTAGGGATTCTTATGACAATGCGCTTTCCAATTATCCGCAGATATCAAGTGATATTGTAATTACCCGCCTGGAAGTTTACCGTATCGACAAAGGAAACACGAATCAGGAAAACCGGCGAGCCATTCTTGCCTTGAGAGATTTGGGAGGCAACGGCTCTGCACCAACCAACGGGGATTTATACAATCAATTGTACAACAATCCTTCTATTCGTGTGGCAAGTTCCGCACGTTCTTATATGAACTCTTTTTCTTACAACGGCGAAACTTACCAAGAAGGAGAGCATTTTTTGGTCAATGAAAACGTTAAAAAATTAAATCCCGGAGAATATACATTCAATCCATCTTTGGGGTATATTTCTCTGAATTCACCATTGTTAGACGGGGAAGACCTGCTGGCGGTGTCTTTTCAATATACGAGAAACAGTACGCCGGGTGTTGTATATAAGGTGGGGGAAATGTCTGATGAACAAAATCAATTGTTGATTGCGAAATTGATTAAACCAAACACCACAGTAAATACAGGTTCTCCGATGTGGAATCTAATGATGAAAAACATTTATTCCATCAATGCTTTGAGCATTTCACCGGAAGATTTCATCATGAATGTGCAGTTCAAAGACAACGGTGCAAATTCTTCTGGATTAATCAATTATCTACCAGGAACATCTGTTCAAGATCAGACACTTTTGCAGGTGCTTCACATGGACAGATTGAATCAGAATGGAAACCTTCAGTTGAGCGGCAACGGGCATTATGGAGATGGAATTTTTGACTTCCTACCGGGAATTACCATTGATACCCAACGCGGTTCCATCATATTTACTTCTGTTGAACCGTTTGGAAGTTATTTAGGCAATAAAATCGGAGACCCGAATTCAAAATACATATTCAAAGAACTCTATACGCAATTACCCAATACGCTGTCCGCCGAAAAATTAGCACAGCGATACAGTTTGGAAGGAAGATACAAAGGAGAAGTCGGCAGTGGGATTCCGTTGGGTGCATTCAATGTTCCCGAAGGTTCCGTGAAAGTTACGGCCAATGGTATGGAACTGATGGAAGGCGTGGATTATACCGTGGATTATCAGCTTGGACAGGTTACGATTCTGAATGAGCAATTGAAAAATTCCGGGGTACCAATCAATATCAGCATGGAGAATCAAACTACTTTCAATCTTCAGAAAAAACGTTTCATGGGATTGAATGTGGATCATCATTTTACGGACAAATTCATGCTTGGTGCTACGGTTGTAAATTATCAAGAAAGACCGGTAAGCCACAAAGTACAATTCGGGGAAGAACCGGTAAGCAACACCATATTCGGTTTGCATACAGAATATACCGGAGAATCAGAATGGCTGACCAGACTGACCAATAAAATCCCGGGCATCAAAACCGATCAAATTTCGCAAATCAATTTTAGTGCGGAAGGCGCATATCTGATGCCGGGCTTGAACAATTCTACCAAAGGTAGGTCTTACATCGATGATTTTGAGGATTCACAATCCAGAATCAGTTTGTTGGATGTTGCCTCCTGGAAATTGGCGAGTGTCCCCGGAAAACCGGCGGGCTACGACGGTGATGCCCACCCGTTTTTCCCGAACGGACTTAAAAATGATGATTTGTCATACGGCAACGGCCGACGTCTGATGTCTTGGTATCAGATTGATCCGCGGTTTTATGGCATCGGCGGAAATGCCCCTGCCGGAATTACCAATACGGAATTATCACAACACAGGGTTAGAAGGGTTGAACTGAAAGAATTGTTTGATCAGAGAGATGTGATGTCCGGAACCAACAGTTATATCAGCACGTTTAACTTGACTTTTTATCCCAATTATATTGGGCCGTACAACGTGAACCCAAATTCCAATGACACCCAGTACTGGGGCGGGGCAATGCGTCCGATTTCAGTTACAAATTTCATCGATTCCAATATTGAATACCTCGAATTCTGGATGATGGATCCTTATGCAGACGGTGTTGGCGGAAACGGAGAACTGATTATTCAGTTGGGAAGTGTTTCGGAAGACATTTTGAAAGACGGTGAGATGTTGTTTGAAAACGGCTTACCGCATGCCGGCAATGCAGCTGCCGTAACGGAAACCAACTGGGGTAAGCAACCCGATAGTTATCCGGTAATTTATGCCTATGAAACTGAAGGTGAAAACAGAAAACAACAAGACCTTGGGTACAATGGTCTGACCGATGCAGAAGAAGCTGCAAATTACGGACTCAGCAACATCAACCCGATTACCGGCAACAATGACCCGGCTTCGGATAATTATCTGTGGTTCCTTGACAACCGCTGGGACACTTCCCCGGATGCCGGTTCCATCACCAACCGTTACAGGTATTACAACGGACCGCAAGGCAACAACTCCACAGATGATTTGCTTCAAGCATACAGCATGCAGCCGGATGCAGAAGACATCAACTTGGATTACAACTTGGATCAGTCGGAAATGTATAACCAGTACACCATCAAACTAAGTCCGCAGGATTTAATGAACAATTCCAGCCAGTATATTGTTTCGACCAAAGAAGTAAGTGTCAATTTAGCCAACGGACAAACCGGACAAACCACTTGGTATCAGTTCCGCGTTCCGGTGGACGGATTTGACAGAGACATCGATGGAGACGGAATTGATGATTTGGTAACTGACGCACAAATCACTTCCGCCAAAAGTGTTTTAACTTCCGTGCGTTTCATGCGGCTTTTGATGCGCGGATTCAATCAGGAAACCACAGTTCGATTCGGAACCATGGATTTTGTTCGCAGCAACTGGAGAAGATACCCTAAAACTCTTTACCCTATTATGACCGGTGGGGAAGAAGGTTCAAATACAGATGAATTTCCTGAAAATCTTGAAATCGGACAAGTGAGCATTGAAGAAAATTCGACCAATGTTCCTCCGTATGTATTGCCTCCAGGCGTTGAAAGAGAACAAATGCAGGGCATTACCGGTTATCAGAGTCAAAACGAATCTTCCATGTTGCTCAAAGCCAAACTGACCCATCAAAGCCCTTCAAAATCAGTTTATAAAAACACCAATCTCGATTTGAGAAGGTACAAAAAATTGGAAATGTTTGTTCACGCCGAGAACATGTTAGATCCTAATAGCCAAGCCGTTGACATTGAAACCAAATTATTTATCCGTTTAGGTTCTGATTATACAGACAACTATTATGAATATGAAATTCCACTGAAATATACAGCCAGAACACCCGATGCGAATCCTAACAGGATCTGGCCTGAGGAAAACAAAATCGACTTGAATACCGATTTCTTTGTAGATGCGAAAAAAGAAAGGGACTTGGATGAAAGCAGTAATCCGCTCAACCGTTATACTTTCATTCCCGATCCGGAGAATCCAAACAAGATTGTATATGTCAAAGGACGTCCCTCCTTAGGCGGAATTACTTCTGTGATGATTGGGGTCAGGTCACTCAGCCATTCCGACAAGGAAGTGGTGGTTTGGGTAAATGAATTGATGCTCAGTGAAGTCAGCAACTCCGGCGGTTACGCAGCCATTGCGAATCTTGGATTTACATTGGGAGATTTCGCACAGGTACAAGTTTCGGGAAGTATCAGCTCCGATGGATTCGGCCCGATTGATCAGGGACCAAGCCAAAGAAATCAGGAAACCCAGAAGGCTTACGCAGTAAATGCGCAAATCAAACTTGATAAATTCATGCCGGAAAATTGGGGAATGGAAATTCCGCTGAACGTGACTATGAGCGAACAGTTCTCCGATCCCAAATACAATCCGTTAGACAATGATATTTTGTTTGATGAAGATCCAAGAAAAG
The DNA here is from genome assembly GCA_041656055.1 of Weeksellaceae bacterium. Taxonomy (GTDB): domain Bacteria; phylum Bacteroidota; class Bacteroidia; order Flavobacteriales; family Weeksellaceae; genus Moheibacter. The sequence goes on from JBBAEI010000019.1 coordinate 27,591, forward strand.
ACCAGCTCAAAGATGTAGCCAGAACTTATTCTCAACAAAAATCCTTTGCCTTCTCTAACATCCGGAAAATCAGCAAATCCGGAAATGAAGTGAAATTCTATGACCCATCCAACTTTACGTTGTCTTTCATGTATGCCGATATGTATATGCGGGATATTTATACCCAATATGATTTGACCAAAAACATCAAAGCAACCCTGAATTACAACTATAGTTTTAAACCCAATTACATCGAACCGCTCAAAGACTGGAGAGCCGTACAGGATTCTATGAAATCCTCTAAATACCTTCAGTTCTTGAAACAGTTCAACATCAATCCGCTGCCGACAAGATTCTCTTTCCGAACGGATATAGACAGGGTTTATACGGAAAGACAATACCGTGATATCAATAAATTCTTTGGTGGTCCGGACAATATTTTCCCGGTAGCATTCAGCAACAATTTCTTGTTCTCATGGCAATACAACATTGGATTTGACCTGACGCGTTCACTACGTTTGGATTATACATCTTCAACGCGAACCCTCAATGACGGAACCGGTTTTGAACGTGCCGACAAACAATTAATCTGGAACAATCTGTTTGCCATCGGACGACCTGTCAATTATGATCAACAGATTCAACTGAACTGGAAAACACCGATTCATTATTTCCCATACATGAGTTTTGCGAATCTGGAAATTGGGGTCAACACGAATTATAACTGGTTGGCACGCTCGACGGTATTCCTAAATGCACCCAATACCGGTGGTCAGGGATTAGGGAACATTTCCCAAAATTCAAACAGTATCACGTTGATGGGGAATTTTGATATGCCGAAATTATACAAAGAATTCAGAGGCTATCAAAAAATGGATTCCGTGAAATTAGGGCGTCAAAGAGAAATCGACTCCCTGACAAGAGCTTATGATGAAATGACGCCAGTCGCCCTGCGAAGAGTCAAGAAAGCTTACAAATTCAAACACAAATACAAAGGAAAAGATTTTGCTTGGATGATTGCATCCAGCATTAAACGGATTAATTTCAATTACAACCAAACCAATGGAGCTATTTTGCCGGGAATTTTGGGAGAACCTAATTTCTTTGGATTCCACGAAAACGGCGGCCCTGGTGCCGGATTCATTTTCGGAACTGAATTTGACATCCGCAGAAGGCTTATTGAATCAGGCAACGATTGGGTGACACGCAGCGATCAATTGTTGGAACCTTATGTGGTCACAAAGGGAACAAATTTCTCGGGTTCTGCACAGATTGAACCTATACCTAATCTGAGGATTGATCTGACCGCAAGCCGATCCAGTACTTTCAGGGTTTCTGAGAATGCATTCAACTTGCGAACCTATGACAATCCGAATATTTCGATTTATCAGGACAGACAGCAAACATTGAACGCAAGCAACATCATCGTTGCCACCGCATTCATGTCCTCCGACGAAGTGTACCAGACTTTCCTTGATAACACCAAAATTATTTCCGAACGTTTGGGTATGGCCAACGGAATGACCCTTGGTGATGACGGTTATTACGACGGATATGGTTTAGCGAGTTATGATGTATTGGTTCCCGCATTTGTTTCGGCTGTACAAGGAAGCAATCCGAGAAAATCCTCTTTGGGTTACAACAAGAAAATTCCGCTCCCGAACTGGACTATAAGATATGACGGTCTGATCAATATCCCGATGTTTAACCGGATGTTTAGCATGATTGAAGTACAGCATGGTTATCTGTCTTCTTATACGGTTAACGGAATTCAGTCGAACCCTAATTTCTTCACAAATTTCTCGGGCAGAGACATGAACAATAACTTCTACGGCCAAAATCTGTATGGAACCGTAAGTATGATTGAATCCTTCTCCCCGCTTATCGGTGTGGACATGACTTTCAGAAACAACTTGCAAATAAGGGCGCAATACAACACCGACCGTACATTGATGATGAGCCTGAGCAATTACACGCTGACCGAAGATCACGGCAAGGAATTCATTGTCGGTTTGGGTTATCTGATTAGAGATGTAAAACTGCGCATGCGGTATCAAGGCAAAGTGAAAACTTTCACCGGTGACATGAATTTCCGCGGAGACATCCGTTACCGAGACGGGGAAACCAAAATCCGTAGAATTCTGGACGGAGATTCCCAGATTACGGGTGGTCAGCGGCAGTTGTCCGTACAATTGTCTGCCGATTACAATTTCAGCAGAAACTTCAATCTGAAATTCTTCTGGGATCAGATGATTTCATCTTATAAAATTTCAACGGCTTTCCCGATATCAACGATACGAGCCGGCTTGAGTTTGACACTTTCATTTGGAAATTAATATTAAATTTGTAAAAAAATAATTTTATGGAAACCCCAAACGAATTAAAATACAGCAAAGACCACGAATGGGTTAAGGTCGAAGGCAATACGGCGTTTATAGGAATTACCGATTATGCGCAGGATCAATTAGGCGACATCGTTTATGTGGATATCAGCGTGTCTGAAGGCGATGACATAGAAAGAGAAGATGTTTTCGGCTCCGTTGAAGCTGTTAAAACAGTATCTGACCTGTTTATGCCGATTTCAGGGAAGGTTTTGGAAATCAATGAAGACATTGAATCAGAACCGGAAAAAGTTAATTCCGATCCTTACGGCACCTGGATTTTAAAAGTAGAAATCGCCGATTCTTCTCAATTAGATGATCTGATGGATGCTTCAGCTTACCAGGACATTGCGAATTAATCAGGGCAACAGGATTTCGAAAGCCGCCTTTTGGGGTTATACACTTTTTCTGTTTTTGGTGACGCTCATTCCCATGAGTGCACTCGACTCCGGCGAAGGCAGATTTGGGGAATTCTTCAAAGAAATTTCCTTTGGAGGCATGGACAAATTTGCGCATTTCTTCTTGTTTCTCTTTTTCACGCTGTTGATGTATTATTCACAAATGATTCAAAAAAAGCCGGTGATTTTCGGCGCAGCCGTAGCAACCGGTGTGGTCATTGAAATCCTTCAGGAATTCATGGGCTTGGGAAGAACTTTTGAATTATTAGATATTGCCGCAGACAGTTTGGGAGCAATCGTCGGACTGACCATTTTGAATAGGCTGACTTCCTGAAAATCAGAATTAAATTAAACTAAAAGACATTCAGAAAATCAAATTACTAAAGGTCTTTTATTTTATGTTACAATGACTTATAAATCAATTTTACACCAACTCTACAATCACATCATTTTGATCCACCATGACACCGGCTTGAATCACCACGCTTTTTACTTTGCCATTTTTGGAAGCGGTAACCGTGCTTTCCATTTTCATGGCTTCTATGATAAATAGTGGTGTCCCGTTTTTGACCACATCACCCGGACTGACCAAAACTGCGGACAAACTACCCTGCAATGGCGCACCGATTTCCGTATCGGGATTGCTTACTTTTTTATGCTCGGCTTTTGAAGATTTGATGGTATGATCCTTAATCCTAACAATCCGCGTTCCTCCGTTCAGCCCGAAAGTCACAACTCTGTAACCTTCTTCGTCCGGCTCGGATACGAAGCGCAAAACCACACTGATTACTTTTCCTTTGGACAATTTCACTTGAATTTCTTCACCGGTTTTCAGCGGATAAAAGAAAGATGGAGTTGGAATGTTATCGACTTGACCGTATTTTTTATGGTGTTCATAATATTCATCGAATACTTTCGGGAAAATCTGATAAGACAGAAAATCCACCAAAGAGGTGCCAATATATTTTTGACGAAATTCGGAAAGAGCTTTGTCTAAATCTATGTCCGGCAAAATCTGTGCGGCAGGCTCACCAATTTCCTTTTCATTTTTCAAAACAATATTTCTCAATTTCTCAGGAAATCCACCATAAGGAACCCCGATATCACCTTTGAAAAATCCTATCACCGAAGCCGGAAAAGAATGATTTTTAGTTTCATCCAAAACATCTTCCGCCGTCAGGCCATTGGCGGTCATAAACAAAGCCATGTCTCCAACCACCTTACTGCTCGGCGTAACCTTCACGATATCGCCTAACAGCTGATTGACCACGGCGTAATTGCTTTTGATTTTCCCTAATTGATCGCCCAAGCCAACACCTTCCGCCTGTTGTCGCAGATTGGAATACTGTCCACCGGGAATCTCATTGTCATAAACTTCCGCAGTAGCAGATTTCAAATCGGATTCAAACGGATAGTACATTTCCCGGATGACATCCCAGTAATTGGAATGCTCATTCAGTGATGACAAGTTCATGGATTTATTTTCCCTTTCATTTCCCTTTAACAATGCTGTCAGGGAATTCATATTCGGCTGTGAAGTAATGCCACTGAAAGATGCGATGGCACAATCGATGCTGTCTATACCTGCTTCAATCGCTTTGAGATAAGTCGCAATCTGTGTTCCGGCTGTATCATGTGTATGCAGGGCAATCGGAATGGAAATATTTTCACGCAAGGCTGGAATTAGTACTTCCGCAGCTTGTGGTTTTAGCAAACCAGCCATGTCTTTGATGGCAAGCATGTGTGCGCCTGCATCTTCTAATCGACGAGCTAAATCTATGTAATACTGCAAATTATATTTGTTGTTTTCTTTTCTGAGTACATCGCCCGTATAGCAAACAGAAGGCTGCGCGATGGAAGCAGTGTATTTCGTAACGTATTCAATAGCCGGAAGCATGGATTCCAGATTGTTGAGCGAGTCGAAAATCCGAAAAATATCAATGCCGTTTTTGGCGGCTCTTTCGATGAATTTCTGAATCACATTTTTCGGATAAGAAGAATAACCGACTGCGTTGCTCCCGCGGAACAACATCTGTAGCAAGATATTGGGCATCGCCTTTCGGATGTTTTGCAAGCGTTCCCACGGACATTCATGCAGAAAACGCAAGGTCACATCAAAGGTGGCACCTCCCCAGACTTCGGACGAAAAAATTCCCGGATTATTTTGCGCGAATCCCGAAGCTGCCGCCAAAATATCTTTGGTGCGTACACGGGTGGCAACCAGTGACTGGTGGGCATCACGATATGTCGTATCGGTAAACAGAATTTGTTTTTCATTGCGAATGCGCTTCATCAATTCCTCCCTTCCCAATTCATCCAACAGATTTTTGTATCCTTCTGGAACCAACGCATTACTATCAAATGCCGGAATGACCGGTGTTCTGAATTTTCTGGAAGTATCATAAACTTTGACATCGGGATGACCGTTGATACGAATATTTCCCAAATAATTCAACAATTTTGTGGAAGAATCCCTCAGTTTCCGGAGATTAAACAATTCAGGATGATCCCCGATAAAATTCACTGTGCAGCCGCCTTCCTGAAACAATGGATGACCGACCACCTTTTCCAGAAAAAGAATATTGGTAGTAACTCCTCTCACCCGAAATTCGGACAAGGCTCTCAACATTCGCTGAGAAGCACCGGAAAGCGTTCTTCCGGAAGCGGTTACTTTCACAATCATCGAATCGAAAAACGGAGAAATTTTCATTCCTTGGTATGCGGAACCCTCATCCAATCGGATACCATATCCGGCCGCATTTCTGTACGCAAGCAAAGTTCCATAATCCGGTTTGAAGTTGTTTTCCGGATCTTCTGTTGTGATTCGGCATTGAATGGCGAAACCATTGATTTTCAAACTTTCTTGTGACATAATTCGGATTTTGGGCGCATCTAATTTGACACCACAAGCAATCAGAATCTGGCTTCTCACAACATCAATTCCCGTAATTTCTTCTGTCACGGTATGTTCCACCTGAATACGTGGATTGACTTCGATGAAATAAACATTGGACTGCTGATCCACCAAAAACTCCACTGTTCCGGCGTTATTGTAATTGACAGCCTTCGCGATTTGAACTGCATAATCATAAACCGCTTGTTTCGTTTTTTCGGGTAAACCGGGTGCCGGTGCGATTTCCACCACTTTCTGAAATCGCCTTTGCACCGAACAATCCCGTTCAAAAAGATGAACGATGTTTCCAAAATTATCCGCCAGAATTTGTACTTCAATATGTTTTGGATTTTCAATGTATTTCTCAATGAAAATGGTTCCGTCGCCAAAGGCTTTTTTCGCTTCGCCGGAGGCTTCAAAGAATGCGGCCTTCACTTCCCCTTTGCTTCTCACGACCCGCATACCTCTTCCGCCACCGCCGGCTGCAGCTTTCAGAATTACGGGAAATCCGATTTTCTCCGCAATTTCATCCACCTGTTCCATATCTCTTTCGTCCAAAACCGCATCTTCAATGACTGGAACTTGAATGGAACGGGCTAATTTTTTGGCTGCAATTTTGTCTCCCAACTGTTCCATCACTTCAGGCTGAGGTCCCACAAATACAATCCCTTCTTCCCGACATCGCTTTGCGAAATGAACATTTTCACTTAAAAATCCGTAACCCGGATGGATGGCATCCACGTTGTTTTCTTTGGCGACCCGGATAATTTCTTCGATATCCAAATAAGGCTTCAGCGGCTGGTCATCCGTACCAATCTGATACGATTCATCCGCCTTGTATCGGTGCATGGAAAATCGGTCTTCATAGGTGTAAACGGCAACGGTTGTAATTTTCATTTCAGCGGCTGCTCGGAATACCCGGATGGCGATTTCACCACGATTTGCAACTAATAATTTTTTAAACATTGAACCTGATTTTGAAACTGTTATATGATGGCACGATTTGATTTTATTCTTTTCCCAATTCACATCTTCACAACGATGCTTATTACGGCGAAGATATAAAAATTAAGAAAACCAATAGCAACACATCTCGCGCTTCCTGCTGCACAAAATCAGATTCAGAAAAATCCTCTCACATTTTAGTTAGAGGATTAAAAAAGAGGACAAAAAGTGGGTTAGAAATTAAAATTATTTTTTAATGAGCCGGTTTGTAAATATTCCGGATTGGTTTTTGGATTTGACAACATAAATTCCAGCCGGCAGATTACCGACATCAAATGAACTTCCTTTCGGAAAATTCCCTTTGAATTCTTTTATTCTTTGTCCGCTCAAATTATAGATTTCCACGCGTTGAACATCCGCTGAGAAACTAAATTTCCCGGTGGAAGGATTAGGAAATAATAGCATTCCGGGTTGGTAATCGATTTCGGTGGTTTCCATTTCGGGCAATTGATTTCCGTAAATATAAAATTCGCCCGGTTGCAAAGTAATTTGAAAATCTGCACTCGTTCCGGTAACATTGATGGTTGAAAAATTCAACAAATCATACCAGATTCCGGTATAAGGAAAATAGGGTGAAATTTGTTTCGGTGTAACATCGAAATTGGCGACAATCACAACATTTTTCAATTGTTCGCTTGTAAGATTATCATTCCAGATATAAATCCGCGGCAATAAATCTCCCGACTGTATGTCATAAGTCGTGGTTTGAAAAACTTCCTGCGTCAGCCGGAGTTCAATAATTTCCGCCCATTTGTTGTACACCGCCAAACGGTTTGGATTGGTAGTGTAACCAATTTCAGAAGGTATGGGCTTGGGATCGGTTCGGCAATTTTCATTCATGCTGCCATCTTCGCAATGGTTGATACTGAAATCATATCCCAATTCCCCGAACTGCCATAACAATTTCGGCCCTGGAATGGTCAACAAGATTGCACCCAAAGCCTGCTGCCGTTCCAAAGCAGTTTCCGTATTTTTCACATCATAACTTCCGGATGCATTTCCCCATTGCGAATTTTTGTACATCATTCTTTCCTCGTCATGGCTTTCAGCATAAAGCATATTTGCCGGAAAGGCATAGCCTTGTTGTTGAAAATTCACCCAGTTGAAACCACTGTTTTCCGACCAGCCCATCGTGTTCTGGTTATAAGCATCGGTGGCTTTGTTCCAAAGCAAAATTCCTTTCCCCTCACCTACGCGGTAATTGCTCCATTCAATTTCTTCCTGATGCGTTCCCGAAGTTCCAAGATGTTCAAAAATTACAAGAAAATCATCATTGACCGCCCACTGATAATCAGCATACTGCTTCAAAACCGCTACTCTATCAGCCTGGTAATTTTCTGTACATTCATAATCATTTGGAGAACAATTGTTGGTGAAACCTTTGGTCAAATCCCAACGAAACCCATCAATTTTAAATTCATTGATCCAATGTTCGATGGTTCTTTTCACATAATATTGTGTTGCAGCCGACTGATGATTCAGGTCGTAACCCACGCTGTACGTGTGTTTCGCTTCTGTGTTGCAATAAGGATTTTGGGCAGTTGGACTTCCAAATCCATCGCCATCCGGATCGTCCATCCACATCCTGACCAACGGCGACCGACCGTAAACATGGTTCAATGCCACATCCAAAATCACCGCAATGCCATTCTGATGACATTTATCGATGAAAGCTTTCATAGAATCCGCCGTACCATAGGCTTTGTCCAATGCCAGATGATAAGCAGGATTATAACCCCAGGAATTATTTCCTTCAAATTCCATGACGGGTAGAATCTCAATCGCATTGATATTCAGATTTTTGAAATAATCAAAATCCTGAATCAGGGAATTCCATGTTTTCTCGGAATTGAAATCCCGAATCAACAATTCATATACCATTAAATTTTCTTTTTCCGGTGCTGTGAAATTGGTATTTTGCCAGTTATAACCGCTTTGACCGGTTTGAACAACTGTAACTTCAAACGCCTGCCCGTCCGGATAGACTGGCATATTCGGATAAGTTTGAGAAGAAATATATGGATCATCCCAAGGAGATAGCACAAGCGTAGAATAAGGATCAGCGGTTTTGATGCCGTCATTCGTTCGATATTGAAAAGTATAAACCTGCCCGGGATTCAAATTATTGATTTCCAACCAATATAAATCTGGATTGCCTGTATCTCGTTTCATCAGATAGTCATTGGAAATATTCCAATTGTTGAAACTGCCAATGACGTGAATGTAATTTTTATTGGGTGCATACAAAGCAAGGGTTAGCTTATCCGTATGGTTGGAATCATAATTGATTCCTTGTTCAATTCCACTCGGAATAGCCTGATTTTGAACATTTGGCGTAACGATTGCCGTAAATGCAAGCATGATGGGTGCGCTTCCTTCGCGACTTGCCGTTAATTCAAAATCAACGGTTTGATTAATCAGAAATGGATGACTGTAAACAGATGTATTGGAAGCCGAATGTACAGTGCTGCCATTGGCTTTTAAAACCCAATTGGCGTTTTGGGTAGTCGTGGCAGTGATATTCAGATTTTGACCGGCATCAACGGCTACGGTTTGTCCGTTATTCGGAAAAGAAGAAATCAGATGAAAACCGCCGACCGGAATATGATAATCCGGCGTGGTCTGCTGGCTGCCGTCTGCACTTCTAAAAACCACATCAATGCCATTGATTGTATTCCCGGAAGGAACACCGAAATAAGCGTAAATACTCGGCGAAATATTCAGCGCATAAGTAGTTCCGGACACAAAAGTCAGGGCAGGTTGAACAGCATTATCGCCCCAATTGCCGATGACATACTGCCAAGGATTCCCATTGACCGTTACCCCGATATGGGCATAAATCGTTCCGTTGTAATTATTTAATCCGGTTCCAGTTTTGTCGAAATAGATGATGACTTGCTGGTCGGCTTCGGGTGGATTGGGATGGGTCGTAACCTGTCCGAAAGCGGAAATCCCTAAAAGTAAGGTCAGTAAATAAAAGATTTTTTTCATGGGATGCATTCAGATAAAAAAGGCCGCTGAATTGCGGCCTTAGTCAATGTTAAATTATCAATTGAGTGTAATTGAATACGTTAGATTTGAAAGATCGAGTATCACGTTGTAATTTCCGGATGCCGGAACTGCAATGTTGGCTCCACCATTTTCTAGTGTTCCGTCAGCTCCGTCATCTCCATAGTTCAACATCCAATCATTATCGGCTCGGAATTTAATTTCTCCTTCAACCAATGCTACGTTGTTGGCATACCAGATTCCTCCGGAAGTATATTCACTCGTATAATCAATGTTCATCGGAATGTCCGGGCCGTCCCAGCCGTTGGGAGTTGAAGAACCAACCAATCCCCAGATATTCGCAATGGATTCCAGTTCGTAGGTCATCTCATTCAAATTAACAGTTACAACGTATTTCCCGGCAGCAACCGCAATATTGTCTCCGCCAGCTTCAAGGGTTCCGTCAGCACCTGAATCCCCCCAGTTGACATTCCAGTCATTGTTCAACCGGAATTTAATTTCTCCATCAATCAACGTTACCACCGCTCTGAACTGGTCAGAAGTGGAGTCATACAACAATTCCAAATCCGGACCGTCCCAGCCATTCGGCGTAGCAGAACCCACAATCCCCAAAGAGAAAGTTTCGATATTGTAACTCATGGTATTAAAATCAATGGTGATTTTGTAACTACCGGCCGCCACTGCAATATTGGGTCCGTCCTGTTCAAGCGTTCCACCTGAACCACCGTAATTCACTGTCCAGTCGTTGTTTTCACGGAATTTGATTTCTCCTTCCACCAAATCGGCGTATGCAACAAATACATTGTCGGTTCCTGTTTTCCAGAAAGGAATATCCGGACCGTCCCAGCCATTCGGCGTGGCAGAGCCAACTACTCCCCAAGGGGTTGAAAGGTCTAAAACATCTGTGTAAGGTGTAACGGTCAGCGTGATGGTTTGAGAAACCAAATCATGGCTGTCTGTATTTCCGATTCTTGCAATCACACGAATATCCAAAGTTCCCTGTTCCTCCGGTAAGATTCCCAGATTTATGGCACGGGAATTCAACTGTCCGACTGTCATGGTATAAGAAGTAGCCGAAGTATTTTGCAAAGTAACCGGGGCGGCAAAATCAGTTCCGCCCAACGCCATTTCCAGAATATAATTCACGGGTTGCACGTTCACATTAAGACTCAGCTCATTCCATGAAAAAGTCACAGCTTCCATGTCTGAATTCTCACTCAACAACACCTGCGTCGTATCGCCGGCAACCGTCAGTGTAGGTGGCTGAGTTGATCCATCCAGCATGGTATAATCATCATCGGCACAGGAAAAAACCAATCCTGCGATGCATGTTAAACTAAATAAATATTTAAAAAATTTCATTGTTCCAATGTTTAAAATTAATAGCCCGGATTTTGGGTTAAATTAGGGTTGGCAGCTAAATCGGAAACCGGCAAGGGGTACAAATCGAATTTGGCATCGGTAGCTGTTCCCTGCGGTGATTGCCCTTTCCATGGCCACACATAGCTTCCTCCCGTGAATTTTCCGAAACGAATTAAATCCGTTCTTCGGGTCGCTTCCCAATATAACTCTCGCCCTCTTTCATCCAGAATAAATTGATCATCAATTTGTGACGCAGTGACCGGGGCGGCATGCGCTCTGGTTCTCAGCATATTCACATAAGTTGCGTCAGCTCCTCCCGTTCTCAGCTTGGCTTCCGTCCACATCAAATATACATCTCCCAATCGGAACAAAGGAAAATCTACACTTACCTGACTGGCATCGTTCTGTCCGGTTACACCGGGAGAACCATCTGCATTGAGGTTTTTGAATTTAAAAACACCATAACCATTGTTGTACTGGGTTATATCAGCGATTTCAAGCTCTTGGCCATCGGTAAAGAAAATACCGTTACCGCCACCATAAACTTTTCCTCTGTCATCACTGACATCATTCACATTACCGTCCGGTGCAAAGAGATAAACCAAATTTTTGGTCGTTCTCGTTCCGCCCCAGCCACCACCCGGAATTCCTAATTCCGAAGGACTTGCGTTGCCTCCGACGGAAGCATTGATGATGAAAGTAGTTCCACCATAAGTCTGCATATGTGCAGCATCATAAGGAATTGCGAAAATAATTTCATTTCTGGCATCTCCTACATGGTTATCTGCTCTGAACAGGTTTTCATAATTGCTCGCCAATGAATAACCACCGTTCATGATTTTCTCACAATAAGTAATAACTTCATTGTATTTGGCTTGTTGGATGTAAACTTCTGCATTCAGATACAATTTGGCCAACAAAGCCCATGCGGAAGCACGGTCAGCACGGCCATAAGGTGCCTGACGGGATTCCAGCATTTCTGTTTCAATTGCCAATAATTCAGATTCAATGAAATTGAACAATTCAGCTTTAGTTGCTTGTTGCGGGAAGAATCCTCCTACCGGATCAGCTTCCGTTTTGAAAGGTACATTTCCAAACAAATCCAATGCATGATAATATCCCAAAGCCCTCAACCATCTTGCTTCTGCGCGGTATTGCTGAACGATGGCTTTATCTTGCTCGCTCATGCCAATGGCATTCAAACGGTCTTCCCCTGAATCTCTCAGAAACTGATTAGCCAATTCCACTTCATACAGAAAACGGCTGTAGCCCGCATTGATGAATTCACTGGAACTTGACCAGTTTTGGAAGTTAAATGTCTGGAGTGTTCCGTCATTCCATGCAATTTTGGTTTCATCTGTCGGCAATTGCTGCAACTGCCAATAAGCGCGCAGATATTGTCCGAAACCTTCGTCAATTCCGCCGATATCACCGGCTCCTGCGGGGCCTTGTTGACCCGACAATGCCAAACCGGCATAAACTTTTGCGATTCCCGATGTATAATCTGCAAGGCTTTGGTAAGCATTGTTGCCAATGAGTTCATCGGGGTCTGTTACTTCAACATCCAGGTCATCTAAACAGGAATAATTGATTAGCATTCCGGACATTAAGAATAATAATATGAATTTTATATTTTTCATTTTTCAATCATTTAGAAGTTTACATTAACACCCAAAGTAAATATTCTCGGACGCGGATAGAAATTATTGTCTATGCCACTGCCCACTTCAGGATCCAAACCATCATATTCCGTGATGGTAAACACATTCTGAACCGTTCCATAGAAACGCATGCTCGCTCCCTCAATGAAATCCCGGAAGGTATAACCCAGCGTGATATAATCCATCTTCAGGAAGGAAGCATTTTGCACATAATAATCCGTAAAATACTCATTATTATTGAATCCTGAATTCAGAGCATCTGCCTGAATGTTGGACAAATAACCGTTGGTACCGCGAACTGCGGCAAAGGTTCCGATGTCAGATGCAATATTATTGTACAGATAATTACCCAAACTTGCCCGCATTGAAAATCCGAAATCCCAGTTTTTCCAATTCATATTGGAGGACAATCCAAAAGTCCAGTCAGGTCTTCCGGAATGAAACGGACGAAGATCTGCGTCATTGATGACCCCGTCACCGTTTTGATCTACATAAGCGCCCTGAATCGGCTTCCCGTTTTCATCGTAAACCTGTTCAAAAACATAGAATGAATAAGCAGGAACCCCAACCATATTCACAAGTACCGTGTTACCAACCCCACCGGAAATACCGCCTGTCAGATAGAACTCACGGGAACTGGCACCTGAAATCTTGGTAATCTCATTTTCATTGAAAGTTGCATTGGCATTGAGCGTCCATTTGAAATTTTCATTTCTAACGATGTCCGCACCCAACCCGATTTCTACACCTCGGTTCTCCATAGTTCCGATGTTGGTCGTAATCAGGTTGTTCAAATTAGGAAGTGGTGCAGCCACAGTTTGCAACATGTCTTTGGTTTCCTTTTTGTAAACATCCACGGAACCCCACAATCTGTTGCCAAAAAATCCAAAATCCAATCCGATGTTCCAAGTGGTTTGTTCTTCCCATTTCAGATTGGCATCATAAATATTTGGCCGGATAATCGGCACATAAGTGTCTCCCACAGGATAATAAGCATACTGATTCAGCGAGGATGTATAAAGCGGAAGATACGGATATGGTGCCTCCAAGTTTTCCTGTCCGGTAATACCCCAACCCAATCGAAGTTTCATGTTGGAAACAGTTTTTGAATCCTTTAGGAAGCCTTCTTCTGCAATATTCCAAGCCAAAGCCACAGATGGGAACCATCCCCAGCGTGTATCAGGAGAAAAACGGGATGAACCGTCTCTTCTGATCGTAGCCGTCAATAAATATTTATCATTAAACGTATAATCCAAACGACCGAAGAACCCAATCAGAATCCGGTCATAAGGATTGTTTTTATCCAAAGTAATATTGGAATGGGCAAAATTTCCTTCCAAAGCTCTGTCATCTACATCAAAACTTTGGTAAGAATAACCCGCTGTGAGATCCACTCTGCTGTTGATAGAAGCAATTTCTTTGGCATAATTCAAATAGAAATCCAACAGATAATTCCTTCTGAATTGAATGTAATCACTTCTGAATCCGCCAATTAATTCACCATCATCTCCTTCCACATAATTCATTCTCGCAAATTCCGGAACCGTATTCGAACCTTTTCCTTTGGAATAATCATACCCTAAATTCAAAACAGCTTTCAAATCTTCAAAACCATGCAGTTTGTAATCAAATTTTATGTTCCCCACACTTCGGTTTACATAAGAATGATTATCCCTTAACATTAAAAGAGCCAATGGATTGCGGGTTGCGTTCGGATTGGGATTACCCTCATTATTGAGCCATTCCCAATAACCACCAAAGGCGTCATTGCCCGAATAAACCGGTTTGGTCGGATCCATTCTCAAGGCTGCACCGATTGCACCATCATCCGCAAATTGATTTTCTTCATAAGCACCACGAATATTGAAATCTATATCCAAATGCTTATTCAGAAAACTCGGCGACAAATTCAATGCAGCAGTAGTTCGCTGGAAGTTCCCGGTTTTCAGAATTCCGTCTTCATCCGTATGCCCGATAGACAATCTGAACGGCAAAACATCCCCGATGGTTCCACTGATACTCACATCCGTATTGTATCCGAATGCAGTTTTGAAAATCTCATTCTGCCAGTTGGTATTCGCTTCTCCCAACAGTGGTTTCACGTTGTCATTGGCCATGCTGTTAATGGCATTTGTGAATTCTGCTGCCGATAACACATCAATCTGATTGATGCGGTCAAACACAGAAACAGAACTGTTCAAACTAACTCTCAATCTTTTTCCTTTTGCTTTTTTGGTGGTAATGATAATTACCCCGTTGGAAGCTCTTGCCCCGTAAATCGCTGTTGCCGAAGCATCTTTCAAAACACTGATTGACTCTATATCACTGGGATTGATGTAGTTCAGCGGATTTGATGAACCGGCTATGGTCTGGCCATTATCCATCGGTACACCATCCACTACAAACAATGGGTCATTGGAAGCGTTCAAAGAAGAACCCCCACGAATCCGAATCATGGAACCCGTACCCGGCGCACCGCCGCCTGTCGTAATCTGAAGCCCGGCCACTTTTCCGGTCAGCAACTGTTCGGGTGCAGTTGCAAATCCCTGATTAAAATCCTTTTCGGTTACATTGGTCACGGCTCCTGTCGCATCTTTATGTGTCGTGGCACCGTAGCCGATGATAATCACCTCATTTAAACTCACGGACGAACGCGGTTGCATGAGGACATCCAAAACCGGTCTTCCGGTGTATGTAACAATCCTGTCTTGGTAGCCGTCGGCAGTGAAAACAAGTAAATCCCCGATATTGGCTTCGATTTCATAATCGCCATCCATACCCGTAAATACTTCTTCTGCTGTCGTCTGGTTTTTCACACTGATGTCCGGGAGGAAAAACAACGTCTCCTCATCTGTTACTGTTCCGCTCACCTTGGTCGCTTGCGACAAGGCAAAAACCGGTAAAATCAGCAACAGGACAAAAATAAATTTGTTTCCTAAATTCATACCTCAAATATTAAATAGTCTATTCATAAATAATTTTTATATTTTTACTTCTCGGGATAAAGATATTTATTTAAGTATCAGACGGCTTAATTTCATAAGGATAAAAAATTACGAAAACGTTTTCGTGTTAATAAGTTTTTGTTAAAAATTCAATTTAATGTTAAAACATGAATTTAAAGAAAGGAAATATCACACTCAAAGAAATCGCTAAAGAACTGGAGGTTTCCGTTTCCACTGTTTCAAAAGCTTTGCGCAACAGTGATGAAATCGGAGCCGAAACCCGACAGAAAATTCAGGCTTTCGCGGATTATTATCATTATAAACCCAATTCCGTAGCCCTGAGCCTGCGCAACCGGACTACAAAATCCATCGCCCTGATTGTACCCCAAATCGTAAATCACTTTTTCACCAATGTCATCCAAGGTGTCGAAAAAGAAGCCAATTCCAGAGATTACAATGTGATATTCACCGTTTCCAATGATTCCATACACAAAGAGGTGATGAATATGCAAACACTTTCATCCGGCAGCATCGATGGTTTCATGTTGTCTTTAGGCAAAGAAACCCTGCGACAAAAGGATTTTCACCACCTCATAGAAGCCGCAGAACAGGGAAATCCAATTGTACTCTTTGACCGTTGTACCGATGAAATCCACTGTGACAAAGTGATGATTGATGACGAAGAAAGCGGTCGATTAGCCACCAATTATTTGTTAGATACCGGCTGCAAAAACATCATTTTTATCACAACCGAAGATTTTGTTTCTGTTGCAAATCTCCGGTATCAAGGATATTGCAAAGCTTTGCTGGAAAACAATCTTCCACTCAATCATTCTTTGATTATCAAAGTGAAAGATGAATTGAGTGCCGATGAAATAGAAAAATTCATCAACAGTCAACTTAAGGAAATTGAAGAAAAAGGAATTGAATTCGACGGCGTGATCGGAGTCAATGAAATTTACACGGTCATCGCTGTCAACTGGCTGAAAAAGAACAATAAAAAAATCCCTGAAATGGTTTCCGTCATCGCATTTTCAGATGGGGTTTTGCCGAAATATTCATTTCCATCCCTGACCGCAGTCAGTCAGAACGGTGTGAAAATGGGAGAAACCGCCGCCCGGCTGCTGATTGATAAATTGGAAGGAAAAATGCCGATGCACCAGTATCAAACCGTCATCATAGAAACCGAACTGGTTAAACGCGATTCCACAAAATGAAAATAAGATGAAATTCAAATTGATGCTTCTTGGCAGCGATAAATTTAACTTTCAATTCAAAAATAATCCTATATATTTGTCCAATCGAAACTTATATTTTTACTTCTCACCAAAATAAGTTTTGATAAGCTTTAGGCTTATCGTATTGTTAATTAATAAATTACGATAATGAAAAAGCGTCATTTGGGATTCTGGGAAGTCTGGAACATGAGTTTCGGATTCTTCGGAATTCAAATGGGTTTTGCTTTGCAAAACGCCAATGTCAGCCGGATTTTTCAAACCTTAGGAGCAAAAATTGAGGACATTCCCATTCTTTGGGTGGCTGCGCCATTGACCGGACTGATTGTGCAGCCGATTGTTGGTTATTTCAGTGATCGCACCTGGCATCCCAAATTGGGAAGAAGACGACCTTTCTTTTTGGCAGGCGCGCTGCTGGCATCTGCCGCCTTGTTCATCATGCCCAATTCACCGGTGCTTTGGTTTGCAGCCGGTATGCTTTGGATTATGGATGCTTCCATCAATATCACGATGGAACCTTTCCGCGCTTTTGTGGGCGACAACCTGCCGGATGAACAGCGAACCATGGGATTTGCCATGCAAAGTTTCTTCATCGGTGCCGGAGCCTATATCGCTTCCAAACTGCCCAATATCCTGACTTATTTCGGAGTTGCAAATACAGCACCCGAAGGCGTCATTCCCGATTCGGTCAAATATTCCTTCTATATCGGTGGAGTCGTTTTCCTGTTAGCTGTCCTTTGGACAATTTTTAAATCAAAGGAATATTCGCCCGAAGAATTAAAACTAATGGCAAAAAATCAGGAAAAATCGAATAGTTCATACACAGATAATCATGGTAAAACTTCGCTGACAACCGGCGCACTCTTGCTTGTAATCGGGTTGCTGTCCACTTATTATGTGTTTTCAAATGATTTGAAAAAAGATTTATATGTCCTGACCTTGGGCTTGTTCACTTCCGGCGGACTGATTTTTATGATTGCAGGAATTTTGCAGCAAAGAAAAGTGAAAAATGGTTTTATCACCATGGTTTACGATATACAAACCATGCCGAAACTCATGAAGCAATTAGCGATAGTGCAGTTCTTTTCATGGTTTGCGCTCTTCGCAATGTGGATTTATACCACTGGCGCGGTAACTGAACACCTTTATAATACGACGGACACCACTTCGGAATTGTACAATACCGGTGCCAATCAAGTCGGTGAAATGTTTGCGAATTACAATCTGATAGCAGCTTTGGTAGCGTTTCTACTGCCATTGGTTGCTGCCAAAACCAGCCGACGTTTCACTCATTTTATTGCACTCACGGCAGGAGGATTTAGTTTGATTTCCATTTATTTCATTGAAAATCCGACTGTTCTGAATTTGGAATGGCTCCCGATGATTGGAATGGGCATCGCTTGGGCCAGCATATTGTCGGTTCCTTACGCCATGCTTTCTGGTTCATTGCCCACTACCAAAATGGGTTATTACATGGGGGTTTTCAATTTTTTCATTGTGATTCCGCAATTGGTTGCAGCTTCAATTTTGGGCTTTTTAATCAATCGGTATTTCAACAATGAGCCGGTTTACGCCCTTTTGATTGGCGGATTTTCCATGATTTTGGCCGGATTGATTTCTTTGTTTGTGGATGATAAAAAGAAAATTGAAATCTATGATTAAAACTTTCATCTTCGATTTGGATGGTGTTATCGTCGATACGGCGAAATACCATTATCTGGCGTGGAAAAATTCAGCAGATCAATTGGGAATTGATTTCACAAAAGAAAACAACGAACTTTTAAAAGGCGTTAGCCGAATTCGTTCCTTGGAAATCATTCTCGAATTGGGAAATAAAAAAATATCCGATGCGGAGTTTGACCGAATTCTGAATGAAAAAAATGAGAATTACCTGAGTCACATCGAAAAAATGGATGCTTCAGAAATACTTCCCGGGGTTTTGGATGCTTTGAAATGGATCAAAGAAAACGATGGAAAAATCGTTTTGGGTTCGGCCAGTAAAAATGCCAAACCGATTTTGGAAAAAGTCGGATTGATGGAATATTTCGATGCAATTGTCGATGGAAATGATGTTTCCAAAGCCAAACCCGATCCCGAAGTTTTTCTTTTGGGAGCGGAACGCACAAATTCAAAACCGGAAGAATCTGTGGTTTTTGAGGATGCCGTAGCCGGAATTCAGGCGGCAAATAATGCCGGGATGCTGAGCATTGGAATTGGAGAAAAGGAAATATTGAAAGAAGCGGATTATGTTTTCCAAAACTTTACAGAAATCGAAAATGAATTTTTGGAAAAATTAGAAAATAATTGAAGCTGAAAGACCTCCAAGGTTTTGAAAACCTTGGAGGTCTTCAAACCAAAATAATAACAAAGTACTTGTTACTTACTACAATATATTTAATAGAATAAAAGAAATGAACCAGAATTATATCATACCCAACGAATGGGCTATCATCGAAGAAGGCTTTGAGAAGGAACGCGTAATGTCGTCTGAAAGCCTTTTCAGCATCGGGAACGGAGCCATGGGACAGCGCGCCAATTTCGAAGAAACTTATTCGGGCGAAACCTTTCAGGGCAGCTACATCGCCGGGGTTTATTATCCCGACAAAACCAAGGTCGGATGGTGGAAAAATGGTTATCCCGAATATTTCGCCAAAGTACTAAACGCACCAAACTGGATCGGAATCGATGTGGAAATCAACGGTGAAAATTTAGACTTAAATAAAATCGAAGTAAAGAATTTCCGTCGGGAACTCAATATGAAAGAAGGCTGGCTCGGACGTTCGTTTTCAGCGAAATTGAAGAACGGAACCGAAATAGAAGTAAACGTAAAACGGTTTCTTTCATTGGATTTAGATGAATTGGGCGCGATTCATTATGAAATTCGTCCCTTAAATAAATCAGCCAAAATCAGTTTCAAGCCTTATGTGGATTCCGGCGTGAAAAACCAAGATGCGAACTGGGAAGAAATTTTCTGGGAAGCTTTGGATTCCGGACAGGAAACCGATTTTGGTTTTGTTCAGGCGAGAACCTTTAAAACCGGGTTCAATGTGGTTACCTATATGAAAAACTCGGTTTTTCTGGACGGTAAATTGCAGGAAGTTTTACCGAAGTTGGAGGAAGAAAGCAGTACAAAAATCAAATTAAATTATACTTTAAATGCTTCTGAAAACCAATGGGTTTCGATGGTGAAGTTCGGCGGATATACCGTATCGACCAATCATCCCGAAGAAGAATTGATTTCGGCTGCAAAAAATCTCGTTTCCCAAGCGACTGAAAAGGGATTTGAAAAATTATTGGAAGAACAAAAAAGGGCTTGGGCGAAAATCTGGGAAATGGCCGACATCACGATTGAAGGTGATGTGAAAGCACAACAAGGAATTCGTTTCAATATATTCCAATTGAACCAAACTTATTTAGGCAAAGATGCCCGATTGAACATCGGTCCGAAAGGGTTTACGGGAGAGAAATACGGCGGCTCAACTTATTGGGACACCGAAGCTTATTGCTTGCCCTTTTATATGTCCACCAAAAATCAGGAAGTGGCGAGAAATCTTTTGGCGTATCGATACAATCATTTAGAAAAAGCGATTGAAAATGCTGAAAAATTAGGTTTTAAAAATGGTGCAGCGCTTTATCCGATGGTCACGATGAACGGTGAAGAATGCCATAACGAATGGGAAATTACCTTTGAAGAAATCCACCGAAACGGAGCGATTGCTTTTGCGATTTATAATTACGTACGCTACACCGGGGATTATCAGTACGTTCCAGAAAAAGGCTTGGAAGTTTTGATTGGAATTGCGCGTTTCTGGCATCAGCGTGTGAATTGGTCCGAAGACAAAGGAAAATATGTAATGCTGGGCGTGACCGGCCCGAACGAATACGAAAACAACATCAATAATAACTTCTATACCAATTATTTAGCAAAATGGTGCATCGAATATACGATTGAAAATATCGATAAAATCGAAAAAGAATTCCATTCGGATTATGTAAGAATTCTGAACAAACTTCGTTTGTCGAAAGCGGAGATTTCGGAATGGAAAAAGGTAGCCGAAAATATGTATTTTCCTTATTCGGAAGAACATAAGGTTTATTTGCAACAAGACGGATTTTTGGACAAAGATTTGACGCCGGTTTCGGAATTGGATAAATCCCAACGACCATTAAATCAGAAATGGTCTTGGGATCGGATTTTGCGTTCGCCATACATCAAACAGGCCGATACGCTTCAGACGTTTTATTTTTTCGAAGATCATTTCACGACCGAAGAATTGGAAAAACATTTTGATTTTTATGAACCCTTGACGGTTCATGAATCATCGCTTTCGCCTTGCGTTCACAGCATTCAGGCAGCGAAATTAGGTCGAATGGAACAAGCCTACGAATTTTATCTGCGAACTTCCCGATTGGATTTGGATGATTACAACAAAGAAGTGGACGAAGGATTGCACATCACTTCGATGGCCGGAACCTGGATGAGTATTGTGGAGGGATTTGGCGGAATGCGTGTCAAGGATGGGAAATTATCCTTTCATCCTCAAATTCCGGAGCAATGGAAATCTTATTCGTTCAAAATTATTTTCCGAAATAAAATATTGAAAATCAATGTTTCACACGAAGGAACTGAATTTCATCTCGAAGGAACTGAAAATCTGGAAGTATTCGTAAACGGTAAATCACAAACTGTAGCAAGTAATTTTGTTAATAGCTAAGTGAATTAGACCTCCAAGGTTTCTAAAACCTTGGAGGTCTGAAAAATAAAAATAATTAAAAATGATAAATAAAGTTCTGAATCTGATTTTAATTCTATTATTCGCGACCTTTTCCTTTGGTCAGCAATTAAAATCTCCGAGCGGGAATTTCACGATGGAATTTTCTTTGACAGCTGATGGAAAACCGACGTATCAATTGAGTTACGAAGGAAAAGAAATCCTCAAAAAAAGTACACTTGGATTCGATTTCAAATCGAATTTGAAAGAAATGGAATTCGAAGTCCAAAAAGAAGTTGAAAAAGAAAAGGCAATGAAGATGGCCAATTTCAAATCGGGATTTGAAGTGGTCGATGTGAAACATTCAACTTTCGATGAAACCTGGACGCCGGTTTGGGGCGAAGTTTCTCAAATCCGAAACCATTACAACGAAATGGCGGTTCAATTGAACCAAAAAGACACCGACCGACAAATGATCATTCGGTTCCGTTTGTTTGATGATGGACTGGGTTTCCGGTATGAATTTCCCGAACAGAAAAACCTGACTTATTTTGTAATCAAAGAAGAAAGAACCCAATTTGCGTTGACGGACGATCATACAACCTGGTGGATTGCAGGCGATTATGATACGCAGGAATACGATTATACCGAGTCCAAACTTTCGGAAATTCCGGAATTGCATTTCAGTTCGATGCAAAGCAATGCCTCCCAAACGCCGATGCCTGTGCCGGGCGTTCAGACGGCTTTGATGATGAAATCCAAAGAGGGAATGTACATCAATCTGCACGAAGCGGCTTTGATTGATTTTCCGGCGATGAGTTTGGCTTTGGATGCGAAAAATTTTATTTTGGAATCGCATTTGACACCCGATGCTTTGGGTGATAAAGGTTATGTACAAGCGCCGTTCAATTCCCCTTGGAGAACGATTATTGCGAGCAATGACGCACGTGATATTTTGGCTTCGAAAATGACTTATAATTTAAATGAACCGAGCAAAATCGAAGATACTTCTTGGATCAAACCTGTGAAATATGTTGGGGTTTGGTGGGAAATGATTACCGGAAAAAGTTCCTGGGCTTATACCGACGATTTTCCGTCGGTTCAATTGGGCATTACGGATTATTCGAAAGCCAAACCCAATGGAAAACATGGCGCGAACAATGAACACGTAAAAGATTATATTGACTTTGCAGCCAAGCATGGATTTGATGCGGTTTTGGTGGAAGGCTGGAACGAAGGCTGGGAAGATTGGTTTGGTAATCACAAGGATTATGTATTTGATTTCCTGACGCCTTATCCGGATTTTGATGTGAAAATGTTGAACGAATATGCGCATTCAAAAGGTGTGAAATTGATTATGCACCATGAAACTTCGAGTTCGATTCGGAATTATGAACGCCACATGGACAAGGCTTATCAGTTCATGGTAGATCATGGATACAATGCCGTGAAAAGTGGATATGTGGGGAATATTGTTCCGCGTGGGGATCATCATTACAGCCAAAATACGGTCAATCATTATCAGTATGCGATTGAAAAAGCGGCCGAATATAAAATCATGGTCAATGCCCACGAAGCGGTTCGTCCGACGGGTGTAGCGCGAACTTGGCCGAATTTAATTGGAAATGAGTCTGCAAGAGGAACGGAATTTCAAGCATTTGGCGGTTCCAAGCCTAATCATACTACGATTTTGCCTTTTACGAGATTGATTGGCGGACCGATGGATTATACGCCGGGAATTTTTGAAATGCACATTGAAAAAGTTAATCCTGACAATCAATCACACGGGAATTTCACGATTGCCAATCAGTTGGGATTGTATTTGACGATGTATAGTCCGCTTCAGATGGCTGCAGATTTGATTGAAAATTACGAACGTTTTCCTGATGCTTTTCAGTTTATAAAGGATGTTCCGGTGGATTGGCAGGACAGTAAATATTTGGAAGCGGAACCGGGGAAATATGTAACGGTGGCAAGAAAAGATAAAAATTCGGAGAATTGGTACATCGGAAATTCAAATGGATTGGAAAAACGTTCGACCAAAATCAAACTGGATTTCTTGGACAAAGGAAAAAAATACGAAGCAATAATTTATCAGGATGCGAAAGATGCGCATTATAAAACCAATCCTCAGGCCTATGTGATTTCGAAAAAGAAGGTGACCAATAAATCCGAATTGGAATTGTTTTCGGCGCCGGGTGGTGGTTTTGCGGTGAGTATCGTAGAAATTAAATAAATAAAAACTGCGTTTATCTGCGACATCTGCGGGAAATTTTCAGCCCGCTGATTACACAGATTTTCGCTGATTATTTTAATAAAAAATAAACAATGAAAAAATTACAAACCTTAATTTTACTATTAATTTTCAACTTTTCTTACGCCCAAGTCCAGAAGATCGAACCGGAATTTTGGTGGAGCGGCATGAAGAATACCGAACTTCAATTATTGGTTTACGGAAAAAACATTTCGGAATTGGTTCCTGAATTTACCCAGAATATTTCCATTAAAGAAGTCAAAAAAGTGGAAAATCCGAATTATTTATTCGTAACGATTGACACCAAAGGCATTGCGCCCGGGAAATTTCAATTGAACTTCAAAAAAGGAAAGAAAACCGTTCAGAAATTTGAGTATGAATTCAAACAAAGAAATCCGAATTCCGCTCAGCGCAAGGGTTTTGACAGTTCCGATGTTTTTTATTTGATTATGCCGGATCGTTTTGCCAACGGAAATCCGAACAATGACAATACGCCCAACACCGCCGAAAAAGCCGATCGTTCCAATCCCAACGGAAGACACGGCGGCGATATCGAAGGAATTATTCAGAATTTGGATTATCTGAACGAATTGGGAATTACTACGATTTGGACGACGCCGATGTTGGAAGACAATGAACCTGTTTTTTCCTATCATGGTTATGCCCAAAGTGATTATTATAAAATCGATCCGCGTTTCGGAACGAATGAAGATTACAAAAGATTGGCAGACGAAATGCACAAACGCGACATGAAATTGGTGATGGATTATGTGACCAATCATTGGGGTTCCAAACATTGGATTATTCAGGATTTACCCACATCGGATTGGATCCACATTTGGCATACTCCGGAAGCTCATCAATACAATGGATTTCAGCGAAGCAATTATCGGATGACGACTCAATTTGATGTGAATGCTTCTGAATATGACGCTGAAGGTTGCATGGACGGATGGTTTGATACGACGATGCCCGATATGAATCAGTCCAATCCTTTGGTTTTGAATTATATGGTGCAAAATGCGATTTGGTGGATTGAATATGCCGGACTAGATGGATTAAGAGTTGATACGTATTCTTATAACGACAAAGACGGAATTGCTGAATGGACTAAAAGAGTAATGGACGAATATCCGAATTTCAACATCGTGGGCGAAGTCTGGATGCACGATCAGGCGCAAATGGCTTATTGGCAAAAAGACAGTAATATTGCGGCGATTCAGAATTATAATTCCCATTTGCCATCGGTGATGGATTTCACTTTGCACGATGCCATCGGTATGGTTTTTCACGAAAAGGAACAAGGTTGGGACAGCGGTATGATCCGTGTTTATGAGAATTTCACAAATGATTTCCTGTATCCGGACATCAATAATCTGATGGTTTTTATGGAAAATCATGACACCAATCGTTTCAATCAGATTTATGATAAGTTGGAAGATTATAAATTGGGATTGAGTTTGATTTTGACCGTTCGTGGAATTCCACAATTGTATTACGGTTCTGAAATCGGGATGAAAGGCGAAAAGAGCAAGGGCGATGGCGACATCCGACGCGATTTCCCGGGTGGATGGAAAAGCGATTCCCAAAATGCTTTTACCGAAACCGGAAGGACAGCTGAGCAGAAAGAATATTTTGATTTTACAAAGAAATTATTGAACTGGCGCAAAGGTAATTCGGCCATACACCACGGAAAAACTTTGCATTTTGTGCCTCAGGACAATGTTTATGTGTATTTTCGGTACGATGAAAATTCAGGAGAAACCGTGATGGTGGTTTTGAATAATTCCGAAAAAGATCAAAGTTTGGAATTAAGAAGATTTATGGAAGGAATAAAAGACTTCACCAAAGGAAAAGATATCATTTCTGATAAGGAAATTGATTTAAATAATAAATTAGAAATCAAGGCTAAGACTTCGATGATTTTGGAGTTGAAATAATAAGAAGACCTCCAAGGTTTCAAAAACCTTGGAGGTCTGATAAAAAAAATAAATTAGAAATGAAAAAATTAATCATCCTTAGTTTAGCAATGCTCGTTCTCAGTACAGGCTGCAAGAAGGAGATCACCATACAAACCGACAAAATCGCTATGAAAGAATTCACCCCGAAAGAAGCTGAAAACGCTGTAATTTATGAAGTCAACATTCGTCAATATTCAAGTGAAGGCACCTTTAATGCTTTTACCAAAGACATTCCGGTGCTGAAAGAATTGGGTGTGAAAATTCTTTGGCTGATGCCCGTTCAACCAATTTCCATGACCAAACGCAAAGCAACTGCCGATCTGTCCATTGAAGACATTACCGACCCGGAAGAACGGAAAAAATATTTAGGAAGTTATTACGCAATTTCGGATTATGATGCCATCCATCCGGATTACGGAACTTTAGAAGATTTCAAAAATTTGGTGGAAACTGCACATGACAACGGGATTTATGTTATCCTCGATTGGGTGGCCGACCATACCGGCTGGGATCACAATTGGATTCATGAAAAACCGGAATTTTATCATAAAAACGCCCAAGGTGAAATCACTGATCCATTGGATTTCAATACCGGAGAACCTATTGGTTGGAGTGATGTTGCGCATTTGGATTACAGCAACCAAGCGTTGTGGGACGCCATGACTGAGGCCATGCTTTACTGGCTGAAAGAAACCAACATAGATGGTTTCCGCTGTGATGTAGCGGACATGGTACCAGTTGAATTTTGGGAACAGACCCGAGTTGAAATGGAGAAAATCAAACCGGTTTTCATGTTGGCGGAATCAGATCACAAAGAATATCTCGACAAAGCTTTCGACATGGGTTATGACTGGAAAATCCATCATTTGATGAATGCCATAGCAAAAGGCGAAAAGAACGTAAAAGACTTAGATGAAATGCTCATTTGGCTTTCAGAAAATTATCCGCCGAAAACCATGTTCATGTATTTCACCTCCAACCATGATGAGAATGCTTGGAAAGGAACGGAATACCAAAGAATGGGTGATGCTGCCGAAGTATTTGCCGCAATGACTTATATGCTGCCAGGAATGCCGCTGATATACAACGGTCAGGAATATGCTTCCAATGTTCAGCTGAAATTCTTTGAAAAAGATGAAATCACCCGTAAAAAAGGAAAAATGTTTTCGGTTTACAAACAATTAGGTAAACTGAAAAACGAAAATCCGGCCTTGAATGGAGGTATCGAAAAAGCAGATTTTCAAAGGATTCAAACTTCCAATGATGCGCAAATCATGGCTTTTGTTCGGGAAAAAGATGGTCATAAATTGTACTTCATCGCTAATCTTTCCGCTCAAAACGTGAAATTCACCCTGCCTATGACAGGCACTTTTGAAAACTATATGCCCGGTGAAATTTATTTGTACAATGATACCGAACTTGAATTTACACCATGGCAGTATTGGATTCTGAAGGCAAAGAATTAATTCAATAAATACAAAAGGGATTTTGGGAAATTTAACTTCCCTCCCATTCCTTGTAGAATTGTGTTAAAAATTCATTCAAAAACCGATGTCTTTCTTCTGCGATTTCCTGTGCAGATGAAGTATTCATCAAATCTTTCAGTTTCAGTAATTTATCATAAAAATGCTGCAATGAAGTCGCTTCCGGATTGTCCGGATTCCAGATTTCTCTTTGTTTCTTTCCGCCGTATGCAAAACATCTCGCAATGCCGATGGCACCTAACGCATCCAAGCGGTCGGCATCCTGAACGATTTGCGCTTCCTTGGTAGTTGCATGGTTTCCTTTGCTGAAAGAAACTTGAGAAACGATTTCAATGACTTTTGCAATCAGTTCTGTTTCTAAATTCAGAGAAGTCAGAAATTCAGAAATCAGTTCTTCCGATTTATCTTTCCCGCCATGAAGTTTGTAATCGCCTGTATCGTGTAGCAAGGCAGCAATTTCGACTAAAAATAAATCTACCTTCTCTATTTCTGCGATTTTTCTCGCAGTTTTCACGACCCTTTCCACATGAAAAAAATCGTGACCGGTGCCTTCACCCGAAAAATGATTGTGGATATAATCGCGGCAAGCCTGTAAAATCTGTTCCTGATTCATTTTTGAAAGAATTACCTTGTCAAGGCACAAAACCTTGGCAAGGTAATTAGAATACAATTATTTTTTAATCCATTTAAATGCAGTCATTTTGCCATCTGCCACCAAATGTACGATATAAGTTCCCGGAGGAATGCGCTTCATATTGTAGCTTTTTAGGCTTTGATGATTGTTGTGTTCCGTTTTGGAATAAACTTTTCTTCCCGTTAAATCAAAAACAGTAAGTGTGAAATCTTTCAGGTTATTGCTGAATTGAATGTTTAGATCGCCTGTTGATGGATTGGGGAAAATCTGCACCCCTGTCAGCGTCATTTCTACTGTTCCAATAAAACCTGAAATTTCAACAAAACCATCTCTTGTATTGTTGCCTTTGTATCCGTTTCTGATGATTCTATCCGGATTGTACGGTACATTCAAGTTATAAGTACTGATAAAAGTTGAATCGACATCTGCGCCGAAGTTCAAAGTATATGACAATGCGGTCAAATCCATCTGTCCGTCATTATCAATATCGCCGATTACGGCTCCGTTCATAAATGTAAAGCCTCTTGGTCGAATGGGGAAACCTTCAATTTGACCGCTGCCATCCGTTGAAAAAGCATGAATAAATCCATAACCTTCTTCATCGGTGCTGTTGTTCCCAAAGATAACTTCCGGAATTCCGTCATTGTTGATATCCGCAAGGGTTATCACGCCTTCATTTCCGCCGTCATTTTTTTCAACTGGGAAACCACTCATATTGCTTCCGTCCATGTGTAATCCATAAAGCACAGGCACATCAGAACCATCGAAACTCACATTGGGAATGCCCATATAAATCTCATTCAATCCACCGGCAAGGACTTCGCCCACAGTGGGTGGAGAATAAGTCCAACTGCTCAGCGGAATCGGCCAGCCGTCCAAGAATGTTCCGTCATGTCGCATCACATAAAACCGGGAATTGTCGCCATGATTGCTCCCTATGATTTCGAGAGCGCCTTCTCCGTCCAGATCCGCCAAAATCGGAGACTGGTATGAATAACTAACCCCCGATTCCTGAAGTGGAAATCCGGGTAAAGGCTCACCGTTGATATCCAACACATACATTCCCGTTGAGGAACCGGCTATCACAATGTCTTTGACCCCGTTGCCATCCACATCCCCAACAGAAGGCGTAAATGCGGGTGTGGAACCGATATTCACCGGCCAGTTTTCATTCAATGGCGTACCGTCAAGTTTCAAAACATGGATATAACCCACTGAACCACTGACCCGTTCACCGCTAACGATTTCCATAATTCCGTCCCCATCAACATCGGCAACCGCAGGCGCATTAATCATCCAGTGATTGTCAAAATCCACCGGCCAGCCTGGCAATTCATTCCCATTGTTATCTAATACGGTAACCGCACCACCGGTGGTGGCATAACCATAATTCAAAGCAATTTCAAGGTTACCATCGCCATCCAAATCAGCTATGGCGGGTGGCAATAAAACCGGTTTTCCCATGTCTTTTTCAAACAAGAAACTACCGTCCGCTTTCATGGCGTACAAAATGTTGTTGATGCCGAAAATCACTTCTTCTACCCCATCACCATCCAAATCCGCAAGGGCAACCCCGCGCGTATTTTTGATGAAATAAGAAGGTGCCGCAAATTCCAAAATCTTATCAAAAGTAGTGTCAAGAAATTTCGCACTGAAATCTTCATTGGTCGCCATCGATTCGACCGTAATGTTTCCTTCTTCATCCATTGTTGCTTTTTTCAAAATGGATTGCGCATTTGCCGAAATGAATATCGACATCACCGCCAAAATAGTAAATCTTTTCTTCATAATCTTTGTGTATTAATTTTAAACAACTAAAATAAAAAATTAAATTCACATTTGGCTGTTAGAAAGTATGTTTTCAGAAGCAAAAACAAGATTTTCAGACAACAAATTGACACACAGATTATTAACATTCATTGAAATTGATGTTTTTGAAAATTTTATTCTGAATTTTCAACAAATAAAGTCAGAACAACTGATATAAATCATCTTTAACCAATGTTTTTTTTGAATAAATTGCGTTCACTATAAAAATAAACTACCTCGGGGCAAGCCCACGAGGTATTAAAACAATTTAAGTTGCCCTGAATAGACTTCTTTATATTCTTTCTTTTTTCCCTGATTTTCAACATATTTTTGAATCACTTCTTTGCTCGC
>JBBAEI010000020.1:0-56668 GCA_041656055.1 Weeksellaceae bacterium
GAGCCTCACACAACTTACGGTATAAAAAATCGCCGTCGGTTGTTCCTTGCAATGCAAAAATAAAATGAAAAAGTGTATATTAGCAAATAAGAAAAGTAAATAGTCCGATTAATAGGGGGCTAGACCATTGGATTTTTTTAAAATACTATCTAAAATAGCTTGTGATGTTAAAAATAGAGATAATGAATCTTTTTCCATCAAAGTTGGAAATTTAGAATCCAAATTATATATCAAATATTTTCTATTATTATCATTTTTATTACCTTCATTACAAGAGATAATAAATAGAGAGAACACGAGTAATATTATTTTGATTTTATTCATTTTTATAGCATGAGATTAATGTGATTAACTTTTTTTTCTTCTTCCGTAAAGGCGTGCTTCCCATTCTGTTTTTTTCTTGACTATCTGTATTACTACTATGACTCTCCGCCATCATCCCATCTGGATCTATGAAGAATACCGGATTATTGAGTGCATAAGCATAGGGTGATGTCTTTCTGCTCATTTCTGCAAGTGGGTCAACATTCATCCACCTGCCCAAAGCTGCATCATAATTCCTCGCTCCATAGTCGTACCAGCTTAATCCTAACTCATCCTGAAACTCAGCACTTCGTGCGCTATGTTCGTCAAAAGCTTTCTCAAAGCTTTTTCCTCCATAATCATTAAATTCATACAAATTATCCGTTTTCGTAACCACTTTTATTTTCAGTTCTTCTTCTCCGGGATTTAAACCGAAGATTTTCTTGTCCGCCGGTACGTAAATGCTGTGCTTCATCCCAAACGGATAGTAATGATTCTCATTCATCATAGAATTATTTGGAAAATGACCATCACACTATAAATAACAACTAAGACAATCAGAGTGATTTTGGTTTTTTGCATTATTTTTTTTTGATTTGAATACTTAGGATTTTTAATTCTTTGATTAACTGTTTTAATCAAGAAATACATTATTATATAAAATATAATAGCAAAAATTAATTGTACAAATAAGTCTTCTTTCATCTAAATAAATCTAAAATTACTCTCAAAAAATCAGCAAGAACATTCAAGTCGTTTTTAGAAAACCAACGTCTCCTTCTCATATAATTTCCTTATATTTCCTGTTGCATATTGTAGCCATTTACTTATAGTTTGAAACTCCTCCCCATTATATTCATACAAATAATCCGTCTCTAAAACATTTTTAAGTTTCACTTCTTCTTCGCCGGGATTTAAACCGAAGATTTTCTTGCCTCCCGGTACATAAACCGAGTGCTTCATCCCGACTTCCGATGTAAGGATTCTTGGATACGAAAAGCAGTTCATAATTTCACCTGAGAAAGTTTTCATCGGATAAATTTAATCAATTTTTTTAAAGGCTCTATTGCCGTTTGGCTTTAGCCAACGGAGTCAAGCTGAAAGTTACTACCTGAATTTTTGGGGATTTAATTGCATCAAAAAGGATGACGAATAATTACCAATCTATTTTATTTGAATTCATCTCATTGTGAGTGATTTATAGTTATATGCCTATTTGCTGGATTGCACAACAAGCCTTGAATATTTCAAAAAAATCATTTCATGCATTGCGCAACAGTTAAGCGATATTTATTGTGGAAAACTTATCCAAAACAAAGCTGAAAATCCCCTTGCCACATAGTGGAATCTTATAACTTTGCTCAAACCTTTTCATTGATGCAACAACGCGAAGATTTTCTGCTCAAAGCCTATGAGCTCGGCATAATTAAATTTGGAAATTTCATTTTAAAAAGCGGTATAGAATCCCCATTCTATGTTGATTTACGCCCACTTGCTTCCAGCCCGCAACTATTAAAAACATTAGCCAACAGCTTGTTGGATCTGGTGGAGAAATCCCCGTTCGAGCTGATTTGCGGAGTGCCTTATGCGGCCTTGCCCATGGCAACTACCATGAGTTTAGCCAGCGGAATGCCACTCATCATCAAGCGCAAAGAAAACAAAGGCTACGGAACCAAAAAAATGGTGGAAGGCATCTATCAGGATGGTCAAAATTGTCTTTTGGTAGAAGATGTCATCACCAGCGGACAAAGTCTGTTGGAAACCATTGAAGAAGTAGAACGCGAAGGGCTGGCGGTTACCGACATCGTGGTTGTGCTGGATCGTGAACAGGGTGGTGTGGAAAAGTTGAAAGAAAAAGGATATACCGTTTACACACTTTTCACCATCAATGAAGTCATTGAATTTCTACATAAATACCATAGACTAAATGACGCTGAAGCTCAGCGAATTATAGATTTTCTAAACAATCCTCCCGCACCGCCTGTGAAACAAAGAATCCCGTTGGAAAAGAAAACGGTACAGCATCCGGTTGGTCGAAGATTGATTGAAATCGCTTTGCGAAAAAAATCCAATCTGATTGCTTCAGCGGATGTCATTACTTCTGCCGAATTACTGAATCTTGCAGAAGAAATCGGAGAACATATCGTTGCCCTGAAAATGCATACGGACATCATCCGGGATTTTAGTTTTGGATTGATTGACGAATTGCGGCAAATCGCAAGAGAAAAAAACTTCCTTTTGTTTGAAGACCGAAAATACGGTGATATCGGAAACACACAAGAGATGCAATTCAAAGAAGGCATATACAAAACGGCTGTTTGGGCAGATATGATTACGGCACACATGATTGCCGGAGAAGAAAGTTTAAAGGTTTTTGATAATGTAGGGGTGGTGGCCATCATTGAAATGTCTTCCAAAGGTACCCTTACCGATGATTATTATATCGGCAAAGCCCTCAATGTTGCTGATTCGGCTCCCAATGTAATGGGTGCAGTAGCACAAAGAAAAGTTTCGGATAATTTACTGCTTTTCACGCCCGGAGTGAACTTGAGCAAAACCGGAGATTCTAAAGGGCAACAGTATAATACGCCGGAAAGGGTTTTTTCAGAATACCATACAGATTTCATGATTGTCGGACGCGGCATCTATAAATCCATGAATCCCAAAGCTTCTGCAATGGAATACAAGGCCGCAGGATGGAATGCTTATTTGAACAGTTTAGAAAAGAATTAAGCTCACAGGAAAACTGAAGGCTATCCGATTTATAATTAACTTTACAAAAATTTACCCAATGAAACCTGTTTTAACTTACATCCTGCTTTTGTCCGGGATTTTCGGATTTGCGCAATGCAGTATTCAAGGTCCAGTCGTTCTGAATAATAACGCAATTCAGACTTACACCATCATTGGTGACACGCCCAATTGCACGGACTGCTATCACTGGAATGTGGCCGGTCATAATTTAGTGGCCGTTTCTGCTATCAATCAAAAAAGCATCACCATAAAAACGGTTGGCTTGGGCAGTGGTGATTTGGTCGCTTCCTATTCCAATGCATACGGGGAACAAAAATGCAGCATCAGCATTGACATTACAGAACCCGGTGTTACTACACATGAACGCCCTCAGACACAACCACATATTCCTAACACCCAAATGCAAGATTGTCAAATACTTGCATCAAATATTGATATCCGAAAAGAAGATGAAGTTTTTCAGATCTTAATTCCCAAACCTTTGGACATTTATAAATTTTCCTACAATTGGAACATCACTTTCTCGGACGGAACCCGCGAAACCGCCAGCGACAGAATTCCGGTAGTTTATACGCCACCGACAAGGTCGATAACCGAAATCAGATTAGAAATCAAATCGAGCAATTGTTCAAAAAACTTAGTTAAAACTTTTACGCCGGGTTATATGAATTTCCAAGGAAATCCTAATGTTCCACCACCACCTGAACCCAAACAATCTGAATTTCCGGAAGCACCCAAAGGAGAAAATTAATCCTGCTTCAGATACAAATCGAAATAATCCGAAATCTTCTGCATCAGATGCACACGATCTTTGCCGCGTACATTGTGCTCATAGCCGGGATAAATGAAATAATCCACCTGAACCCCATTGGAAACTGCATTCCTCAGGAAATCAACAGAATGCTGCCATACCACCACATTGTCCTGCGCTCCGTGAATCAACAATAATTTGCCTTTCAGATGCTGTGTTTTGTCCATCAGCGAACTTTCGGCATAACCTTCGGGATTGCTTTGTGGCGAATCCATATAGCGTTCTCCATACATGATTTCATACATAGACCAGTCCATTACCGGCCCTCCGGCAACACCGACTTTGAATACATCCGGCTTTCTGAGCATGAAGGAAGTCGTCATAAATCCACCGTAACTCCAGCCATGAATGCCCATGCGGTCGCCATCTACAAATGAAAGCGATTTCAGATATTCAACCCCTTTCATCTGGTCTTCCATTTCCAATTTTCCAAGTTGCCGGAAAATGGATTGTTCAAATTTCAATCCGCGGTTGCTGCTGCCCCGGCCGTCCATCACCCAAACCACATAGCCGTTTTGCGCCATATAATCATACCAAAGGTTGCCGCTTGCCGGAAAACGATTGAGATTCAACTGCGCATGGGGACCGTTGTACAAATAGACAATTACCGGATATTTTTGGTGGGGATTAAAATTGGTCGGATAAATCAGCTTTCCATACAAATCACTGCCGTCATCGGCTTTCAGTGTAATATTTTCAACCCGTGGCATCGCATAATCTGAAAGTGGATTGGAAGCTGTCAGTAGATTCTTGCTGAATTTTCCGTCAGTCGAAAGTAGATCAATTTTTCTGGGTATTTCCGCATTGCTCCAATTGTCAATGGCGTATTTCCCACTTGTGCTGACTGAAAAATTATGATAACCCGGGGTGGTATCCACCCGCCGAATCTTTCCATTTTTCCAGTTGACAGCGTATAAATGCTTTTCCATCGCACCATCTATGGTTGCAGTGATAAGCAATTCATTCTTCTTTTCATTGATGCCTTCCATGGCATTGACCAACCAATCTCCTTGGGTAATTTGATTGATTAATTTCCCTTCAGCAGAATAGCGATACAAATTCATCCAACCATCGCGCTGACTCCAGAATACAAATTCCTTTCCATCGGGCAAGAAATACAATTCATGCAGGGGTTCAACATATTTTTCATCGGTTTCTTCAAACAAAGTTTTAATCAAATTTCCGGATTGTACATCGTATTGATTTAGTTTCATGTGATTTTGTTCACGGTTCAAAACCTGAATAAAAATAGACTTCTCATCCGGTGACCAAGAGATGTTGGTCAAATACTGATCTTTGGGTTCTCCGGTTTTCAGAAATACGGTTTGCGCAGTTTTCGGATTATAAACACCAAGTGTCACTTGATGGGATGTGCGGCCTGCAAAAGGATATTTAATGTTTTCATTTTTGGCGGGAACCGTTGACCAGTTCACAATCGGATAATCTTCCACCATCGACTGATCCATGCGGTAGAAAGCCAATAAATTCCCCTTGGGAGAAAAGAAAATTCCGCGCTCAATACCGAATTCATCCCGGTGAACGGATTTTCCGTTGACAATTTCATAACTGCCGTCGCGGGTAATTTGATGAACGGTTTTGTCGGCATCAATCATGAATAAATCATTGTCCAATACGTAAGCCAAATAATTGGTTTCCGGTGCCATGCGTATTTCTTCGGCATCGGTCGGAAGCGTAGCCAGCATTTCGCTTTGCCCGGTTTTTCGGTTCCAAAGCATCCATTTTGTGGCATCTCTGTAAGTCGCCGTGTTTTCATCAATCCAATTCAGATTGGGTAGGGTTGGAAGTGTTGCAAAATCTTTGGAACGCAGTAAGGTATCGGTTTTCAAATCCGGTAAACTCCTTGCGACCAATGCATTTCCGTATTTTGTTGTGACTATTTCCGTAAAAGCATCCTGATTGGGAATCCATTTCAATGATAGATTTTCAACCCGAAGATTGGTAAATAATCCCATCACTGCATCCTGCATGGTCAGTTTTTTCTGTTGGGCGAAACTCAATGAACCAATAAAAATGAAAAGGGCGAGGCTTATTTTGCGCATAATTTGATTTTTTGTGTGGTAAAATTAAAAGAATTTGTTGTGAATGCAGCCAATCCTTTTGAGAATTATCCCATTTTCTCCTCATCCTAAATTTTGAATCACAAAGATGTTATGACCAAGAATTCAGTCAAATCTATCTCGGTTAAAATCGTTCCCAAGGTTTTTATGATAATAGAAAATCCTTTGAAGTTTTGAATACTTTACGTGGTTGTGCTTTAAGTGTCGCAGAATCAATGAGATTCATAAGGATTTTCATGAAAACCTAAAAAATTCAAGGTTGAAAAAGAAATCATGTTTTTTATATATTTGCAAGCATTCAAAGTTCATAAACTGAAATTATGATTTCAAAAATCTTCAAATACGGCATCTTGGTTATTGGAACCGGACTCATTGCGTTCAGCTGTAAACCCAAATATCAAGGCATAACTATACTGGAGGAAGTCGGCGAATACACGCCCGGCATTAACGACAGCGTCATGACCATTGCCTATGCCGGTAAAATCAAACTTCCGTCCAGTGATTCGATAGGTGTAGGAACCGTGGTTTTGAAAACCAAATTGGGGGCAAATGAAGGTGTTTTTACTTACAAAGTTGACTTTGGAAAAAATATTGTGGATTATTTCGGACAAAATACTTCCCAATTCAAAATCCACGGGAAATACAACACCGAAGTATCCGCAGAATTTGGAGAATTGTATGTGCTGAGAGGGGATTTGCTTGCTGAAAATCAGATTCTTTATTTTCAAGCCACAGACAATTTGTTAAATGGTGTTGAACAAAACAAATCTACGCTCAACGGAATTGTCCTGACTGAAATTTCGCCAAAAGATACCCTGAAAACCAGAAATGAATTTCTGAAAAAATAATTCATCCGGAAATTATTATTCAAACGAATTCCAGCCCTGCGCAGTCAAAGGCACCGCAGCTTCGCTGTCTTTCAGCATCAAGTAATTCTCCGCATTTTTTTCGGTGGAATGCCCAATAACCGTTAGATTCGGATTGCCCTTGATTTTCGCAAAATCTTCTTGCGCAATGGTGAAAAGCAATTCGTAATCTTCGCCGCCATTCAGCGCACAAGTTACGGGGTTGATGCCAAATTCATCTGCCGTCCTTATCACCGCCGGATCCAATGGGATTTTCTCCTCATAGACTTTGAAGCCCAGACCGCTTTTTTCCGACAAATGAAGGATTTCAGATGAAAGTCCATCTGAAACATCAATCATGGAAGTCGGCTTCACCTCCAATTCTTTCAACAAACTGATGATATCCCCTCTCGCTTCCGGCTTCAATTGACGTCCTACGATATAGCTGTATTCCGACAAATCCGGCTGCATATTCGGGTTGACTTTGAAAACTTCATTTTCTCTTTCTAAAACCTGCAATCCCAAATAAGCACCTCCTAAATCCCCGCTGACCACGAGCAAATCTTTTTCTTTTGCGCCACTGCGGTAAATGATATTTTCTTGGGGTGCGCTGCCGATGGCGGTGATGCTGATTGTCAGCCCACTTGTCGAGGAAGTCGTATCGCCACCCGCCAGATCTACCTTGTATTTTTGACAAGCGATTTCAATTCCGGAATACAATTCTTCGAGTGCCTCCACAGTGAAACGATTGGATGCCGCGATGGAAACCAAAATCTGAGATGGATTGGAATTCATGGCGAAAATATCGCTGAGATTAATTATTACAGATTTGTAACCCAAGTGTTTAAGCGGCATATAAGCTAGGTTGAAATGTACGCCTTCGACCAACATATCCGTGGAAACCACGACTTCGTTTTTTCCAAAATCAAGTACTGCGGCGTCGTCGCCAATTCCCGTTTTGGTCGATGGATTTTGAATTTCAAAAGATTGTGTCAGATGTTTAATCAGTCTGAATTCTCCAAATTGTTCCAAAGGCGTCAGCCCACTTTGTTTGTCTTCAAGCATTTTCAAATATTTTTGGGTCAATGTTATTTGGGAAAACCGGAAGGGATTTTAGATCTTTCATTGACAGGATTTTTAAATTTTCCGGATCGAGTCGGGCTTTGATTTTGTCATTGATTTCGGCCGGGGGTGTCATTCGTTTTCTATTAGTTCTCGAAAACCAAAGTCCGAAAACCCGGGAATATGCCAAGTGTTTTCCGGTTTTTTTGTCATACAAATTATGTTCAAATTCGAAAATTTGTCCATCTTCAGAATTTCCGGAAATCACTACGGAAATCATGATTTCCTGGCCTTCATGACCTTCATGAAAAAATGAAATCTCTTCGCGCAAAACTGCCGGTCCTATGTCCAATCGCGCCATGTCCTCAATCGTAATTCCGATTTTTCGCAAATATTCTATTCGTGCAAAACTCGTGAAATTCATGTAGGCAGAATTAGCCAGATGCCTATTGGGATCCATGTCTGACCAGCGAACTTTGGTTTCGGCGTAATAAGGTTTCATTCAAAAAAAATTAGTGAAAAATGTTTCTCAAAATTAAAGCAATTGTCTATCAATCACTTAGGCTGTCAGGGCTTTTGTAAAAAAGCCGTCAATCCGCAAAAGATAGTTTTTTTCCATTGTTTAAATTTTTGATAAAAGTACAAATTATGAAATTAATTTTAACACGATTAATGCTTAGCCGGACTTGTCAAAATATCGAAAACAAAAACAGCCCGAAAAGCCGGGCTGTCGTGTATTTTCAACGGATTCAGATTTCAATAATACGTGAAAGTTTCTGTATAATTCATTCCCTCATCACTAAAGGTATGAGAAGCCGTTTCCGGATAATCATTTTCATTGTACGTATAGGTGATGGTTTCTACAATATTTTCAGCCTGATTTTCGACTTTAATGGGATTATGCCTAACATAGCCCGGAATAAAATCCTCAACCCCTGTAATTATTGGTGAAAACTTATCGTCATTCGTTACGATTGTAGCCAAAGTTCCATCCACCATTTCCTTATAGCTGCAATTGGAATCGGTATATTCATAAGTTGCAGTGCTCTGCATGGGGGGAAATCCCGGAAAATTAGTTGTAACAGTGTTTTCGGTAATTCCACAAGGAGCAGAAAAAGTCGCCACACTAATCATCGTTCCTATGGATTCTCCATCTTGAAAATGTTCAATATTCGTCGTTTGGGTATTTCCGGAAATATCGGATGAAAAATTCGCCTTACTCACTTCCATCCCAAACATATAAGTTGTCACAACCAAATCAACATGCGTATTTCCCGAATAACTATAGGTTGCTTCAGAGTAACTATCTGTAATGGAGGTGTCCATATGGATGAGGATTTTGCTCAATCTATTTTCACTGTCATAAGTATATTGGTATTTTCCCGTAATTCCATTTGCATAATTCTGGGTAGATTCTTTCAGCAACATGATGACTTCCGGTCCGTCGCTACCGCCCGGATGATAGCTTTCATCTTCCCAGTCATTGCAGGAATTCAGTATGAAAAGCGGAAAAATCAGCAACAGTCCAACTATAATTTTCTTCATTTCCATTAGATTAAATTTCGGCTAAAATACAATTTTCAAGAATACATTTGAAATCAGAATTGGTTTTTAACAATTGGGATTAATCGAATAATTCAACGATCAATCCGGATTCATACCCTTTTTGCAATAGAAAATTTCTGATTTTGGCTTTCTTCTTCCAGCTTTCTGTTTCAGTCTTCAACGTTGCTTCTTTCTTGCGAAATAATTCCTCAAGGGTTTTCTGATATTGTGTTTCATCCATTTGAGAAATTGCGTTTTCAATCATTTTCTCAGGAATTTTTCTTCTTTTTAATTCCATGCGGATTTTGATTCTTCCCCATTTTTTTTGATTGAATTTTCCACGCACAAAGCTGTTTGTAAATCTTTCTTCATTTAGGAAATCATGCTGAATCAAATAAATCATAATCAGATCTTTGGCTTCCGGAATCAAATTAAATTCCCGCATTTTCACTTCTACTTCCCAATGGCAGCGATCCTGATAAGCGCAATATTTTGCCAGCTTATCGCGGATTTCATCGACGGTGAAATTTTTCTTTTGCATGATTCTCAGCTTGAAAGCGAATTTAGCGGAAATTGTTCGGAAAACACATTCAAATCCCTATTCAGGAATTCTTCATTTCTTCTAATTGCCGGATTTTGTCATGAAACAAATCACTTTTCTCCGGATATTTCAGTGCAAGTATGCGATAGGCACGAATGGCTTTTTCGTGTTTTTTTTGTTCGGTGTAAATCTGCGCCAAGGTTTCGGTCA
The DNA here is from genome assembly GCA_041656055.1 of Weeksellaceae bacterium. GTDB lineage: Bacteria > Bacteroidota > Bacteroidia > Flavobacteriales > Weeksellaceae > Moheibacter. Next base: position 10,150 of record JBBAEI010000020.1, read on the forward strand.
TCAAATCTGAATATTCGGGCGTAGGTTCGGTTTTCACCGGCTGGCTGTCAAATCTCGGCTTTTCAATTGGCGAAATTTTTGGGGATTTTTCAATGAATTCGTCTATCAACCTGTATTTAATTTCTCTTTCGGAAGGTGTTTTTTCCGGTTCAGAATCCGAATTTGAAAGCGCCAACCACTCGCTGAAAGTCATTTGGGATGGCAGCGGCTCTTTTTTCTCAATCGGCTTATTTTCTGTTTCTTCAATTTCATTTTCCAAAGTTTCCACAAAGTTTTCATCAAACTTTTCCGTTGGATGCATTTTCGTTTCTTCCGAAATATTTTCATCCGACGAAATTTCCGGAGTTGTTGTAAATTCAGTTTCGGAAGCCTTTTTTTCCTTGTGCAAATAATGGTAAAGTGCGGCTCGGCTCGGACTATATATACTGGTTTTCTTCAGTTCTTCCTGATAAGTCGTGTGGTCAAATTCCTTCAATCCGAAAAGCAAAAGAATTCTCAATGTGGAAAAATAAGGGTATTTATCAATTTCATCCTGAAGCAAAGCCACATCAGAAAGCTGTACATCAAAAGGATGATTCATTAAATATTGTATTCTCGGATTCATTTCGCTAAACTAAAAATTTTTAATCATTTCAATTTTCAGATGGATTCAATTAAAAACGGCTACCAGTCCATGGCGATGGCATTGAAAATCTGTCCGGTCAATTGTTCCAAAATGCTGTCGAGCAACGCAGTTTCCGCTTGATTCAACGTTTGGTTCGCTTCAAAATCTTCGTACGCCGAAAATGAGCGGTCAAAACTCTTGGTTTCATCACGGTTGTTTTGGTAACGAACTCTGACCGTAACCGTCAGTCGGTTTTTCCCGGCCGTTTCATTGGCCTGAATCGCCACTGAAGTCTGCTGATAACCAGTGATTTCTCCTTCTATTAGTAGATCTGCGTTGTCGTCGTTGGTCAGTGAAAGTTTCGTCCGGTTATTGAAAATATCTTGCAGCTGATCGGTAAACATCTGACTGAGATTCGGGTTTTGCAAAGGCGCATAATTGGGAAAAGGAGAAACTTTCAAAGTCTGCCAAGCCGGGTCAATTGAAGAGCCGGACAAAGTATAGCAACCCTGAATGAACAATCCGGTGCAAAACAGCAATAAATATTTCAACATTTTCATTTCTTGGTTTTATTCCAAATTGTATTGTTTGATTTTTCGGTAAAGCGTCCGTTCTGAAATCCCTAATTCTTCCGCAGCCGAACGGCGTTTTCCTTTGTATTTTTCCAAGGCTTTCTCTATCAGTTCTTTTTCATGATCTTGCAGGGAAAGTGAGGTTTCCGGCTCTTTTACTTCCTCAAAATCATGTTCGATATATTCAAAATCATTGACCACGGGAATGGGTTCTTTTTCCGATATAATCCGTAGGGCGGTATCATCCGGCTCTTGATTGGCATTTTCGCGGATTACCCTTTGTAGGGTTTCCATATTATTGGTAGAAATATTCTCTTTGTTGTGAATCAAATCCAAAGTTAGCGAACGCAAATCATTCAAATCTTTCTTCATGTCCAACAAAAATTTGAAAAGAATTTCTCTTTCCAAATGCTCTGAGCCGGGTTCATTTTTCTTGGGAATGATAGCAGGGACATTGCTTTGGTAAGGCAAATAATGCTGCACTTTTTCGAGGGTGATTTTCCTTTCTTTCTCCACCACGGAAATTTCTTCCGCAAAATTTCGCAGCTGTCGAATATTGCCCGGCCACGGATAATTGGAGATATAATGAATGGCTTCTGGAGTAAGCTCCAAGGGTGGCATTCGGTATTTGGCCGCAAAATCAGCCACGAATTTTCTAAACAACAGGGGAATATCTTCTTTCCTTGCACGCAATGGCGGCATATCAATTTGAACCGTATTCAGCCGGTAATATAAATCTTCGCGAAATTTCCCTCTTTCTACAGCTTCTTCCATTTTGATGTTGGTCGCAGCCACCACGCGAACATCGGTTTTCTGCACTTCGGAAGAGCCGACTTTCATGAACTCACCACTCTCCAACACCCTGAGCAGCCGAACCTGCGTAGGTGCCGGCAATTCACCGACTTCATCCAGAAAAATCGTCCCTTTGTCCGCCACTTCAAAATAGCCTTTCCGTGTCGCCGTCGCACCGGTAAAAGCCCCTTTTTCATGTCCGAACAATTCGGAATCTATGGTTCCTTCCGGAATCGCACCACAATTGACCACCACATAATTATTGTGTTTTCGGTGAGATTGGGAATGAATAATTTTCGGAATGAATTCCTTGCCGACCCCGCTTTCACCGATGACCAAAACCGAAATATCGGTCGGAGCTACCTGAATCGCCTTTTCCAAAGCCCGGTTCAGTCCCGGGTCATTGCCGATGATAGAGAATCTTTGTTTTATCGTTTGTAAATTGTCCATTTTTTAATGTTCAAAGTTTATCGTTCAACGTTTGAATCAATCCAAATTTTTAATTCTCTTCAATTCAAGAACATCCATTGAATCTTTTATTGTCGCCACAACCTGTGCTTCTGTGCTTCGACTTCGCTCAGCAACCGTCGCTCAGCAACCGCGTCATGGAGCGTAGTCAAAATGCAATCACCTTCGTTTAGCAACTGTCGCTCAACAATTGTGGTCATTGAGCGAAATCGAAATGCAGCAATCAACTTGAGGTTTGCCCCAAAATCAATCAAGCATTTCTCCTAATAAAGTAGCAGAAGTACAGCTATTTGCTCTGACCATCACAAAATCCCCGGGTTTGGTTCCTTCTACTTTCGGGAACACCATCACGGCGTTTTGTGAAATCCGACCATACCATTCATTTTCATCTCTCTTGCTGTTGCCTTCAATCAGAACCTCGTACACTTTCCCTACATAAGACTGATGTCTTTCCAAAGAATGTTTTTGCTGTAGCTCAATGATTTCCGTCAATCTGCGTTTTTTGACTGCTTCGGGAATATCGTCTGGCATTTTTTTATGTGCCGGAGTACCCGGTCTTTCGGAATAAGCGAACATGAATCCGAAATCGTATTTCACATACTCCATCAGGCTCAATGTTTCCCGGTGTTCTTCTTCGGTTTCTCCACAGAATCCGGCAATCATATCGTGAGAAATTGCACAATCCGGCATGATTTCTTTGATTTTATCGATAAGTGCCAAATATTCTTCACGGGTATGTTTTCGGTTCATTCTTTCAAGAACTGATGTGCTTCCGGATTGTACCGGCAGATGAATGGATTTACAGATATTGTCATATTTCGCCATGGTATAAAGCACTTCTTCGTGCATATCCTGCGGATTGGAAGTCGAAAAACGAATTCGCATGCCGGGAACGGCTTCTGCCACTCTCGACATAAGTTGGGCAAAATCCACGGCATTTTTTCTTTGTTCGGGGGTTGCGTTTTTGAAGTCTTTTTTCAGTCCGCCACCATACCATAAATAAGAATCCACATTTTGTCCGAGCAGCGTGACTTCCTTGTAACCATTGAGCCATAAGCTCTTGCATTCATTCACAATGGATTCCGGATCACGGCTTCGTTCGCGTCCGCGAGTGAACGGCACCACACAGAAAGTACACATATTGTCGCAGCCGCGGGTGATGGAAACAAAAGCGGTAATCCCGTTTCCACCCAAACGAACCGGATTCAGGTCTGCATAAGTTTCTTCTTTGGACAAAATCACATTGATGGCTTTCCGGCCATCATCGGCTTCTTCCAATAATTTGGGCAAATCACGGTAAGCATCCGGTCCGGCAACGATGTCCACTACTTTTTCTTCTTCCAAAAGCTGTGTTTTCAAGCGTTCGGCCATGCATCCTAAAACTCCGATTTTCATGGCTGGCTTTTTCTTTTTCAACGCATTGAATTCAGCGAGTCTTTTTCTTACAGTTTCTTCCGCTTTCAAACGGATGGCGCAGGTATTGATCAGCACCAAATCCGCTTCCTCCATGTTGCTCGTGGTATTGAATCCATTGTTCTCTAAGATGCCTGCAACGATTTCGGAGTCAGAAAAATTCATCTGACATCCATAACTTTCTATAAAAAGCTTTTTATTGTTTTCTACTTTTCCATCCAAAACCATGGCTTCGCCCTGCCTTGATTCCGTGTCTTTTGCATATAATTCCATTCTTTCCCAAGCATTTTGATTTGCAAAAATATAAAAATCCACTGACAATATGACAGATTCTATTTTGTTTGCATATTTTTAACTTTTCATTACTTTTGGATAAATTTTAAGCACTGCAATTATGGAATTTGAAAAGGAAAATCTATTGGATCGAAATTATTCTTTGGACTTCAACAAGGTTATCAATGAGTCTTGGAATCTATTCACAAAAGTTATCGGAATCGGTGCGCTTGCTGTACTGATATACGGCTTCAGTTCCATTTTACTCAATCAGGTGACGAGTACAATGACAGGTTTAAATTTAAAAAATCAGGTACTGCTCGAAGATATTCAGGGATCCGATGATATGCAAGTCATCATTTCAAAAACACAGGATTTTTACAGTGAGAATTTGGTCAGCATTTCTTCCAATGCAGGACTGGTACAGCTGATTCTCATATTAGCTTTTCCGCTGGCAGGCGGGTTTATGCTGGTTTGCAGAGAAATGGAAACAAAAGGCATGGCCAATATCAGCACTTTGTTTGCAGGTTTCAAACCGCAGTACTGGAGCCGGCTGATGGCTTTAGGATTGATTTATTTTTTCATTTCCAAAATCGCATTATTATTTTTTATTCTTCCGGGCATTTACATTTGGGCGGCCGCCTGTATCGCATGCCCATTGGTCATGTTTCATCAAATGAGCGGTTGGGAAGCTTTTAAAACGAGCATCAGCCTTGTAAATAAAAACTGGTTTTCGGTTTTCAAACTTTTATTTGTTGCCTCCCTTTTCGGCCTCATGGGCTATTTGGCCTGCGGCATCGGCAGGGTATTCACTTATCCGTTAGTCTTGGTGACCATTTATATCATGTACAAACACATTATCGGGTTTCCAAACGACCAAATTGAGGAAATTGGGCATTCCTGATAAATAATAAATTAAGGTGTTTTTCGACTTTTAATTAATCAGAAATCCAAAAGTATCGACTGAATACTTTTCCGGTTTGTTCAATTTTTTTACGACAAATTTATTTTTATTAACATTGAATAAGTTTGCAGGGTTTTGCAAATCCAAAACGCAAAACAAGCAATCCGGATTTCAAATTTTCAAACTTTTAGCCGGTGCTGTATTGCTGTCCTATAACTCAAAAACCTTTCAACAAAAAATTTTATGTAGTTTTGCGAAAAATTTTGAAGATGCCAAAAAACTTAGTTATTGTCGAATCTCCTTCAAAAGCCAAAACGATTCAGAAATATCTTGGCGATGATTTCAGGGTGGAATCCAGTTTTGGTCATATTGCTGATTTGCCCAAAAAGGGCATGGGGATAGAAATAGACAATAATTTCAAACCTGTTTATGAGGTTTCAAATGAAAAAAAAGAAGTTGTAAAGAAACTCAAAGAGCTGACGAGCAAGGCTGATACCATCTGGCTGGCTTCGGATGAAGACCGTGAAGGAGAAGCCATTGCTTGGCATCTGTATCACGTTTTGGGACTTGCCAAAAAAAATACCCACCGGATTACATTCAATGAAATCACGAAAAAAGCGATTCAAAAAGCCATAGAAAAACCACGGAAAATTGATGAAGACTTAGTCAATGCCCAAAAAGCAAGAAGGGTTTTGGATCGTTTGGTCGGCTTTGAAATGTCGCCTGTGCTTTGGAAAAAAATCAAACCCGGATTATCCGCCGGTAGAGTTCAATCTGTTGCGGTTCGGCTGATCGTGGAACGAGAAAAAGAAATTCAGGAGTTCAATCCTGTTTCTTCTTTTAAATTCACTGCCGAATTTAGAACCAAAGATGGAAAATCCCTGAAAGCCGTACTCGGTAAAGAGTTCAAAACTTATCAGGAAGCATTGGATTTCATCAATTCCTGTTTGGATGCGGATTTCAAAGTAAAAGATTTGCAGAAAAAACCGGGGAAACGAACTTCCTCCGCACCATTTACTACTTCCACGCTGCAACAGGAAGCCTCATTGAAGCTCGGCTTCTCCGTTTCCAGAACCATGAGCATCGCACAGCAACTCTATGAAAATGGGTTGATTACCTATATGCGTACAGACAGCGTGAGTTTGTCACAAGATGCCATTCAGGTGGCGCAAAATATGATTCTGTCAGAATACGGAAAACCTTATGCTGCCCCAAAGAATTACACCACCAAAAGCAAAGCTGCACAAGAAGCACACGAAGCCATACGACCCACCGATTTTTCCATAAAATCCGCAGGTGCAGACAATAACCAGCGAAGACTTTATGATTTGATTTGGAAAAGAACCGTTGCCAGTCAGATGGCCGATGCCGAATTAGAAAGAACCATAATCGACATCAGCAATTCAAAGAATAAAGAAATTTTTCAGGCCAAAGGAGAAGTCATTATTTTTGACGGATTTCTGAAGGTTTATCAAGAAACACAAACCGAAGCGGAAGACAATGACGAAGGCACATCCATTCTTCCTGAAGTCAAAATCAATGACCCCTTGGAAAATGAAGAAATCTTCGGAACTCAGAAATTCACCAAAGCACCCGCCCGATATACCGAGGCTTCCTTGGTAAAAAAATTGGAAGAACTTGAAATCGGACGACCTTCTACTTATGCGCCCACCATTTCCACGATTCAGAACAGAGATTATGTGAAAGTCGGCAGTTTGGAAGGAAAATCCCGGAAACTGCAAACCCTTCGCTTGAAAAAAGGAAAAATCTCTGAAAAAACAGAAACTGAAAAATATGGTGCTGACCGAAGAAAATTAATCCCGACGGACATCGGAATTGTGGTCAATGATTTTTTGGTTGATTATTTCAAAGCCATCCTCGATTACGGATTTACCGCACGCGTGGAAGAAAGTTTTGACAAAATAGCAGAAGGACAGGAAGTATGGACGGATATGATCAAAGATTTCTATCAAAAATTCCATACGACTGTAGAAAAAGTTGAAGAAAACGCCAAACGTGCGACCGGTGAAAGAGCATTGGGTAACGACCCAAAATCAGGGAAACCCGTTTTTGCAAAAATCGGTAGATTTGGCCCGATGATTCAAATCGGAGAAACTGAATCTGAAGAAAAACCTAAATTCGCAAGTCTGCTCAGAACGCAGTCCATCCACGACATCACATTGGAAGAAGCCTTGAATCTCTTTGAATTACCCAGAAATCTGGGAGAATACAAAGGGGAAACCATTGAAGCCAATGCCGGAAGATACGGCCCTTATGTGCGATACAAAGACCTCTTTGTTTCTATTCCGAAAACGGAAGACATCATGGAAATCACTTCGGAAAGAGCCATTGAACTTGTAGAAGAAAAACTGAAAGCCAATGCACCCATCGGCACTTACGAAGGAAAACCAGTTACCAAAGGTGTCGGCAGATTCGGCCCCTTTATCAAATGGGAAAATCTCTATGTCAGCGTGGGCAAAAAATATGATTTCGACCATTTATCGCAGGCGGACATCAATGAATTAATCGCCGATAAACTTAAAAAAGAAGCGGAAAAAATCGTGGTCAATTGGGAAGAAGAAGGCATCAGAATCGAAAAAGCCCGATGGGGAAGACACAATATCATCAAAGGCAAAACCAAAATCGAATTGGGGAAAGAAGTGGATGTCAGCAAGCTGAAATTAGAGGATGTCAAAAAATTAATTGAAAAACAGCAACCGGCCAAAAAGGCCAAAAAGAAATGAACGAATTCCTAACCCCTATTTCCCCGGAATTGAGAGACTTCGCGTCTCAGCTTGACGAATTCAGCCTTGGCCGTAAAATCCGGTTTGAATTAGAAAATCCCGAAAATGCCATTGTTATAATAGGTGTCAAGGAAAACCGCGATGAAATAATTTCAGTGCAAACAGAAGTTTCATTTGACGGCATCCGTGCGCAGTTTTATCAATTGAAATTCGGAAACTGGCATTTGCCGATTTATGATTTAGGGGATTTAGAAGGCGGACACAGCGTCCGTGATACTTGGTATGTTTTTGAAAAGTTGCAGGAAGAAATTTTTAAGAAAAACAGCACCTTAATTATAGTCGGTCAAAATCCCGGATTGATTTTCAGCCAGTATCGTGCTTTGGGTACCGTACTTCACAAAGTCAATTTCACAAGTATAGACAATCGCTTCCGGTTGGGAGATGAAAAGGAAGGGCTTTCTTCGCAAAATTATCTGAGCAAAATCATCACTACCGAACCTCAGTTGCTCTTTGATTATGTTCATTTGGGGCATCAGACTTATTTTGTGGCACAGGAAGAACTCGATTTGATGGAGGAATTGAATTTTGATGTAAAAAGATTGGGGAAACTTACTGAAGCCATGGAAGAATCCGAGCCGGAATTAAGAAATTCCGACATGGTTGCCATCAATTTGGAAGCCATACAATTCTCTGATTTTAAATCAACTAACTTGAATTCCCCCAATGGTTTTAATTCCCGGGAAATATGTTCTTTGGCAAGATATTCAGGGATAAACAATAAAGTAAGATCGTTTGGCGTTTACAACTATAAAGCGAAAAACAATATGCCGGATGATTTATTGATGGCAGAAATACTTTGGTATTTTATAGAAGGAAAAAATTCCGTTCGGGAGCAATCAGATTTTGAGAACAAAGAAGATTTTGAAATTTTCCATGTTCAGATTCCCGAACAGCATTTAATGTTCTTTCACAATATGAAAACTGAGCAATGGTGGTTAGGGCTGAATGAGCCGGATGATTCTGAGATTTCCGCCCGAAACATGGTTCCTTGCTCTTTAAAAGATTACGAAGATTCATTGAAGGGTAGGATTCCTGACCGATGGTGGAAATCCTTTAAAAAATTATACTAAATAAAATAATATCGACAACTATTCGTTAGGATAGTTATCAAAAATTAATTTTTGGAGATAAGTAAAATTGTAATAGATTTACACGCTTAAAAAAATGAGGATGAATAAAGCTTTTGCAGTGGTTGTAATTTTGTCATTTACACTTTCTTCTTGTAACATGCTGAAAAGCGGGAGAAAAAGGGCAAATGACGGAGAAATTGTTGGTAAAAGATCCACCACTTGGACTCCCCAACGTCCAAAAGGGATGGTGCCAATACCAAGCGGTGCCTTTGTATTAGGTCAGACGGATTATGACTTCACATTCGGAAATTATGCTCCGGTGAGAACTGTTTCTGTATCCGGATTTTATATGGATGACACTGAAACAACCAATTCAAAATATCATGTTTTTGTAGAATATGTTCGCGATTCCATTGCCAGAACCATGCTGGCCAACAAGGCTTCGGAGTTGGGATTTGACCCAAGCACTCCGAGTTCAGGTGCGGAAGAAGGAATTGCGGCCTTTAAATATGTTTCCGGAAGTGATGACGGCGAACCTACTCCTTGGGATGAGTATGTAGCCTCGCAAGCCACCGGTAGAAGTGGAGATTATCAAATCGACCAACAAAAACTGAACTGGAACATCGATTTGATTTGGGATAAATATGAATATCCCGATGTGGATTACGCAGAAGCTTTGGATGCATTGTACTATCCGCCGGAAGAACGTTTCAACAATGAACGATTGATCGATGTCAGAAAGTTAAGATTCAAATATGTTTGGATTGATCAGGAAGGTGCTGCCAGAGAAGCTTCTAACCCGAATGCTTATCGTATCGACTTCCGTCATGAAGAAGAAATTCATGTATATCCGGACACCACCGTTTGGGTACGCGACTTTGATTATTCCCACAATGACCCCATGCATCAGAATTATTTCTGGCATGAAGCTTATTCAGACTATCCTGTCGTAGGGGTTAACTGGAAACAGGCTATGGCTTATTGTGCTTATAAAACCAAAAGACAAAATGACTGGTTAGCTTCCAGAAAGAAAAAGAACTCACAAAACAAAGTTATTGAATACAGACTCCCTACCGAAATCGAATGGGAATATGCCGCTCGCGGTGGATTACAAGACGCACCATATCCTTGGGGCGGACCGTATTTGATTGATGACAGAGGTTGTTATTTGGCCAACTTCAAACCCAAAAGAGGAGATTACATCGAAGAAGAGGGCAAAGGTTATATGTACACTGCACCTACCAAAACTTTCCATGCCAATGGATACGGCTTGTATGATATGGCAGGAAATGTAGCGGAATGGACAAGCACACCCTATGACAAAGCTTTCTATCAAATGACTTCCACACTGAACCCGACCATGAGTCAAAACAAAAGTGTTGACAAAGTAATCAGAGGCGGTTCCTGGAAAGATATCGGCTATCTGCTGATGGTAAGCGCACGTGATTTTGAAAATCAGGATACAGCCAGAAGTTATATCGGATTCAGAACTGTGCAATCTTTCCCTGAAGGCTCAAAAATAAAATACAAAAAAAGACGTAAAAACTAATTTTAACAATTCAATATCTTTTAACACATTATTAATTAACAAAAAATTCATTTTAGATTATGGCACTTAAAGCATCAAGAAAAGAAGTCCTATTGAACTTTTTCTACAGTTTCGGAGCAGCTGTCGTTATTGGGGGAGCACTTTGTAAAATTAACCACTACTCATTTTTGGGGATGGATGGTTCCACTATTCTTGCGATAGGGATGGTTATGGAAGTAATCGTATTCCTTGTATTTGCACTTGACAAACCGGCGGCAGGATATGACTGGGAAAAGGTTTATCCGGAATTAGCCGATCAGGCTGCTGTAGCAAGAAAATCAAAGAAACTAACCGATGATAGCATGGATACCAGTGTATCTCTTTCCAGCAAATTAGATAAAATGCTGAATGACGCAAAACTGGATGTTTCCTTGATGGAAAGATTGCGTACAGGAATTGAAAACTTCGGTTCTTCAGTGAACGAAATCAACAAAACAACCAGCGCAGCCGCCGCTACCCAACAGTACGGCGATCAACTCGCACTAGCTGCCAACCACATGGAATCCCTGAATGCATTGTATCAGGTTCAATTAGAAAGTGGTCAAAAACAAGTAGAATTAAACCAACAATTTATCAATGAAATGCAAGCCAATGCTGAAGGCACCAAGAAATTTCAGCAGGAGCTTCTTGCTTTATCTGAAAGCGTAAACAACCTGAATAGAGTTTACGGAGGTATGTTGTCTGCTATGAAAGGAAATTAATTAATTATTTCTAATTTTTTAATTTCTAAATAACTCAAATTAATGTTTAACATTCTACATTTTTAAAAATGGCACAAGGAGGAGGAAAAGCAGCACGGCAAAAGATGATTAACCTGATGTACATCGTGTTCATCGCCATGATGGCGATGAATGTGGATCGCCAGGTTCTGAGGTCTTTTGAAGATATAACTGTCGCTCTGGACGATTCGTCCAAGCTGACAGACAAGAACAATAGTACATTCTATGAAAACATCATTCGTAAAGCAGGTGAAAACCCTGATTATGTTGAAATAAGATCACAGGCTGCACAGGTAAAAGAGCAGTCCGACAAAGCTTATCATTTCATAGAAGGTATCAGGAAGGAAATCATGGATATGCAGGAATACGACCTGCCTGAATTCGGAGCGGACATGGAGGGTGTGGAAACCAATTATTCATCGCTATCCAATGTAGATGTATTTAGCAAAGTTCTTTTTAGGGAACAGGACAAGCCGACTGAAAAAGGAGATCAGTTGGTAAGTATTATCAATTCCTATAAGGATTTTATGGCAGGGATTTATCCTGATCAGCAAAACAAGGACAGAATCAATCATGTTTTTAACACCGATAATCAAGGCAAAAGATCATGGCTACACACAAAATTTTATGAACAACCCATGGTAGCAGGGCTTGCCAACCTTACCAAAATTCAGTCTGACATCAGAACAGAGGAAGGTAACTTGGTGAGAGCTTTGCTTGCCAACAAACTCGATGAAGAAATACAGCTGAAAGCTTATCAGCCGATTGTGATGGTTCCGCCATTCGTTCGTTCTGATAAACCGGCTGATGCGAGCATCGCATTTGGTGCATTTGACAACAACCTTCAAGGCAAAGTTACCATCGACGGTATTGGCGAAATTGATCTCGTTGACGGTGTGGCAAACTTTAAACTGAATACTGCCGGATCAGGTCAAAAAATAGTTTCAGGTACTATGACTTATTATGGTCCTGACGGAAAGTGGACTGAGCCTATTCCATTCTCACAAGAATATGAAGTAGTTGCAGAAACCATTGCGGAAATGCCAAGCGGTGCTGTGATTACAGCTGATAAGATGAATGTGGTTTACCGAAACTTGGACAACCCGATTACTGCCACTGTAAACGGTGCGGACGGTCCGGTGTCTATGCGTGCATCTGTTGCCGGTCTGAGGCCCAACGGAGCTGGTAAATGGATATTTAAACCGGCAGCCGGAAGTGGTGAGGTGAAATTCACCGCATCGGCCAAAACATCAACCGGTAAAGTGGTTGAAGGTTCAACAGTTTTCCGAATCAAACCGGTTCCACCGGCAAGAGCACAAATCGCCGGTAAAACCAGTATTGCTGTTCCAAAAGAAGGAATCGCAGGACAAACCGTACGTGTAGATTGGCCGGACTTCTTGTTTGACGTTGAAGGACAAGTAACTTCTTTTAAAGTGAAAGTACCGGGACAACCAACAGTTGTAGTAAACGGTAACAAATTGTCCGAAGCAGCCGGAACACTGGCCAAAGCCAGAAAAGGCGATGTAGTGGGTATATTTGACATCAAATATGACTCCAATGCAGGTACAGGCTCTGCCTCATCTGTAACAATAGAAGTTAATTAGAAAATTTTAATATAATTATGAAGTATCTGATTTTTGGTTTAATGAGTTTAATGGCTTCTACGACATTTGCACAAAATGTTTTGAACGCTATGTCGCCTGAAGAACTCAGAGAGCAACGCGAACAAAGAACCAGAGTAACTGAAGCCGGCGACACTGTGAGTACAATGAATGACCCATTGGCTTACGGCTACGTGGAAGACAAGGACATCATCTGGTCAAAGGTAGTGTGGGAAGTGATTGACCTCAATGAGCGTTTGAACCAGCCCTATTACCGTACTTCCGATGGTTTGATAACCAATTCCGCTTCACTGTATGATGCGTTGGTGAATGGAATTCGCGATGGTGAAATCACAGAAGTTTACGATGATGAATATTTCACCACCAGAATGACTTATGAGCAAATCATGGCGCGTACCGAGAATAAGGATACTCAGGATTATTATTTTGAAATGAGAGATGCCGGTGAAGAACCGGATGAAAACTTGATATTTAATTTCAAAGTAGATACTCAGGATATCAAAATGTTGAAAACTAAGGGTATGTGGTACATCGACAGAAGATTGGGAGAAATGAAATACCGTCTTTTAGGATTATGTATCATGGGCCCTGATGCCCAATCATTAGGAACTGAATTCGCAGACAATGCGTATGTGGATTTATTCTGGATTTGGTATCCGGACGCACGCAAAGTATTGAACAACTATACAGTTTTCAATCCGAATAACTCATCTTCGAGTGTAACTTACGATGATTTACTCAATGCGAGGCGGTTTTCTTCGGTACTTTATAAGGCGCAAACCATGTACGGCGTAACGCCCATTGAGGAATACATCCCCAAGGATGCGCGCGGACAGCTACAAGAAAGCGATAATATCCGAGGGAGTATTTTGCAGTCCGAAGCGGATATGTGGAATTATTAAATCAACAAATATTTAAGAGCAAAACCCTGCCGGCAACGACAGGGTTTTTTCTTTGTATGTTTTTGGAATTTCAGCTTTAGTTTAGAAAAAATCTTTGTACTTTCCCGAACTAAATCATCGTTATGAAAGAAGGAAACAAAACCAATCATTTCTTTGACCAACAGGTATTGGGTCATCCTGCGGGATTATTTGTCTTGTTCTTCACCGAAATGTGGGAACGATTTTCATTTTATGGGATGCGCGCCTTGCTCGTATTGTTCCTCGTCAGTGCATTAGGCATCGGCGGTTGGGATTGGCCAAGGGAAAATGCACTCGCCCTATACGGGACTTATCTTGCTTTGCTCTATTTGACTCCCATTATTGGAGGGCAGTTGGCAGACAGGTATCTCGGTTACAGAAAATCAATTATTATCGGTGCTTTCATCATGGCACTCGGGCACGCAAGTATGGCTGTGGAAACCGAATTCTTTCTCTATTTAGGATTGTTTTTGCTCGTTATCGGAACCGGATTTTTCAAACCCAATATGACCTCTTTCATTTCGGTATTGTACCAAGACCATCCGGAGAAAAAGGACGGGGCTTACACCATCTTTTATATGGGTGTAAACGCCGGTGCCTTCCTGGGAATAATGCTCTGCGGTTATTTAGGTGAAACTGTGGGCTGGAGCTGGGGATTTGGTCTGGCGGGAATTTTCATGGTATTAGGACTTTTGCAGTTTTGGTTGGCACACAATATTTTTGGGGATATTGGACTTGCACCATTGAAAAAAGGCGAAAAAAACGAAACTTCCCAATCATCAAAAATTTCTTCGGATGATGACGAGGAAAAACCCAATCCATTTACCCTCATTGATAAAATCATCGTGATTTTGGTGGCAGTAGGTGGTTTGGTTTGGGTAATCAATGATCCACTTTCAAAAATCACCAACTACAATTTGTTGAAATTCGGCGATACAGATTTTTCTTCTCCGGTCATCACGATAGCTTTATTGCTCTTTGTTTTCCTTTTGGTTTCAAGGACTTTAAGATTCAGCAAAATAACCCGAAACCGAATGTTTGCCGTGATGATTATTGCGACCATCATTATTTTCTTTTGGGCATCCTTTGAGCAGGCCGGCGGTTCGATGAGTATTTTCGCGAAGGATTATACCAACCGCGTACTTTCCGGGAATGCGGCTATGATATTCAGTGTCATTGACATCATCATCACGGTTGTACCGGTCGCCATTATTTCTTATGTCTTATTTTTGCTCTTTAAGAAAACCTATAAAAATTATTTGGCTTCCAATCTGGTTCTCGCTTTCAGTTTCCTAATCATTTGGGGATTGATTTTTTGGAAAGTTTACGCCAATTTCAACACCTATTCTTATGAAGTAAACTATCCGGTTTATGAAATTACCCAAATCGACAAAGACGGCAAGGAAACCAAAACCTTGGTGCCGGTCAACGCCCTGAATATACCTGATGAAAATGTGGTTTTACAAGAAGAAACCGCTGTCATCAGAACCTTGGAAGATTTGCAGAGCGGAGCACAAATTGCCATCTTAGATTTAGATAAAAACGGAAATAATTTCGTGAGATTGGACGATGACAAAGCTTCCACCATCAAAGAAAGTATCACTGCGAATGTTTCCAAAAAGAAAGAAAATGAGATTGAAATTCCGGCCACTTGGTTTTTAATTCTCAATTCCCTGTTTATCATCGCTTTGGCGCCTATATTTTCAAAATTTTGGGAAAGCAAATTCAATCCGTCTTTGGGCGGAAAGTACGCCCTCGGTCTGCTTTTCCTCGCGACTGGATTTGCCTTATTGGCTTTCGGTGCCAAGGATATCCCACAGGGAGCCAAAACCGCATCCGTCAGCATGGCCTGGTTAGTGCTGGCCTATTTGTTCCACACGATGGGCGAGCTATGTGTACAGCCGGTCGGATTGTCATACGTCAGCAAATTGGTGCCGGCGCGGATGATTGCATTTATGTTTGGAGTATGGTATCTGGCATTGGCCATCGGAAACAAAACTTCGGGTGTATTGGGACAAAGAATTGATGAAATTACCGAACGCTATGACATCTCGACATTCTTCCTGATTTTCACCATTGTTCCGCTGGTCATTGGCGTCATCGCACTGCTGCTGAATGGTACGCTCAAAAGGTTGATGCACGGCGTGAAATAATTTGTAATTTTGTAAAGTTTAAATGATTTCTGATGAAAAATTTAATCCTGATATTCAGTTTGATTTTGCCCTGTTCACTTTTCGGACAGGACATCAATTGGGTAAGTTTGGAGGAAGCTGAAAAGGAAATGAAAAATTCACCGGACAAACCACTGTTGATTGACTTTTATACAGACTGGTGTGGCTGGTGCAAAACCATGGACAAAACTACATTCAAGGAACCTGAAATTGTGAAATTTGTCAATGAAAATTATATCGCTGTGAAATTTGATGCGGAATCCAAAGAAGAAGTTAAATTTCGTGGGAAAACCTATCGTTATGTGAAACCGACCGGCGGTGGCTACAGAGGAGTAAATTCATTTGCCTACTTTTCGTTGCGCGGAAATCTCTCATATCCTTCTTATGCCGTGATTGATCAGAATGGGAAATTGGACAGGCTATTGAAAGGTTTTATGAACAAGGAACGCTTTATAGAAGGACTTACTGCGAAGAAATAATCAATGCTCCGTCTTCTCGTGTATTCCAGAAATCCGAAAAATTTCCACGCGGATAACTACTGCCGTCAAAAATAATTTTGGTGCCGCCCATAACCTGCATGGAATCTGTGATGGCATTGTTTCTAACCAAAACATAATCCACTTCCGGCAAAGGGCGCAATACAGGATTTGAAAGTATTATGATTTTCTGATTTCCGTACTTTAGCAGATTCTGTGTTTTTTCAAATGGAGGCGCAAGGAAACTTTCTTCGAGATCAAGTATTTCAATTTCTTTGATTTTCTCATGCATAGCATAAGGGCGGATTGTGTAATCAAGGATATTGGACGAATCTGATAATTCGGCAAGAAAAACTTTCATTTCTTGTCCGCTTCTTAGCCCGATAACTGAATTTCTGTTTTGATGAAAAATGACAACCTCATCCTTTTGTTGCAATTGGAAATTCCAGTAAATCCTTTGAATTTCAAACAACAAAACCAAGCCTAAAAATACCATAACAAACTGTGGTTTGAATTTGAACAGCAAAGGTCTCAGCAACAACATGCCTGTCAGGAGGATCATTACTTCAATAATATCAAAAGATAAAGTTTCAAAAACCAGAAAATCAAAGGAAGCCAACCATGAAATATACGCATTGCAGCCCGTGATAAATCCATTTACAATTTGAGTCCAGAACGGAATGTCCCAATTTAGCAAGACGATGATCACAGAAATTGCACCACCACCAATCAGCAATCCCGATACCGGAATCATCACAATATTTCCAAATAAAAATAAAAGGGAAGTCTGATTAAAAAACAGAACCGAGAATGGAACGGTTCCCATTTGTGCCGACACCGAAGTGATACTCAGCCCGAGAAGCCATTTTGAAAGTCGGGATTTGGGTCTGAAGGGTTTAAAAAATACTGGGTTCAGATAAACGATTGAAAATACCGCAGAAAAACTCAGTAAAAAGCCAACATCAAAAAGATTATTTGGATTTATCAGCAATAAAATAAAAGCTGATAGTGCCAACGAATGGTAAATATTGGATTTTCGTCGAAATAAAAAACTACATTGAAAAATACTAATCATCAATGCTGAACGGGTTACTGGTGGGGCAAATCCCACAAATACTGCAAATCCCCAAAGCAACATCAAACTGACAATGACCCGGATATATCTCCCGTTTTTCAAATAAACCAAAGGATACAAAATATACAAAAACATACCATAAACAAATACTACATGCAGCCCGGAAATCGAAAGGATATGCACTATGCCCGTTTTTCTGTAATTGTCCTCAATATCGGCATCCATTTCCGTTCGGTCTCCCAAAATCATGGCTCCAAACAAGTCAGCTGCCGCTTTGCTGTATCCATTTTCCAGCAATTTATTATAAATCTCCCGCTTGAGTTTGCTGAAATAATAAAAGATTGAAAATTTAGGATTTTGCCGGGTTACTACATTTTCTGCAAAAAGATGATAATGAATCCCTTTGCGGCTGAGGAATTTAGAATAATCAAACTGATATGGATTCAGTGCCAGCCGGTTTTTTAAAATTTTTGAATGAATCGTAATTTGTTCTTTGACATAAAGCTCAGGATTTTCTTTTTTCAGATACAGCAAAGCGTAAGCATCCCGGATGGGAACGGAGTCTTTGGAAAGTAGTTTGACTTTGTATTTTCGGTATTTTTCTGAAGAACGATAAATATCCATCGTTTCCGCAACGATTATTCCTTCCCCTTTCAACAATTCCTCTGAAATCGGATGCCATTGATTTTTCGACAGAGAAAGTCCCCAACCTATCATGATGAAAACCGGCAACAAAAGCAAAGCAGCATTCCTTTTGAACATAAAAATCAACCCGAAAATCAAAGAAAAAAAGACAACAACAAGGATTGTGGTTTTCAGAGGAAGTTGAAAACCATATTCGGAAATGAGAATTCCGATAATCAGCCCCAATAAAGGGAAAGCAAAAGGCTGATTTTTCATGATACGGTAATTGAATTTGAAAGGTACAAAAAAAGCGCCTTCGGTGGAAGACGCTTTTGTAATAAATTAATTTTATTGGTTTTACGGAATTTTCACGCCCGGATAATTATTGGGATTTACCTCGGGAAGCGTAGAACCGTATTTCGTATTAATGGCCTGAATGAAATAATTGGTTACAATTGCATAACCTTTACCGGACAAATGAACCGCATCCAATGAGAAGGTACTGCCGGAAACATAATCTGTATTGTAATTTACTCCGTTATAAGTAATTCCGACTTCGCTGCTCAAATCTTTCATGGCCTGATTCATATCAACCAAAGCCAGGTCGTAAGCATTTGCCAATTGAGCAATTGCGCTGTTGTATGCATCTGTGGCATTGGCTACCGCTTGTTTTTCACTCGGAATCAATACCCATTGGTCTTCAAGCGGATAAGTAATTCCGTTGACAGAAAGCTGAGCAGCCGTTTCTTGCGGAACGCCCAACTGCATCAAAGCTGCAACACGCGCTTCATCTATTTGTCCGATAATCGTTGAAGAGGTGAATACCAGTAAATCTTCTGCTGTTGCCTGACGTGCTTGCCCGTAGGTGGCACCCAACACCGTCGCAGTTCCTGCATCAATCCCCTGACTCATCAAGGCATCTCTAATGACTGTGGTCAAATCTGCCAAAGTTTCATCTTTGATAACCACCGGACTCGCTTTGTCTTCATAGAAAACGATTTTTCGCTGTGGCTGATTAATCGCATCGAAAATCATATTCAATTGACCAAACGTTTGATTCAACAAAGGAATCATCGCCCCAAAAGATGGATTGCCCGGATCAAGCGGCGCATAAGGAACGGTATTGAAAAACGGAATATCCGTAATGCTTGGAATATTGGCGATGGCACCTCTTGCACCGGCCTGATTGACCAATGCTTCCAAAACATTCTGAATGACACCGGCTACCAATGTCGGATCAGAAATATCATTTCCACTGTAAGTAGAAGGATCCGGATTGCCTGTTTGATTCACCCCGATACCCCCACTGGTAGCATAACTCAAAACATCATTATTTCCAATCCAAAGTGTAAAGAAACTCGGCTGCTGTGCCATAGCATCTCCCAAGACTGTGGCATTCGGGGAAGTCGCAAATCTCGCAAAATAAGGATTGGCGGTTCCGGTCGCTATTCCGGCCGGATTTCCATATCCCGGTGCCAAAAGATGATAACTTTTCGCACCCGGTACTCCCATGTTATTGAACGGTCCGCCAGAAGCCATTGTGAAGGGCGATTGTGCCGGTGTAGGCACGGGGGTCAAAGCCCCGTTTACAATTTGAAGCGTCAATTTTCCTGCAATCCCAAAATCGGAAAATCCACCGATATCATCAGGCATCAGCGGTTGATTAAATGTGCCTCCTCCGGCCATGGCCATGCGCTGAGCAAGCATGTTCGGATAGGAATTATCTTGTGCACTTCTGAAAAGCGCATTGTCCGTAAATCCTGAAGTCAGTGAATTACCGATGGCCACATATTTACTGAAATCTGCATCACCGGAAACAGGCTGAACGCTGTCCACCGGATTATCAAAATCTGATTCACATCCTGCAAATACGACCAGCGCGGCTGCTAAAAATATTTTAGATATATTTTTCATTTTCTGTATTAATTAAAGTTATAGGATAGTCCCAAACCAAAGTTCAGAGCACTCAATTTAAAATCTCCGGAGAATCCGGTTTCCACATTATTCACATACCTTTCCATTCCAAGTGTATATTGACCGAAGGCATCCACACTAAAATTCCCAAATCTGAATCCTAAACCACCGGTAAAAGCATGACGGGTGTTGTCCGGTGTTTCAGGTGACCAGTATTCTGCGGAAACCACATTTTCATCGAAATAATATCCAAGTCGGGCTGCAATCACTTCGGAAATCTGGTATTCTGCACCGAATTTCCATACAGCGCGGTCTTTGTAATTTTTGTTTTGAATGGAATGAAAACTTTCCCCGGTCTGACTGTTAATTAATTCGATGTCCAATTTTCTATATTTACCCCATCCATGAACGGAAACCTCACCCGCAAGGAGCAAACGCTCTATCGGACGATAAGAAACCCCGGCTATGAATTCTGAGACCAACGGCAATTGTGCATTGAACTGATCGGTATTGAAAGGCATGGTCGTGGACAATCCCGGTGTAACATCCGTCCAGATAGTTTCTCCGTTTTCAACTTTCATATCCACTTTGGAACGATAAGCCAATCCGATATTTACTTTCTCACTCGGTCTGAAATAAGCACCTAAATTAAATCCGTAACCTTTTCCATCCTTGCTGTCAATTTCCAAACGCATTTCATTGTCGGCCACTGATGCCACGCGCTGGAGATTCACAGCACCTTTGGCGTAAATAAATCCTGCTCCGACACTGAACCAATCGTTAAAACGATATGCTACCGTTGGCTGGAAAAAATAAGATTTCAATTCGATTTTAGTGATATTGGCTTTCCCCGGCCAATCTTCCGGCCACTGATTAGTACTTCCAAAAGGGGTTGTAAAACTAAATCCAACCGTCAGATCCTCTAAAGGTCGGTATGAAATCGCTGCATAAATCGGTGTTCCCAACGGATTGTCAGCATCTGCCGATTCCAATGTAGTCCGGTTTTGCCATTTCACCTTGCTGTCTATTCCAAACCCTCCGGCCGCAATGCTCCATTTGGATTCAATAAAAGCAAGTCCAGCCGGATTATAGAAAGCTACACTTGCATCATGTGCATGCATCACACTTGTCAGCCCCATAGATGCCTGTCTGACACCCTGTAACGAAACGCGATATCCCCCAGCAAAAGCAGTGGAAATCCCCAGTCCAAACAGTAGGCCCAGTAAATAAATTTTTCTCATTTATCAGTTATTAAATTAGTAATCTTAAAAAATCAAATTTATACAAAAATAACCATTATGTAATTCAAACATAACAAATTTTATTAAAAAACCTCAATGTCTTATATATATTTAAATTTAAAGCTCTAAAGATGCTTACCTTTGCAAAAAATTTCGATATGCAGCTTTTGGATGGAAATAAATTAGCAAAGGATATCAGACAGGAAATCAAACAGGCAGTGGCTGATGCCATGGCTTCCGGAAAACGACAACCACATCTGGCAGCGGTACTCGTGGGAGACGACGGGGCAAGCCAAACCTATGTGAACAATAAAATCAAAGATTGTAAACAAGTCGGATTCAAATCATCATTGATTAAATTGTCCAACACCGTTTCTGAAACCGAACTCTTGGAAGTCATTGACAAATTAAACAAAGAAGAAGAATTGGACGGCTATATTGTCCAGCTTCCTTTGCCCAAACAAATTAATCAGGAAAAAATCATCGGTGCTATCCAGCCGGAAAAAGACGTTGATGGATTTACACCTGAAAACTTCGGGCGTATGGCTTTGGATATGAGTACTTTCATTCCTGCAACGCCTTTTGGGATTTTAGAGATGCTGGAACGTTATGATATCCCGACCAAAGGGAAACATACGGTCATTGTCGGTCGAAGCCGGATTGTAGGTCGCCCGATGAGCATACTGATGGGAAGAAAAGATTTTCCGGGCAACAGCACTGTAACCCTTACCCACAGCAATACCGAAAATCTTTCCTACTACACCCAACACGGTGATATTGTGATTACTGCGCTCGGTGTACCCAATTTCCTGAAAGCGAATATGATTAAAGAAGGCGCAGTGATTATTGACGTGGGAATTACCCGCGTGGATGACGATTCTGAAAAAGGTTATAAATTGGTGGGCGACGTGGATTTTGAAGATGTGAAAAACAAAGCATCTTGGATCAGTCCCGTTCCGGGTGGCGTCGGTCCAATGACAAGAGCCATGCTCCTGAAAAACACGCTGCTGGCTTATAAAAACAATACGAGGTGATTACAGTTCAGGCATTATCGGAGCAACAAAAAACGGAGATGGATGAAGGAATGCTTCTTCCGGTAATGGAACATTTTTATACTTTACAAGGGGAAGGAGCGCATTCTGGTAAAGCAGCTTATTTCATTCGTTTGGGCGGTTGTGATGTCGGCTGCCATTGGTGTGATGTCAAAGACAGTTGGGATGCGGATCGGCACCCGCTGACTGATATGAAAGAATTGTCTGCAACTGCTGCGAAAATCGCTGATTTAGTGGTGATTACCGGAGGAGAGCCCACGCTTTGGAATCTGGATTTCATTACTCGAAAATTGAAGGAATTCGGAGTGCGAACGCATATTGAAACGTCAGGTGCACATCCCCTGACAGGAGATTTTGACTGGATAACGCTTTCTCCCAAAAAATTAGCCCATCCACAGTCGGAAATCATCGAGAAAGCCAATGAATTGAAATGCATCATTTATAATCACGACGATTTTCGTTTTGCGGAAAAATATGCCGCCAAAGTCAGAAAAGATTGTTTGCTCTTTTTGCAGCCTGAATGGAGCAGGCGGGATAAAATGACCCCGGCCATCATTGATTATGTAAAAGAAAACCCTAAGTGGCGGATCTGCATTCAGACCCACAAATACTTAGATATTCCGTAAAATAACTTTTAAACCAATTTTGAAATGTCTGACATCAAAATTACCATCATAGACCGCGAAGGCATCGCCCATAAAATTGATGCACCCACTGATATGTCAATGAGCATGATGGAAGTGGTGAAGGCTTATGAACTTGCTACCGAAGGAACTTTCGGCATCTGTGGTGGAATGTGCATGTGCGCTTCTTGTCAGTGTTATGTAGAATCAGATGATGTGGAATTACAGGAAATGAGCGATGAAGAAGAAGCCATGCTGTCGGAAGCATTCAATGTGAAAGAAAACAGCCGGCTGAGTTGTCAAATTCCTGTGACCGAAGATGTTGAAGGACTCGTGCTGAGGATTGCTCCCGAAGTCTAATACAACTTTAAGCTCTCAAAGAAATTGATTATCGCCCGTCAATCCAAAATCCGGGTCTGATATTTTTCATTTCACCATGTTGGTAAATCGTATAGGAAAACCCTTCCTGCACGGAAAACGAACCGATTTCACCTTTTTTATTGACTGCGATATAAGCCACCTGAAAATCTCGGCGGTTGGGTTGTTTCCGCATGATTCTGTCAACAGCTTCTTCACATGCTGCTTGTGGTGATTTCCCTTGTCGCATCAGTTCTACAATCAAAAAAGACCCTACGGTTTTGAGTACTTCTTCACCCACGCCGGTAGCGGTTGCGGCACCAATTTCATTGTCCACAAACAAGCCGGCTCCGATAATGGGCGAATCTCCAACTCTGCCGTGCATTTTATAAGATAGCCCACTCGTTGTACAACCACCGGATATAGCACCGTTTTCATCCATGGCAAGCATCCCGATGGTGTCATGGTTTTCAATATTGATAATGGGCTTATATTCAGCTGTTTTCAGCCATTCTTTCCAAGCTGTTTTTGATTTTTCGGTCAGCAGGTTTTCTCTTTTAAAACCTTGCGCAACCGCAAATTCCTCCGCACCTTTGCCCGCCAACAGCACATGCGGAGTTTGTTCCATGACTTTGCGTGCCACTGAAATGGCGTTGACAATATTTTGCAAAAAAACCACTGCCCCGTAATTTCCTTTTTCATCCATGATACATGCGTCGAGCGTCACACGACCATCGCGGTCGGGTCGTCCGCCAAAGCCCACCGAGGCATTGTTCGGATCTTCTTCTTCCACATTACAGCCTTTTTCTACCGCATCCAAAGCGGATTTCCCGTTTTGTAGGGCTTCCCAAGCTTTGGTGACAGCATTTGGCACGTTCCAAGTTGCGATGACCAAAGGGTAATTTTCTTTTTGGAGCAAGGTATTCGGATTGGGCATTTCTAAGTTCTTGCCGAATGCGGAAGCACCTAAAGTCAATCCTAATCCGGAAAGTGCGGTGTTTTGAATGAATTTTCTACGGTTCATCATCATGGGTTTTTCAAAAAGCTAATTTCTGATTTTCATTTGAATTAACCAATCCATGACAAAGATTACTTCTGTCAAAAAGTCACAAATCCCGGATTGGCAGTATTTTTGACCATCAGACAGAAAAGTGTGAAAAAATGGCTGAAAATATAGTGAACGAAGAGGAATTGAACGAAGAAATCAACGAAAATTCAGAAGCATCGGTCGAAGAGAAGTCTGAAGTGGAAGCATTAAAGGAAGAATTACAAGCTCAGAAAGAGCAATATCTCAGACTTTTTGCAGAATTTGACAATTATAAAAAACGCACCTCCAAAGAGCGGTTAGATATTTTCAAAACCGCGAATTCGGAAACCATCACGGCGATTTTACCCGTTTTGGATGATTTTGAAAGAGCACTCAATGAAATCAACAAATCCGGTGAAAACGAATTGTTAAAAGGGGTGGAATTGATTCAAAACAAATTAATGGAAACCCTTCGCACCAAAGGTTTGAAGAAAATTGAAATAAATACCGGGGATGATTTTGATGTGGATTTGATGGAAGCCGTTGCCCAAATTCCTGCCGAACAAGAAGAATTACAGGGAAAAGTGGTGGATGTCGTTCAAACCGGTTATATGTTGCATGACAAAGTGATCAGACACACCAGAGTTGTGGTTGGTCAATAAATTTACCGCTGATAACTACCGCTCCAATTGAATAAATGAAATGACAAAAAGAGATTATTACGAAATACTGGAAGTTTCTAAGTCAGCTTCGGCTGAAGAAATCAAAAAGGGCTACCGGAAGCAGGCTTTGAAATACCATCCTGACCGAAATCCGGGTGACAAAGGTGCGGAAGATAAATTCAAAGAAGCAGCCGAAGCTTATGAAGTGCTGAGTGACCCGAACAAGCGTCAACGCTATGACCAGTTTGGTCATGCGGGTGTTGGTGGTGCCGGTGGATTCAGCGGTGGTGGTATGAATATGGAAGATATCTTCTCTCATTTCGGGGATATTTTCGGCAGCCATTTTGGGGGTGGATTCGGTGGATTCGGACAACAAAGCGGTCCGCGAAGAATGCAAGGTTCGGATTTGAGAATCCGTGTGAAAGTGAGTTTAGAGGAAATGATGAACGGTACGATCAAAAAGGTCAAGGTCAAACGTTTCATCAGAGCCAAAGATGCCACTTTCAAAACCTGTCCAACCTGTAATGGTTCCGGTTACCAAACTCGGATTTCAAATACAATTTTGGGAAGAATGCAGACTACGGTTCCATGCAGCAGTTGTCAGGGAGCCGGAAGAACTGCCGACCATATTCCGCCCGGTGCCAATAATCAGGGACTGACCAAATCCGAAGAAACCATTGAAATCAAAATTCCGGCGGGCGTCAGAGAAGGCATTCAACTTCAGGTTTCCGGCAAAGGAAATGAAGCACCCTTTGACGGCATTCCCGGGGATTTGCTCGTCGTGATTGATGAAGAAGAAAACAGTAGCCTGAAACGCGATGGAAACAACTTGCACTACGATTTGTATGTTTCTATTCCAGAGGCGGTATTAGGAACAGACAAGGAAATTCCGACAGTCAACAACAAAGTGAAAATCAAAATCGACAAAGGCACACAGTCCGGAAAAGTGTTGCGGTTGAAAGGTCAAGGGCTTCCCAGTCTGAACGGCTACGGCAATGGAGATTTGTTTGTCCATGTGAATGTCTGGACCCCCGAGAAACTGTCAAAGGAACAGGAGACCATATTTGAAAAACTCTTGAAAGAAGACAATTTCCAACCCCATCCTGCCAAAGATGAAAAATCATTCTTTGACAGGGTGAAGGAAATGTTCAGTTAAAATTCAAAGTTTTCTAACAATATTTCTAATTGTGATTAACCTGAATTGCTGATTGGGGAATTCCACCAAAACAGCACCCGCTTCAGAAATCAATGATTTTAATTCACTGAGCGGAGCGGTTGATTTTATGATTGGAAGCTGTTTCTCCATGATTTCCCGTATCGTAAGATCTGCCGCGTTGTCGTCATTGAAAAACAATTCTGCTAATTTTTCTTCGCTGACTGCGCCCACAATCCCTGATGTACTCACCACCGGCAAATGACTAAGTTGATGGGCTTTCATTCTTTGTGCCGCATGCAAAACCAGTTCTTCGGTTCGAACGCTGACCAAAGGCGAATCGACCCTGTCTCCGACCAAATCCCCAACGGTTTTCACTTCATTGTGCAAATAACCCATTTCACGCATCCAGTCATCATTGAACATTTTACCAACATAACGGCTGCCATGGTCGTGCAACAAAACCACCACCACATCATCAGGACCAAAATGTTCTTTGAGTTGCAACAATCCCTTGATGGCCGAACCGGCTGAATTTCCGGCAAAAATCCCTTCCTCCTTCGCCAGTCTTCGGGTGTAAATCGCAGCATCTTTGTCGGTCACCTTTGTGAAACCATCGATCAATGAGAAATCTACATTTTTGGGCAAAATATCTTCGCCAATGCCTTCGGTGACATAAGGATATATTTCATTTTCGTCAAAAACACCGGTTTCATGGTATTTTTTGAAAACCGAACCGTAGGTATCCACTCCCCAAATTTTGATGTCAGGATTTTTCTCTTTCAAGAATTTACCGATGCCCGAAATGGTACCTCCGGTGCCCACACCCACCACGAAATGAGTGATTTTCCCATCGGTTTGTTCCCAGATTTCCGGGCCGGTCTGCTCGTAATGCGCCACAGAATTCGAAAGATTGTCGTACTGATTCACATACCACGAATTGGGCGTTTCCTCGGACAATCTTTTGGAAACAGAGTAATAAGACCTCGGGTCGTCAGGTTCCACATCGGTCGGACAAACCACCACTTCCGCACCCAAAGCCATGAGGATGTCCATTTTTTCTTTGGATTGTTTGTCTGAAATCACACAAACGAGTTTGTAGCCTTTCACGATTGCGCCCAACGCCAGCCCCATACCTGTATTGCCCGAAGTTCCTTCTATGATGGTCCCACCGGGTTTCAGAAGACCTTTGGATTCGGCGTCCTCAATCATCTTCACTGCCATCCTGTCTTTGACCGAATTTCCGGGATTGAAAAACTCTACTTTTGCCAACACCAAGGCCGGGATTTCAGCAGTCAGTTGGTTGAGTTTTACCAAAGGCGTGTTCCCAATGGTTCCGAGTATATTTTCGTAGTATTTCATATCATTTTTTGGATTGCAAAGATAAAAGATTAATGGGACAAAGGCTTTCGTTCATCGGTTTTTTGAATGATTTTGGATGTGTTATGAGCCATGTCATTTCCAAAAGAGACTGACCTCATTTCTTATGTCAGAATTGAATTGTAAATTGCAACAATTTAGTAATTAAACATTTAAATTTATTGATTATGATAAATGAGCTTATAGAAAAACTTGCCACAGACCCAAGCAATCCATGTGTTACGGTTTCCATGAAAACCCACAGAACTTTTCCGGATTCTGAAAAAGATGAAATCCGGCTGAAGAATCTTTTCAAGGAAGCCGAAAACCGATTGGTCAGTGAATTCAGCAGAGATGAAGTCAATGGAATTTTGGACAAAATGAACGAAATTCATAGAACTTACGACTACAGACGCAGTTTGGACAGTTTGCATATTTTCCTTTCGGATACATCTACTGAAATTGTCAAATCTCCTTGGCCGGTCGATCAGAACAAAGTGCATATTTCAGATTATTTTGCTGTAAAACCACTCATCATACTCAGAGACCGGGTAGCGGATTATATGATTTTGCAATTGTCTAAAAGCGGTTCAAAATTGTTTTTGGCCAACAACGACAAAATCATTGAAGAAATTGAAACAGCGGTATTTCCATCCACCGAAAATCCTTTTGATGTGACTTCGAACACAGCTCAGAGCGTGAGCGGAAGAGCAGAAAGTTTGCTGCTCGAATATTTTAACCGCATCGACAAAGAAGTGGTTCGCATACACCGTGAAAATGATTTGAAATGTTTGGTTTTCACCACAGAGGAAAATTTTTCAAAACTTATGAAAGTAGCCGATGTGCCTTCCATTTATCTGGCTTATGATTCCGTCAATTACAACGACAATTCGCCACACAGCATTGCAAAATCTGCCTGGGAAATCATTCAGAATTTTCAGAAAAACGAACGGGCAAAGGCCATCAAAGAAATGCACGATGCCGTCAGTCAAAGAAGGGTGTTGACCGATTTAAGGGAAATCTACCGTGCAGCCAAAGACGGCAATGGTGAGTTGCTAATCGTTCACAACAACTATTTGCAACCGGTAAAAATGACGGATGAATACAATTTTGAACTGATTGATGATGTGACCCTTCCCGGTGCCATTGATGACATCAACAGCGTGATTGCAAAGGAAGTGATTTCAAAAAAGGGCAGGGTCGTTTTTACAAATCAGGATGAAATAAAATCGCTTGGAAAAATTGCGCTAAAAACAAGATTTTGATTCGGGTGGAAAGTGAAAGTCAATGTTGCAGTCGGATGAATTTTCAATTTTATTTATGAAAAAATTACCGAATTCGATTGAATTTAGATAGTTTCTAAAAAGGAAAAAAACAATGATTGAATTCGGATTAAAATCAAATTTTATGGAGATTTGTTCATACCTTTATGGATAAAATTGATTGAAATTGTTAAAGTAAATTATTAATCTAAATTACCAATTATGAAGAAAGCAATAATTTTGATGGGTGCATTTATGATGCTTTCGTGCAATGGGAAGGTGGAGAGTCAAGAAGATGCCGTTGAGATTCCACTGACGAAACTTCAGACGCAGGCAAAGGCATTGTTCGGTGTACTACCTGATTTGGCAGACAATCCCGACAATCCGGTAACCGAAGAAAAGGTGTTTTTGGGACAATCGTTGTATTTCGACCCTATTTTATCAAAAAACCAGACCCAGAGTTGTAATACCTGTCACAACCTGAGCACTTTCGGGGTGGACAATCTTCCGTTTTCTCCCGGCGATGCCGAAGGAACCATCGGTGGTAGGAATTCGCCCACAACTTTTAATGCGGCATTGCACATCGCCCAATTCTGGGACGGTCGTGCAAATTCTGTAGAAGAACAAGCCGGCGGGCCTATTCTGAATCCGGTGGAAATGGGTATGCCCAATGAAGAAGCCGCATTGGAAAGACTGCGGGGAAGTGAAAAATATCAAAAATTGTTTGCCACAGCATATCCGAATGATGACAATCCCATCAGCTGGGAAAATCTAACCAGTGCCATCGGGGCTTTCGAAAGAATGCTCGTGACCCCAACCCGTTTTGACAAATTCATTACCGGTGATGATGACGCCCTGACGAACAGAGAAAAACAAGGTTTGGAGGATTTCATCAGCAACGGCTGTGTTACTTGCCACAGCGGTGTGGGATTAGGCGGGCATATTTTCCAAAAATTCGGGGTATATCAGGATTACTGGATTGAAACCAAAAGTGAGAATGTGGATGAAGGCCTGGCAAGCGTTAGCAAGTTAGAAGCAGATAAAAACGTCTTCAAAGTGCCGGGGCTCCGTAACATCACCAAGACCTATCCGTATTTCCATGATGGGAGCGTACGAGATTTGAAAGAAGCGGTTCGCATCATGGGTAAAATTCAGCTGAACAGGGAATTGACCGAAGAACAAGCTGAAAATATCACAGTGTTTTTTGATGCACTGACCGGAGAAATCGACCCTAAATATGCTGAGAATCCTAATTTGTAATGCGTATTCAGCAGCGAATTGAACCAAAGCAAACCGCCCGAAAAATTGGGCGGTTTTTTTATTGGGCTGAAAATTTTCGATGGATTAATCTTCGACTTTTACGAAGGTCATGCTGACGATATCGCTGGTCAGCAGCATCAGTTCCTTGCCTTCATTGACAATCGTATATCGGTTGATGGTTTTCAGCATATCTCTGAAAGCAGATTCATCGACTCCTTCGCAGAACATTCTGGTGGTTAGGAATTTATCCGTTTCAAACTGGATAACATCTCCTTTTGCTGAATAAGCTCCTGCCAGGTTATTGCAACCATTGTTGCCCGCCACCTTTTCGCTGTCCACAAAAGTCAGATAAGGCATTTGGATTTTGTACAATTCTTTGACTGTTTTTCCGGCAACGGGAGACATGTATTTCAGCACCCATTTGCCGAGCAGTTGTTCATCAGCTTCGGTTTCATATTGTTCTTTCTGGTTTTCCATAGTGTTTTGTGTATTGGAATCTGCATTTTGAGACGCACAGCTTCCCATCAAAATCAGGAAGGATAATAAATATAAAATTTTCATTTGATAAGTTTTGAATGTTCCACCGCAAAGGCAGTACCAATTTAAAGATTGTTAATATATTTTCAAGGAATTTATTCCAAATCCTATTAAAAAGGCTATTTTTGTTTTTTGAATTTTAAATCATAAAAAAGCAATAATCAGGTATGAAATTTATAGTGTCCAGCAGCAGTTTACAAAAGAACGTGAACCTCATCGGCGGGGTCATCAACACCAATAATCCCATTCCGATTTTAGATAATTTCCTGTTTGAATTGGATGGGAATAAGTTGAAAATCACGGGTTCTGATTTGGAGACGACGATTTCGACCGTAATGGAAGTGGAGTCTGAAGATAAAGCAGAAATTGCGATTCCTTACAAAATTCTTTCCGACACTTTAAAAACTTTTACAGAACAACCGCTGACTTTTATTCAGAAAGAAGACAATCTGATGGAAATCGTGTCCGAACAGGGAAATTATCAGATTGCACTCGAATCTCCTGAAGAATATCCGCAGACTCCGGAAATTACGGATGCAGGTGTATCTACCATTCCGGGCGGGATACTTTCAGATGCCATTGCCAACACGCTTTTCGCAACTGGAACAGATGAACTCCGGCCGGTGATGACAGGGGTTTTCTTTCAGGCCGGAACTGATGATTTCCGTTTTGTGGCGACAGATGCACATCGTTTGGTGAAATATACCCGCAAGGATTTGAAAAGCGAAGAAAAAGCGGAATACATCATTCCCAAAAAACCTTTGAATCTGCTAAAAAACATTTTGGCAGGTAGCAAAGAAATCGTAAATGTGGAATACAATAAGTTCAATACTCGTTTTTCATTTGAAAATATCGTGTTGACTTGTCGGCTGATTGAAGGAAAATACCCAAATTATGATGCCGTAATTCCGAAGGAAAACCCTAACGTGTTGACCATCAATCGGGATATGTTTCTTTCTTCATTGAAAAGAGTTGCCATTTTTTCCAATAAAACCACAAATCAAGTAAGACTTCGGTTATCAGGAAGTTCATTGACGATAAACACAGAAGATTTGGATTATTCAAGCAAGGCGGAAGAACGACTGCCTTGTGATTACAACGGAACGGATATGCAAATCGGATTCAATTCCAAATTTCTTATTGAAGTGCTGAACAATATTCATTGCGAGGATATTACATTGGAAATGTCCGAGCCGAGCCGTGCGGGAATCATCAAACCCGTTGACGGATTGGAAGAAGGTGAAGAAATCTTGATGTTGGTCATGCCGGTTATGCTGAATGCCTGATTTAATTTGCATCCCATTACAAATCTCTCGTCCAGAGATGTTTGTATTAATAAAACAAAGATTCGATGAAAATATCATATAATTGGCTGAAAGATTATGTCAAAACCGATTTGGATGTTCATAAAATCGGCGAAATCCTGACGGGGACGGGATTGGAAGTGGAAGGCATAGAAACTTCCGGTTCGATGAACAATAATCTGGAAGGCATCCTTGTCGGTAGAGTAATCACCCTTGAAAAACACCCCAATGCTGATAAACTGCAAATTGCAACCGTTGACATAGGAACCGAAGCGCATCTCCAGATAATTTGCGGTGCCCCCAACATCAAACAGGAACAAAAAGTTCCCGTTGCCACCATCGGTACAGTACTGACCGCTCCCAACGGTGAAACATTGAAAATCACCAAAGCCAAACTACGCGGTGTTGAATCCATGGGCATGATTTGTTCTGAAGCTGAATTGGGAATCAGTGACAACCATGACGGCATTTGGGTGTTGGAGCCATCGATTAAAGCGGGTACGCCTTTGACAGAACTCATTGACATGCCTGAAGCCGACTGCATGATTGAGATCGGGTTGACCCCCAACCGTTCGGATGCCATGAGTCATCTTGGTGTTGCCCGGGATTTGAATGCAGCATTGAAAGTTTTGAAACATCCTTCAGAATTCATTAGCCCGAATTCTGAAGCATTCGACAAAATGAATGTTTCCGGTGAATGCCCGATACAAACAGAAATCCGAAATCCGGAACTGGCAGTGAGATATTCCGGACTTTATCTTGAAAATCTGAAAATTCAGCCTTCACCCGAATGGTTGCAACAAAGACTGAAAACCATCGGACTGAATCCAATCAACAATGTGGTGGACATCACCAACTATATTCTACATGATTTGGGACAACCGCTACACGCATTTGATGCAGATAAAATCAGCGGTGGGAAAATCATTGTGCAAACCCTTGAAAAAGAAACGAAATTCACAACGCTTGACGGCGTAGAACGCAAATTGAATGGCAATGAATTGATGATTTGCGATGAAAACGGCGGAATGTGTATGGCAGGGATTTACGGCGGATTGGATTCAGGCGTTACAGAAAACACAAAACGCATCTTCTTAGAAAGTGCTTATTTCGACCCGGTATCTGTCAGAAAATCATCCAAATTCCATGGGCTGAATACGGATTCTTCTTTCCGTTTTGAAAGAGGATGTGATCCGAACATGACCATCGAGGCTTTGAAGAAAGCTACATTATTGTTGATAGAATATGCGGATGCAAGAATCGTTGGTGGCATCACAGATTTTTATCCCAAACCAATTGAAAACCAACAAACTGTACTCAGGTATTATCGCATGCATCAGCTTTTGGGGGAAAGGATTCATCATGAACAGGTAAAAGATATTCTGAAATCTTTGGACATAGAAATCATTTCTGAATCCAATGAGTCGCTGGAACTTTCCATTCCGCCTTATCGCGCAGATGTGCTTCGCGAAGTGGATATTGTGGAGGAGGTGCTGAGGATTTACGGTTACAACCGGATTAAAACCCCGGAAAAGATTGCTTATTCATTGGTTGACAATCAGGAAAGAAGTGCGCAGCGAATTGAGAATGCAGCAGCGCAAACCCTGATTTCAGATGGCTTTTATGAAGCGATGAATAATTCTGTGGGGAAAGAAGAACACTACAAACTTTTCCAACTTAAAAAGGATAATGGGGTAATGCTTTTGAATCCGTTGAGCTCGGATTTGGCTTGGATGCGGCAGTCCATGCTTCCCGGATTATTGGAAAATACCGTTTACAATCTCAAGCATAAAACAGCTAAGATTAAATTGTTTGAATTCGGGAAAATTTATGAGCGAACAACCCAAGGATTCCAAGAATTCTACCGGTTGGGCATCGTCATTTCCGGTCAAAAATCTCATGGAAATTGGACTACTCAATCAGCTAAAAGCGATTTCTTTACTTTGAAAGGTTTAATTTTTCAGATTTTCAACCGATTAGGCATACAGCAAATTCATGAAACAGCCCTTTCGGATGCCCGTTTTTCTGACGGTATTCGGTTGATAATCAATCAAAAAGAATTGGGGGTGATGGGCATTGTTCGAAATGATATTTTGAAAAAAATGGACATCGGTCAGGAAGTTTTCGCTGCCGAATTGGATTGGGATTATATTGTGAAATTATCCTCCGGGAATCAGATTGATTTTCAGAATCCATCCAAATTTCCGGCTGTCAAAAGGGATTTGGCATTGCTTATCGACCAGAAAATAAAATATTCGGAACTGTATGATTCCGTTCAGAAATTAAATATCAATTTGTTGAAATCGGTTCAATTGTTTGATTTTTACGAAGGCGATAAATTACCCGCCGGAAAAAAATCTTACGCGATGAGTTTCGTCCTTCAGGATACAGAAAAAACATTGACCGACAAAGAGATAGATCATATCATGCAAAAGATTATTCAAAACTTCAAAAAGAAATTTGAAGCGGAACTCAGGGATTAAATTATTCATTAAAAAACATTAAATTAGCTCAAAATTAATCCTATGAAAAAAGTTGTTTTCTTATTATTGAGCGGTGTTTTTATGATTTCTTGTACTACGATGAAAAACAGTCAGACCAATATTAAAGATGTCCTATTGGCCGGTGAATGGGTGCTTCAGGATGAAAACGGAACGGTCAACAGTTACAATGGTCAACCGATTTCTATGAATTTTACGGAAGAAGACGGATTGCGGGCATCCGGATTTGCAGGTTGCAACCGCTATTTTGCGGGCGTTAATATTGTTGGAGCAACCATCCAATTCGAACAGGCCGGTTCGACCATGATGGCTTGTCCGGAAATGGATTCGGAAAGTGCTTTCCTGAAGCAACTGCCGTTGATCAATACTTATGAAGTTTCCGGTAATGAGTTGAGATTTTACAACAATAAAATTCTTTTGTTGAAATTTAAAAGAGCCGGTTAAAGTCAATTGTTTCTATCTCGGGTTTTTGTTATTGTATCACTAATTGTGAAGCATTGCCGTCTTTTACATTTTCTCTTGTTACCACCAATTATTTTTATAAACGATTGGGATTTGTCTTTTTTCAAGTTCTTTAATTAAAAGTTCTTTAAATTCTTGCGTTCTTTCATAATCCCATCCAATGCCAAGTTTTGTGTTTTTTGTCTTTATTCTGATAGACTGCGGATACTTAAAAACTTTTAGTTCTGTTATTTCGTCTAATTCTATGACTTTGTTAATGAGCAGGGATTTTTTAATTATCGCATTCTCTGTTAAGCTAAATCTTACAAAATAACCATCTACAAGTAATATTATTATAATGAGTGGAAGAAATATGATTATCAAATAAATTAATAAGGATAATTCCTCCGAAGGATTATAAGAATAAAACAACAAACCAAAGAATACAAAAATAAATAAGATTGGTATTCCGAAAAGATAACTTCTTTTCATTTTTATTTCAATAATATTACCCATGCTAATTTGTTTTAAAGCTGTCTAAATTCCCCGCTCCCGCACTTCCGAAACACGGGATGCATCCTGTGGAAAGTATTCCTAATTTCTCCAAAAGAAAGCGCCCTATAATTGAGTCCAATCATTTTTATGAATGAGAGCTAAAGATAGAAAATATTTTGAATGTGCGGGTTGAATTCAAAAGGTGGTTTTCCGGATTGCTTCTCGCTGCATTCTTTCGTGTTCACAATGACGCCACGCGATGTGTTTCGTTTCCCGAAAGGGTGGGAGTGAGGATTATATTCTTCCGATTCCGCTTTCGGGATTTTGTTTGTTGTGGAGTACTGCGTGAACAAAAACCGTATTTTCTTATATTGTGTAATAAATCCCATAAGAGAACCTTTGGGTAAAGACAATCCGCACTTCTCCATATCTTCTTTGATAGTGTTGTGGATTTTTTTTGATAGATTCTAAACTATAATCTATGGCTGCTATTAATTGCTCGGGAAGTTGTTCGGATTGTTGGGCATACCATTCTACAGCTTGTGTAATATCTTGTTCCGCTAAGGTTTTTATGATTAAGTTATAAGCCATATTGCTTTTTTAGAGAACTTTTGATTTCTTCCCAAGTTTTCCCGTCTGACGGATTTTCTTTGTGGTATTTTAGTCGTTGCTCCAATTGGTCTTTGTGTGCTTGGGACAATCCTTGCTCGTCTGTTTCGGCTTCTATAATTGCATTGATGATTTTCAATATTCTTTCATCTGCATTTTCTATATAACTCCTGATTTTGTTTTTCAAATCTACTATTGTATCCATAAATTTTTGGATTTTTATCAAAGTTACAAAATAGTAAATTATTTGATTATTAAATTTTTAGTTTATTAACGCCCCGCTCTCGCATTTCCGAAAGCTTCCCCCCGCTGCCGCACGAATCTTTCGTGTGCTAAGTATGTTTATTCATTATTTACATTGATTATCAACAATATACACTTTTATTTTTCACACCCACACTTCCAGAACACTGCCCCCACACTCCCGATCCCGATAGCTATCGGGACTTTCGGGATGGAACACCGCCTTGAATATCAATTATTTATATGTTTATTATTGAATATCACTAAATTTGATACACTGCCTCCTTTGAACCCCTTTTTATTATAGTTTATAACATTTTCCCCATACTGTAGTATGGTCATCGTCACTGTAATCAAAATCAAATAAAACACCTTCTTTAGGGTCTAGTATCAAATTATTAAGTTGATAATGGTTTGAAAAATTCTTTTTTAAAGATTTATAGTTAATTACATCATATTCATAAATATAATAGTCGGGGCTTTTTACTTTTATAGCAGATTTTTTCTCTAACCTAATTTTTCCTTTGGCACCTACATAAAGGTCAATTTTTGGATTTTTAGATTCTAAGTCTATATAGTTTGCTCTTTTATATTTACCCTTTTTATCGATTTGCAAAGAATACAAACTATTGTTTTTTTTACCTATCCAAAAATAATTAGTTTTGTTAGAGTTCTCTCCTATGGTGAATTTATTAGCTATAAAACCATTAATAAGTGTATCCTTTTCTAAATAATAGTGAAAAGAATAACTAAAATTCGAACAGTGTACACTATCAATGTTAGTAAACTCTTTAAATATTTGTGCTTTTAGAGTTATAAAATTTAAAATAACTATCAAAAATATAAATTTGTTATTGTTCTTTAACGCTTCCATCTTCTGTTTTTTTTAATAATAATTTAAACACCCATTGAGCCCCCGCTCCCGCACGATTGTATCGTGTGGTTTTATTTCTTTTCTATAAAATTAAAAATTTCTATAAACAATCAAATAATCAATCATTCCTTTTTGTCCTGCATCATCAATTTCGCTACTATAAAAACATTTCCAAGGTTTAAATTTAAGAAAATTTAGATACCAAGCGATGCGTTTCGTTTCCCGAAAGGGTGGGAGTGCGGCAGCGAAGCTGGACAAAATCTTTTTATGATGCGATTAATTGGCGGGATTATCCGTTGGCTTAGTAAATCGGTTTTTGTTTTGCATCCCGGAAGTTCACGATAATGATTTGCTTTTTTCGTGGGTATATCCGGTAAACGATGTAATTATTTTCGTCCACCATTCCCTTGTGAAGTCTCTTGTATTTTGTGGTTGTCGGATAGATGTCCGGCTGTAGTTGGATTCGTTCAATAAATTCTTTGATGTTCTGTTCCAAACGAAGGATTTCTTTTTTCGTCCATTCTTTTTTTAGATAATCAAGTGTTTTATCCAATTCGTTCTCAGCCCGTTTGGTCCAAATGATTTCTATTTCCATGCGTCAAAACGCTTCATTATGCTTTCGTGGCCGACAACTTCTCCGTTTTCCGCCTGTTGTAAGCCTTCTTCGATTTCTGCTTGTTCTTCCGCACTCATTTCCGTCCACCAGTCCGAAGATTCTTCCTGAAAAATTTGTTTTATTTTTTTCAGGATGCTTTCTTTTCTCGTATTGAGCAAAAGCTGCATCAACTCTAATTTTGTGGCTTCTATATTCATATTCATACTTTTTACAAATTTAGTAAATCATTTGATTTTTAAATTTTTAGTTTATTAACGCCCCGCTCTCGCATTTCCGAAAGCTTCCGTGATGCATTTTGGGGTAGGTATTCCTATTTCTCCAAAAGGAAGTGATTTATAATTGAGTTCAATCATTTTTTAAAAGTGAGAAATAAAGATAGAAAATATTTTGAATGTTGGATATTTTAGAGTTTCAGTGAGTTTTTTTTAATTTTTTCTTTATGAGATTGTAGGCTGCACGAATTATTTTAGATAATATTGAAATATCGTAAAACTAAAAATATAAGGATTATAGCAATATACCCAAAAATGCTATACCATAAATTTTTCCCTTTTTCATCTCTATTAAGTTCCTTAAACTTCTCTTTTATAGTCAAAAACCCATCTGATAAATGCCCCTAATAATTTAAAAAACCTACAGCCATAATTAATTTTCTATGATGTTTAAAATAAAACTTTATTTCACATCAAAGTTTAATTGAAAAGGAATTTTAACTGTTTCATTATTTAAATTATATTCCAATTCGCCTGTCTTTATGTTATTCCCTCGCTTTGATGCTTTGATCATGATAGGTTTCGTTAGTTTTTCCAAACTGTCGATTACATAATTCTCTCCTTCTAATTTGATCTTATAAGGTTTTCGGGTGTTAAGGCCAGAGAATCCGACGATTACCTCGACATCCTCATTCAATTTGTATTCCTGTTTATCGGTACGGACATAAGGAGCAACAATATCAAACCTAAAAAATGAGCCAGTCAGTTCTTGAATCAAATCCTGATAAATAAAATTTTCAATAAGCATAATATATTTATATTGCTCCAGGTATAGATTTTCGGATTGTTTCAGCAAATTAATATAACCATGGGGAAAATAGGCATAGTTCTCATGCTTTTCAAAGTTTTTTATGAAATCATTGATCTCCTGTTGCTGGATTGATTCTCCTTTTCGAAGTTTTTCTTTAAAATCACTAATTTTATTCAAATGCTTTTTAAAGGATGCAAATCCTTCATGAAGTTCATTTTCTAATACGGGCATATTATTTCTGTAATTTTTATTGAGGGTTTCCAGAGACCCAATTTCAATTTTCAGTTGATCTCTCCCATCCTGCTCATCCATTGTGGATTGCGAACAGGAAAGAAAAAAAATTGACATAAAACAAATCAATGCTCTTTTCATGTAATTTTATTTTTAAATTCATAATTATAATATTCAGTTCTGGGCTCTGAAACTTTTTTGCAATTTTATAATGACTCGTTTCTAATAATTGTCAAAAGAAAGTGATTTATAATTGAGTCCAGTCATTTTTATGAATAAGAACTAAAGATAGAAAATATTTTGAATGTGCGGGTTGAATTCAAAAGGTGGTTTTCCGGATTGCTTCTCTCGGCATCCTGCCGAGAGAAGCAATGACGCCACGCGATGTGTTTCGTTTCCCGAAGAATTGTGGGCGCAGCTGCGAGGGCATTGCCGTTTGGCTTCAGCCAACGGATTCAATCTAAAAAAACAACAAAAAAAAGCCGCTTCGTTGTACAAAACGGCGCGGCTTTTCGGCTGAATACCCAATAGAATTTACTCTATGGTAAAATTGTCAAAATGCAAATCATAATCGGCGTTTCTACCGATCTTCAAAGCAAATATATCGCCGGAATCACTGAGATTCAAATCGCTCATTCCGGATAAATCCAATTCTATCAACACCCATTGTCCATTCGTATCGATTGTTCCGGTGTATTGATTGTTGCCTGAAACTTCGATGATGGAGCTTTGACTTAAAGTTCCGA
Source organism: Weeksellaceae bacterium (assembly GCA_041656055.1). GTDB lineage: Bacteria > Bacteroidota > Bacteroidia > Flavobacteriales > Weeksellaceae > Moheibacter. The sequence goes on from JBBAEI010000020.1 coordinate 49,775, forward strand.
GATTGAAGGTATAATAAGTGCCGTCTGTTTTGTAAACGTTCAGCGAAACTGATTTGGAAGATGTCCCCTTCATGTAGAAATGCAGTTTCGTGCTTGGCGTCATATAGCCTCCGATGGCTTGATTGGTAAAGACATAATCGTTGGTATTGGTTGTGGTGGAATTGGTGGAAATCCATAGGGATGCACTGCCGTCCATTCCGGTTCCCTGACTTTGTGTGGCATAGGGTTTTAATCCAAAATTGTTCAATCCGCTCATGAAATCAGCCCAATCTTCAAAATCATGTCCTGCAAATAAAGGTTTCGCATTTGCAGTCGGTGGCGTCGGTTCATCGCCGGGTTCGGGACTCGTTGAGCCACAGTCAGGATCGTCGTTGTCAATAATTTTGATGTCATCTATCTGTATCGTGGTAGTAACCCCGTTTCCTGCACCTTCATAAGCGAAGACGATGGCACCGTTGCCGGAAAGACCGGCGAGGCTGTAAACACCCGAATCGGAAAAAATGTCCGAATAACCGTTTGCGGGTCCTGCCGGAATCGTAAACTGGGAGGTGATGTCCACCAATGTGGCGGCGTTGATTTGTCCAATGGTATAATTCGTGGAATAATAAACTTTCAAAGCACTGCCGTTGTCATATCCGGCTTTGGTTTTGAATGACAATTCGTCTGCATTGCTGAAATTCACGGGAACCACGAAGTAACTTACAATACTTCCACTTGCATTGTGCGCAGATAGTTGGATGTATTTATTGCCACCAAATTCGGTTACTTGCCATTTACGGTTACCGCTGATGGTGATGTTTTCATAATTTGGAAAGTTTTGGAAATCAACAGCATAGGTTTCAAATCCTTCATCCAAACAAGAGATGTATTCTCCCGGTTCCGGTCCGGGGCCGTCTCCGAATCTCGGCTGATCAAAATTCACGTCGTCAGTAGAACTGATAAACAATTGATATTCACTTGGGGAAACTGTTCCGTTGTTGTTACCGTCATAGCCGCTCACCACCACAGTGATGCTTCCGCTGCCTTCCGGAATCGGATCGCCCGCAAAACTTGCATATCCGCTGTTTCTTAGTACAATGGTTTTGCCTTCTGAATCAATCAACTTTTTGTTGATGGTCTGCAAACCAACCGCATCCGCGTATGTGGTTCCTAATTCTGAATCATCAAATTGTATATTGTGAATGGTTGCCAAGGTGTTGAAAACACCGTTGTCCAATAATTCTTGTACACTGTTGAAATTCACAGGCGTAGCATTTACACGGTCGCCGCAAGCTCTAGCTACGTGGCCGTCAATCATCACTTCTGCCATTCGTCCCACACGGATTTCGCCATTTTGTTCGTAATTCTGGCCTATTTTAAGCATCCCACGGTCATAACCTACATTTAGTCCTTTCAGATTAATTACCATTTTTGATCCAAATGGAAAATCATTAAAGAGATTGGTTCTGTCCATTTCTACCTGTAGGGCTTTGGTCGGATTGACCAAATCATTCTGTATCGATACGGTTTTGAAGAAATTCCCTGTACTGTCGCTGGAGACTACATAGCCTTCCACGATTCTCTCTTCATCAAATGAAAGGATTGTACCGGCATTATTCACCATATCGAATAATTCTTCAATCGATAGATCCGCAACCCACGTATCATTGCATTCAATCGGGGGCAGTCGCCAGTCGTCATCTTTCACACAGGAATTGATTACCAATAATCCTGCAACCGCGATGAAAGCCATTCGAATTTTTTTGAGTGTATTCATAATTCTTTATAATTATCGTTCGTAAAATTAAAATCTAAAAAATGCATTTATAAAATAAGAGATTCCTCTGTCATACCAATATTTTGGAGCAAAAACCTTTTCATATCCGGGTCTGTTGTCCGGTGTCAGTACATCAAGGCTTCCGATTCGGGATTGTTCAAATCCGCCGGTTACATAATTTTTGTTGTTCAGCACATTGTTTACACTGGCACTGATGCCAAAAAAATATTTACCCAATCTGAAGTTTTTACCCACATTCAGATTCAGCATGAATTCATTGGAGAATTTTTCCTGTCTGAAGAAAGCATCAAGGAATTCATCCGTAAACTGATCTGCCGAGCTTCCCCAAATGGCGGAAGTTCTTCGGTAAGGTGCTGGATCTAAATAATTGGCTGCTAAATAATTGGCAGTTGCACCCACCCACCAGAAACGTGGATCCCGGTACTGAAGTCCCAGAGAAAATCCTTGCTGCGCTCCGGTGGCTACTCTGTAATTTTTCAGGTAAGTCGTCATCGGTGCAGTTGCTCCGGCAGTTTCGGAAGTCAAATCCAAAGGATTCATCACGTAACTGTCTGAAAATCTTTGGTAAGTCGGATCATTTGCGTAAGTATATTGCCCGATGGATGCGACGGCACTCAGTGTAATTGTAGTGGTCAACTGGGCTTCTACAGCAATTTCACCGCCGATGAATTGCTTGTCAATATTGTAAATGTATTCCGCACCAAAAAGGTTCCCACTGCCTTGCCCTTCGTCAATATATCCGAAGTTTTTCTCATAATCATTCATGAACATGGTGTAAAATGCGGTTGCACGTCCTTTGACTCTCGGTGCTCTCAGGATATAACTCAAATCCGTAGAAACTACTTTGGAGCTTTTCAAATCATTGCCACCCTGCACAAAATTGTTTTCATTGATGGTATAATCGTTGGATCGGGCGTTGGGGAAAATCTCATCCGTGGTCGGTGCGTATGTCATATACATCCCGTTTAGCTGGAAGAAATTTCTTCCGTCCATTTTGTAAAGCAACTGGGCTTTTCCGCCTAAATCAAAGAAATTATACGTTTTGCTCTTGCCTTTTGAATTTTCAAGATATTGTTCATGGCGGTAATGTCCGTCGCGGTAAACTGAGGTGTAAGCGGCTTTGGCACCTACGGTTACATCGAATTTTCCAAAACTCATTTCAACCTGTGCGAATAAATCCGCTACCTGATGGTTGATGTCATAATCATATTGGTATTTATCGCCTTCATAGATTTTTCTGCCTGCTTCTTCATCCACATTGTAATGCACATTCTGAAAATAATTATGATTCACATAATGGTCGCCGCCCAATAAATCTAAGACTTCACGGTATAGATTGGATCGGGTATTCTGATAATTCAATCCACCTGAAAATTTGATATTGTCAGCAAATTCCGTTTTCAATAGGGTTGAAGCGCTGATGGTTCGGTCTTCGGCAACATCGGCTGCGAGTACATAAGCGGCACCGCCCTTTCCTCTGTTGTAATTTGCGTTATACAAATTGTTCCAGTCGATTTGTGAATAAGTCGGGTCATTCAGCCAACTGTTAATCACCTGACTCATCAACTCCGGCGTGGTGTCCGACAGGGATTCATAATAACTTGGAGAATTTCTATAATAAGCTGGCGAAGGATTATTGGCTCTGTACCAGTCCAAACGGCTTCTGCTGTCTTTTCCGAACTGGAAAGCGGCAGTCGTGGTCAGCCGGGTTTTTGGGTTGATGTTCCAATAATGGGTCAGCAATGCCATCGGCTGGTGGAACTGACGGATTCTTTCGCTTCTTTTCTCGCCATCCTGCCATCCCCAATAAGCATTGTAATTTTTGCCCATCAGGTCAAATATCTCTTGGGTGTTGGGACTGTTGGTCGAACGACGTGTTGGTGCGCCGAATGCGGTCAGGGTCAAAGTGTGATTGTCATTGATTTTCTTTTCAATGCCTAAGTAATAAGCCCATGAATCATAGAAAGTTCCGTCAATCACTCCTTCCTGTGCCCATCTTCTGGCGAAGGAACCCATGAATGCCCAGCCGTTATTCATCAGCCCGGTATTATAAGTTGCCAAAACCCGCTGATTGTATGAGCGGTTGGTAAATGAGTAAGCAAGGCTTGTTCCTTTTCTCATCAGTGAAGGTCGGGTGTCGTAGTACGCCATACCGCCCACGTTGCCAAATACCATTTCCGAAGGTTCGATGCCGGTGGTCTGTTCGTACGGATAACGGGTCACATCATTCAATCCTCCCCAGTTTCCGTAGTTCGGACGGTTGTTGTTGATTTTGTTCATTCGGATTCCGTTGAAAAATACATCACTGTATTTGTTGTCATAACCTCTGACTTTGAACCAATAAGCACCTAATTCAAAAGCGGCAGTCCGGTTGAACACATCTCTTGAAGACTGAAGCAAACCGGCAGCCGACTGCGAAGTCGATTCATCATCCGAAAGCTCATCTTCGGTCAGTGTGATTACGCCGACATTGATGGAAGAGGGGTTGAAATTAATCAGAATATCTCCCAGCTCGATGGATGGTTCGCCTTTCACTTCTACAATCTGTGTGATGCTTTGATATCCAACCCCGGCAAATCTCAATGTGTAAACACCGGCGGGTACATCCACAAACTGAAAATAGCCGATTCGGTCAGTCTGTACAGTCTGCCCGGTTTCAACCATGATTACATTCAGATTGTAGATTTCTTTGAGTGTAGAATCATCTTTTACGATTCCCGAAATCTTCGTTTGGCTCATCAGACTGATTCCTGTAAGAATCAAAAAAGCCATCGTTAGCAATAATTTATTCATTTAAAGAATTTTTATCTTTACTTTAGCAACCTCAATTTTTAATTACTCAATCGGCTGCAAATTTAATAAAACTTAGCAATGTTTAAAGATAAAAATTCATTCGCATTTACCGCATCATTATTGATGCTCTTTTCAACAAACTTATTCGCACAACAAAAATTTCAGGCTTCAACGGTGGCTTTTTACAATGTGGAAAATCTGTTTGACACGAAGATTACCGCAGATTATATAGACGGCACACGAAGTTATTCGGATCCGCTCTATCACATTTCCATCGATGTGAATGATATTCCGAAATATGATACCGTCATGTTCAAAGGGCCTTATACCTACGAAGCCATTGAAGGAAAGAAAATCATCCGCCCATTGATTTTGCAGGAAGATGAATTTTCTCCCAACGGAAAAAAGTTTTGGACAGAGGAGCGTTATCGGTTGAAATTGAAGCGTTTGTCAGAAGTGATTTCACAATTGGGCAAAGAGGAAACGCAGACGGCACCGGTCATCGTCGGTCTGAGCGAAGTTGAAACTTTTCAGACCGTACAGGATTTGGCAGACCAGCCGGCACTAAAACCATTTAATTACGGGGTAATTCATTTCAACTCATTCGACGCACGAGGAATTGATGTTGCACTGATTTATCAGAAAGACCGGTTTCAAGTAACGATTGCCAAACCTTATCCGGTTGAAATCAGAAGCATCGACGGACAAAAATCTTATACCCGCGACATCCTTAGGGTTTCCGGTTTGTTGGACGGAGAACCTTTTACTTTTTTGGTAAATCACTGGCCTTCACGTTCCGGCGGAGAAGAGAGAAGCCGTCCCAACCGAATCAGAGCCGCCAAAGTCATGAAATCGATTTTTGATGAGGTGACTGCACTCAATCCAAATGAGAAAATTATTGCCATGGGTGATTTCAATGATGATCCGGTCAGCCCAAGCATCAAAATTGAAATGGCTACTATCGGCCAAAAAGAAGATATCAAACCCGGGGATATCTACAATCCCATGGAGAGAATGTTCAAAGAAGGGCAAGGGACGCTCGCCTACAGAGATGTTTGGAATCTATTTGACCAATTTCTTATGTCAAGCACATTGGTGGAGAATGACAAAAAATTTGAAAGCTATAAAGTTTATAAAACCGGCATTTTCAACCCGCCTTATTTACGCACAAAATCAGGCCCTTACAAAGGCTATCCTCACCGTATGTACGGCGGTGATACTTTCCATTCTGACGGTTACAGCGACCATTTTCCGATTTACACAATCTTGTTGAGAACCATCAATTAATAAAACATGAAACAGATATTTTTATTGTTGATTCCAAGCTTCTTGTTTGCCCAAAAAGTGGTGGTAGAAATGTACGATGGGACATCCAAAGAAGGGGAAATGGATCTCATCACTACCGAGATGAAAACTTACAAACTTTATCCTATCGGCAGAAAAGGCAAGGTAGAAAGAATTCGGGAAAAAGATGTATCGTCAATTACATTCTACCTCCCTGAAGGAGTTGTGACTTACGGAAGAGTCCCGATTTACAGAAACCCCAAAAATAAAAAAGTTGCACCTAAAAAAGCCATGTTGGCCTTAATTTACAAAGGAGAAAATATTTCGCTCTATCATGCATACAAATCGGATGCAAGGGGTGTATATAGAAACCTTGTCACCGATGAATATTATTTTTGTCATCGCCCGGGAGAAGAAGCCGCTTCCTTTGTTTCATGGATTTTTGGCGGACAAATCAATAAAAACATTGTTTTCAGAAAAGTCGGAGGAGCTTATTTTGAAGATTATCCTGAATTGCATCAAAAAATCAAAAACAGGGAATATAAATACATGGATATTCTTGAAGTCGTAAAGGAATATGATCAATGGAAATCTAATCAGAATGAACCTTAACGCTTCAACTGCAAAATTTGACTCGCCCTTTGATGCTTATACACAATAAGCACCATAAGTAAATAGCTCTTGGAGATGCTACCCTCCAATTTCTCCTCAATTTTTTCACACATGTATTCAGAAAATTCAACTGGGAATTCGACCGGGCGGTTTACGCATTTTTGTTTTTTTGTATAACTTTGGCTTGTTCGCTATTGTGCAGCAAATGATCTAATGATTATTTTGAAAAGTTCTTCTTGAAATTAAAACCTCGTTCATGATTCATAACAATTGATTTTTAAATGATGAAAAAAATATTTTTAATCACTACTAAACGGATAAAACGAATATCTGATCGAAATTGGATGTAATAAATTGATTATCAGTATATAATTTTTATCTCCAAAAAAGCCCCCCTGAAATTCAGAACAGAGATATCTGTACGGCTG
>JBBAEI010000021.1:0-55902 GCA_041656055.1 Weeksellaceae bacterium
TTTTACTGAAATCGAATTTCCTTTCATATCTTGAATTTTTAATTGAAAGGTAAAGTTGAATGTTTATCAGCAATTTACTACTTTTGGTACGTTAGAACACTCACCGAAGGTGTCGCTTGAACATCGGTTTTGCAAAAGAGCGGGTTAAGTGCAAAATTCAACTTTTGTGCTTTCTATCCGCAAAAACCATTTTTTATTTGCTCGAAAAGTGTAATTTAGCAAATAAAAAAATGGTTTTGCTACGTCTGTGCAAAGTTGAAAGTTTCGTCTTTCTATTCCGCTCCTTCGCAAAGCCGTTGACCGTTAGCGAAAATAGTGCCTAATCAGAACTCAACAATGACACCAGATCTAAAAAATATTGAAAAGCAAATAAAAAAAAACTCACAAATTTGCTTTTACACCAAAATATAAATCTGAATTTCACACTCAACTTTCAGAAAATGCATTTTTTGCAATAACAAAGCAAACATTCGAAAAATTAGATTGGGACATTATTTATGTAGACGAACATTCCATAGAAGCTAAACGAAAAACTAAAAGCTTAGGAATGAGTCAATATACAGAATCTATTATTGTCACTTTTAATTATGGTAAAGTAACAGTGAAAAGTGAATCACTAGGAAATGAATTTTGGGATAATGGGCGAAATTCTAAAAGAGTTCATCTTTTCATTCACGTATTTCAAGATATTGAAAAAAAACACAATCGAGAGGCATTAAAAGAACTCGAAAAGCAACAAGAAGCTAAAGATAATTGGGATGATTATCAAATTCCTACAGAATTACCCAAACCTAATCCCATTCGTAAATCGAATATCATTTTCCCAATTATATTTGCATTTATTACAGCTATAATCGTAGCTTTTCTAATTGCAAAAATTTCAATGACAGGGAAATATATAATATTCCTTTTTGAATTTCTTATTGGTTTGGCTTTAGCATTTTCTTTAAAAATAGGTATCAAATTGGGAAATTTTACAGATTTCAATAAATTGAGAAATATATTAATTGGTTCAATTTTTATGTTTTTTATTGGAAATCAACTATTTCAATACAATCTAATTTTATCTGACAACAATTTAGAAAGAATTGGATTTTTTGAATTTTTAAAACTTAGACTTCAACAAGGATTAACTATAAAAAGTCTAAATGTTGGTGCAATTGGTTTAATAATTAGTTGGCTTCTACAATTAGGTTTAAGCTTTGTTTTTGGATATTTAAACTTAACTCGTTTTTTGATTTCTTATGTAATTAAAAGAATACCAACTGAAGTAATTGACTTTGCTTTTTATCATTTTGTAAAAGGTAAAGACGAAATTCAAGTTAGAGCTGAACTATCTTCTTTGGGTTGGACTAATGAACAAAATCAAGACGAAGTATTCGCAGCTATAGATGGAATTCAAGGAAATAATGAAATGAATAGAACAACATAAAATACTTCCGCTAATAACCAAGCTTTCGTCTTGCCCGAAGTGCTAAAGATGAAAACCTTGTAACCCTTGCACAACCCCCATTTTCACAAACTAATTTTCCGGAATCATGAAAAAAGAAACAAAGAAATATCTCATAAATTCACAAAATGATTGCTTAAATTTGAGAGTTAGTGGTAATTTTACAAAACCGACAATTAACAATAAAATGAAGAAAATGCTTTCGATTTTAATTTTCACGATATCTTTTGCAAATCTGTTTGGACAAAGCACAGAGCCGACAACGAAAGCAAACGAAAAATCATTTCCGACAAACATAAATGAGAGGAATTTTAAAAAACTTAAAAAATTTAACGGACAAATAGTTGCTTTTGACGGAACAATCGAACAAATTGAAAACAGTAGAAATGACACACCATTTTACAAGCTTAAAATTGGAGAAAATGATTATTTATGGACAGTATTGATGTTTAAGAATGAAAAAAACACAATCGGCGACAAAATAAGAGTTGTCGGTTATTTAAGACCTTCCGACCCTAACGAAACTGAGAAGAAATATTTAGAGGGAAAATATATGGTTCTTTCCTTTGGACTTGTTGATCTTAAGAGTTCAAACTTTCTATTTATAAGCGGAGCTGAAATACAAAAACAAGAATGGATAAATGGAAAAATACCAAGCTCAAAATAAAAAACTGCCGCTACAACAAAGGTAACCCTTGCACAACCCCAATTTTCACAATCTAACTTTTCCGGAATCATGAAAAAAGAAACAAAGAAATATCTCATAAATTCACAAAATGATTGCTTAAATTTGAAAGGTTTGTGAGGTTTTGTTCCACAGTTTTTACAACAAAAGGAAGGATTATTTGTGACCTCGAAGAGGTCAAATGTTTATAGAAAAAGACATGAATTGAAAAAAAATCGACCCCGACGGGGTCGCACCCACAACGACCATTCATTTATTATAAATATTCAATCCCTTCGGGACTGCTAATCCAAAAATGAAATGATGTTTCTTTATAACAAACGAAATAAATGCTTTGTTTTATACTTCAAAGATTGAAAAATCACAGCAAAAAATTCGGTTTCCTGAATGACAGCGACAGTTTTCAAATCCATTAATTTATTTTATTTTTGCTTTCTTAAATCCGTCAATGAAAAACATACGAAATTTCTGTATCATCGCCCATATCGACCACGGTAAAAGCACCTTGGCCGATCGCCTGCTACAGCTAACCAAAACCATTTCCGACCGTGAGCTTCAGGAACAAACGCTGGACAGCATGGATTTGGAACGCGAACGCGGGATTACCATTAAATCCCACGCCATACAAATGGAGTATGAAAAAGACGGTCAGAATTACATTCTGAATCTGATTGATACCCCCGGACACGTGGATTTTTCGTATGAAGTATCCCGTTCCATTGCAGCTTGTGAGGGCGCATTGCTGATTGTAGATGCTGCGCAAAGCATTCAGGCACAGACGATTTCCAATCTATACCTCGCCTTGGAAAATGATTTGGAAATCATTCCGGTTCTCAATAAAATTGATTTGCCCAGTGCCAATCCTGAGGAAGTAACCGACGACATCGTAGATTTACTCGGATGCAGCCCGGAAGATGTGCTGCGTGTCAGCGGGAAAACCGGAGAAGGTGTCGAAGAATTGCTGTTTGCGATTATCGATAAAATCCCTGCCCCGAATGGCGACCCCAAAGCACCTTTACAAGCCCTGATCTTCGATTCGGTTTACAATCCGTTTCGCGGGATTGAAGCTTATTTCAAAGTCGTAAACGGTGAAATCCGAAAAGGAGAAAAAGTCCAGTTCATGGCTACCGGAAAGAGATACGGTGCGGATGAGGTCGGCACCCTCAAACTACAGCATCTTGAAAAACCGGTCATCAAAACCGGAGATGTGGGCTATATCGTGTCGGGAATCAAAGATGCCAGCGAAGTAAAAGTAGGGGATACCATCACTTCCGTAGAAAATCCAGCCGAAAGTCCGATAGCCGGCTTTGAAGAAGTAAAACCCATGGTTTTTGCCGGAATTTATCCGGTGGATACCGAGGATTTTGAGGATTTGAGATTTTCAATTGAGAAATTGAGACTCAACGATGCTTCCCTGACATTTGAGCATGAATCCTCTGCTGCTTTGGGATTTGGATTCCGTTGTGGCTTCCTCGGAATGTTGCATTTAGAAATCGTGCAAGAGCGTTTGGACAGGGAATTCAATATGAATGTGATTACCACAGTGCCCAACGTTTCCTATTATGCATTTACCGAAAAAAATCCTGATAAAGCAATTTTAGTTAACAACCCATCAGAATTACCCGATCCATCTTCATTAAATAGAGTAGAAGAACCTTATATCAAGGCTTCTATCATTACTAAATCCGATTATATCGGTCAAATCATGAACCTCTGTATTGAGAAACGAGGAATTCTTATCAACCAGACTTATCTGACACAACACAGGGTGGAATTGATTTTTGAAATGCCTTTGGCGGAAGTGGTATTTGACTTTTATGACCGTTTGAAATCCATTTCCAAAGGCTATGCTTCCTTTGATTATCAACCCTTGGACATGCGCTCTTCGGATTTGGTGAAAGTGGATATTCTGATCAATGCCAATCCGGTGGATGCGCTTTCTGCGTTGATTCACAGGGACAACGCATACAGTATCGGAAAAAAAATCTGTGAAAAACTCAAAGAATTAATTCCAAGACAGCAATTCGATATTCCCATTCAAGCTGCAATTGGTGCGAAAATCATCGCAAGAGAAACCATCAAAGCATTGAGAAAGGATGTAACCGCAAAATGCTATGGTGGGGACATTTCCAGAAAAAGAAAATTATTGGAAAAACAAAAAGCAGGGAAAAAGAAAATGCGTCAAATCGGAAAAGTAGAAGTTCCGCAATCGGCGTTTTTGGCTGTTTTGAAGTTAAATGATTAGAAATCAACATTGTTTTTAAGGTTTTTTCATTGGAATAATTGCTTATTTTTGGTCATCTTAATCAACGGCAATCCATGAAGGAGAAATTCATCAGTTTCATTTCCAAACCGCGGTATATCTATCTCATTTATATTTTTGCGGCAGCGGCTTCTTCGGTATTCAAATATTTATCCGGCGGTCACATCAATAATTATTTGATTTTCAAGAACGTATATTTCAATACAATCGCCGAAAATAACCTTTATGCAAAATATCCTGAACTGTATTTTGACAACAATCATTATGGTATTTTCTTCAGTGTGCTGATTGCGCCATTTGCTGTAATGCCCGATTGGATGGGCATCGTATTGTGGAATATTGCAAATGTATTTGTACTGATTTATGCCATTGAGAAACTTCCGTTTTCTGCTCAACAACGTGCGATTTTCGCATGGCTTTGTTTGCAGGAACTGATTACGGCGTTGGCTTATTCACAGTTCAACATCGCTTTGACCGGGTTGATAATACTTTCTGCATGTTATATTTATCGGCAAAAAGAAATCAAATCCGCAGCCGCTATCCTGATTGGATTCTTTGTGAAAATCTATGGGATTGTTGGGTTGAGTGCTTTCTTTTTTGTGAAAAACAAAAAGAAGTTCATCCTTTCGCTACTCGTCGGTGCCGTGGTATGCTTTTTACTGCCGATGATTTTCACATCTCCTCAGTTTGTGTTGCAATCTTATTCGGATTGGATTGAAGCATTGCAATTCAAAAACAATAAAAATCAATTTGGCGATGAGGGTCGCCAGGATATTTCCCTGATGGGTTTTGTGCGTCGGATAACCGGACATCATGAAATTTCCAACCTGACTTTTCTTGCATTTGGTTTGCCGATATTTGGGTTGCCTTATCTCCGAATCAAGTGGTATCAAAACCGTGCTTTTCAGCTGTTGATTCTCGCTTCTACCTTGCTGTTCACCGTTTTGTTCAGTTCCGGTTCTGAATCTCCGACGTATATAATCGCTGTTGCCGGCGTGATGATTTGGTATGTTATCCAAAAAGAAAAAACACTTTTTGTGAATTTTTTACTGGTTTTTGTAATTGTTTTCACTTGTTTCAGCACTTCTGATTTGTTCCCAAGAAGTTTCAAAGTGAATTATATCATTGCTTATGCATTGAAGGCAGTTCCATGTATAATTGTTTGGTTCAGAATCATTTGGGAACTAATGTTTTTTGATTTTAAGGAAGATTACATCATTCATGAAAAATAAAAAAACGCAAATTTGATGTGCTGTTTTTATCGCATTGATGCCAGTAACTTAAATCCCGGCTGACGGGATTTACAAAACCTAAAACGAGAAAATGTTTGAAAAAGATTTGATGAATTTTTAAGCCTTTTTGTGGAAATAAATTATAAATTTGAGACTTTAATTAATTTTCTAACCCCAAAGAATCGATGAAAATCGGATACGACGGCAGCCGTTTCTTTCACAATGCCTCAGGATTGGGCAATTATTCCAGGGATTTGGTGAGGATTTTATCGGATTACTTTCCGGAGAATGAATACTTGATTTTTGCACATCAGCCGACAGATCGCGGCAAGGAACTTTTGGACAGAGCCAATGTCAAATCCAAGAAACTAAGTCTGATTCCCCTGTCACGCCAAATGGGAATGGGGTTGGATGCCCAGCGTGAAAATTGCGCTATTTTTCACGGACTTTCCGGGGAACTGCCTTTGATCTGGGGACCAAAATCCATTAAGAAAATCGTAACCATACATGACCTGATTTTTTTGAAATATCCCGAGTTTTATTTTTCTTTGGACGTAAAAACCTATACTTGGAAATATAAAAAAGCGGCCGAAAAAGCTGATTTGGTCATCGCAATCAGCGAACAGACCAAAAAGGATGTTATCCAGTATTTTGGAATTCCAGAATCAAAAATCAAAGTAATTTATCAGACCTGTCATCATAGCTTTAAAGAGGAGTTCCTACCGGAAGATTTAGAAAATACCCAAAAAAAATTTAATCTACCCGATGAGTTTTTATTGAGTGTGGGGACGATTCAGGAAAGGAAGAATCTGCTTTCTGTTGTGCAGGCGATTGAAAATGAGTTTATTCCGTTAGTCGTGGTGGGTGGAGAGAAGAAATATGCACACAAAGTTTATGATTACATCCGGGAAAAAGGAATGGAAAATCGCGTTTATTTCCTGAAAGATGTCGATATGTCTGAATTGGCAAAAATCTATAGACTTGCCAAAATATTTATTTATCCGAGTTTGTATGAAGGCTTTGGAATCCCTGTGATAGAAGCACTTTTCAGCAAAACTCCGGTTATAACCAGCAACTTGAGTTCACTGCCGGAAGCAGGAGGTCCGTACAGTACTTACGTCAATCCGATGGATGTTGCTGATATTCGTTCCAAAATATTGAATCTCTGGGAAAATCCTGCGAAAAGAATAGAACAGACTGAACAATCCTTTGAATTTGTACAGCGCTTCAATGAGGAGAATATTGCGAATGATCTGATGACGGCATACCGGAAAGTCTTAAGCAACGCTTAATTTTATAAAAAAATTCAGTCCTTTAACCATGTTTATGGATTAATTTGATTTCATATATTGAAAATCATTACTTTTAGCCAACTTTTTAAAACAACACACATGTCTAAACAATTATTCACACTTAATTTTTTGGTATTGCTGTTTATTTGCCCTGTGCTTTTCGGGCAGACAGCCTACCGTCCGGATGACGGACTTGTAAAACGTATTTTGCAGCAAACAGCTGAAAAACAGCTATTAACAGGAGATGATCTTCTGTATGAAATCACTGATTATTATACCGGTCGAAAAACAGGTGCGCAGCATATTTTTCTAAGACAATCCTTCAACGGATTGGAAATCAGTGGCACAGAATCAGCCATACATATAGATGCCGCAGGCAAAACTCTTTCGGTTCACAATCGGTTTTTAAACAGTTTGACGAAGCGTGGACACGGTACTACTGTTCAGCCACAACTGACTGCGATACAAGTTGTGGAAGCCGTTGCCGAACAAATGGGCTACGGTACACCGGTGAATTTGCAGCTTGTCGAACAAATGTTTACAGTTAATCAAAAAACATTAATGACTACCGGGGGAATTTCATTGGAAAATATTCCCGCTGAATTGAAATATTATTTGAAAGAAGACGGAAATCTGGCATTGGTTTGGGTGCTTTCTATCAGAGCATTGAATCAGACAGAATATTATAATGTATATGCAGATGCCCATACCGGAGAAATCCTTCACAAAGTAAATTGGATGCATGCCAATGAATTTGAATTTACGCCAACTGAAACTCAGCAGACAAACGGACATTCCCATCAAAATGAATTTCAACTGAAATCAGCAAGTTCCAATACGGGAACGCTTGTGCTTCCGGGGGCTTACAATGTATTTCCTATTCCGGTTGAAAGTCCCTACTACGGTGACAGAGAGCTGGTTTATGCGGACGATATTGTCAACCTGAACGCTTCCCCTTTTGGGTGGCATGACACCAATGGTGTAAATGGTGCGGAATATACCGTAACGAGAGGAAATAACGTTAATGCTTATGAGGACGGCAACAATTATGGATTTCAACCGGATGGTGGAGATGATTTGATTTTTGATTTTCCATTTGACCAGAATTATACGAATCAAAATCAATATGAAGCCGCTGCTGTTACCAATTTGTTTTACATGAACAACATCATTCACGATGTTTTTTATGAATACGGATTTGATGAAGTAAGCGGGAATTTCCAACAGAATAATTACGGAAATGGCGGTTTAGGCAATGATTATGTCTTGGCCGAAGCACAGGATAACAGCGGAACTTGTAATGCGAATTTCGCTACCCCGCCGGATGGACAAAATCCGATTATGCAAATGTATATTTGCGGAAATAAAGATGGGGATTATGATAATGTTGTTATTGCCCACGAATACGGACACGGAATTTCCATTCGGATGACCGGCGGACCCTCTAATTCGGATTGTCTTTGGAATAGTGAGCAGATGGGCGAAGGCTGGAGTGACTGGTTTGGATTGATGCTTACTATAAAAGAAGGTGATACGGGAGAAATGCCGAGAGGAATTGCGAACTATCTTTTTGGATATGGGCCGAATGGTGGCGGAATCAGAACATATCCGTATTCCACCGACATGAGTATCAACCCGCATACTTATGACAGCATCAAAACTGAATACCCGCCGCATGGTGTCGGCAGTGTGTGGGCTGCCATGCTTTGGGATCTGACTTGGAAATTGATTGATGAATATGGCTTTGACCCAGATATTTACAATGGAACAGGTGGAAATAATATTGCACTCGCCCTTGTGGTGGAAGGATTGCGTTTACAACCTTGCAGTCCCGGATTTGTCGATGGCAGAGATGCCATCTTGATGGCTGACCAACTTTTATTCAATGGCGAAAATACTTGTTTGATATGGGATGTTTTTGCCAGAAGAGGTTTGGGCTACAGTGCGACACAGGGATCATCTAACAATCAATACGACGGACAGGAAGCCTTTGATTCGCCCAGTGGTTTGGCTGAATTCACAGGTTTCGGAGAGGTTTGTACAGAAATTGGCGTGATGACCGGCTTGTCGGGAGGAATGCCCTTTGGCGGTGTTTACAGCGGCCCAGGGGTGACGGACAACGGAAACGGGATGACTTATGATTTTGATTCGGTTGCCGCTGGAATTGGCATACACACCATTACATATACAGTGGAAGAAACAGCCTGCGCACCGGGTTCTTCTTCAAGTGACCAGATTGAAGTTACGCCCGGATTGGTGGTGAGCGGTTGTCCGGCTGATGTTGCCATGACACTTCCTGAAGGGGAATGTACCGCAGTCATCAGTTTTGATACGCCAACCGGAACTTCAGGATGCATACCGGCAGGAATACAAAACTTTGACAATGTCGCGCTTCCGAATTTGCCGGCAGGTTGGACTACCATTACGCAATCGGGAGCTGCCAACAACTGGATTACCGTTAGCAATGTGAATTCATCTGCACCAAATTCCGCTTATGCAGGAGAACCTACTTCACCGAGTCTTTCGGATATTATCTCACCGGAATATACCATCGGCAGTAATAATCCAAAACTGAAATTTGATATCTATCTCAGCACGGAGATGACTTACGACGGCGTGGTACTTGAATACACCACTGAATATGAAATCGACAATTGGAATGACATCATGAACGGTGGTGCAGTTTCCATGAGCCTTCCTTACAACGGCCCTATCAGCACCGGCTGGAGCAATCCATTGGGTGGAAGAAACGCCTGGTTTGGGAATACCAACGGTTTTGTAACTGTTGAAGTCTTGCTGAATCCAGACTTGAGTGGCGAAAACATCCGATTTAGATGGAGAATGGGGACAGATTACGGAGGATTTGGTAATGGCGTTTGGTTAGACAATGTAGTAGTGGAAGGAATCTTGGACGAAGGTCCCGTAACCACACAAATTGAAGGGTTGCCTTCGGGCAGTGAATTCCCTTCAGGTACGACGACCAATGTTTTTGAAATTGTGGACGGTGCAGGTAATACTACCATTTGCTCCTTTGATGTCGTGCTTACTGACAATATTTCACCGGAAATCATTTGCCCTGAAAATACAACGGTTTTAGTGGGAATCGGTGAAAGCTATATTTTGCCGGATTATTGGACAGATGGCGTAGTGTCAGCTTCGGACAATTGCCTGCTTGGTGAATTGACACAGTCACCGGAAGCCGGAACAGCACTTCCATTGGGGACACATACGATATCATTCACTGCGGCTGACGCTTCCGGCAATACCGTGAACTGTAGTTTCACGCTAAAAGTTGATGAAACCATGAGCGTTGCAGATATGGATTTTGAAAATTTAATTTCGGTTTATCCCAATCCAACCGATGGCAAAACAGTTATCCACAATCCCGACCAACAGCACATTGAATCGGTGAAAATTCTTGATACAAGCGGAAAACTGCTGAGAGAATTCAAGTTGAATAATAGTCAAAAAGAAAATCAGATTTCGCTTGAAAATTATCCCTCAGGTACCTATTTGCTGCAAATAAAAGGAGCAAAACAAACGATAGTTAAAAAATTGATTAAGAAATAAATAAAGAGATTATTAGAAAAAGAAACCGTTCTGAATGAAGCAGCAGGACGGTTTTTTTTAATCTTGATATATTCAAATTTTAAAACGGCAGCCGGATGGAATCCGGGTCTATTAATTCATAGGTATAAGCATTTTCCAAAAAAGTAACCGGAATGCCCTGCACATCTACTACTTCTTTATCGGTAAAGCCCCAGGGCGACCAGTAATCCTGTAAAACCTGACTGAACATTTTGTTTTTCCAGGGTTTGAATATCGGTTTTCCGTTTTCGGGTACGATGGGCAAGGCTTCAATTGCGATGCTTTTTCCGTCGCCGGAGATGCTGTAATTTCGGGTATAATTCAATAAATAATTGGAATATAAAAATTTTGCACAGATTTCCTCAAATTGAATAGGATGAAGGGTTTTTCCTTTGGTTTTGTTCAAAATCTCCTGATATTCTTTCTTCAGTATGCCGTTGTCTTGAAGGCAGCCAATCATTCCGAAACCGTTGATTCCCAGCGAAAAAATCAGGTTGACGGCATCATCGCGATGGTTGAAAACCTCCTGAGAATATTTCAGTCGGACAATGGAAATGCTCCAAGGTTTCAGCCCTTCACTGAAATTGACGGGCGAAATCAAGGATTGAAGCATCAGATGAAAAATTGCATACCTTTTGGTCAGGGTTTCTGAAAGCCCGAATTCTTTTTCTTGTTTTTCGGCGGTCTTTTTTTCTAACAATATTTCATTATAAAGCACCCCATAAACCATTCTTCCCATCCACAAAAACAAGCGTTGTTCATCGAGTGCAATCATCCCATCATACCCTTTGTCAAATGCGGATTTCACCTCTTCATCAAGCGCGTCAAAAGCCTGTTGAACCCTTGGGGAACAAGGGATTTTCAATTCACCGTAAGTCGTGGAATTGACCTGATCCATCATTTCAAATTTTCGTTGACGGTAATCAAAGCGATCGAGCAGCCATTCCGGAAACACGGTAATCTTTTGATTTGAATGGCTTAAGTCTTCACCCGACAAAAAACAGGTGTCATCTTCAAAATGCAGATTTTCAAAAGGATTATAAAGTTGCAACGCCATTTTTAGAAAAATATGAATGGCCAAAAATACCAATTTTAATATTGAAACTTCCCATCTCAAACATGAGATTCATCCGCATTGGTTGCCTTGATTTTTTGGTTTAAGAATGATTTCCATAAAAATTTCCTTTTAAAATTTGTTTAACTTGCGACCGAATTTGGATTATGCGCTTCAGTTTATTTATCATCGGGATTCTGTTGATTACGTCTTGTGCCAGGATGGGAACTCCATCAGGCGGTCCCAAAGATACCGAACCGCCAAAGTATCTCAATGCGATTCCCGACACCATGTCGCTGTTTGTGCCGGTTGATTTGAAAGAAATAAAAATCAACTTCGATGAATATCTGATTTTGAAAGATTACAATCAAAATATTTTGATATCTCCACCGATGGAAATTGCTCCCAATTTTTTGCCGGTCGGGT
The DNA here is from genome assembly GCA_041656055.1 of Weeksellaceae bacterium. Taxonomy (GTDB): domain Bacteria; phylum Bacteroidota; class Bacteroidia; order Flavobacteriales; family Weeksellaceae; genus Moheibacter. The sequence continues at coordinate 11,991 of JBBAEI010000021.1, forward strand.
CGCCTGCCAAATCCATCAGCATCAAGCTCAATGAGTCTTTGCAACCAAATACGACTTACAATATCAATTTCGGAAATGCAATTCAGGATAACAATGAAGGCAATAAATTGCCTTATTTTCAATATGTTTTTTCGACAGGAGAATATATTGATTCCCTGAAGCTTACAGGAAAAGCATCCGTGCCGGAACTGAGGAAGCAACCGGAAAACATAGTGGCTGCTTTGTATAAAATCGATGAAAATTACAAGGACAGTTTGATCCTGAATCAAAAACCTTTTTATATCGCCAAATTGGAAAAGGATGGAAGTTTCAAACTGAATTATCTGCATGAAGGAAAGTATCAGCTGATAGCATTTGAGGACAAAGTCGCCAATCTTCAGTTTGACTTCGGGCAAGAGAAATTTGGATTTTCTTCGGAGCCGGTTGAATTGCATGAAAACCTGACACAAGACTTGGTTTTATTCAATCAACCACCGGATTACAAAGCCTTGAAAGCCGAACAAAAAGGATACGGACACCTTCATTTCAAATTTCAAGGACAGCCTGAATCCGTTGAAATTGAACCCTTGGATTTTGAATTTTCAACAATGAAAACTTCTTATGAATTCAAAAGTGATTCCCTCAATTTTTGGTTCAATCCCGGTATTGACTCCATAGCAGAATCATCTAAAAGGTTTGGTTTTTTGGTTAAAAATCTTGACAGAATGGATACGCTTTCAGTGGTTTATAGCAATTCTGTCAAACACAATTTGGTGCTTGACCCTAAAAATAAATTAGAATTTTCGCCGACAAGAAAAGTGAAATTCACAGCCAATTATCCGATTGCTTCTTTGGATTCTGCTTTGGTTTATGTGGAGAAAGACAGCGTGCAATTGCCGGTCAGAATGATTTTGGATCCGAAAAACGAAAATGCATTTACCGTTGATTTTCCGATTGATTTGGGCGGAGCATATAAAATGGAATTTCTGCCGGAAGCAGTGACGGATTTTTTCGGCAAAACCAATGATACCCTGAGGTATAATTTCAAAATTAAAACCCGGAATGAACTCGGAAATTTGAAGCTGATTTTGCAAAATCAACCCGAACAACTTTTCTGGATTCAGCTGATGAATGAAAAGGAAGAAATTCTTGATACCCAATATTCCAAGGCTTCTGTGTTTCAATACGACAATCTGCTTCCCGGAAATTATTATTTCCGGATTTTGGTGGATGAAAACGAAAATGGATTTTGGGAACCGGGTGATTTTTTCAGCAGAAAGCAGCCTGAAAAAGCTTATATCTATCCAGCTTCTGTGAATGTTCGTGCGCTTTGGGATGCAGAGGAAACTTGGGTGGTCATCAAGCCCGAACCGATTGTCCAAAATGAAGAATCCCCTTCGGAAGAAGAGGATTCGAATTAATTTTCAATTTCAAATTATTCGGGAAAATATTTATTCCACGGTTACGGATTTGGCCAGATTCCTCGGCTGATCCACGTTTCTTCCTAATTTTACAGCTACATAATAAGAAAGCAACTGCAAAGGAATGACGGCAAGAATCGGGCTAAATTCTTCGGAACTGTACGGCGTCTCAATGGTGTGATCAGCGATTCTTTTCAGTTCATCATCTCCGGCATTGACCACGGCGATGATTTGTCCTTTTCGGGCTTTGATTTCCATGGCGTTGCTGACAACTTTTTCGTAATGTCCGTCTCGGGTGGCGATGATAACGACCGGCATATTTTCATCAATCAGTGCGATGGGACCGTGTTTCATTTCTGCCGCCGGATATCCTTCCGCATGGATGTAAGAAATCTCTTTCAGTTTCAAAGCTCCTTCCAAAGCAGACGGGAAATTATATCCTCTTCCTAAATAAAGTGCGTTGGTGGCATTTTTATATTTTTCGGCGATTTCTATTACTTTCTCTGCGGTGGTATCCAATGTGGTTTGCACGAGTTCCGGCAGATGATTTAGTTCCGCAATCAGGGAATTGAATCTTTCTTTACTCAAATTTCCGTTGTGTTTACCAAGTTTGATGGCAATCAATGACAGAATTGTCAATTGCGCCGTAAAGGCTTTGGTTGATGCCACTCCAATTTCAGGACCGGCATGGGTAAAGGAACCTGCATCCGTGATTCTTGCGATGGAAGACCCCACCACGTTGTTGATTCCGTAAATGAATGCGCCTTTTTCTTTGGCGAGTTTCAATGCGGCCAAGGTGTCTGCGGTTTCCCCTGATTGAGAAATCGCAATAACGATATCTCTTTTGTTGATAATCGGGTTTCTGTATCTGAATTCTGATGCGTATTCGACTTCTACCGGAATGCGTGCTAAGTCTTCAATCAGGTATTCGCCGACCAAACCGGCATGATAGGAAGTTCCGCAGGCAACGATGATGATTCTTTTGGCGTTCAGGAATTTGTCCTGATAATCCCAAATTCCGGCCATTTTGATGATGCCTTCTTCTACTAACAGTCGCCCCCTCAGTGTATCTCTGATGGATTTTGGCTGTTCGTAAATTTCTTTCAACATGAAGTGGTCGTAACCGCCTTTTTCAATTTCTTCGAGATTCATTTGCAGCTCATGTACTGCGTGAGTAACTTTCAGATTATCCGTAATTTTGCGAATATCAATATCTTCTCCGCGGGCAATGGTCGCCATTTCTCCATCATCGAGATAGAAGGCATCTTTTGTAAATTGAATGAAAGGGGAAGCATCTGATGCGATGAAAAATTCATTCTCTCCAATCCCTACTACCAATGGGCTTCCCATTCGGGCAACTACCATTTCATCGGGATTCTCTTTGTCCATAACCGCAATGGCATAAGCCCCGACAACTTCATTCAAAGCGTATCTAACCGCTTCTGGCAATGAGAAATTCTCTTTGTCTTTGATATATTGAATCAAGTTTACGAGTACTTCCGTGTCGGTTTCACTGTGAAATACAAATCCCCTTTGGGTCAGTTCTTTTTTCAGAGAATCATAATTTTCAATGATTCCGTTGTGAACCAAAACAATGTTTTTATCATTGGACAAATGGGGGTGAGAGTTGACATCATTGGGTACACCATGCGTCGCCCATCGTGTATGACCGATGCCCACGGTTGAACCATTGTTCAATGTTTTGGCCTTTTCTTCCAAATCTGAAACTTTTCCTTTGGTTTTTATTAATCCGAATTCATTGTTGTCCATCACGACAATTCCCGCACTGTCATAACCTCTGTATTCAAGTCGTTTCAAGCCGCTTACAATGATGGGATAAGCTTCTCTAAATCCAAGATATCCTACTATTCCGCACATAAGTTTTATTTTTTGGTATAATAAATTTTTAATTGCAATCTTTTATCGGGTTGCTCCGAATTATTGCCGTGTAATACTAACCTGTGCGGATTGTATGCACGGTCATTGAAGAATGGATTTTTCACACTGACCACATCGGTATAAGTTGCCGGTGCCAACATGAAATTCCCCAGACTCAGGATGATTTTAGTGTTTTCAAAATCTTCTTTGCCTTCTACGAGATTTTTGAAATAATCCGTAATCCTGATAATATAGGTATTCGGATTATTTTCATAATCGTATTTGGGGTTAAACTGAACATTGTTCGGATAGAAATTAAAGAAATTGAACAAATCTGTGAAATTTTCATTTTTAACTTTTCCTTCTACCTCATAATTATTCCAAGCGAAAACAAAAGGTGGTTTTTTCAGCCCATAGCTGTCGTCCACATGCAGAATCAGTTCCGCACCAATGATAGCCAATCCATTGTTTTGTACATTGTCTTTCAATTCTTCCAATTCCGTTTGGTCGAATTCTATCACGGTTTTGGTTCCATCCAGACCAGCGAGATAAAGCCGTGAAGCTCCGTTGGTCATATCCGGATTGGTGTATGCGTTCACAAACTGCGCGCTTCGGTTGCTGTGTTCATATTGATTGACCTGAACGTTGTACCCCTGTGTAGAACTCCAGTAGCCGTTGAACAATAAGGGATAAGTTCTGCTGAGGCGTGGTTTGTAATCTTCATCGTCATCTTCCTGTTCATTCGGATTGTCATAGCTGTAAAACATGGTCAATAGGAAATTGGAAGAATTCGGATTGATGTTCATTATAAAGCCTTGATTCTCAGGAACACTCAATTCAATTCCTCTGAAGAAATTTCGGATAAATGAAGCATTGTCACTCAAATCCGGTGAATTTTGATTGTCAATGAATTTCTGTTTGAAATAGTTCTTGTCAAGATTTATCCGCAACACCACCGGAGGTACTTCTTCTGTGCCGGAATCCAATTTTTTCTTTTGGTAGGTCGTTACCGTATCTTTGACGGAAAGGGAACCCAGAATATTCGGAAATACCGGAATATCATTGATGTTTTCACAATTCTGACAATGTGCAAGATTTTTGTTGGAATAATAAGTCGAATCCTGTGAATACAAATATCTCGCAACTTCCCGCACCTGCAATGTAATCGGGTTGGTGGTATTTCCATAAATAGAATCCAGTTTATAAGTCCTTCTGATCAGGACGGTGGCCGTATCAGACGGAGATTCGTCTTCGCCTAAATACAGATAGGTCGTATCTATTTTGATATCATCATCATTGTTTTTAAAAAAAACAGGGATGCTCAGAACTACGGAATCCATTTCCGGGTTTCCTCCGAAATCGGGACCGCTTGAGCCGGAAGCCAATCTTGCTTGTGTGATGAATCTCGCTTTGGTGCGACCGAAAACGGGTTCGTCATAGACACCAACTACGGCTGTTTGCAAAACCTTACCATCGGAACGGATAGAATCATTATTGGTGTTATAAGCAAGTATTTTCAAATATTGAATATTGGCAGTTGCTCCACTGTCAAGCATTCCGTTTCCAACTTCCGTGAAATCTTCTTCACATGAGAAAACAAGGAAACAGGCTGAGCAAATCATTATCGCAGCAGCCAGATTAAAGATTTTTTTCATCAATTGATTTTATATACTTTCATTCATCAATTCTTCTGCAAAAAAGGTCTGATAAGCTTCGCAGATTTGGTTTTCCGGGCAGAATTCCATGACCGGAATGTTTTGGTCTTGTAAAAAACGGTTGATAGACTCCGGAATGAATTCTTCTCCTTTGACTGCGGCATCCGCATATTTCAAAGTAGATTTAATCATGCCCTCAAAATCCGGGGATTTGAGATATTCAACACCAGCACCTTTGATTCCGTCAAAAGCAAGTTTCTGTGAAATTTCAGGGTTTAATTCTCCGGTAAAGGGATTGTCAAAAATAGAAACAATCACTTTGGCTTCATTGAAGAATGAATCATCAGCGTAATATTCCTTCAGATATGCCGGAACCATGCCTGACATCCAACCGGAAATGTGTACCACATCAGGTTTCCAGTTTAATTTTTTAACGGTTTCGAGTACACCTTTTGCAAAGAATATAGCACGTTCGTCATTGTCATCATAGAAGTTGCCGTCCTTGTCGGCATAAACTGACTTTCTTTTGAAATATTCTTCATTGTCAATGAAATAAACCTGTATTCTTTCTCCGGGAATTGATGCGACTTTAATTATCAACGGCTGATCCATGTCATTCACGATAAGATTCATTCCAGACAACCGGATAACTTCGTGCAACTGGTGTCTCCGCTCGTTGATAGTCCCAAATCTGGGCATAAAAATCCTGACATCTGCTCCCTTTTCATTCATCGTCTTGGGTAATTGTAATGATTGTAACGACATCGGGGTTTCGGGAAAGTAAGGAACCATCTCCGTCGTCACATACAATATGCGATTTCCATCCATAAAAACTTAATGATTAATTACTTAATTTAGGATGCAAAGATACGAAAAATCTGCGAGATTTGAATACATTGCGTTATTTTTGTCCCGTTTTATAATTTTTAACATAAATTAATGATTGTTCTCAACGCATTAAAAGAAACCGAAGAATGGGTGGCAAAAGCCAAATCCAAAGGAAAAATTATCGGCTTCGTACCGACGATGGGTGCCCTCCATGATGGGCATATGTCTTTGGTGGAGCGGGCTGAAAAAGAGAATGATATGACGATTGTGAGCATCTTTGTCAATCCCACGCAGTTCAATAATCCTGACGATTTGAAAAAATATCCGAGAACGGAAGAAGCAGACATCGAACTGCTGAAAAAAGCAGCTGTGGACGCCGTTTTTATTCCGGATGAAAAATCGCTTTATCCCAACGGACAACAGTCCGAACATTTTGATTTTAACGGTATCGAAAACCAGATGGAAGGCAAATTCCGTCCCGGACACTTTGACGGTGTAGGCACCATTGTCAAAAAATTGTTTGAAATAATCCAACCCGACCGGGTTTATTTTGGAGAAAAAGATTTCCAACAATTGCGCATCATTCAGCAAATGGTCGCTTCCCTAAAATTACCGATTCAAATCGTTCCGGTACCCATCAAACGTGAATCCGATGGGCTGGCCATGAGTTCCAGAAATGCTCGGCTGACCAAAGAAATGCGCAAGGAAGCACCTATAATTTATAAAATACTGAAAGAAGCCAGAAAATATTATCAAAATCATTCCGTTTCTGAAACCAAAAAATGGGTTCAACATCGTATTGAACAGACCGGATTGAAATTAGAATATTTTGAAATCGCCGATGAAAATACTTTATTGCCGGTCGTCAGAAAAACTCCTTCCCGTGCCGTACGCGGGTTTTTGGCAGTTTTTGCCGGAGAAATTCGACTGATTGACAATATCCGTTTGAATTAAATTCTAAGGTTTGTATTTTAAAAAACTCATTACATTTGTGCCGTTATGATGATACAGGTAGTCCGATCAAAAATTCACAGGGTCAAAGTCACAGGTGCCGAGTTGAATTACATAGGAAGCATTACCATCGACGAAGATCTGATGGATGCAGCGGGAATGATAGCAGGAGAAAAAGTGCAGATAGTGAATATCCAGAACGGGGAGCGGCTTGAAACCTATACCATTCCCGGGCAAAGAGGCAGTGGTGAAATTACGCTCAATGGTCCTTCTGCGCGGAAAGTGCAAACCGGCGATATCATTATCATCATCGGCTATGCTTATGTGGATTTTGATGAAGCCAAAAGCATCAAACCGCGTATTATCTTTCCCAACGAGAAAACCAATCGATTGGATTAAATATGAAATCCGGCATCGGACAAATTATATTCACAGTAGTTGCGGTTGCATTGGCTGTGCTTTTCATCGGCTTGACGCTCAGGCAGACTGATTTCCCGGTGCTGAAAGCCGCTGCCGCTCAGGCTGATTACAAATGGTTTCTTTTTTCCATGATTTTGAGTGTTTATTCCTATTGGTTGCGAGCCATACGCTGGAAACTGCTGCTCGAACCCATGGGCTATAAAATTTCCGCCAAAAGTGGATTTTGGGCCATTTCATTTTCCTATTTTCTGAATCTGACCATTCCGAGAAGCGGAGAAATCGCAAGGGCAACTTCCTTATATAAAATGGAAAAAGTTCCGATCGATAAATCTCTGGGAATGATTATTTTGGAAAGAGTGATTGATTTGCTTTTCTTAGGATTGTTTTTTTTGCTGGCGTTGATATTCAAAGCGGAAGCATTATTTTCCTTCCTCTCTTTTTCCGATTCAGGGTTCATGGGTAAAATCGGAATTTTAGTCAGTGTCGCCGCCTTGTTCGGAATATTGTTTTTTTTCATCCGAAAATATCTTCGGGTGTTGAGGGTTTACCGGAAAATAGAACAATTCCTGCGTGGAATTTGGGAGGGCGTGAAATCCATTCTCCATCTCCGTGAGAAATTCAAATTTATCCTTTATTCTCTCGGTATCTGGTTTTGTTATTTTCTGATGACTTATTTAGTGATCTTCGCTTTCCCCGAAACTTCGGTATTGGGGCTGGGCGACGGATTTTTTCTCATTGTAGCCAGTGCTTTTGGGATGATTTTGCCTGCAGTCGGTGGATTGGCTTATCCTTATGTTGTCAGTCTTGCCTTTGCAGCGATTTATATTTCCAACGGACAAGAAGCGGAAGCCGGGAAAACTGTCGGCAATTATTTCGGGTTGATGCTTTATTTCGCACAAATCATTACGATGATTGCATTCGGTTTGTTGTCCATCTATTTCATAGGTAAGATTAGCGGAAAAAAATCTTAAATTTGAAAAGATTTTAAATTCATGGCCAAATCCAAAACAGCATTTTTCTGTCAAAACTGCGGCAACCAGTTCACGCAATGGATGGGACAATGCAAAAGTTGCGGCGAATGGAACACCATTGTGCAGGAAGTTATAGATGTCGGCGGAGACATGAAGCCCTGGAAAGAGGAATCCAAATCCGGACGGAATGCATCATTTATTCAAAATATTCTGGAAGTTTCCAAGTCTGGAGAAACACGTATTGACGCCCGAAATGAGGAATTGAACCGCGTACTGGGCGGTGGGATTGTTTCAGGTTCAGTCATCCTGCTCGGCGGCGAACCCGGCGTTGGGAAATCTACACTGATGTTGCAGGTAGCCCTTCATCTGCAAGGCATCAAAACGCTGTATATCTCCGGGGAAGAAAGTGCATCTCAAATCAAAATGCGCGCTGAGCGAATAGGTATTCAGTCTGATAGTTGTTTTGTGTTGACCGAAACCAACACCCAGAAGGTATTTCATCATATCAAGGAAATCAGTCCGCAATTGGTTATTGTGGATTCCGTGCAAACGCTTCACACCCAATATATTGAATCTTCTCCTGGTAGCATTTCCCAAATCCGGGAATGCACAGCGGAACTGATTCGTTACGCCAAGGAAACCAATGTGCCGCTAATTCTGATTGGCCATATCACCAAAGAAGGCGTCATAGCCGGTCCGAAAATTTTGGAACACATGGTCGATGTCGTATTGCAGTTTGAAGGAGACCGCAATCATATTTACCGATTGTTGCGTGCCAATAAAAATCGTTTTGGCTCCACATCCGAACTCGGGATTTATGAAATGCAGGGCAGTGGTCTTAGGGAAGTGAAAAATCCTTCCGAAGTACTGATTTCTAAAAAAGATGAACCCCTGAGTGGCAACGCCATTGCAGCGACGTTAGAGGGAATCCGACCGATGTTGATTGAAATTCAGGCTTTGGTCAGTTCAGCTGTTTACGGGACGCCCCAGCGTTCAGCTACCGGTTATGATATCAAGCGGCTCAATATGCTGCTGGCGGTTTTGGAAAAAAGAGCGGGATTCCAGTTGGGAGCCAAAGATGTTTTTCTGAATATCACAGGCGGTATTCGAGTGGATGACCCGGCGATTGATCTGGCTGTAATCTGCGCCATACTGTCGTCCAATCTCGATACGGCACTGCCGGATAATTGCTGTTTTGCCGGAGAAGTAGGACTCAGTGGTGAAATTCGTGCGGTCAACCGGATTGAACAGCGGATTATGGAAGCGGAAAAATTAGGCTATGATGTGATTTTTATTTCCAAATACAACAAAACAAAGATGGAACAACATGAAATTGAAGTGAAAACAATTTCAAAAGTCAATGATTTGATTCAAATTCTATTTTGAGATTCTTTGGATTTTTGTAGATTTGAAGAAGTGAAATTATTTATTAACCCTTAAAATTCAAAAAATGTCAGTATTAAAAGTTATTGAAATCATGTCGAGTTCCGACACAAGTTGGGAAGATGCAACAGCCAAAGGTTTAGAAAAAGCCGGCGAAACCCTGAAAGGTATCAAATCAGCATGGGTGAAAGATCAAAGTGTACAAGTGAAAGATGGCGGTAAACTCTCCTACAGAGTTACACTGAAAGTGAGTTTTAAAGTGGATTGATTACTTGGTAGTTCAAGGAAAAGGCTGTCTGAAAAGGCAGCTTTTTTCAGTCTTTTGCTTCGGGTAATCTCCTTCATCCCATTTGCTTTACACTGGGTTGTGGGATTTTTGGAAAATGATGAAAATTTTACCGAAAATCATCAAAATTTAATTTCCCCAATAAAAAATGTCAAACAAGCTTTTCAAATCAAAAAATAGATTTATATTTGCACTCGATTTGCGAAGAAGAAAATACAGAGAGCGATGAAAAGAACATTTCAACCCAGCGAAAGAAAAAGAAGAAACAAACACGGTTTCCGTGAAAGAATGGCAACCAAAGACGGACGTAAAGTCTTGGCTGCTCGCAGAAGAAAGGGCAGAAAGCAATTGACGGTTAGCGAAGTCAGAGCTAAACGATAAACGCTAATATTATATTAAAAAGACCATAGCCCGGAAGTTTCTTTCGGGCTTTTTTATATCTTTGTTTTCTCCAAAATAAAATCAGCGATGTCGGAAAATGTGGTAAAATTAGAAAGGGCTTTTATTTATCAGCGCAATTATTTGGTGTTGAGCAATGTGGATGTGGAATTGAAAGAAGGGGAATTCTCCTATCTGATTGGGAAAACCGGAAGTGGGAAAAGCAGCTTGTTGAAAGTATTGTATGGCGCGTTGCCGCTCAATGAAGGCTATGGACATGTAACCGGTATGGAACTCAACGGAATGCGGACTTCTCAAATCCCTAAACTCAGAAGGCATTTGGGAATAGTTTTTCAGGATTTCCAGTTGTTGCTCGACCGCAATGTTGAGAAAAACCTTTCCTTTGTGTTGCATGCCACGGGTTGGAACAACAAGAATCTAATCAAAGACCGAATCGATGAAGTTTTAGAAAGCGTGGGGATGATTTCCAAGAAAAAAATGATGCCTTTCCGGCTTTCCGGCGGGGAGCAACAAAGGATTTCCATCGCACGCGCATTGCTAAATAATCCCAAACTGATACTTGCCGATGAGCCAACGGGAAATCTCGATCCCGAGACTTCTGCGGAAATTATGAATTTGATCCTGCGGTTGTCTGAAGACCAGAATATGGCGGTGCTGATGGCGACTCATGATTACAACATCATCCGTAAATTCCCGGCCAGAACACTTAGATGCGAAGACGGCAAAGTAGTGGAAGCTGAATTAGAATCACTGCCTTTGGGATAAATGAAGCAAAGAATATTGTATGATAATTAATACCATAAAACCGTTTGTTTAATTCCTTGCCAGATTCCATTCCGCTAAAAACCGTCGTTCAATAATCCTAACACATTAACGGACAGCTTCAAAAATCTTTTTCAGCTTAATTTCTTCATTTTCCCAATTGAAAACCGAAGTTGCAATTTTCAAATTTTCTGCATAAGGTGCTTTCCCTTCAGCCAACATCAATTTCATTATATCGGCGAGATGTTCGGGCTGATGATTGTTGATAATTCTTCCGATTTTATAAGTCTCAATGGTGTTTTTGATTTCCGGCAGATTGGTGCCGAGTACCGGAATTCCGGCATGCATATAGTCAAAAACTTTATTGGGCAGCGAAAAGCGGTAGCTGATGCCGCCATCTTCCTCTAAACTCAGGCCGAGATCCGCTTTGGGCGTAATCAGCTTCAGTTGTGAAGGCGGAATGCTTCCGAGAAATCTTACTTTTTCTCCGATGTTCAATTCCGAAACCAATTGTTCGTATTCCCTTTTTTTCGGACCGTCGCCGATAATCCACAATTGCGCATTGTCCATCAAGGGCATGGATTGAATCATTTTGTCAATGCCACGACTGACATTGATTCCCCCCTGATAAAGCAGAATTTTTTCCTCTTTCCCATGTTCGGGCAAGGCTAATCTGAGGGTGTCATCTACAACGTCTTCAAGGCGCGGCACATTTCTGATGACTTCCGGTCGGTTGCCGTAAGCATCCTCAAACCAGTCTGCGCATCCCTGACTAACAGTGTAAAAATGTCTTGTTTTTGGAATTAATTGTGCCTCAATCTTTTGCCAGATTTTCTTTTTAAATTTTCTGCCGGTCAGGGATGGCATTTCGGAATAAATTTCATGGCAGTCAAGTACTAACGGGCATTTTTTGATTTTGCTAATCCAGTAATTCGGTATCAGGGAATCCACGTCATTGGCAAGCAGGATATCCTCTTTTTTTGTCATTTTCAGCAATTTTCCGAACAGCCGCCTGTTGAATTCAGAATACATCTGCATTCCCCTTTGGGATGTAAGCGGAAGTACATGAATGGGATATGGGAAATTCAATTCCGGATTTCCCCGTAAATCTGTTGCGATTACTTCCACTTCAAAACCAAATTTCAGCAGTGAATGCACGACTTTCTGAACCCGTTGGTCGTTCTGATAATTGTTGATGACCGATGTTATGACCCTGCGCTTCGGCATGAATTTCCTTTTTGAGTTTAATTTTAAATCATTCAAAAATAGCGAAAACCACCCGGTTGTAAAAACAAGAAGTCGAAAAGATAATCGCTGAATTTTTCATTTCATTTTTATAATTTCAAAAGGAATGTAAGTCAATTCAAAACGCATCCATTCCGAAGTTTTCGGATGATGAAATTCCAGTAAATCAGCGTGAAGACACAGTCTTTCAGATTTATCGCCGTAGAGGTCGTCGCCGATAATCGGTGAATTCAGGCCGTCGGGATGTGCAGCATGTACGCGCAACTGATGGGTTCGGCCGGTTACTGGGTAAAAATTCACCAATGTTTTGTTGTTCATTTTTTGAATCACTTTCCAATGGGTAATCGCTTTTTTTCCATGTTCAAATGAAACCTTTTGTTGCGGCCGATTGAGGAAATCCGGGCAAAGCGGCAGGCGAATTTCACCCTCGTTCTTTTCTATTTCCCCGTCTAACAATGCGAGATAGCGTTTTTTGATTTTTCGGGAAATAAACTGATGTTGAATTTTTTTGTGGGCTTCTTTTGTTTTCGCCACCACCATCAATCCGGAAGTAGCCATATCCAGTCTGTGTACAATCAACGGTTCAATGTCCTTTAGTTTTTCCTGCAAACGGGTATAAACCGAATCCTGAACTTCAATGCCGGGAATGGAAAGCAGATTGAAAGGTTTGTCCACAACGAGCAACGCATCATCTTCATAAATGATTTTCAATTGTTTCTCCGCTTTCATATCTTTCAAGATGGGATTTTCTTCCAATTCGATGCCCTGCAGCATGTGTTTCAATATGGGGCGACATTTTCCGGCACAGGACGGATAAAATTTCTTGTGCTTCCGAATCTCGGATTGCGGAGATTTTCCCCACCAGAATTCTCCGAAACACAAGGGTTTCAAATCATGTAAAAATGCAAATTGCAAAAGCTTCGGCCCCGCACATTCTCCGGCACCCGAAGGTGGTTTTTCATAGATGGTATCCCCGAAAATCGCACTAAGACTTTTGGTTTCACCCAAATGATTCAGAAAAGTATATTGCTCAAACAAACGATTTTGTAAAGCAAAAGATTTTTGTCTGCGTTCCAATTTTAATAGCTCAATTTCCGATTCAAATTCATTGCAACGAATTTCCAATTTGTCCAATTCTGATTTCCAGCTGTTTTTGAGCATCTTTTGTCTGAATTGATCGAAGTTGCTTTGTTGCGCCAATGCCTTTTCCAATTCCCGGTAAGCCACCTCACTCAGCTTGTTTTTTTTCGATTCCCGGATTTTTTTTCTTTCAGCTTTCCGGCGTTTCATTTCATTTCCGAAACTTGAAATTTCTTCCCGGGCTTCAAAATTCAACTGCTTTAAAGTGAGTTTTAAATCCTTGTACGCCAATGCGTTTTCTAATTTCTCAATTTGATGATTGAGTTGATTCAATTCCTCCTCTCCTTTGCGGAAAAATCCACCATCGGTCAACCTATCAAATATCGGCGGGACGAATCTTGCATGCGCATTGCTGTTTTCCAATTTCCCCGAAAATGCGGATAAATAGCCGATTCTATTATGCTTATCCTTGACAACCAATACGCCAAACATTTTTCCCGAGAAGGCTTTTTCATCCCCTAATTTTTGGAGTAAAAATCCTTGTAAATCCGTGGCAGCCCATTTTGTCAAGGGATGGGGTTCATACCAAAAAGGATATGTGAATTTTTCGGGCGGAGAAATTTTCTGGAGTAATTCCTTGGGGAGATAAATGATTTTATTTCGTGGTTCAACGGTCATTTGCGTGCGAAATTATTAAAAATAAATACAATCCGGATTCTGCAATACGGATAAAATTTCGTTCCTCATTTTGTTCAAATCCCCTAAATTTGTTTCAATGAAAACCTTTGTTGACAAGTATATTGTTCAAAACAACATCTGGGTGGCCACTTGTTTCACGGGGTTGCTGCTGTTTTTTCAACTGAGTTTTTTCGAGGTTTTGCCATCGGTACTTGGAATTGTTTTTTTCGGCACCCTTGCGGTTTATAATTTCACACGAATCGGTTCTGTCAAAGATTTTTTTCAACCGGAATCATTGAAAAAAAACAAAGTAATCCTGACCTATATCGGTGCTTTGATGACGATTATCTGTCTGGTTATCCGCGGGTTCGATGTCAAAACATTTATGTATCTCGGCGTGTTGGGTTTTATCAGTTTTTGTTATGTTTTGCCGTTTTCCGGATTGGGATTACGATTTATTCCGTTTATCAAATTGTTTCTGATTGGGTTCATTTGGGCGGGAAGTTCTATCGGTTTGTTGTTGGTCGTTCACCATGAATTGGTGCAGTACAAACTGCTTTTTCTTTCGGTATTCTTTTTTGTGGTCGGCATCACCATTCCTTTTGACATCCGTGATGAACCGGCGGATTCTCCGGAACTCAAAACTGTTCCCATGCTCATCGGATTCAGGAATTCCAAAAGAATGGCTCTTTTGTTATTGATTTTGAGTGGTTTGTTTTTTTATATCGATCGACGTGGACCTTCGTTGCCACTTGTCAGTTGGTGGGTTGCATTGATTTTCGCGGCGGTGCTGATTGTCAATACCCATCAGAAAAAATCCTTTTTTTATTTTTCTTTTTGGGTAGAAAGTTGCTCTTTGATTCCGCTGTTGGCTTATTTGATTTTAAATTCGGATTTCTTTTGAAATTTAGGTTTTTTCATATTCAGGATTTTTGGTCAAACCTGAATTTTGGAACGAATAGCAAAGTATTTGACAACAATTGTTTTTTCATCAATCAAATGTAAGCATTTGTGGAAAGCTGTAATTCAAACCACATAAATCCTATCTTTGCGGCATGGGCAGAAGGAGGAAAAAGGAAATCATACTTGAAGGCATAGAAGCATTGCGCGCAGGCGCAAAAGGTGTGTCCATCGGGAAAACCAATGACGGAAAAACCGTACTGATCAAGGGTGCAGTGCCGGGCGATGTGGTGAATGTGTCGGTGTACAAAAAGAAGTCGAGCTATTTGGAGGGAAGGGTATTGGAAATCGTGAAACCTTCGCCGGACAGAGTGCAACCGCTTTGTGAGCATTTCGGAGTTTGCGGTGGTTGTAGTTGGCAAGACCTGAATTATGTGGCGCAATTGAAATGGAAACAAAATGAAGTGGAAAATAATTTGCTGAGAATTGGTGGGTTTGAAAAGCTTGATATTCAGCCGATTCTGGGTTCTGCGAAAGAATATTTTTATCGAAATAAATTAGAATTTTCTTTTTCCAATGCGCGTTGGCTCACTGCCCAAGAAATCCAATCGGAGGAAGTTTTTGAAAGAAACGCACTCGGTTTTCACATTCCGGGGCAATGGAGCAAAGTGTTAGACATTCACCAATGTCATTTACAACCCGAACCATCCAATTCCATTCGATTGGAAGCCCGTAAATATGCCCTTGAAAACGGCTATGAATTCTTTGATTTGAAAAACAGAGAAGGTTTCTTGAGAACGATGATGATTCGAAACAACCGCAAAGGCGAATTCATGGTATTGGTTCAGTTTTTTAAGGAGGACAAACCGCGGCGCGAAGCCTTTCTTGAGCATTTGAAAAATAAATTTCCAGAAATCGTTTCTCTGCTGTATGCCATCAATTCCAAAGGAAATGATTCTTTGTATGATTTGGAAATTCAATTGTATGCTGGACAGGATTTTCTGATGGAGGAAATGGAGGATTTGCAGTTCAAAATCGGGCCGAAAAGTTTTTATCAAACCAATCCAGAACAGGCTTATGAATTGTACAAAATCGTTAGAAATTTTGCGGATTTAAAAGGCGGCGAAACCGTTTATGACCTCTATACCGGAACGGGAACCATTGCTCAGTTTGTTGCCAAAAAAGCCGGAAAAGTCGTTGGGGTAGAAGCGG
Source organism: Weeksellaceae bacterium (assembly GCA_041656055.1). Taxonomy (GTDB): domain Bacteria; phylum Bacteroidota; class Bacteroidia; order Flavobacteriales; family Weeksellaceae; genus Moheibacter. The sequence goes on from JBBAEI010000021.1 coordinate 28,039, forward strand.
TTCAAGAAGCGATTGACGCCGCCAAAGCCAATGCAGAAGCCAATGGAATTGTGAATTGCTCGTTTTATTGTGGCGATATGAAAGAGATTTTTGATGATGCTTTTATTTCTGAGAACGGAAACCCCGATATCATCATCACCGACCCGCCCAGAGACGGTATGCACAAAAGCGTGGTGGAAACCATTTTGAGGATTGCGCCAGAAAAAGTGGTTTATGTCAGTTGCAATTCAGCTACACAGGCCAGAGATTTGGCATTGATGAAATCCCATTATAAAATCACAAAAGTCCGTCCGGTGGATATGTTTCCGCAAACCGCACATGTTGAAAATGTGGTGTTGTTGGAACGGATTTCTGATAATTCTATGGATTAATTTCTTGGATTTTCAAGGATTTCCAAAGATTTTACTGCGGTCAGCGGCGTGATTTTCACCCGTTTGCTGCCTTCTTCTACATAGAAATAATTTTGAGCATTGGACGCAATCAAATGGATTTTCATGGGTTTTTGGTTGTCCAAACAGCTGAGTTCATAATTGAATTCGAGTTTTTCGTTATGAATTTTCTGGTTCATCCGGTAGCCGTCCACATAGCCCAATCCCATATAAAATCCTGTCAAACAAAGCGCAAGCGAAAAAACGATGGTTTTGAAAAATTCGGATTTGACCGCTTCCTCAGACAGGTTTACACTTTTCTTTTTACTGAACATAAAATATTCCCTGAACCATTTTTTGTCTTTGTATTTGGGCATCAAAACGACATAAAACAAATAAACAAAACCAATCATCAACAGCAGCGCAAAAAATGAGGTGCGGCTGCGGGTAATTTCGGCAATGGGACTCAAAAGAATGTCGGTCAGGGTAGTGTGTCCGAAAATGTTGATGCCGAGCTGATTGTAAAAAATACTTTCCCGAATGATGCCGAGAACAATCAGAAACAAATAGCCAAACGGCAGCAGGTATTCGGCTCTTTTGGTGTAATTTTCCATTTCAAGGATTTACTTGCTAAGAATTTTCAAAATTACACAAAATTGTTTCAATCTAAATTTTTAGGCTGAAATCTGATTTGTAATTGAATTATTTTTTCTTGCTGAAATAAGCTTCAAAAGCATGAAAATTCATGGAAAGGCTATAAGCGAGACTCATGAAAATTAACCATGAAATCAGGAATGAGGTGAATTTTTCTACACCGAACTGTAGAAATTCATTTTTAGAAAAAATCTGCATAACAATGACAATGAGTACATAGCAGACGCTAATTACAAAATATGCGATTCTTTTGTTTTTCACACGAAAGGAAAAAGTATAAAAATAAAATAGCAGCAATGCAGCCAGATAACCGCCAAAAGTAACCAAGGCAATGCCTTTGATGTCGAATTGGTTTTCTGCTACATACACTTCGGGCATGAACGAGTCTAATAAATAAACCACGATGCTCATACCGATGAAAACCCCGTAACTTTGTAAAATGGAAATCAAAACCCCGAATGGTTTAGGTTTTACCCTCAATTTCTCAAAATTGATGACACTGACTGCAATCGCAAAAATCAACGGCAGAAACCACAAAGCTTTGCCGGTTGAAGGCAGTAGGATTACAGCCAGTATCATCAACAAAGGACTTAGAAAGGTTTGCGATATATTTTTATGTATTCTGTGTGTTAACATTTCACAATGTTTTCAAATCTATCGTTAAACTGATTTCTTCTTTGACTTTTATAGCTCCACCTAATTTTTTGGGAGGTTCAAGATCGAAATCGCTGAATTTCAATTCAATTTCACCTTTAAGTCCTGTTTTTTCTCTTTTGAGATTCAGGTTCTGAAAATGCTTTACTTTCCCGGCCAGATCGAGCCGGAGATTGTATTTGTACAACTGACCATCTTTGCGGACATCAGAAACATCAATAAACACCCAAGGATATTGTTTTTCCTTAAGTGTTTTTCTGAAATCTCCGGTCAGCAGAAAATTCCCGCATCCAAATTTTTTGACCGGAATTTTGTAACTGATTCCTTTTTTTTGGTTCAAAAAAAGCGTGTCTCTGGTTTCAGTTTTATAGTCGCAATCGTATTTTCCGATAGATGTTGAGCCTTTCACTGAAAATGTTTTTGAGTTCAATAAGATAAAGTCATCCACATTTGGTGTGAAACTGCTGAACGAAAGCAACAGTATAATTATGAGACTAAAAACACGCATAATCATTAAAAACTATTAGAATGCAATCACTGCCTCTGCTACGAATCCGTTGAATTTACCATCATGTAAAATGCTGTCGGGATTATAGCCTTTGTATTTCTGATTGACATACTCAAGTTTAAGCATGATGTTGTTGGTCATGAACCAACCGCCACCGATGTTGAAACGGCTTACGTCAATGTCGTCTTTGTTGGCCATTTCTCCTTTGACTTGGTTGTAACGTCCACCTACATAGAAGTTTTCATTATTTCCAAATCTGTAAAGCAATTCAGCTGAATACTGGTTGAAAGTTCTTCTTTCGGTTTCGCTTGCATTTTTCCCGCTTGCATTTTCATAAACGCCAAAGAATTCAAGTCCTTTGTATTTTATGAACGGGTTGATCATGAATGCGGTCAGTTTTTGGCTGAAACCGGGATTGATCATTCCTGAACGGAAGTTTCCTGAAGAAGAAGCCTGTAGATTCTCCATTACATAATAGTATCTGGAACCGGCTCTGTCTCCGTCATAGAAATCAGTTCGCATGGAATTGGCATTGTTGTAAACAGAACCTGTCAACCGCACTCTCAAATCCTCGTCCAACTGTTTGTCATAACCCACTTTGGCATAAATCGAAGGGCTGGTTCCGCTGCTCGCATGCTGATTCAAACGACCATTTGAAACCGCTGCCATCCCCAACCATCCGTCGCGTTTGTAATAAACTTCTGCAAAAATCATGGTGGTATAAGCATCCATAAGCAGGTTTCCAACAAACGGATTGGTCATCGCATGGGCATTGTCACTTCTTCTGAAGTGGGCATCCCCATAGTTGATTTCGTCGTGTCCGAATTTAAGTGTTGCGTGATCCATGACTCCTTTCAAGAAATCTTCTTTGATGAAATCGAGTTTGTCAATCTGCAAATACCCGCCTTTTACATAAGCTTCATTGTGGTGTCTGGATGAAAGGAAAGTACGCAAATGAAGGTTTACTCCGTCATACAAAGCAACATTCAAGTCCAGATTGGCAGTTGCCAAGTTAAAGTTGTTTCCGATGTCATAGAGTTGATTGAGGTTGACACCGTCTGCATTCAGGTTGGGATTGGCGTTGTTTTCGTGCTGAATTGCTTGAAACTGCAATGCGAATCCTCCGCCGATGTTGACTTTGACTTTCTCAAAATTCGTTACTGTATCTTTAGGCGACTCAAACATATTTCTCGCCTCTTTGGTTTGCGGATACCAGTTGTCTAATTTGTATTCCATTTCCTGTGCGACCATTGATGACCCAGTCATCAGTACGACCGCTAAAACTAATAGCTTTTTCATATTGTTGGTTTTATTTATTTAAATTTTACATCGAATGTCATTTTCACGGCGTCTCCTGTTTTGACAGTTCCCATCAATGCTACCGGAGGCGTGATTTTGTAATCGGACAGTTTGAAACTATAATCCCCTTTCAACGAAATTACTCCACCGGAGCTGCTTTCCTGTGCTTTGAGGCTCACAGATTTGGAAACACCCGCAATGTTGAAAGTTCCGTTCAGTGTCCAAGTATTTCCGGATTTTGTAGCACTATTCAATGTGAATTCCACATTTTTGTGCTTGTCGGTTTTCAATGCCTCATAGGCTTTTTTATCCATTCCTCTTTTACCGCTTTTGATACTTTCCGCCGGCATGGTGATTTTCATTGAATTGATAGCGGTGAGTTTGCCTCCACTTTCTACTGCACTCATGGTTCCGGTAGCTGTACTCGAAGGCATGCTCCAGTCATGGAGAGTGGAAGTTCCTGAAATGACCAATTCGGGCTTGGTCTGTAGTTGAAATGTTCTTTGGGCAAATGTAAATTGTACCGAAGCAAGGAATACAATTACTAAAATTACTTTGCTTAAAATTTGATGTCTCATATCTAAATCCTTTTATGTTTCAACACAAAGGTGGCTTCATATTCTGAATTTTATAATGATTCAAATGAGCCTAAAATCTGATTTGCATATCGGATTAAAGGTGATTTGAATAGCGTTATAAACTGATTTATATCACCATTTAAAAAACAGTGAAATCAACTTATTTACAGACTGTTAATTATAGCAAGTGATTCAGCCACAGAACTTGTAGAAGCTTGGGTTTTTGATTTTAAATAAATTGAGAGCAAGCTTTTTATGCTGAATCATTTTAATAAAACGAGAAGCAGTGGAATTGATTAAATTTGCGGTTCAGGTTTACTTATATTCAAATGGAAAATATCAGTCAAAATCTTCAGAAAATTGAACAACGCATTCAGTCAGCATGTGAAAAATCCGGGCGGAACAGAGAGGAAGTAAAACTGCTGCTCGCCACCAAAACGGTTGAACCGAAAAGGATTAAATCCGCATTTCTGGCTGGATATACGCTGATTGCGGAAAATAAAATTCAGGAACTCAAAGAGAAATTTGAAGCATTGAAGGATGTGCCTCATAAAAGTCATTTCATCGGGCATCTGCAAACCAATAAAATCAAGGAAATTCTGAAATACGATGTAAGTTGCATAGAATCATTGGATCGATTGAGATTGGCTGAAAAACTTCAAAAGCGATTGGAATTTGAAGATAAAACCATGGATGTGCTGATTCAGGTCAATACTTCTTTTGAGGAGAGTAAATTCGGCAGCAGTCCTGAGAATGCAATCAATTTGGTGAAAGCCGTTGCACAAATGGACAGAATCCGAATCAAAGGCCTGATGACCATCGGATTGTTCAGTGCCGATGCAGAAAAAGTCAGAAAATGTTTTCAGTTGTTAAAATCCATTCAACAAAAAATTATTGAAGAAAACATTCCAAATGTGGAAATGCGAGAGTTGTCGATGGGAATGAGCGGAGATTTGGAAATTGCCATAGAAGAAGGGGCGACCATCGTCAGGGTGGGGACTGCGGTTTTCGGCAAAAGAAAATATCCCGACAGTTATTATTGGAATGAAAGCAAGTGATAAATGAGAATAATTGTATTTTTGACCCGAACTTTGAGGGATGATTAAGAAATTTCTTACGATTTTGAGCGTGATTACAGTCGGATACCTTGCGGTTTCCTGTGAAGATGATGACATCTGTGTGGAAGGAAGCACTCCGAACCTTACAGTGGTTTTCCGCAACAATCTGAATGCGGCCAATCAGGCGGATACCCTGACGATTTACGCTTCAGCAAACCCTGATTTCAATCAGCAGATTTTGATTTATGAGAAAGTTTTTTCTGACAGCCTGAAGCTGCCTTTGGGTGGATTGAATGACCAAGAAACTTATTTTTCCATTCAAAGAAGAAGCAATTCCACCGCCGATATTCTGACCGTTAGCTACAATACGCAGTCCGAGTATGTTTCCAAAGCCTGTGGTTTCAGAATCGTTTATGAAAACCTGAATTATCAATCTACTCAACATTATATCGAATATTTAATTCCAAGTGAAAATCAAGATTTGAAAGATGAAACAGCCACTAATCTTCGCATTGCTCTCAGCAATTAGTCTGCTTGGAATCAAACTTCAGGCACAGGTGGACTCCCTTCATGTGGAAGCAAAGACAGAAATCAGAGAAGTGATAACAGACAGTATCGGGAAACATGCAGCCGCCGGCAATCTCTTTATTGGCGTGGATTTGTTTTCTCCGGTCATGTCAGCTTTCACCAATAAAAAAGGAGGACAGGCCATGCTTTCCTATCGTGTTTACAAAAAATGGAATGTGGTTTTTGAAGCTGGTTACGAACAGAATAATTTTGATCAGATTGATTGGAATGTAGATGTGGATGGTGTTTATTTCAAAATCGGCTTCAACTGGTTTGCATCACAGGACAGCAAAAATCCTTCCAATGGTTTTTATCTCGGGGCAAGATTCGCATATACGATTTACAATCAGGAAATTAAACAATACCCTATCCGGTTTTCCAATCATCAGGTCAGTGAATACGGCAGCCTGCCCAAAGCAGCTGTAAGTGCTTATTGGATGGAACTTCTCGGCGGTGCCAAGGTACATTTGTGGCAGGGATTCTATGCCGATGTTTCCGTCAGGCCGGAAATTTATTTAGGTTCTAAAAAGCAAGAAAACATCGATCCTTTGGTTATTCCCGGCTATGGCCGCGACCAAGGTGTAATTAATTTCAGTGTTTTCTGGGGGATTACTTACAAATTGTTCTGAGAAAACAATTCTCTTTTTCACAGAGGATCTACATCCACATCTATCCGAACTGAGCGGTAAGCACTGATAGTGCGCAGTTTTTCGATTGATTTCGCCAATAGCGCCTTGACTTTTTTGGGAGAATTTTCAGGTGGAATTTTAATCAATGCCTTTTGAATATAAAGATTTCGAATCCGGTTGATCGATGGTTCCTCAGGCCCGAGCAAATGTTTGTTGTCAAAATTTGGTTTCAATAGGTTGATTAGCTGTTCCGCAACTTTCTTGGATTTTTCCCATTTCGAATGCCGAAAAGTAATTAGAATCAATCGGTTATAGGGCGGATAGAAAAATGTCTGCCGCTGATGGAGGATGTTACTGACCATCTGATGATAATCATACCTGCTGACACTTTTCAGAATTTCGTGGTCGGGATTGAAAGTCTGAATCAAAACTTTTCCTTGTTCAGTTCTTCTTCCGGCTCGTCCTGCCACCTGTGTCAGCAGTTGAAATGCTTTTTCATGCGCCCTGAATTCCGGGAAATTCAATAGTGAATCTGCGCGAATGACACCGACTAATCCAATATTTGAAAAATCCAAACCTTTGGCAATCATCTGCGTTCCGACTAAAATATCAATTTCCTGTTGTTCAAAAGCTTCCAAAAGTTTTTCATACGCATATTTTTTTCGCATGGAATCCACATCCATCCGGGCGATTTTATAATGCGGAAAAATTTTCACCAATTGTAATTCAATCTGCTCGGTGCCAATGCCTTTTGTGGAAAGCTCGGGGCTTTGACAGTTCGGGCATTTGGTGATTGTGGCCTGTGTATGTCCACAATAATGACATTTCAACAAATGAGAGAGTTTGTGTACAGTTAACGAAACATCACAATTGGGGCAATAGGGCGTAAACCCGCAGGTTCGGCATTCCATGATGGGTGCAAATCCCCGTCGATTCTGAAAAATCAAAACCTGTTTTCCGGCGGTCACAGTTTTCTGAATTTCATCTTTAAGCTCATCTGTGATGTCATCTGTGATTTTCTTGTTTTTCAAAGCATTTCTAAGATTTACCAAATGAATTTCCGGCATTTCTACATCGTTGAACCGCTGATCCAATTTGACATATCCGAATTTTTCGATTTGTGCATTGTAGAAAGTTTCCAATGAGGGTGTGGCAGAGCCCAAAATTACATTCGCTTTGAATTGCCCGGCAAGCACCATTGCCATATCGCGTGCATGAAAATAGGGTTTGGCATCCGATTGTTTGTATGCAGCTTCATGTTCTTCATCGACTATGATTAAACCCAGATTTTTGAAAGGCAAAAACATAGCGGAACGCGCACCGATGACGATTTTATAATCTCCGTTCAATGTTTTGTTCCATAATTCCACCCTTTCATTTTGATTGAATCCTGAATGATAAACCCCGGCATGATCTCCGAAAAATTTCCGAATGCGCTGTATCATTTGGGAAGTAACAGAAATTTCTGGCAGGAGGAACAAAACGGTTTTGTTATTTTGTAAAACACGCTCAATCAGCTTGATGTAAATCTCTGTTTTCCCACTGGAGGTTACACCGTGCAAAAGCACCGGTTTTTGAAGTCCGAAGAAATCTCGGATGGCAACCAAAGCTTTATTTTGTGCCGTACTCAGATTTTTGGTATCGATGGTTTCGTTGCTTTCTTCAGTGATTCTCGAAGTTGCGAGTCGATAAATTTCCACCAAACCTTTTTCTTCCATCGTTCTCAGTGTGGCATGCGTACCGCCTTTGGTTTTTAGGAATTTAGATATTCTGATTGGTTTTGCAGATTGTGTTTCTTCTACAATCAGTTGGAGTAAAATTTCCCGCTGCCGCTCTGCATTTTTCAATTTTTCAAGTGAATGGGAAAATAATTCCTGATTGAATTTCAATTCCGGTTTGACACGTACAAAAAGTTCAACTTTCGGAGTGTATTTTTCTTTCAGAACTTCATTCAGACGGATAATCCCTTTTTCCCAAAGCGATTTCACCAAAGTTATCACCGAGGTTTTTTCAATAATCTTACTGATTTCTTGAATGGAAAGCAATCCTTTTCGGTTGAGTTCATTGATAATCAACCATTCATGTTTGCTGAGATTTTCGTCGATTTCATCCGGTTCGAGAATGAGCTTTACAAAAGTTTCACTCTCCCACTTTAGTGCTGTCGGAAACGCATTTCTGTAAACTTCGCCCAACGTACACATATAATATTCCGCCATCCATTCCCAAAATTTGATTTGCAATGTGGTGACCAAAGGTTTATTGTCCAATACCGCATCGATTTTCTTGGCTTTGAAGAGTTCGGGTTTGTTTTGATGAATGGAATGTACAATTCCCGTATAAAGTTTATTGGAACCGAAAGGAACGGAAACCCGGATGCCGATATTGATTTTTGACAATTCATTCACAGGAATTTCATAAGTGAAAGTTCCCGGTACCGCCAGTGGTAAAATGATTTCGGCAAAAAATAATTGATTCATATCCTGCTGAAATATACGAATGAAATGGATTTAACTCCAATTTCAAGAAGAATTTTATTTCGGTTAAATCTTTTAAAGCTTGACCATTTTTTTCGATGAAATCCGAGGTATTTAACCTCAATCAGGAAACTTTTCTTCTTTTGATTTCTTTTTCAATCAGCGAAAGTTCTCTTCCGGTCTGACCTTTGACAGAGGTGTTTTCCTGCGCACGCCGTACTAAATAAGGCATCACTTTTTTGATGGGGCCGTAGGGAAGATACTTCGCCACATTGTAGCCCATGTTGCCCAAAACGAAACTGATGTTGTCACTCATTCCGTACAATTGACCAAACCAAATGCGATGATTGTTCTTTTCGATTTGATGTTTTTCCATCAATTTCACCAACAGTTCACAACTGTACTCATTGTGGGTTCCTGCAAAAATGGAAATCCGGTCTATGTGTTGAATCATGAACTCCATGACAGCATTGAAATCCTGGTCAGAAGCTTCTTTATTAGGCTGAATCGGGTCTTTGTAACCATGATCTTTGGCGCGGGCGCGTTCTTTTTCCATATAAGCACCACGCACGATTTTGAACCCGAGGAGATAATTTTCCTTTTCCGCTTTTTCGTGAATTTTTTTCATGTATTCGAGCCGGTCGTGTCGATACATTTGCAAAGTACTCCATACGATACAGCGTTCTTTGTTGTATTTTTTCATCATTTCGTCGAGCAATTCATCAGCGGCATCCTGCATCCAGCTGTCTTCGGCATCAGCCATAATGGGTACCCCATTGTCATGTGCTGTTTTACAGACTTCATCATATCTTTCACGAATATTCTGCCATTTCACTTTTTCATGATCGGCCATCGGCAGGTTATTGCCGGCTTTTTCATAAATATCAATCTTGCCAAATCCGGTAGGTTTGAAAACCACACAAGGAATTTCTTTGGGATTGTTTTTGGAGATTTGAATCAATTTGAGGATTTCTTCTTTCACATGGTCAAATTCTTCTTCCGATTCTTGACCTTCTACGGAATAATCCAGAATGGAACTGACGCCCGATTTATACAATTCCTGCGCTACTTTCAGGCATTCGGAAGTTGTTTCTCCACCTACGAATTGCCGGTAGATCGTGCTTCTGACCGCCGATTTGACAAAGGGCAAATCGGTGGCAAAAGGAATTTTGAAGAAAAAAGCTCCAAGCTGAGTCAAAAAAGGATTGGCCATTAATTTGAAAAGGAAGCGTGCCTTTTTCAAGTCTTCATCCGATTTTGACCGGAAGGCAGTTTGTGTATCGTCAAATAGTCCCATACAAAGTCGTTTTAATGAACAAAATTAGGTATTAATCATGAGTTAAAGAAGTATTAATTTACAAATGAAGGCTAATATTTCGCAGGTTTTAAAAAATACGTTGAAAGTTAATTTAAAAAATGAAAGCATTGATTTTCATTGATGTAAATTGCATATATTCAGCAATATGCAAAAGTTTGTTTTCGGGAATTAAAACAACTCTTCTCAAAAAGGAATGAATAATTTTCTTATGGAATCATCATTCGTCTCAAACTGCCGATTATTTTTAGCGTTTAAAATATTTTTGATTAATTTGTGAAAATTCACTTTCTTTGCAAACCTATTTGAGAAAAAGAAAATAAAGAAATGCAAACCTTCATATTTTTAATGATTGTCATCATAGCGGTGTGTGTGATAGTAACTTTGGTGATTTTGGCGCAAAACCCGAAAGGAGGCGGTCTGTCTTCGACATTCGGTGGTTCGGGTGGCGGACAAATGTTTGGCGTTCAGCGAACCAATGATTTTCTCGACAATGCCACTTGGACTTTGGGTACCATTTTAGTTATCCTTTGTATAACAGCCAATGTGCTGATGGATAATCCCTCAGCTGTGAAATCGGCAGTGGACGTTGCGCCGGTTGAACTTCCGACACCTGTTGCTACCCCAGAAGTTGATAATACCGTTACTACTCCGGTAAATACACCTCCGGCAAACACGCCTGAGAATAATTAAGAAATTATAAAAATCGCAAATCATAAAGGGCTTCTATTCGGAGTCCTTTTTTTGTGGTGGATTCTGAATATTGCGTTGAAGTGGGTAGCCACAGGTTTTGCAGAAATTTGCGCCATCCATGTGGTTGGCATCATGACAATGCTGACAAATCTGCGTGTTTTTCAAACTTTCGGATTTGGTTTCTCGCAATGCGCCAAGTGCCAGAATCCCGGGAACAGCAATCACTCCATACCCCAAAACCATGACGATGGAAGCAAGAAATCTTCCGGATGTCGTAACCGGCGTTATATCACCGTATCCGATGGTTGTGAGCGTTACCAATGCCCAGTAAATCCCTGTCGGCATAGATGTAATGACTGTTCCTTCGGCATCGACCTCTAAAACATACATCAGTGATCCCAAAACCACACCAACCAAAATGATGAAAGAAAGAAAAACAACGATCTGTGTTTGCGTTCTTCTCAGTGCAATCATAAGCATATTGCCGCCTCTCAGGAATTTGGTCAATCGGAAAATCCGGAAAATTCGGAACAATCTTAAAATCCGAATACTGGACAGATATTTGGTGGAAGGGTAAATGAGGCCGAGATACGTTGGCAATATGCTCAATAAATCTATGATCCCGTAAAAACTAAAAAAATATCGCCAAGGCCTTCTGACCGTCCAGAGCCGTAATGCGTATTCAATGGTGAAAAGAATTGTGATAATCCATTCAAAAACCACAAGGATTCTGTGATGTTTTGCGTTAATCAATGGTACAGATTCGAGCATCACCAAAAAAACACTGATTAGAATCGTGATTAGCAGGCAGATGTCAAACAGTTTTCCGTAGAAAGTATCTGCCTCAAAAATAATCTCAAAAACCTTTTCCCGCAGTTCCCGGCGGTTTTCTTTTTTCAGCCAGAATGAGAAAAGTTTGGTTTTCCTAAGCTTCATTACTTGCTCAATTGTTTAACGAAATTAAACATAATTTATGAAACAGAATTCAATCGCGAAGTCATTATCTTCATATTCAAATTCCGGAAAATTATATTTCTGAAGTTATTACGCTATAATAATATAAGGTATCACTTCTTAAATTCTTATTGTTTTACTTAACCCAATATTTGTGGAAAATGATTTGTGCAGGGGGTTTGAGCCATCTGTTAAAATTCAGTGAAGTGGCTTTTGTGTTGAAAATTTCCCTAATTTTGAATAAAATGTCTCACCAAAAATCATTAAGTCATGAATTTAGCTTTAGGTTTTCTTATCTTGGTCGTACTTCTGCTTCTGTACGGCGTATCGATTTACAACAAATTTGTCCGATTGAAAAATCTGGTTTTAGAAGCTTGGAGCGGAATTGATGTGATGCTGAAGAAACGCCATGACCTGATTCCCAATTTGGTGGAAACAGTCAAGGGATATGCTTCCCACGAAAGAGATACTTTCGACAGCGTAACGAACGCACGTACGCAGGCTGTCAATGCGAAATCCGTGAAAGAACATGAAGCGGCTGAGAACAAACTGAATCAGGCCATGATGAACTTGTTTGCCGTAGCCGAAAATTATCCAGAACTGAAAGCCAACGAGAATTTCAAGGAACTACAGACGGAGCTGTCCGTCATCGAAACTGATTTGGAAAAAGCCAGAAGATACTACAACGGCACTGTGAGAGAAAACAACATCATGGTTGAATCCTTTCCGAGCAATCTCATCGCCGGCATGTTTCAGTTTGTAAAATCCCCGTTCTTCGAGTTAGAAAATGCGGCCGAAAGAGAAGTTCCGCAGGTAAAATTTTGAGCAATGAAGAAATTCACTGCACTGCTGCTGATGCTTTTTGCGGTTTCATTTGTCCGCAGTCAACACGATTTATCGCAAGGCATAGAGAGAATCATTCATTTCCATGCAGATATCACCGTTGATGTCAACGCATCTGTTGAAGTAACCGAGAAAATAAAAGTTCATGCCAAAGGTTACAGAATCAATCACGGGATTTTTCGTGCATTGCCCAAGTGGAGAGACCTGAACAATAAGCAGCAATTTGTAAATTATAAAATACTTTCCGTCAAAAAAAACGGAGCCAAAGAGAAGTATCATACCAAAAGTGAAGGCGGTTTCCTGATGATTTATATGGGCGATGGCAATATAACGCTCAGCCCTGGAGATTATGAATATGAATTGACTTACACGGCTGACAATCAGATTGGATTTTTCAATGACTACGATGAACTTTATTGGAATATCAACGGAACCCAATGGGAATTCTCGACTGAAAACGTTTCTGCTACTGTGGTTCTTCCCGAACATTCAAAAATATTGCAACATTCTTGTTTCTCAGGAGGTTACGGAAGTAGCTCCCGGGATTGTGTATTTAATATCCTTTCTGAAAATACCATTGAATGGCAGGCGAAAGATTTAAATCCGGGAGAGGGATTAACCATTGCCGTCGGATTCGGCAAAGATGTAATTGCGCCACCTCCGCCACCGGGATTTTTGGAAAAATACGGATTGATAATCGGTGGACTTCTGAGTCTTTTCTGGTTATTAGATTATTATTTCAAATCTTGGAGAAATTTTGGTGTCGATCCACCTACTCCGACAGTTTATCCTCAGTTTTCCCCACCGGATAATTTATCGCCGGCTTCCATCGGCTATATTCAAAAAGGCTATTTCGGAAATGAAATGCTGACTGCCGCGTTGGTCAATCTCGCAGTGAATGCTTACATCAAAATCACGGAATCCGAAGAAGGTGGATTTCTGGGATTTGGGAAAAGCAAGAAATTTGTGATTCAAGGATTAAAAGATGCTGAAGATGAAAATGCAATCTCGGCGGAAGAAAAAATACTGCTCGATAGCATTCTATCAAATCCCGGTCAGAGAATAATAGTTGCCGGGAAATATGATCCGGGCATCGAAAGTATGGTGAAGTCTTTCAAACAAAATCTTAGCAATCAGCACAATCAGTTTCTAAATGAAGGCAATAACCGAAAAAAACTTTGGCTTCCGTTTATCGTAATCACTCTGGTTTATTTTGTCAGTTTGTTTGTAAGTTGGAAATTTTATCCCGTCACGGAATTATTGGTAATTGGTGTTTTTCTGTATGGTGGTTCTTTGTTTTTATTCATCTTGATTACCTTTTTGTTTGGGATGTTGCGTTTCAATCTCACGATTTTTCTGTTTTTCATTACCTTTATTTTTATCTTAGCAATGGTCTTGGTAACCCGAAAATTCAATATTGAAATTCACATCAATTTCCTTTTTTGTTATTTCTACATCATCATCACTTTTCTGTCAATGATATTGTTTCAATATCTAATCAAACGGCCATCTGAAGAAAAACTTCGAAAAAAATCGATGATTGACGGTCTGAAAATGTACATGAGTGCGGCTGAAAACAAACAACTTCAGTACTTCAATCCTCCGGAAATGACGCCTCAATTCTTTGAAAAACTTCTGCCTTTCGCAATGGTGTTGGGGGTGGATAAAATCTGGGGTGAGAAATTTGAAAACTACATCAACAATTCAACAGTAGAATATCAGAACAGCTGGTATTTTGGCAACAGCATCAACAGCATGGGAATCAGTTCAATGGGGAGATCATTGGCTTCGGGACTGACTTCATCAATTCAGGCTGCTTCTACGCAACCCTCAAGTTCGGGTAGTGGTTCAGGCGGTGGCGGATTCTCCGGCGGGGGCGGAGGCGGTGGTGGCGGAGGTGGCTGGTAAATCAGCTTTCATCCGGTTCCAAGCTGTCTTTGAGGCTTTGCAATTCGGAACGAATGTATTCCAGCCGTGAAATTAATTCCACGTCATCTTTCAATTCCTTGTTTTCTTTCAAAGCGATTTTGGCACCTTCTAAGGTGTATCCTCTTTCTTTGACCAAATGATAAATCAGTTTCAGAGCTTTGATGTCTTTTTGGCTGAAATAGCGGTTCCCCTTTTTATTTTTCTTGGGATTGATTTCATCAAATTCCTTTTCCCAAAAACGAATCAAGGAAGCATTTACATTAAATGCTTTTGCTACTTCGCCAATACTGTAATAAAGTTTATCTGGTAATTCAATTTCCATCAGTCCAAAGATACGGACATTTTGGAAGATTTTTCAATCAAGGTTTTATAATCTTCCGGGCTGATGTCCTGGTAAAAATAATTTACCGGATTCACGCTTTTTCCGTTTTTCAGCACTTCGTAATGCAGGTGCGGCCCTGTGGATAATCCGGTATTGCCGACATAGCCGATGATATCTCCTCTTTTCACAGATTTTCCGGCTCTGGTTTTGATTTTACTCATGTGGCCGTACAATGTCTGATAACCGTAGCCGTGATTGATTTTCACCACATTGCCATAACCGCCCATTACGCCGGCTACTTCTACTTTTCCATCTGCCGTCGCATAAATCGGAGTTCCCACCGGTGCGGAAAAATCCATTCCTTTATGCAGTTTCCCGATTTTTAATATGGGATGAATCCGTACGCCGTATCCTGAGGAAACCCGGTTCAGTTTCTTGTTGGCCACTGGTTGAATCGCCGGGAGATGTGCAAACATTTTATCTTTTTCTTTGGCGGTTACGACAATTTCATCCAAAGATTTGGACTGAATCACCATTTGTTTGTTTAGTACATCCACATTTTTTGCCAATTCAGAAGCCACATCGCCGTACTGCCAGTCATTGAATTTGGCATAACGGTTGACCCCACCAAATCCGGCTTGTCTGACGTCTTCGGAAATTGGGGTTAAATCAAAATAACTGCGGTATAAATTGTTGTCTCTGTCTTCAATCTGATTCAACACTTCCTGAGATTGTTTGACCTTTTCATTTAACAATTCATATTGATTTTTCATTTCTTTTAACTCTGCGGCCAGGTATTTGCTCTCATCCGGTTGGTTGGAATTATTGAAAACAAATCCGGAGCCTACTCCAAATCCGATTGCCAAAATAATGAATCCCGAAATGTTTAAAATTTTTTTGAAAGGTCGATGTTTAACGGGCTCGTAAGATGATGTGCGCTCGTTGTATTTGTACTTTTTTAATCCCATTCCTACCTGTGTAATTATTGTTTTTTGTAGCTGACACAAAATAACATCAAAAAACAACACTCGCTTGTTAAGAAAATGGTAAAATATACTTAATTGCCACATTCGGTTATGAATTGATTAATCACCCTTTAAATCACAGAAAATGTTTGTTTATAGAAACAATTATTGGTGAGTCAAATGGTGAGTGTTGGTTTTTTGAGCTGAACTCAGTTAGCATTTAGCCATTTTAATATAAAAGAAGCTGCCTCGTTTTGAGACAGCTTCTTTGTATAGTTTGCGATATATTGTTTTCTTATTTCTTAGAAAATTTGGCGTATTTTTTCATGAATTTGTCCACACGACCTGCCGTATCAACCAATTTCATTTTGCCGGTATAAAAAGGATGGGAAGTACTTGAAATCTCCATTTTTACCAAAGGATATTCTGCGCCTTCAAATTCAATTGTGTCTTTGGTTTCAGCTGATGAGCGACAAAGAAAAGTATCTCCGTTACTCATGTCCTTAAATACGACCATTCGGTAATTTTCTGGATGAATGCCTTTTTTCATTTCTTTATTCTTTTGAGTTTGCAAAGATAAGTATAGTTGTCAGAAACAAAAAATAATTTTTATTTTTATTTTTCATTGCGCTTCCATCTATCTAAGATTTCTTTTTCCCATGTTTTCAGGAGCTTATCAGCAAAAGATGAAATCAATTTTTTATCCGCTTCCTCCGGATTGGATTCTATTTTCAAAATTTCAGCACCACGAATGGCTCCTGTAGTTTGAAATTGTATGTCAAAATCCTCGGTGGACTTACAAAAATATCCATAGTACGAATCTCCCGAACCCAAGACACCATAAACTTTTCCCTTCAGATTCAGTTCCCCCAAATCAACAAAAAAATCTTCAATCTCATCGGGTAAATCTCCTGCTGAGCCATAAGTGTAGGTGCAAACCACGCAAATATCCGCATTCAAAAATTCTGCTGCTTCTACCTGCTGACATTCATTCAGCTCAATCTGCACATCGGATTTCGCAAAACATGCTGCCAAATAATCTGCGATTTCCTGTGTGTTTCCTGTTAAACTGGCGTAAACAATTTGTACTTTGGGTTTCATGACGAATGATTTGATCACAAATGTTTCTATGAATTCAAAGTTATATCATATCTAATCTTCTGAATAAAAAAGTGAACTGAATTTTGACAGGTTCATTTAGGAAATTTGAGTCGAAATCAAACGATGACCAAATCCTGGGGCAGAAAATTGAACGCCGCATTTTCAATCAGAACCGCTTCTTTCTCCCTTCGGATAATCAGTCCGGGCAGGTTGGCCCAAAGTCGTTTCATGCTTCGGAATTCCGCTGCGATTTTGGGCAGATTGCGCTCCTTTACCCATTTTACGATGTTTTTCATTTCCGTTCGCCGGCTTCCACTCAAGCTGGTTCCGCGATTATATACCAAAGATAATAATGCCCCTTGTGCATCAGGTGGCAAGTGTTTGATTTCGGGATAAATCCTGGCTGCGCCTTTTGCATGAATGGGTAGTGATTTGGTGTAAAGCACTTCCAAAGCTGCATTATAAGAAATAATCAAAGCTTTAATGGAGGAAGTCAATGCGTTTTTTGCTTGTGTTCCCTGCAAACCCACGACGGTTGACAGCGCATTCAAGGTCGGTCCTGTCAGCAACCCATCCCAGTCTAAACGGAAAACAGCGACTGAAACCTGTCCCAGATCATAACCGATTCCTATCGTAATCCCGCTATTTCCGCCGGGATAAGTCGGATATTTGTATTTAGACATGTATAAATCCGCCGAACCAATCTCACTTTCCACAATCAAATCCAATGATTTTTTAGAAACAATCAGACTGGCGCCATCGGGGAGCGGAGGCAATGGACTGCGCAAGTAATTTTCAATTCTCGTGGTCGTATCCACACCGAAAATACCATCCACATCGTTGCCGGTAAATCCTAACTTCCGTTGAATGACCATTCTGATTTGTTTGGTATTACTGTCAGAAAGTGGATGAATGTTGAGCATATACTCTAATGCGTTCAAAGTTGTCAAATCATAAACTCCGGTTTGTGGAATTGGAAGTTCCCTTTGGATTTTACTGATTCTGGCAGATAAATCTGTCGAATTTGATTGGGTTGAACCCAAAATCTGGATTTCAATTTTAGCTGTAGTTTGTTTTCCGAAAATTCCATCAACATCATCACCGGTCAAACCGAGTTTTTCTTGTATCGTTTTTTTGGTTTGTTCAGAAATATTTTCCGAAAGCGGTTCTATGACAAGATTTCGTTCCAAAGCATTGATTGTTCTCAAATCATATTGTCCAGTTTGCGGAAAAAGGAGTTTATTCTGTATGCTTTTGATTCTTTCATTGAATGGCTGTTCCTGAATGGTTTCCAACTCGAGAAATTGCAACATGGCTTCAATCCGGGAAGTGGATTTGGCACCGAGTATCCCATCCTGCTCATTGCTTGAAAACCCGAGTCGCTTTTGAATCTCAGCTCTGGAAGTTTGATTAATGCTGCCAGACAACGGCCGGATGTCCATATAACTCTCAAGCCCATTGATCGTTGCCAAATTGTAAGTCCCGGTTTGCGCAATTGATAATTTGCCCTGAATTCTTTTGATTCTTTCAGGCAGCTCTGAATTATCCATTACGGAAGGGCGAATAATTTCTTCGATTTTTTCGGTTGATTTTGTTCCCAACACACCGTCAACATCACTGCCGGTAAATCCCAATCTCTTCTGAATCTTCTTGCGTGTTGCGATGGTATTGCCGGAATTTGATGAATAAATCAACAGAATTCCTTCCAAAGCATGAATGGTTGCTGCATCATAAGTTCCTGTTTTGGGAAGTCCCAATTTTTGTTGAATCGTTTTGATTCTTGCAGTCAACGTGCTCATGGCTAAAGGTTTTTAAGTTTAACAAATTTGAGAGAATAAAACCTGCCTATAATGCAGAATTTATAATGGTGTAAATTTATTAAATTATAATTTAATTCCTTAAAAAATGCCTTGTAAGTTGTCTTAACAAAACGTTAAATGTTTTTTGCTCTTTTCAAGCAATGAGCTGATTGTCATCTCTTAATTTCTTCCTTGATATAGCCACATGCCAGCATTTCTGAGCCATAATAGGGGTTGACGATTTTTTTGCTGTCGCTGAGCCAGTGTCCTTTTGCCATCGGACAATACTGCACAAATATATCGTCCCTGCTGAGGTTGCTTTTTCCGGCAATGATAATCATTTCATCAGAAACCGCATAGAAATGCGCTCTTTGGGTTTTGATATTATTAGATGTTGCAATGGCTTCAGCTTTCTTTTTGAGTTGAATGAGATTGGCTTGCAACGCTTGAAAGCCTTTTGTAGGTACGGCTTTCGCTAAGTCTTCAGCAGCTTGAGCAGCAGATGCAGTGTTGTCTTGCGCCAAAGCGTCTTTTAGTAGTAAATATTTTTGATATAGATTTTCTAAACTATTTTCGCCTTGTTGAGCAGAAGTGAAACCGGCTGCGAAAAATGTGATTAATACGGAAATCATCAGGATTTGGGTGAAATTTGATTTCATGATTTTGATTGTTTTAAATTCATTCAAATTTACATTTTATGTATTTATTTTCACAAGATTAAATCGTAAAAAATAGCAGGGTAAGGAAATTAATTTTGATTAAATCATTGTGTTTTCAGCGTAGATTTTATCTTTTTCCATTTGTCGGATTAAATCTTGTGTAGAATTAAATTTTATATCATCTCTGATTTTTTGTCGCAATTTCACCGTTAAATTTTGACCATAAATATTCCGATCAAAATTTAGGATATAAACCTCTGCTCTTTTTTCTCCCGAATCGGTTACTGTCGGTCGGGTTCCAATGCTGAGCAAACCTTTAAAGACTTCATCATTCAAATGAACTTTCACCAAATAAACTCCGTCTCCGGGAATGAGTTTAAATCTTTCCGGCTTTAGGTTTGCCGTTGGAAACCCAAGAGTTCTCCCAATTTGATTTCCCTGAATGACTTTCCCGGTAATGCAATATTCCCAGCCCAATAAAGTATTCGCCAATTCCGGATTTCCATTCAACAAAGCATTCCGGATTTCGGTAGAACTGGTAGGATGGCCGCATGATTGTATTTCTTGAATTCTTTCGCATTCAAAACCGAATTTTTGCGCTAAGGTTTTTAGATAATCAAAATCCCCTTCGCGACCGTGTCCAAACTGGTGGTCATAGCCCATCACGATGGTATGAACCTGTATTTTTTCATGAAGTTTTCGGATAAAATCTCCGGCACTCAACTTTGAAAACGCTTTGGTAAAAGGTTGTACTACCAGATTATGCAAACCGTATTTTTTCAACAAATTCGATTTTTCATCCAAAGTAGTCAGTAATTGCAAAGTATCCATGCTCTTTTTCAATACGATTCTCGGATGTGGCTCAAAAGTCATCAGCACACTTTCTCCTCCGGTTTGCGCAGCAATTTTATTGAGTTGCGCAATAACAGCCTGATGGCCGATATGAACTCCATCGAAAGTCCCTACCGTCAAAACTGGTTTTGAGACATTCTGTACTTCCTTTAAATCCTTAAAAACCTTCATGCGGTGCAAATATAGATTTTGATTCCACTAACGGCAAAAGCGACGGGACTAAATTATTTTAATTCATAGGAAATTAAATTGATCCCGTGTTATGTAGAATCATTAGAAATAACTGAAAAATAAGCGATCATGACGAAAAGTTAGGCAATTCCGCATAATTTACCGTAATTTTGTCATCTCAAATTTCTTACGCGAAAAAAATATTTTTAATTCAAATAAACATCAAATAATTATGAGTCAGGATATCTTTAAAGTCCGAAAACAAATGAAGACTTCTATGGGCGAGTTGGATTATTACAGTTTGTCCGAACTTGAAAAACATGGATATAACATCAAGAAACTGCCTTTTTCAATCAGAATTCTTTTAGAGAATGCACTTCGGGGTTATGATAATTTCTCCGTAACCAAAGAACATGTGGATACGATTCTCAATTGGCAGAAGAAAGGTGCTGAAAAAGATGTTGCCTTCAAACCCGCCCGGGTGTTGATGCAGGACTTTACAGGAGTCCCGGCAGTTGTGGACATTGCTTCCCTGCGTGCCGAAGCCGCCAGAAAAGGCAAGAATCCCTCTGATATCAACCCTTTGATTCCCGTGGATTTGGTGATTGATCATAGTGTACAAGTGGACTATTTCGGTGCACAATACGCTTACCAAAGAAACATGGAAACCGAATATGAAAGAAACAACGAAAGATATACTTTCCTGAAATGGGCACAGAAATCCTTTGACAACTTCAGAGTAGTGCCTCCGGGCATGGGAATTTGCCATCAGGTGAATTTAGAATATTTATCAAAAGGTGTCATCGCCAGAGACGGCATGGCATTCCCGGATACCTTGGTAGGAACTGACAGCCATACGCCGATGGTGAATGGGATTGGTGTGGTTTCCTGGGGTGTCGGCGGGATTGAAGCCGAAGCCGCTATTTTGGGACAGCCGGTTTATTTCATCAGCCCCGAAGTAATTGGATTGAGATTGGTAGGAAAACTTCCGGTGGGAACTACAGCTACCGATTTGGTGTTAACTGTGGCCAATACTTTGAGAAAATACGGCGTGGTTGGAAAATTTGTTGAAGTCTTCGGTCCCGGATTAGATCACCTTTCCGTTCCCGACCGTGCAACCATAGGAAATATGTCCCCGGAATTTGGATGTACCATCACTTATTTCCCCATAGACCACAAAACATTGGAATACATGCACAGCACCAATAGAAGTGATGAGCAAATCAAATTGGTGGAACAATATTGCAAAGAAAATATGCTGTGGCGTGAAAACGAAGCGCAGATTGAATATACGGACATCATCGAACTCGATGTTTCAAAAGTTGCGCCGACTGTAGCCGGTCCGAAGAGACCGCAGGATAAAATTCTTTTGAAAGATTTGAAAGAGAAATTCATTGAATTAGAAGATGAACACTACGGCAGAGAATATATTGAGCCAAAAGAAAGAGAAGCTGCTTTGATTCGATGGAAAAGCGAGGGCGGAAGCATCCCGGATGCCAAACCGGAGACTTCCCATGAACACAACCCCGACATAGAAACCGTGATGAAAGACGGTCTGAAAACCGTTTGGGTTTCCCGCGGACAGGAGAAATTCATGCTTTCAGATGGAGCTGTTTCCATTGCTGCGATTACTTCCTGTACCAATACCTCCAACCCTTATGTAATGTTGGGTGCAGGATTGGTTGCAAGAAACGCCAGAGCCATGGGAATCGACAAAAAGCCTTGGGTGAAAACCTCTTTGGCACCCGGATCCAAAACCGTTACGGATTATTTAGAAAGAGCTGATTTGATGAAAGACTTGGAGGCATTGGATTTCCACTTGGTCGGCTATGGCTGTACTTCCTGTATTGGAAACTCCGGCCCATTGGCTCCGGACATTCAGGATGCCATTGATGAAAATGATTTGGTGGTAACTTCCGTGCTTTCGGGGAACAGAAACTTTGAAGCGAGAATTCACCCGAAAGTAAAAATGAACTTCCTGATGTCCCCTATGCTGGTTGTGGCATTTGCCATTGCGGGTAGGGTGGATATTGACTTGACCACAGAACCTTTGGGACATGACAGCAACAATATGCCGGTTTATCTGAAAGACATTTGGCCGAGCAACGAAGAAATCGTGGAAGTGATGAATGAAGTGCTGACGCCGGAAGATTTTGAAAAACAATACAGTACCATTTTTGATGGCAATGAAATTTGGAGAAATCTCGAAGTTCCTTCCGGAGAATTATATGATTGGGATGATGCTTCAACTTATATCAAAGAGGCTCCATTTTTCAAAAATCTTTCTACAGAAGTAAAAGAACTTGAGGATATCAAGGGGGCTAGAACCTTGTTGATGTTAGGGGATAGTGTGACCACTGACCATATTTCACCGGCGGGTTCATTTGCAGAATCCTCTTCCGCAGGTCAATATCTGAAATCGCGCGGTGTCGAAAGAAAAGATTTCAATAGCTATGGATCAAGACGAGGGAATGATGAAGTAATGGTGCGTGGGACTTTTGCCAATGTACGAATCAACAATGCTTTGGCGTCCAAAGAAGGAGGCTACACTACTTATCTGCCGACCGGTGAAGAAACCACCGTATATGATGCTGCCATGAAATACAAAGAAGATAACACGCCTTTGATTGTTTTGGCGGGTGCAGAATACGGAAGCGGCTCTTCCCGCGACTGGGCAGCTAAAGGTGCAGATCTACTCGGAATCAAAGCGGTAATCGCAAAAAGCTACGAACGTATTCACAGAAGTAACTTGATTATGATGGGCGTTTTACCAATGCAATTCATTGAAGGTGAAGATGCTGCTTCGCTCGGTCTGACCGGAAAAGAAGAAATCAGCATCTCAGGCATCAAAGATGGTTTGACCCCTTTGAAGAAATTAGATGTTACCGCCAAAAAAGACGACGGAACAGAAATAAAATTCAAAGCCATCGCCCGATTGGATTCTCCGGTAGAAATTGTGTATTATCAGAACGAAGGAATTCTTCAGTATGTTTTGAGACAATTCCTTGAGAAATAAGCTGAGAATAAATTTTTATAAAAAAACACCTCCGTCTTTTGGGGGTGTTTTTTATTCCTCTTGTTTTTGTAAGGGATAAAAACTCAAAAGCCAACTAAATCCTTATTTTTGCGCAGCATTCAATTGAAATTATTTTGATTCGATTCATCATTGCTGTTTTTGGATTCATTCTGACCGGTTTTAATTGGCTCGGTGGTTTGATGGGTTATGTCGCCGGAACTTTTATCGAGGGCATGGTGAACGTTTTCACGACCCAACAGGAAAGTCCCGAAGCTTCTTACGATTATTACAGACGCACGAATTCGACCGATGATTATACCTATATGCTGATGGCACTGTCCGCCGCCGTCATGCGAGCCGATGGCAACGCGATGAAATCCGAACTGAATTATGTCAAAGCCTTTTTTAAAAGAAATCTCGGCAACCGGTTTCAAGTCAATCATTTGCAGATGTTGAAACACTTTTTAAACACACCCGGCATTCCTTTGGACAAAATATGCACCAGCATTAGGGTGGTTACCAAGTTGGCAGACAGGGTTTTATTGCTGCATTATTTGTTTGGCATCGCCGCAGCCAACGGCAGGGTATCGCCCTCTGAGATTGATGTCATCCAAAAAATCAGCAACCTGTTAGGGATTTCTTCGACAGATTTCCAAAGTGCGAAAAATATGGTAGTACGCGAGACGGACTCCGACTACAAAGTGATAGGCGTGGAAAAATCCGCCACCAACGAGGAAATCAAGAAAGCATACAGGGAATTGGCGTTGCGGTATCATCCCGACCGTGTGGCGCATTTGGGGGAAGAATACCAAAAAGGAGCGAAAGAGCAATTCCAGAAAATTCAGGAAGCTTACGAAAACATCAAAAAACAAAGAGGAATGACCTGAAAAATCAGTTTTCCTTCAACTAAAATATATCATCCAAATTCATCTTTTCACGAAGGCCACACAAATTCCACTGTTTTCTTCACATCCTCATGAAGCGTAAGGAAAACCGGACAAGTCATCGCGGCATTTTCAATGATGGCTTTTTCTTTGTCAGAATAAACATCCTGACCTTTTATGGTCAATTTTACCACGATTTCACCGATTCTTCTGGGATTGGAAGCCATGATTTTTGTGATTTCAACTTCGCTTCCCTCGATGTTGTATCCATGCGTATTTCCGGCGATGCCCATGATCGTCAGCATGCAACTTCCCAAAGCAGTCGCCACCAAATCGGTAGGAGAGAAGCGTTCGCCTTTTCCGTTGTTGTCCGTTGGCGCATCGGTTTCCACCACCGTTCCCGATTGCAGATGCGTCATTTCGGTTCGTAAATTGCCTTTGTAAATTATTTTTGAAGTCATATTTTTTTTGTTTGGTGTTAGGTGACAGATGTTGGATGAAGATTTAAAAAACATCCAGCTTCCCGCATCCATCATCCTGCTGTTAAACGAATCTTCGTCAAAACTTTTTTTGTGTAAAGCGGAAAATCCGCGTTCTGTATCCAGCCGAAATAGCCCGGGTCGGTTTCAAAAACTTCTGTTACTTTTTTTCCTTTGTATTTTCCGAAATTGAAGATTTCTTCATTTTTATCATTGTAACCAATAAACCCAGCCAAGTCGGCAGTTTTTCGCTGGGTGGTATATTCACTCAGAAATTGAATGTCGTTTTCCAAATCATCATATCTTTCGATCTGGGCTTTCAGCACCTCATAAGTGGCTTCTACATCCGCAGCTGCCGAATGTGCATTGTCTAATGATTTGTTGCAATAAAATTTATAGGCAGAACCCAAGTCCCTTGGTTCCTTCTTGTAAAACACAGCTTGTACATCGACCAATTTGTGTTTTTCAACATCAAACTCAATCCCACATCTCAAAAATTCTTCTGCAATCAATGGTATGTCAAACCGGTTGGAATTGTAACCTGCCAAATCCGAATCCTTCATCATTTCCCAAATTTGAGGTGCAATTTCCTTGAAATCAGGTTCGTTGGCTACATCTTCGTTTGAAATCCCATGAACGGCCTGTGCTTCTTTTGAAATCGGGATTCCGGGATTCACGCGAAGTGTTTTGCTTTCCTTGTTCCCGTTCGGATAAACTTTTAAAACTGAAATTTCGACAATCCTGTCCTTGCCTACATTCAGGCCGGTGGTTTCCAAATCAAAAAAGCAAATGGGTTTGTGTAAATTAAGCATGAATAATTTTTTTTCTGTAAATAATTGAAATGATAATATATAAAGGAATAATGAAAGCAAAGGCTTTGATCCAAAAAATGACCAATAAAATTAAACTTATAAAAAGGAAACTATAAATATGATAATTGTCTTTCCAACCAAATCCTTTAAATTTAAAGGAAAACATGGGTATGTCGGCTACCAATAACCAGGAAAACAAACCGGTAATTGCGAGAAGAAAAATGAAATCGATGTTTCCCTCTGATGAAATTATATAACCATTTTGAGTTTGAATCCAAAGCAGTCCAGCCATGAAAACCGTATTGGCAGGCGTAGCCAAACCTTTGAAATAAGTAGTTTGTTCCGTATCGACATTAAATTTTGCTAAACGAAGGGCGGAAAATAAGGTGATAATTAATCCGAAAATCGCTAAATACGGTTGCTCGTACCTTGAACTACTTATCAAAAATGCCATCATTAATCCGGGGACCAAGCCAAAACTAACCACATCTGCCAAAGAATCCAATTGAACGCCAATTTCTGAATTGATTTTTAATGCCCTTGCCACCATTCCATCCAATAAGTCTAAAATCAAACTCAAAAAGAGTAAAATCAATAGGGTGTTGATTAAAATATGATTCAATTCAATGCCACTCATCAAAAGTAAGGCAAGGCATCCACTGAGTAGAAATACAGAAACAGAGCCGCATAGCAAATTCCCCAGCGTCAGAAAATTTGGAATTGTATATAGTTTGATATTCATAAAATTTTGATAGATAAAAGCCAAAAGGCATTTCAACGATTTGGCGCTAAACTTTTCATTGCGAAGATAAAAATAAATGTGGTGCAATAAAAAACAAGATTTTGTGTTTTAAAGAAAACATTCGACTTTTGCCTTTTGATAGATTTCTATCCTTATTTTAAATAATAAATTAAGTTTGAAACAAAGATTTCTTTTATTGCTGTTATTCGCAAGCATCTTGAGCTATGGGCAGATGAGGAAATACTCCAATGAGTTCCTAAGCATTGGCGTGGATGCACGTGCCTTTGCTATGGGAAATGCCGTTGTTGCCAGCACCCATGATGTGAATGCAGCTTATTGGAATCCTGCCGGATTAGCTGAGGTTTGGGATGCTTGGCAGGTTTCCGCCATGCATGCCGAATATTTTCAATCCATCGCCAAATACGACTATGCGGCGGCGGCCATCCCGCTTTCCAATAATTCCACCGTAGGGATTTCCATTTTCCGGTTTGGTGTGGATGATATTATGAATACAACCGAGTTGATTGATTCACAGGGGAATATAGATTACGACCGCATCAGTAAATTTTCTACCGCCGACTACGCACTCAGTCTGAGTTACGCAGGTTATTTTCTGGGCAACAAAGACATCGCCGTAGGTGCCAACGCCAAACTGGTTTACCGTCATATCGGGAAATTCGCCAGTTCTTACGGCTTCGGATTGGATTTAGGATTTCAATACAGAACCCCGGATGAATTTTATTTCGGATTAATGGCGCGCGACATTACCACCACCTTTAATATATGGAGTATCAATGAAGAGGAACTCAACAAAATCACTGTAACCGAACCGGGAACAGGCAACCAGCAAACAGTTAACGACTTGCCGGAAGAAAACATCGAGCTGACTATGCCTAAAATTCAATTTGGAGTCGGAAAAAATTTCAGACTTGGAGATCGGTTCAATATCTTAGGGGAAGTGGATTTGAATTTTCAATTCGGAAAAACCAATGATTTGATATCAGCCGGAGCTTTGAGTATATCGCCTGCTGCCGGATTTGAAGTCGGCTTTGATGAAATGATTTTTTTAAGAGGTGGGGTCAACAATGTACAATTCAAAACCAACTTTGACGGCAGCCGCAGCATTGATTTGCAACCCAACATCGGAGTAGGCTTTAAATACGGTGGCATAGCTGTTGATTATGCTTTGACCAACGTCGGAGAGGCTGGTGTTTCTCTTTATTCCAATATTTTTTCCGTGAAAATTGATTTAGGTGGGTTTTAAAGGTCAGGTATTCAGTTGATTAAATTGCATTTAAATTATTTTTTAATTTTCTTCAAACTTTCATTTGTAATTGAAAAATCCCATTATCTTTGCAATCCCAATTTAAGGGAAAAAGCATATTTTTTACCGTTTAGATTTTGAATAAGGGTTTCGGTTAAAAAATATTTTGACAAAAAGTTGCAGGGGTTAAATAAATATGTATCTTTGCACCCGCTTTTAGAGATTAAGAAGCGTTTGATAATTCGGCAGATAATCTGTGCTGGATTATTGTAATA
>JBBAEI010000022.1:0-55727 GCA_041656055.1 Weeksellaceae bacterium
CGACTAATTTCTTTTCTATATTTTTGCTATTCATATTTTGGTTTTTAGTCAATTCAAAAATATGAAATTAGGGGGAAACCATCTGGAATCCCCCTTTAATTATAAATTTAGTCGGTTAGTAGTGATAAAGTATTATTCACATGTTTTAAATTTAAGAAGATTTTACTTGCCACGCAATACACCTCGTTCCCGAAAGGTCGTGAGCGCGGCAACACTGACCGTTTTATTCATCCATTCAGGAAAAGGTTTTTTAGCCAAGCACGGGGACGAAAAACAAAATTATTTGGATTTTTTACTGCCTTCATAGATATCATAGCGCAGAAAATCACATTCCAATTTCCCATTGAAAACCTTGATTTTTTTGGATGGTTTCAGGCCGACGAATTTTTTGGCCGATAAATCAGATGTAATGAACCATGCAAAAGTATTGGGATAATGATTTTTCAGAGTATTGCCGATGGCTTCATACAGCTTTTCGTTATCGCTTTTAATTCGTTGATTATAAGGTGGGTTAAAAACAATCAATACCGGGAATAAATTCTTCTCGGTTTGGAAAAAATCTTTTCTGTACACATCCACAAAATCTTCCAAACCGGCATTTACAACGTTTTCTTCTGCGATTCCCGCCAATTCCATGCTGATGTCATATCCCACAATTTTTCCGGTAAATTCATGAATTCTTTTCAAACGAGTTTCCTTTATTTTCTCAAACAATTCACCGTCAAAATCTTTCCAGTTCTGAAAAGCGAAATGTTTTCTGTGGATTTGCGGAGGAATATTGGCCGCCATCAAGGCGGCTTCGGTCAATATAGTTCCCGAGCCACACATCGGATCGAGCAAGTTGCCTTTGCCGTTCCAACCTGCCATTTTCAAAAGTCCTGCCGCCAATACTTCATTGATTGGTGCTTTCCCGTGACCAACTTTGTATCCGCGCCTGTGCAGGGATTCTCCGCTACTGTCCAATGCCAGTTCCACTTTGTCATGACTGATGTGTAAATGAAAATAAATATCCGGATTTTCCCTTTCCACACTCGGCCTGTCACCGAATTTCTCCTTAAAACGATCCACCAAAGCATCTTTCACCTTCAATGCGGCATATTGTGAATGCGGAAAATAATCGGAATAAACCGTGGATTCAATTACAAAGGTTTGTTTCAAATCTAAATAATCTTCCCAGTTAAAACGCTTAAATCTATCATATAATTGAAATTCATTTTTAACTGAAAAAGAATGAATTGGCTTTAATATTTTCAATGCAGTTGAAAGACTGAAATTGGCTTTGTACAGAAAACCGAGATCTCCGTAAAATTCAACCAAACGATTTTTTATCGCCACATCCGCAGCCCCCATTGATTTTAATTCTTCCGCCAAAACCGCTTCAAACCCATAAAAAGTTTTGGCAAGCATTCTGAAATTTTCCAAAGCAAATTTTCTAAGACAGCGAAGATAGTGGATAATGGGCAATTGCATTGGATTTATTTACGCTGCCTATTGTAACATTGTAAATGCTAATGTTCAATTTTCACATACTGGCACTGCAATAAACATCATACATTGCCATGAAATAATCCCATGAAAACGCAAGCTAAATGCAGATTGAAAAAATTGAATTAATTTTATCGGCATTAAAATCGAAAAACCTGTTTGAATAATTCAGCAATTCCTATGAAGCCACAAAAAGCACTTATCGCCACTTACTACTGGCCTCCGGCGGGCGGGCCGGGCGTGCAGCGTTGGCTGAAATTCGTGAAATATCTACCGGAATTCGGAATCGAACCAGTGGTATATGTTCCTGAAAATCCATCTTATCCGATTAGGGATGAAAGCTTGAAAAATCAGGT
Organism: Weeksellaceae bacterium; assembly: GCA_041656055.1. Taxonomy (GTDB): domain Bacteria; phylum Bacteroidota; class Bacteroidia; order Flavobacteriales; family Weeksellaceae; genus Moheibacter. Next base: position 1,842 of record JBBAEI010000022.1, read on the forward strand.
TTCAAAAGATGTGAAAATCATCCAATCAAAGATTTGGGAGCCTTATCAAATCGCGGAAATGCTGAATCCCAAAGCCAAAGATTACAAAGCAGGACATTTTGAAAAAAGCAGTCAGCAATCCTTTTTGACAAAATTATTGGTTTTTATCCGTGGAAATTTTTTCATTCCCGATTCCCGGAAATTTTGGGTCAAACCTTCAGTGAAATTCCTCAATGAATATTTAAAAACACATGAAATCAATACCATCATCACGACTGGACCGCCGCATAGTTTGCATTTGATAGGCTTGAAATTGAAACAACAAAATCCAAATCTAAAATGGCTCGCCGATTTCAGGGATCCGTGGACACAAATCAGTTACCATTCAGCATTGAAATTGGGAAATTATGCCCAAAAGAAACACCGACAGCTTGAAAAAGAAGTGTTGCAATCCGCTGATACAGTGATTGCAACAAGCTTTACCGATGGGGAAAATTACATAAAATCAGGTGCCAAAAATGTGGAAGTTATCACCAACGGATATGAAACATCCGATTTTCAAAATCCAACAAAAGAAGCAGACAAAACTTTCAAAATTGTTTATTCCGGTGGTTTGGAAATTGCGAGAAACCCGATTCCAGTATGGCAGGCTTTGAAAGAATTGATAGCTGAAAATGAAAATTTCAGAAATGATTTACAATTGATTTTTTACGGAAATTTAAGTGAAGAAGTTGAAAAATCAATCAAAGAATATGATTTAACTTTTTATTTAATTAAAAAAGGATATGTTACACATTCAGAATCAATTAATGGGATTTTAAATGCTGATTTATTATTACTTACCAATTTTCCTGATGAAAAATCAAAGGGTATCATTCCCGGAAAATTATTTGAATACATGGCTACAGAAAACCCGGTTTTGGCCATCGGACCGGAAAATGCTGATGTCGATAAAATTCTTTGGGAAACAGCTTATGGGAAACATTTTTCTTACAACGAAAAAGAAAAAATCAAATCTTACATTGCAGCTATTTACCAAAACAAAAACCTTCCTCCCGTTGATTTCAAACCAACTTACGAAAAATATTCGCGAAGAAAACTTACTGAGAAATTAGCGGCTTTAATCAGCACCTTGAATGCGTAAAATTTCAACAGACCTGATTTCCTAATCTGATATTCATCCTGATAATTCGCCATATTTTTTTGTAAATTAGCGGCTTCTAAAAATTAGCTGAATTAATATGAAAGAAGTTGTAATCGTATCCGCTGTGAGAACGCCAATTGGCTCCTTCATGGGCGGATTATCATCTGTTCCCGCAACCCGTTTGGGTTCAATCGCCATTAAAGGCGCACTAAATAAAATAAATTTAGACCCGAATTTAGTAAATGAAGTATTCATGGGCAATGTTTTACAAGCCGGCGAAGGTCAGGCACCCGCAAGACAAGCCGCATTGGGTGCCGGAATTCCGAATACCGTTCCTTGCACCACCGTCAACAAAGTCTGCGCTTCCGGTATGAAAGCCATGATTTTTGGGGCGCAATCCATTCGTTTGGGCGAAGCCGATGTCGTGGTAGCCGGCGGAATGGAAAATATGTCGCAAGCACCGTTTTACAGCTTGGACACCCGTTTCGGAAGAAAATACGGCAACACCCAATTGGTTGACGCCATTCATCACGACGGCTTGATGGATGCTTACGACAAGCAGGCCATGGGCTGTTCGGGTGATAAAACCGCAAGTGAACACAATATTTCAAGAGAAGCTCAGGATGCTTTCGCTATTGAATCTTATAAAAAATCTGCAAAAGCATGGGAAAACGGTCTTTTCAATGATGAAATCGTGCCAGTGGAAATCCCACAAAGAAAAGGCGAACCTGTACTTTTCAGTGAAGATGAAGAATATAAAAATGTGAGATTTGATAAAATCCCTGAACTGCGTCCGGCTTTCACCAAAGACGGTACAGTTACAGCTGCCAATGCCTCTACCATCAATGACGGAGCTTCTGCGGTTGTCATGATGTCCAAAGAGAAAGCGGATGAATTAGGACTGAAACCCATCGCAAAGATCCTTGGTTATGGCGATGCTTCTCACGAACCGGAATGGTTTACGACCGCACCGGCCAAAGCCGTGCCGATAGCCTTGGGCAGAGCCGGCCTGAAAGTGGAAGATGTTGATTATTGGGAATTTAATGAGGCTTTTTCCGTAGTTGGAATTGTCAATACCAAGATTCTGGGCATTGAATCTGAGAAAGTAAATGTTCACGGCGGTGCTGTTTCATTGGGGCATCCGTTGGGAAATTCAGGCAGCAGAATCATGGTAACGCTGATCAATGTTTTGAAACAAAATGGTGGAAAAATCGGTGCTGCCGGGATTTGCAACGGCGGCGGTGGTGCTTCCGCAATGGTGATTGAAGCATTGTAAGCTACTACGGCATCAAATTATAGTAAAAAAACAGCCCCGAAATAAAATCCCGGGGCTGTTTTCGTTATAAATTTAAAATGAATTATCCGCATTTGCTGGAGCCGCAATCGTTACAAGTCAGGCATCCTTCCTGGTAAATAACCTGCGTAGAACCGCAGTTTTCACATTTCAGCCCATGAGCAGTCGTTCCATCGGGGATATAACGCTTCAAAGCCCGCGCTACTCCTGCTTTCCATGTATTGATGGACTCCGAATCTAATTCCATCTGATTGATTAAATCCACTGCATTTTCAATCGGCATGCCGTGGCGTAAAACCCCGGAAATTAATTTGGCGTAATTCCAGAATTCAGGATTAAATTTATAGGAAAGTCCTTCTATCGTGGTTTTATGTCCCCGCTGATTCTGAAACTGAAAGTCATAACGTGTACTGCCGTCTTCTTCTTTGGTTTTGATAATCAAACCCTTTTTTACCCAGCGTGGCAGCACCAAACCTTCATTGTCATCTGCGATTCCCGTAAAAATCTCATAAGGTCTTTCATCGATCAACCCAACGAAAGCTACCCATTTTTCTTTGTTGTTTTGAAAATAAACCACATCGGCATCCAATATTTGAGGACGTTTGGTTGGAAAAGGTGTGTTGCCAAGGGTTTCTTCATTTCCTTCATTGGCAGCAACCAAGACTCCGGAACGCGAACCATCGCGATAAACAGTCACACCTTTGCAGCCACATTCCCAAGCTGTTACATATAATTTATCGACCAAATCTTCACTTACATCTGATGGCAAATTGATGGTTACTGAAATTGAATGATCCACCCATTTCTGAACACTGCCTTGCAATTTCACTTTATTCAGCCAATCCACATCATTGGAAGTTGCTTTGTAATAAGGTGATTTTTTGATGAGTTCATCTATTTCTTCCTGCGAATATTTTTTATCGGTGTCATATCCGTTGACATTCATCCATGTTTTGAAATGATGATGAAAAACGATGTATTCTTCCCAAGAATCTCCAATTTCATCCACAAAATCCACAGTCGCATCTTTGTCATTTGGATTAACTTTTCTTCTTCTTTTGTAAACCGGCAAAAAGACAGGCTCAATTCCGGAAGAAGTTTGAGCCAGCAAACTGGTGCTTCCGGTCGGGGCAATGGTCAGCAACGCAATATTCCGCCGGCCGTGTTTGGCCATTTTTTCATACAATTTGGAATCAGCTTCTTTGATTCTCAGGATGAAAGGGTTGTTCTTTTCTCTTTCGGTGTCATAGATTGGAAATGCGCCTCTTTCTTTGGCCATTTCTACGGAAGAGCCATAACAGGCCAATGCCATATTTTTGTGTACTTCGGTAGAAAATTCCGTAGCTTCTTCAGTACCGTAAGTCAATCCCATTGCGGCTATCATATCACCTTCTGCGGTGATGCCCACGCCGGTTCTTCTACCTTGAAGGGTTTTTTCCTGAATTTTTTCCCAAAGTCTTCTTTCCGTATTTTTAATTTCTTCTTTTTCGGGGTCTTTGTCGATTTTCTCGAGAATATTGTTGATTTTTTCCTGTTCCAAATCGATGATGTCATCCATGATGCGTTGGGCGATTGCCGCATGTTTTTTGAACAGTTTGAAATTAAATTTCGCTTTTGGCGTAAAAGGATTTTCTACATAAGAGTACAAATTAATGGCCAGCAAACGGCAGGAATCATAAGCACAAAGCGGAATTTCACCGCAGGGATTGGTGGAAATGGTTTCAAAGCCTAAATCAGCGTAACAATCCGGAATGGATTCTCTTTGGATGGTATCCCAGAACAATACGCCAGGTTCGGCAGATTTCCATGCATTGTGAATGATTTTTTTCCAAAGTGAAGCCGGCTGAATGGTTCTTGTAAACTTAGGATTCTCACTGAAAATCGGATATTTCTGTACATAATTCTGTTCGTCACGCAGGGTATTCATAAATTCATCATCAATTCTGACTGAAACATTGGCACCGGTCACTTTTCCCTGTTCCATTTTGGCATCAATAAAATCCTCGGCATCCGGATGATTGATGGAAACAGAAAGCATCAGCGCGCCTCTTCTTCCGTCCTGCGCCACTTCTCTTGTAGAATTTGAATATCTTTCCATGAAAGGCACAATTCCGGTGGAAGTCAGTGCGGAATTTTTAACCGGCGAGCCCTTGGGGCGAATCGCAGAAAGGTCATGTCCAACTCCGCCACGGCGTTTCATCAGCTGCACCTGTTCTTCATCGATTTTCATGATGCTGCCGTATGAATCACTGTCTTGTCCACTGCCAATTACAAAACAATTGGAAAGTGAAGAAATCTGATAATCATTTCCAATTCCTGCCATTGGGCTGCCTTGCGGCAAGATGTATTTGAAATCTTTGATGACGTCAAATATCTCTTGTGCCGACATGGGATTTGGATATTTTCTTTCAATTCTCGCAATTTCATTGGCAATGCGCCAATGCATATCCTCCGGCGTTTTTTCATAAATATTCCCGTCCGAATCTTTCAGGGCATATTTGTTGACCCAAACTCGTGCCGCCAAATCATCTCCTTTGAAGTATTCGAGACTTGCTTCGAATGCTTCTTGGCTTGTGTAAACTCTGGTTTTTTCCAATACCTCCATTTTGCATTAATTTTTGTTCCGGTTAAACTTGCCGGCTTCCTTCTCAAAGTTTTCTGAAAAAAAACATTCAAATCATAACATTTAAATTATAAAACGCTAGTGGTTTTATTAATTTAAACGCTCGTTTTTTTAGAAAAAAAATGATAAAAAAAGCCGTTTTTTATCGGATATAAAAGTAGGCTATTGTTTGAATGAAAGTGTGAGAAAATGTTTTTTATAATTCACATCTTATAAACATATTTCAAAAAAATGTCAAAAAACCAATTGCAATAAGCTGTCTTTCAAATGGATATACTTTGTGTATTGTTGAATTGTTTTATTTTTTTGTTTATTTCTCTAACCACTGTTTGAAATTATTGACCCGCTCCCGGCTGACAATCAGTTCCTCCTCTACCCTGTTGACGAACAACTTGAAACGGCTACCTGAATAAGAAATAATTTTGTCAATAAACTTTAAATTCACAATCGCATTTCGGCTGATTCTAAAAAATATTTTGGGGTCTAATTGGGATTCGAGATCGTTCAAAGAGGATTCGATTGGATATTCTCTCCCTTCGGAAAACAAATAGGTCGCTTTTTCCTTGGCATAAAAACAGGCGATGTTTTCTGTTTTTATGGTTTTCAGATTGGCACCGACTTTCACCAAAAATCTTTCACGGTAAGGATTTTCAAAATTCTGACTCAGCAAAGCTTTCAGTTGCATCAAATCCCAAGGCGATGCCCTATTATTTCTTCTGAATTTATCAATGGCACCGGACAAATCTGATTCATTGATGGGCTTCAGCAGATAGTCAATGCTGTTGAATTTAAAAGCTCTAAGCGCGTATTCATCGTATGCAGTTGTAAAAATAATGGCACTTTTGGGTTGAATCTGTTCAAAGATTTCAAAACTGACTCCGTCGCCAAGTTGAATATCGAGAAAAATCAAATCCGGATCAGGATTATTTCTTAACCATTCCACAGCTTCTTGCACACTGTTCAAAACCGCTGCCGGTTCTAATCCTTGCTTTTGGAGCATCCGCATCAGATAGCGTGCTGCCGGTTTTTCGTCCTCAATGATGATACAGTTCATGGGTTAAATTTATTGCTTTTTCTCTGTTTTTCAATTTGTTTGATAATTTGTTTGTTCTTCCATTTTGAGTTTTCGAAAATATCAAAGACATTCAGAAAATGCACGCCAAGACCTACTCCCCAGAAAGCCAATGGATAAATCGCCCAATACTCGCCGCCTTCTCTCAGATTGAGAATATGAAAAAACAAATTGACACAAACATAAATCACAAGATGCACATAAAATCCGATCTTTTTATTTACTGCTTCTTTGGCTTTGTCCAACTCATTATAGTCGGATCTGTTAAATTTCTTTTTCATCATTTCACCTTTATTCATTATTGTTATCGAAAAAATCCTTCTCATTTTTCCTTTTTTCCAATTCCCGCTGTATCATTTTATTTTTCCAACCTGAAGAATTGAAAATTCCAAAAACATTGATGGCATGAAATGTCAAGCCGATTCCCCAGCCAATCAGCGGCCAGTAAGCCCAGTTATAAATGCCGTCTTGCCTGATGTCGAGAATGGTAAGGAATGTGTTAATGATGATGTAACTCGCTAAGTTCCAGTAGAAACCTTGTAATTCTTCTACTCTTTCTTTTGCCTGTCGGTATTCTTCTTCTGTGTATTTTCTTTTAATTTCCATTTTTATTTGATTTTCGGTTAATAATGGTATTTCTACTTTAAATTCATTTTCATTTTGATAAATATTCACCGGCGTTCCGGTCAGCGAATGGTAACGACTGACAATACTGCTCAAACCTTTGCCGGTTTTCTCTGTAAATTGTTTTTTGATTTGAAGGTTATTGCTGACAATTAGCTGATTTCCTTCGATTTGAACAATAATTCTCAATGGTTCAACGGATGAGATTCGATTGTGTTTGATGCAATTTTCCAATAAAATCTGCAAAGCAAGTGGTACAATCATAAGTTCTTCTCTCTGATTTTCAGGTAGTTCAAATTCAAGTCCGTCTTCATAGCGCAGTTGCACTAAATTCATGTAAGTTTTTGCAAAACTCAATTCCTCATTCAGCGGAACCAGTGCTTTGTCTTTTTGTTCCAAAACATAACGGTAAACCGAGGATAATTCACCGACAAATCCCTGTGCGATTTCCGGATTTTCTTCAATCAGTCCATTGAGCACATTCAGGCTATTGAACAAAAAATGGGGACCGATTTGCGATTTCAGTGATTCATGTTCCGTAGAAATTTGAATCACTTTTTGTTTTTGCACCTTTAATTTATTGGCCTGATAAGATTGTAGGGTTGCAATCACATGAAATGTCATGGAAATCGTCATGGCTATCCAGATTGAAAACTGAATCACATGAATTGCATTTTCGGTTTTCAGCCATCCGACTGCATTTTCCCAGCTGTTGCCTTGAATCAGCAGCATCAATACATACATGAAAATGGCTGCGAAAAAAGTAGCAATTCCACTTATCAATGCGCCGAATATCAATCGCTTTGCGATGCTTTGCCAGTCATAAGCGGAAAACAGTTTTTGGATCCAAATGACAACCGGTACGTTGACCAAATAAAATCCAAACGTGAAATACATCGACCACATTAGCAGATTCATCAACATGGGAAATTGCGGCAAACTTGCTTCCTGAAAGAAATGCATCAGCAGAATAAATATCCAAACAATCAGAGAAATGGAAACTGCGATGATAATATGTTTAAGCCATTTGTTCATGTTGCTTCTGTTTAATTTTTAAATAATCAGTGAATCTCACATCAAACTTTGATTCTACAAATTTAATCAGAATCAATTTGTTGATTACAAATCACATACAAGTTGTGCTTAAAATTTCATCAACCTGACTTTCACCCCAATGTGGTTCAGGTTTTGTTTTATTTTCCTCTTCCAAAAGCTTCTTGGCACTGCGCATACTCGGACAAAATTCTTTTGGGTCACCGCCTGTATATTGCGTACTGATCATCTGAAACTGACTTTTCAGATACATGGGTCTGGGATTTTTCGGATTCAGCATCAAGGCAAAATCATAATCACGCAGTATGTAGGGCGACATTATTTGGCCATAGTTTATAGGATCTTTGGAAACTTTTACAGTTGAAATCAATCCTTTTAAAGTGATGACTTCAGAATTGTTTTGGGTTAATTTTTCCAATTCCGGCAGCCTTTTTTCAAGCCATTCGGCAGATTTCATTGCTTCTTCTTTATTTTGTTGAAAAGCAGCAAAAGTTTTGGTTAAAAGTGCATAATACAAAGGCAACCAATCATCAGGTTTGGATTTTGAAATTTGGTCAAATTTTTCAGACAGTTTCAATAAATCCTGTGTTTCATCCGCCGTTTGGATGGTTGAAATCAGATTTTGCAAATCTGCTGAACTGTGTTTTTGCGCTCTGGCCGGAAAAATCAGGCTCAGAAAAAACAGGGTCAGAATGATAATTAATTTTGTCATGATTTTGATTTTTATGGTTTCATGATTCAAAAGTCTGACTTCCTTGTCAAGCATAAAAAAAGAATCGGATGAACGGTTGAATTTTCAAGATGAATCGTTGAATTTGAAATTCAATCTTAAAAATCAAATTTTATTTTCAGTTCAATTTGTTTTCTAATCCCGGCAAATGCCATAATTTTAGGCTTCCAAAAATTAAATTATGACCGCAAAAGAAAAAATAGCCGCTCTGCGAGTGGAAATGCAAAAAAATAACATCAATGCTTTTATTGTTTACTCCGCCGATCCGCACATGAGTGAATACTTGCCGGAGGAATGGAAGGAACGTTCTTGGCTCTCAGGTTTTACAGGTAGTGCCGGATTTGTGGTGGTAACTACCGATAAAGCCGGACTTTGGACAGACGGACGGTATTTCACACAAGCCGACAAGGAATTAGAAGGTTCCGGCATTGATTTGTTCAAAATGGGCATGGAGGGAACACCTGATTATATTGACTGGATTATTTCAGAAACCAACGAAGGGGCAACCATCGCTGTCAATGCTTTGGCAACTTCACATGCGAATTGGGAACAACTCAAATCCAAATTTGGAAGCAAAAACCGAAAATTGAGAGACCTACCCTTATTGAAAAACATTTGGACAGACCGCGGTACTGCTTCTACAAATCCGATTTTCGTTCATCCCGACCATTGGGCCGGAAAATCCGTGAGTGATAAATTGAATGACATCCGAAATGCGATGCGTGATGATGGCGCAAACTATCATATCATTGCAAGCTTGGACGATATCGCTTGGACGCTCAACCTTCGCGGCAGCGACGTGGAATGCAATCCGGTGTTTCTCAGTTATTTATTGATTTCATTGGAAGATGCAACTTTGTTTACGGATGTGAATAAAATGACTGAGGAAGCCAAAATGGCCATGCGAAATTCCAATGTTTCACTTAGAAATTATGATGAATTTTTCACGGTTCTCAAGACTTTGAAAAATGATTCCATCTTAATTTCACCGGACACCAACCAATCGGTTTATGAAGCCCTATTGCCGCATAATAAAACCATTGAAAAAACAATTCCCGGAAAATTGATGAAAGCCATCAAAAATGAAACCGAAATGCAAGGATTTAGAACAGTAATGATTCGGGATGGCGTGGCAATGGTGAAATTCCTGCATTGGTTGACTCACCAAGTCGGCAAAGAATCTATGGATGAATACAGCATTGGTGAAAAATTGTATGCATTTCGTGCAGAAGGAAAAAACTTTGTCGGACAGAGTTTTTCATCGATCATCGGATACAAAGGAAATGGCGCAATTATCCATTATTCCGCACCCGAAACCGGCAGTTTTTCTGTGCGCAATGAAGGCAGTATATTGGTGGATTCCGGCGGACAATATTTGGAAGGCACTACGGACATTACCCGCACCCTACCTTTGGGTGCTGTTACGGATGAATTCAAAAAAGATGCTACTTTGGTTTTGAAAGGAATGATACAGCTTTCGATGGTGAAATTCCCGAAAGGCACGAAAGGGGTTCATTTGGATGCATTTGCGCGGATGCCGCTTTGGATGGAGGGAAAAGATTACAATCACGGAACGGGACACGGCGTGGGAAGTTTTATGAATGTTCATGAAGGACCGCAGAACATCCGGAAAGATTTGAATCCGGTGGATTTGGTGCCGGGCATGGTCGTCTCCAATGAACCCGGTTTCTATTTGGTGGACCAATACGGCATTCGCCATGAAAATCTCGTTGCCGTTCGTGAATGGAAAAAAACCGAATGGAATACTTTTTATGAGTTTGAAACACTGACCTATTGTCCATTTTTCAAAGAAATCATCGTGAAAGAAATGCTGACCCCCGAAGAAATCGAATGGCTGAACGCCTATCACAAAAGCTGTGAAGAGAAACTCGGTCCACTGTTAGAAGGGGAAGTAAAGGAATGGTTTATAGAATTGGTGAAACCTTTATAAAACATTTTTCAGTACATGATAAAAACTATGTTTATTCATATTCAATTATTTTCTTTTCTGTATTGAACTAATTTAAGAATCCGAAGGATTCAAATGTTTATAGAAATATAATTTGGTTTGATTGTTCGACCCCAGACGGGGTCGTATGTGTACAAAATAACCTTTTTCTATAACCATTTGACCTCTCCGAGGTCATAAAAATTAAATATAAACAGTTAATAATCAGATGCTTTTATTATAAAACAAATTTTTATTGTGTATTAAAAATTCATTTAAAATTCAAGAATTTAATTGTTACAACTAAATCATAACTTGAGTTTTTCCGCATATTTCATAAAGAAATCCAATGATTCCGGATTTCTCATCGCCCCTTTTTGGGTTGGACTGACCTGAAGTTTTCCCATTAAAATTTTCTTGACAGGCGCTTCCATTTTTTTTCCACTGATGGTATAAGGCAAATCCGGAACTTCAATGACTTCATCGGGAACATGTCTTGGAGAATAGGCTTTCCGCAGCGTTGATTTTATTTTGTCAATCAATTCTTCCGTCAGCTTTCCGGCTTGGTCGGGAACGACAAAAAGCGGCATGAAATGCGAGCCGTCCGGCATCTCAATATTGACAATCAATGCATCTTTTAATTCCTTGATCGGTGCCAAAGCTCTGTAAATCTCTGAAGTACCGATCCTCACTCCCTGTCGGTTCAAAGTGGCATCCGAACGGCCAAGAATGATAACTCCTTCATTTTTTGTGATTTGAATCCAGTCGCCGTGCCGCCAAAATCCGGGATACATTTCAAAATAACTCGATTGATATCTTTCAAAATTTTCATCATTCCAGAAATAAACGGGCATGCAAGGCATGGCTTTGGTAACGACCATTTCTCCGACTTCTTCCGTGATGGAATTTCCATCGTCATCCCATGCATAAATGGCTGCACCCAGCGCACGACATTGAATTTCACCTTCATAAACAGGATTCAGGATATTGCTGCCCACCCAAGCGGTACAAATATCCGTTCCGCCGCTCATCGAGCAAAGCCAAACATCTTTTTTAATATTGGCATACACATAATCAAAACCTTCCGGGGGAAGCGGCGCGCCGGTGGAACCGATGGAGCGCAATGCGGATAAATCGTATTTTTCACCGATGTTCAATTCATTTTTTTTGCATGCCAAAATGAAGGGCGCACTGGTTCCAAAATGGTGAATGCCGAGTTCGGCCGAAAGTTTCCACAAACCTTCAATATCAGGATAACCTGCGCTGCCGTCATAAATGACCATGACCACACCGACCAACAGCGAAGCCTGTACAAAATTCCACATCATCCAGCCTGTCGTGGAAAACCAGAAGAATTTTTCACCGCGTTTTACATCATTTTGTAAAGCGAGATATTTCAAATGTTCCAAAAGCATTCCTCCGTGTGAATGCGTAATGGCCTTGGGCAAACCTGTTGTTCCTGAGGAATATAACACCCAAATCGGATGCGAAAAAGGAACCGGCGTAAATGTCATTTCGCCGTGTGGGTATGCCATCACTTCATCCCAAAGCACAACATCGGTAATTCCGTTTCCATAGGTTTCATAATTTAAATAAGGTATGAAAATCACTTTTTTCACGGAAGGCAATGCTTCCCGGATTTCTTTCACAATCGCAGTACGGTCAAATGGTTTCCCGTTGTAAGTATAGCCGTCAACGGCAATTAAAATTTTTGGTTCAATTTGTTTGAAACGATCCAACACGCTTTCCGAACCAAAATCTGGGGAACAGCTACTCCAGATTGCACCCAACGAAATGCTCGCAAACAATCCGACAGAAGCTTCGGGAATATTGGGCAAATAAGCAGCCACCCGATCCCCTATTCCGACACCTTCATTTTTCAAAAAAGCTTGCAAAGCCGCCGTTTGGTTTTCAAAATCATCCCAAGTGATTTCAGTAGGTTTTTGTCTTTCAGAAGCAAAAATCATCGCCGGATGTTCCGCTGTTTTATTCCGAAAAATATGTTCTACGTAATTGAGCGTCGCTCCTTCAAACCATTTTGTTTTGGGCATAGGGTCATCACTGATTACCGCTGTGTAAGGCGTGTGAAATTTCACCTCAAAATACCGGCTGATGCTTTCCCAGAATCCGGCCGTATCTTCGACTGACCACTCCCATAGTGCGTGATAATCAGTGAAATTCAATCCTTTCTCCTTGTTTAACCACTGCATAAAATCAGTGAGATTGGACAGCGCTTTCGTTTCCTGTTTTGCTGACCACAGTATTTTTGTGTTGCTCATAATTTAATTTTTCTTGAATCAGGCGATGAAATCTTTGATTCATTCTTATTCATTGTTTTCAGGCATAGCAACCTGTTTTGTTGCATACAAATATAAAAGATGTTTTGTTTGTAAAGGAGAAGACCTGCAAGTTTTGGATTTGCAGGTCTTCTTGGGATTTAATGTAAAATTATAGGATGATTTTCATTTCATTCAGCAGATAACCGGCATTGGCGTATTTGTCAATTATAAAAAGAATGTAGCGTACGTCAACACTGATATTTCTGCAAATTTCGGGGTCATAATTCAAATCGCTCATCGTCCCTTCCCATACGCGGTCAAAATTCAAACCGATTAGATTGCCGTCTTTGTCTAACACCGGACTTCCGGAATTTCCGCCGGTTGTATGGTTGGACGCAATAAAATTAATCGGCATTCGGGCATTTTTCCCTTTTCCGACACCATATTTTCCAAAATCCTTTTTGGCTTCCAAATCCATCAATCGCTGCGGAAGGTCAAATTCATAATCCCCCGGAATATATTTTTTCATCGCTTCATCCAAATAAGTAAGCGGTTCATATCTTTCCGGTTTGTCTTCCGGTTGATAACCATCTACTTTGCCATAAGTTACACGGAGCGTAGAATTCGCATCGGGGAAGAATTTAAGGTCTTTGAAAACTTCTAACTGTGCTTTCATGTATTTTCTTTGCAAATTGTTCAGTTGGTTTTGAATCGCGGTGTATTTCGGAGAAACTTTTTCGCCATAAGCTTTTTCGATGGCTGAAATCTGCTGAATCAGCGGGTCTTTTTCCAAGGCTTCAATGAGGGCTTCATCATTTTCAAACACCTTGTCGGTATCCGTTAAAATGCTGGCACCATTGATTTTTTTCTTGCCGGTGATAAAAGAGTTCTCAAATGTTTTATTGTCGATTAGAATCGGGTTATCAGGCAAAAATTCCGCCGACATTTCTTTTTTGTACAAATCGATCAATGCCATAGAAACTTCCTGATCCAAATCGGCGTCATAATCTTTGTACAAACCGGTCAAATAGCCGGTGTAGCGTTCTTTGAGATTTTGAAATTCAGGGGTACCTTTGGCTTTCAACAAATTATTCATCAGTAAAGCGGTTCTGAAGGTTTCAGAATTTCTGTAAATCGCTTCATCGAAATAATTCTCTGCTTTTTCATATTTCGCATTTTCATTGTACAAAGCTTTGAAATCGTTGAGCAAACTTCCGTATTCTGTCTTCCACGCCGGATTTCCGTTGATTCTTTGGGTAAATTCTTTTTCGTAATTCTGCTTTTTCTGAACGGCATTGGACTTTCTCAAGCCGAGACTTTCTCCTGTCCATTTTTTGTGGTAATTGGAAATTCGGGCATATTTGGAAGCATACTTGATGCGTGTGGCATCATCAATTTTCATTTTACCCATCAAGATTTTCAGTGCCACATCCCGGATTCCGATTCGGGCCGGATTGGTGGTTTCCAAAATTTCTTCCAACGCATAAGAAGGCAGATATTCATTTGTAGTGCCGGGAAATCCGAAAACAAAGGTAAAATCTCCTTCTTTCACACCTTTGGCATTGAATGGAAGATAATATTTCGGTTGATAAGGCACATTGTCCGGCGAATAGGCTGCTGGTTTGTTGTTTTTGTCGGCATAAATTCTGAAAAGCGCAAAATCTCCCACATGCCTTGGCCATGACCAGTTGTCGGTATCCATCCCGAAATTTCCGATGGCACTTGGCGGCGCACCCACCAAACGGACATCTCTGTACGTTTCGGTGATAAACAGATAATATTTATTGCCCTTGTAAAAAGGCCGGATAAAAACATCCTGATAAGCTTCTTTGACCTGATTGGCCGAAACGATGTCTATATTGTCTTTCACTCTTTCCTGTCGGCTTTCTTCGGATAAATCATCTGAAATTCCCTGCAAAATCTTGTCGGTAACATCTATGATATTCACGATGAAAGTCGCGGTCAGGCTTCCCTTAGACGGGAGTTCTTCTGCGTTGTTTTGGGCCCAAAAACCCTCTTTGATATAATCATTTTCCAAACTGGAATGCGCCTGAATCTGACTGAATCCGCAATGGTGATTGGTCAGGAGCAGGCCATTGGGCGAAATGACTTCGGAAGTACAGCCTCCACCAAAATGCGCAACGGCATCCTTGATGCTCGGCTGATTGGGATTGAATATATCCAATGCGGAAATCTGCATTCCCATTTGTTTCATCTCAGGTTCATTCAACTCGGTGGGAATCCACATGCCCCCGTTTTTTTGAGCAAAAGTAAATCCAACTGCCAACAATAGGCTTAAGACAGAAAATCTCAGTTTTATCATTTTTTTCAATTTTTTCAAAACTACATAAATTAAATTAATGTGAAAGAATAGTTGAGCCAAGAAAAATGATTCTATGATTCAACGCTTTTTAAAACCCATTTAATTCGATACCATCAGCAGCCATAAAACGATGAAAACCAACACTTACAGAACGGTTTTTGACCTCTCGGATAAATATGTTTTAAATGGGCAACACCCGAAAATAGCAAAAAAACAATGTAATCAGTTCATATTGCTTGCTTTTTACTATATGTTGTAAAAAAAGCGACGAAGACAGGAAATAATTCAAAGAATTTATCAAATTGAGATTTTAAATCCAGAAACCAAACAAGTAATACGAAAAACGCTCTTGCTCACTAAAGAACACAAGGTATTAAACAAACCTTTTGATTTTGGGAGTTAATTTCAGGAAGTCAGGAGAAATAAGATTCTTCTTTTGTCCTCGGGCAGTGGAACATATCATTATGGCGATACCGCAACAGTTGCTGCAACAGCCAATCCGGGTTACAATTTTGTGAACTGGACGGAGAACGGAACGATTGTCTCAACGGATGAAAATTATTCATTTACAGTAAACAATAATCACAACCTAACAGCTAATTTTGATTTGTTAATGAGCACTCGTGACATTGATTATGAAGGTGTTGGGCTATACCCGAATCCAGCAATTAATTTTGTAAATATTTTATCGAAAGAAAAAATCAGTTTAGTGGAAGTTTACAACATGAAAGGACAAAAAGTGATGAATTCAAATTCAAATAAACTCAATGTATCTAACCTGATCAAAGGAATTTATCTCATAAAAATCATTTTGATTAACGGAAAAACTGAAACCATAAAAATATTGAAACAATAACACTTTATCAATTTGATTAGGGTACTTTTAATGTTGAGTCCGGGTTGTAGAATCCGGGCTTTTTTGATTCTTCTCACATCGGTCTCAAGAACCTGAGGCTCCCAAGCCTTTTTGATAAAATAGAAAGGAGTTTGAAGCGCATAGAAGCATTTTGTCATGTGGAAAATTTGGGTAGGTGATAATTTCTGTTTTCAAATGAAATAAGTAAAATTTTCCCACTTACATCTCAAACATTTTAATTTTACTAAACATCTTTCCTATCTTTGTTCAACCTAAATTAAAATATTTATGCCGGGGTTTGAGGTTTTTGGTGAGGAGGAAAGAAAAAGCATACAGGATGTACTCGATTCCGGAGTGCTGATGCGCTATAATTTTGAGGAGAGAAGAAACGGACATTGGAAAGCCAAAGAATTTGAAAAGTCAATTGAACAAAAATTTAATATCCCGTATGCCCATTTAACAAGCAGCGGTACAACTGCGCTCATAACTGCCCTAAAGTCTCTCGGAATCGGTGCCTATGATGAGGTCATCATGCCAAGTTTCACATTTGTTGCAACTTTTGAAGCCATACTTTTTACCGGTGCTATTCCTGTCATTGTTGACATCGACGAAACTTTAACGCTATCGCCGGCTGCGGTAGAAAGTGCGATTACAAACCGCACCAAAGCCATCATGCCCGTTCACATGTGTGGCGCAATGGCGGATTTGAATCCGCTGTTGGATTTGGCGAAGGAAAACAAACTGTTTTTAATTGAAGATGCCTGCCAGTCCATCGGCGCAACTTATCACGGAAAGCATTTGGGAACCATCGGCGATATCGGATGTTTGTCGTTTGATGCCGTGAAAACCGTAACTTGTGGTGAAGGAGGTGCTGTGCTTACCAATTTCAAAGAATTTTATGAAATCGCCGAACAATATTCCGATCACGGACATGACCACATCGGCAATAACCGCGGTTTGGAAGACCATCCGATACCGGGTATCAATTTCAGAATCAATGAACTGAATGCTGCTGTCGGATTGGCTCAATTTCAAAAGTTAGACGATATGCTGAACCGGCAAAGAAGCATTAAAAACACCTTAAAATCCTTGTTGGCTGAAATTCCGGAAATTCGGTTCAGAAAAATTCCGGATGAAAAGGGCGACAATGCGGCTTTTCTCTCTTTCTTTATGGAAGATGAAGATTCGGCGAGAAGGACTGCCCGTAAAATGCTTAAAAGCGGAATTCCCAATGCGTATTGGTTTGACAACAAATGGCATTATTACAGAAAATGGACGCATTTTATGCAACTCAAAAACGACACAAGTCTATACAAAGAACAGCGGGAACTTCTTCCTGATTATGCAAATCAGGATTTTTCCCAATCCGATGCCATCATGAAAAAAACGATTTCCATTCCGATTTCGCTGAAATGGACTGAAAAGGACATCCATAGAATCGCTGAAAATATGCTGAAGATTGTAGAATCCTTAAAAAGCCTGAATGCCTGATGAAAAAAATAATTCTGTTTAGACACGGAAAAAGCGCCTGGGAATCGGGAATCAGCGATTTTGAACGCGACTTAAATCCCATCGGTGTCAAAAGAACCGGGAAATCAGCCGAATATCTGTTCAAAAACCCGCATTTAAAAATTGATGCTTGGTATTCCAGTCCGGCGAAAAGAGCCGAAAGAACAGCTGAAATCGCGGCAGGACATTTTCATGAAATTCCGGAAATCAGATTGAATCGTGTGCTTTATACATTCTCCTTTTTTGATTTATTGAAATTTGTAAAAAAACTCGATAATTCATTGCAAACCATCATTCTATTTGGACACAATGAAGCTTTTACCGAATTTGTCAATCGTATGGGAAATCAATATCTCGACAATCTACCGACTTCCGGGGTCGCCATTCTGGAATTCGATATTTCGGATTGGCAAAAAATCGACAAAGGAAAAACATTATCCATCATTAAACCTAAATCACTTTGAATCAAAGATATATCAACAGAGAAATCAGCTGGCTGAGATTCAATGCACGGGTACTTCAAGAGGTCAAAGACCAAAGTGTTCCATTGATCGAAAAACTAAGGTTTTTGGGGATTTATTCTAACAATTTAGATGAATTTTATTCGGTGCGCTACTCTACCCTGCTCCGCTCTATTCAGTTGAAAAACAATGTTTACAAGAATATTATCGAAAATCAATCCGATGAAGATCTCATTGATGAAATTAATCATGAGGTCAATGAGCAACGCAAAGAATATGATGCACTTTATGATCAAATTCTGATTGAATTGGAAGAAAACAATATTTTCTTTATCGATGACAAAAATATTCCGGAAGCCTATATTCCGTTTGCTACTCATTTTTTTAATACGGAACTCAGCCACTCCATCGGGGTTTATATTTTGGATAAAAAAATGAAAACACCGGCCATCCGTGACGGCGCATTTTATCTGGCAGTCAAATTCATTGAAAACAATGAACCCAAGTATGCATTGATCGATGTACCTACCCATATTTTTTCCCGATTTGTGGTGCTGCCCAAAATCAATGGCCACCAGTATGTGATGTACTTGGAAGATATCGTGCGTTATCATTTGCAAGAAATTTTCAAGGTTTTCAAATGCGAAAGAATTGAAGCACATTCCATCAAAATCACAAGAGATTCGGAATTGGATATGGATACAGGGTTGGAAGACAGTTTGTTGGAAAAGGTTTCAAAAAGCTTGGAAGGTCGGAGAAAAGGTGAACCCGTCCGAATCGTTTATGACAAAGAAATTGCGGATGACACCTTGAAATTTCTCATGAAAATCCTTCATCTCGATGATTATGATAGTGTTATTCCCGGTGGAAAATACCATAACAAAAGGGATTTGATGAAATTTCCGAATCTGGGGGACAAAAACATGGAATATGAAAAAATTGAACCCATCGTTCCCTATAATTTTGAAAAATACAGCACTTATTTTGAAGCCATCACCCAAGAAGATCAAATGATGTATTTTCCCTACCATGATTATTCCGCTTTTTTGCGGTTCATGCGGGGTGCCGCCATTGATCCAAAAGTCAAGAAAATTAAAATCACGATTTATCGCGTAGCCTCGGAATCACAGGTGATGAGTGCGCTTGTGAATGCAGCCAGAAACGGAAAAGAGGTGACAGCTGTGTTTGAATTGAGAGCGCGGTTTGATGAAGCCAACAATGTGAAATGGTCCAAAATACTTAAAGAAGCCGGAGCTAAAGTGATTTTCGGCGTCCCCGGACTGAAAGTACATTCCAAAATCGGTTACATCGAAAGAGAACCCGAAGCAGGACTGTCCTCCGCATACTGCTTCGTCAGCACCGGAAATCTGAATGCTTCGACCGCAAAACTTTATACCGATTATATGTTACTGACCGCCAATCCGGAAATTCTTTCGGAAATTGACCGGGTATTCAAATTTTTCAACGCAAATTATCTTCCGCAGACTTATGACAAATTGCTGGTTTCTCCCATGCAAACCCGCAAAAAAATATTGAAATTCATCAAAAAAGAAATTAAAAATCACCGCAAAGGTCTGCCTTCGGGAATCAACATGAAACTCAATAGCCTGAGCGACAAAGAGGTGATTGATATGCTTTACAATGCAGCTTCGGAAGGAGTGAAAATCAGATTGGTCGTTCGGGGAATTCATTGTTTGATTCCGGGAATCCCGGGTGTATCAGAAAATATAGAATCCATCAGTGTGATTGATAAATTCTTAGAGCATTCGCGGGTTTACTGGTTCAAAGATGCAGGAAAAGACCTTATATTTATTGGCTCTGCCGATATGATGGAAAGAAATTTAGATGTCCGCCTTGAAGTCGGATGCCCGATTTATGATCCTGCCATCAAAAAAATGGTCATGGATACCTTTGATCTGAGTTTTTATGACAATGTAAAAGCTCGTTTTCATGATGCCAAAGACAGCCTTACCTATCGGCCACATGATTTGCCTGCCTTGCGTTCGCAATTTGCTACCTACAATTATCTTTATGAATTAAACAAGCAAACGGAATCAGCATCGAAAAATATTACTTCAAAGCATTATGAACATTAGAAAACTGGCAGCCATCGACATAGGCTCCAATGCCATGCGTCTTCTGATTAACTATGTTTATGAATTTCCCGGTAGCCAGCCGATATTCAATAAAACCAGTTTAATTCGTCTGCCTGTGAGATTGGGGGAAGATGTGTTTTTCAACAAGCGGATTTCCGAACAAAATGAGCAAAGAATGAAAGAAGCGATTCAGGCTTACAAACTGATAATGGATATTCACGGCATTGAAAATTACTTGGCTTATGCCACTTCCGCCATGCGGGAATCTGAAAATGGAAAGGAAATTCTGAGCCGCATCCGAAAGAAAACCGGGATTCATGTTGAGATCATTGACGGAAATACGGAAGCAAATTTGGTTTTTGCCACCGAATTACAAAAATTCATTGAAGACAAACAGAATTATCTATTTGTCGATGTGGGAGGTGGCAGCACGGAACTGACGTTGATCGAAAACGGAAAAATTGGAATTTCAAAATCCTTTTCCGTGGGTACCGTTCGTTTGTTGAATGATCTTGTCAATCCGGAGGTTTATCCTGAAATGAAATCATGGGTCACCAAAAACATCCGGCACAAACAAGTACAGCTGATTGGATCGGGCGGAAACATCAATCATGTTTATAAATATTCCGGTATAAAATTAGGCAAGCCCATGGACAGCAGCTATTTGCGCAAACAACACCGCACTTTCAAGGAGCTGACTTACGAAGAAAGACTAAGAGATTTCAATATGAAAACCGACCGTGCCGACGTTATCGAATACGCTTTGGATATTTTCACTAAGATCATGAAATGGTCGCACGCCAAAAAAATTCATGTTCCAAAAATCGGGATTTCTGACGGTATGATTCGTAAGCTCTATGAAGAGGTTTCCTGAGAAAATTATTCTGAATTAAAATTTCAATCTAATAAAAACCACGACTTCCAATGGATGAAAGCCGTGGTTTTCTGATTTCAATCTTTAGTAAATTTAAAAGACCGGGTTCATTCCATCCTCATGGTCTTCTCCGGTTTTCAAAGCTTGGTAAGGTTGTTTCATTTCCGCTTCATAATCCATTTTCTCTCTTTTTCCGAATCGTGCAATCAGACTGTCAAAAATAGAATAAACCACCGGCACTATAATCAAAGTCAAAAATAGGGATGACAACAATCCGCCAATAATCACCCACGCCAAACCGTTGTTCATTTCCGCACCGGCACCTTTGGCGATGGCAATGGGAATCATCCCGAAAACCATGGCGATGGTCGTCATCAGAATTGGTCTCAATCGTGCATGATTGGCCTGTAAAAGCGCATGGTAAGTGGACGCTCCTCTTTCCTTGCTGTGGTTGGCGAAATCGACCAATAAAATCGCATTTTTCGCCACCAAACCAATCAACATAATCATTCCAAGTATGGTGAAAATATTGATTGAATTTCCGGTCAAAGCCAGAATAATCAAAACGCCGATCAAGGCCAACGGAATGGAAAATAATATAACAAACGGATAAACATAAGAGTTGTACAACGCCACCATGACCAGATAGACAAGAATAATAGCTGCAATCAGTGCGATACCCAGCGATCCGAATCCATCCTGCTGCATTTCCATATCGCCACCCCACAGATAACTTACACCCGGCGGAAGCTCCAGTTTTGAAAACGCAGCTTCCCAATCATTGGCTACATCACCCACCGCACGCCCAACTACCTGTGCATTGACACTGACAGAAGGGGATTTGTCGCGTCGTTCAAGAATACTCGGTCCTGAACCTTCGTAAACGGTCGCAAATTGAGATAATTTCACTTTCTCCCCACGATTGTTAATGAAATACAAATCCTTGACATCCTGCTGGTTAGAGCGATTCGATTCATCAAAACGAACATTGATATCGTATTCATTTTCACCAGCACGGTATTTGCCATCGGTATTTCCGTTGAATGAGGTCTGCATGGTTTGTCCGACCGTAGCCAGATCCAAACCGAGGGCGGACATTTTATCCCTGTCCACCTGCACATTCACCTCAGGATTGCCTTCTTCGACAGACAATTCGATTTCGGTAGCCCCCGGAATTTTCCTCAATGCATCTTCAGCTTTCTTTGCAAAATCCATGGCATCATTCAAATCAGAACCGATTACAACCAATTGCAGCGGTGCTCTTTCCGCGCCCATCATCCCAACGGGCATGGTGCTGACTTTGGCGTTGACCAAGTAATTGGATAATTCATTTTTGATTTTGGCTGCATAAATAAAGGTATTGTCCATCGGGGTGCCATCATCTTTTAGCGTTACATCAATTTCACCCTGATAAGAAGTCGCTTGATTCAAACCAAAACCCGAACTGATTTGTCCAACGGTTGTGATGATATCCAAAACCTCTGGTTTTTCACGTAGAAATTTTTCTGCGCGTTGAATCATGAAATTGGTTTGTTCCAAAGAAGCATCTTTGGGCAATTCTATTTGAACCAAAAACTCTTTTTTGTCAATATTCGGCATAAATTCTGCGCCGATAAATCCGGTAGCAACCAAAGCAAATGAACCAAAAAACATCATTACTGCAATCCCCAAAGTGGCTAATTTATGCCATTTGTTTTTCAAACTCCATTTCAATAAATTGGAAACCCAAACTGTAAAACGATCGAGAATTCCTTCAAACCAAAACAAAAACTTTTGTAAGGGATTTTTTCCGTTCAACACCTGGAGTTTACCAAACCTTGAGGCCAACCAGGGTACAATCGTAAATGAAGCCAACAGCGAGAATCCGGTAGCCAACATGACCGTAATCGTAAACTGTTTGATAATATTGGCCACCAAACTATCGGACATGGATATCGGCAAAAACACCACCATGATGACCAATGTAATCGCCAAAACAGTAAAGCCAATTTCACTGGCACCATCATAGGCTGCCCGCACCTTATTTTTCCCCATTTCCATGTGTCTGTATATGTTTTCCAAAACCACGATGGCATCATCCACCAAAACACCTACAACCAACGATAAGGCTACTAAACTCATAAGATTCAATGTGAATCCAAAGAAATAAATCCCGATAAACGTTGCAATCAAAGATGCCGGAATGGAAACCATCACGATGAATGCATTTCGCAAACTGTGCAGGAAAAGCAGCATTACGATGGCTACCAGAAATATCGCCAGAAGCAGGTCGAACATTACATGATTGGCTGCGGCCAATGTAAATTCAGAAGTATCATTGGCGATTTTAAGTTTTACATTTTGGGCTTTGTAATCCGTTTCAATTTTTTCAACCAATTCCTTCACCCCTTTACTCACTTCCACGGCGTTGGCATCAGACTGTTTCATCACCTGAAGCAAAATGGCGTTTTCCTGATTCAACCGCGCAATTTTTTCCACATCTTTCTGCGTATCCTGTACATCGGCCACATCGCTGAGTCGAATCTGAACCCCGTCTTTGTCGCTGATAACCAAACTTCTGAGTTCTTCAACCGTTTGATATTTTCCGGAGAGACGAATCAAAGTTGAATTTTCCCGGGTTTTTAAACTTCCGGTTGGAAAATCCAAATTGGACATTTGAATCATCTGATTGACTTGCAGAATGGACAAGCCATATCCTTCTAATTTTTTTCGGTCTATATTCACCTGAATTTCCCGTTCACGACCCCCGACTAAATTGACTTGAGCCACGCCGGGAACTCTGGAAATCACCGGTTCAATTTTATTATCAAGCAAATCAAAAAACGCTCGGTCGCCCATTTCCGCAGTAGCTGCAATCGTTATCACCGGCATATCATCCAATGAAAATTTAACCAACGACGGCGGATCTGCGTCTTCCGGTAATTCGGCTATGATGGCATTGACTTTTCGCTGGGCATCGTTCAAGGACAAATCCGTATTCGTTCCCGAATTCAATTGCACCATGACCAAAGACACACTTTCAAATGATTTGGACTCAATTTTTTTAATATTTTCCATCGAAGAAACAGCATCTTCGATTTTTTTGGTTACCGTATTTTCAACTTCCGTTGGTGAAGCGCCCGGATAAACCGTTGAAATCGTGACCACATTGACTTCAAATTTCGGAATCAACTCATAGCCAAGTTGGGTATAGGTAAAAAGCCCGCCCAACGTCAGAATGGAAAACAATACGACGACAAGCGTTGGCCTTTTGATGGATATTTCAGGTAAATTCATTGGATGCTTTATTTATAAATTAGGACAAATTTTTGGGTTAATCTTAAATTTTCTAACGCTGATACTTTCAACATCAACTTGCTGAAAGTAGGATGTCCGAATTTTGTCATTGATTAATTGTTTAAATCCGTATTTGATGATTCCACCACTTTGATGTTGGCACCTTCCGTCAGATTGATTTGTCCGCCGGTGACAACGGTTTCTCCTTCCTGAATGCCTTGCAGGATTTCAACTAAATTTCCGAAATTCCGCCCTGTGGACACTTTTTTCAAATGCGCTTTCTGATTCTGAACAACAAAAATTTCGCTGTTGTTTACGCCACTGAAAAATGCTGCTCTCGGCACTACCAACACGGGTTTCGTGCTTTCTGCATCTTCTTCTGAGGAGAAAATTGCGGTTCCGTACATTCCGGCTTTCAAACCTTGGTTGTCAGCATTGCTGACCAAAATTTCAACCGGGAAATTGAGGGATGAACTGGCTTTGGGGGCGATGAATATTATTTTTCCCACAAATTCCTGTTCCGGAAAAACACTCGCCGTTACTTTGATAATATCACCGACTTGGTGATTCACAATTTGGGATTCATCCACTTCTACTCTCAATTTCAAATTGGAAATATTGACAATTTCAAAAAGTTGTGTTCCCGGTGAAACATAAGAACCCGGCTCTATGTAGCGCTTGTTGATGATGCCATTGATGGTGGCTTTCACATTGGTGTCACCTACCCTGATTTTTGCCTGATCGAGTTGGGCTTTTGCGTTTTTTAATTGCAAGCGCGACATATCCACCTGTTGCTGGGTAACGCCGCCGGTTTGCAATGCACTTTCAAAACGCTGATTGTCCACCAATGCATTCTGATATGCAGCTTGGGCAGCTGACAAATCTATGGACTGCTGCTCGCTCCTGATGACAGCAACCGTTTGACCCACACTTACATAACTGCCTTCATCGACCAAAACCCTAAGGACTTTTCCGGAAGTTTCAGCCGGAAAATCCATTTCCTGAAAAGGCGCAAAAGTACCATTGGCCATATAATCGGTATGGATGGTTTCAAATTTCGCCTGCGCTACATTCACAGCGATTTCGTCGTTAGATTGGGCAACGATTTTGGTTTCTTCCTCCGATTTCTTTTTGTTATTGGCAAGTGTGATTCCTGCCCAGACCAAAAGTCCTACCACCACAACAATTGTCAGTATTGATTTTATGATTTTCATAGTTTTCCTTCTTTTAATGTATTTAATTCTCCTTTTGATTTTAATAATTGAATTTGAGCCAATTTGAGCTGTAATACGGCATTGGAATAATTGTTTTTCGCATTGATCAATGCGTTTTCGGATTCCAATAAATCAGTCAGCGTGGCCAATCCCAAACTGTAATTGTTTTGGGTATTATTGACCACTTTTTGCGCCAGATTCACATTTTCCTGTTGATTTTCAATGGCGATGTAATTGTTTTCAATTTGTGCTTTTGCATTTTGATATTCCAGATTTAAACCGAGTTTGGTATCTGCGAGCTGCTGTTCCAATTCGCGGATTTGAATATCGGCCTGACTGACTTTGGCTTTGATTTCATTGCCGTTGAAAATCGGAATGGACAAATTTAATCCAATCGATGAATAATCAGACCAATAAACTCCCTTTGAAAGTCCGGCACCAATCGGCATACGATCGCCCTGTCCGAGATAATTGTAACTGGCCATCAGCGAAAGTTTGGGATAATAAGCCGCTTTGAAAGCCTGTTTTTGTAATTTCAGCAATTCATCCTGTTTTTTCAAAATCTGATATTCGGTTCTATTTTCTGTTTCGATGGTGTCTTCTAATAATATTTGAGTGACTTCAAAATCGCCTTCTTCCAATGCTATCGGTTGCTCAATGGGCATGCCGATATAAAATTTCAAAGCATTCTCAGTCAGTGCTACCGCATTGATTAACTGCTGACGAGCAGATTTCAAATTGGTCAACTGAACATTTACCCTGTCCAAATCAATTTCCCGTGCCAGACCATTTTCATAAAGACTTTGAATCACTTTGCTGACCCGCTCCATATTGTCATAACTTTCATCAATGGTTTTCAATTGTTCCTGCTGAATATAGACGTTGTAATATGCCGTTGAAACCCGTTCAATGATCTGCTGCTCTGTCAGTTCCGCATTGATTCTGTAAAATTCGCGTGTGGTTTTGGCTGCTTTCAAACCGGTAAAAACCGTTTGGTCAAAAAGATTTTGGCTCAGAGTGATTCCGGCAACGGAATTCCATTTTTGCCCCATGGCCATGATTAAAAATGGTTCGGGATAATCTTCAAATCCCGGAAAACTGCTGGTGGGAATGGCTGTTTCCTGAAGAATCGGATTGTAGGTCAAACCACCGTGTGCATTGATTTTGGGCAAAGCACCGGCGCGTGCTTCCTGGATCAGATATTCGCTGTTTTCAATCTGCAAAGCAGCTTTTTTTGCATCTGCTTTATTTTGTAAAGCATATTCGATGGCGTCTTTCAAGGAAATGGTTTGCACTTCCTGCGCTGAAATTACAACTGAAAAAAAACTTGCTGTAATTAAAAATTTTAATTTCATTTTTTGATTAATTTTTGAATAAAATATTCATTATAATTTCCTTGCGGTCGCGAATCAGCTCTTCATAACGTTCGTCCGAAAGATTCATAATGGACTGAAACAAAGGGCGGATGGCCATCGGAAATGAAACCAAAGAAGCCACATTAAAAATGAACTGTACAGGGTCGATGTTCTCAATGTTCCCCTTTGCAACTTCTGCATTGAAATCCTTGTAAAATTGTTCGAAAAACCGTGAATAATCTTTTTCTTTGTGATAAAAGACGCCTTTGTTCAACTGTGAAACAATGTAAGTTTCGAGATAGGGATATTCCAATGAATTTTTGAGTGATTCCTGAATATAAATCTCAATTTTGCTTTTGAAGGGCAATTCGGAAAACAGCGCATTTTCTCGCAAATCTTCTTCCCTTTTTTTCGCATCCTCAAAAACTAATTGCATCAGATTTTCCCTTGACCGAAAATAATAATTAATCAAAGTGCGGTTCACTCCGGCCGCATCCGCGATTTCCTGTGTGGTCGCTCCAAATTTGCCTTCTTTAAAAAACAAATTCTTGGCTGTTTTTTTAATCAACTCTTCCGTTTCAAGGTCTTTGTTTGGATTTGACATAATAATTTAACATTTATTATTAACTTTAATGTTTGACATTTTTGTCAATGCAAAAGTAAAGAAGAATTATCAATTGAGGAATAATTATTAAATAAAAATATATCTAATTGATTACATGATGTTTAAAAGATTTTAACCTAAAGAAAAAACATTTTCAATTACAAAATGAAGCGAAATAAAAGGCAAGAAAAAGAGGATTTTTTAATGAAAATCTGATTTTCGATCAAAAAAAATTACACATTTATGCCAAATAAATAACCGACCAAGGCTGATAATCCCATCGCAAGGGTACCCCAAATCGAAATCCGGAGAACGGCTTTCATGATTCCTGCACCACCGGTTTTGGCAGAAATGGCTCCCAGAATAACCAATGCAATGATGGCCGCAGCGTACAGCCAATATTCAATTTGATTCAAAGGCGCAAAAATACTGACAATGAAAGGCAATGCGCCACCAACGGTAAAGGACGCACCAGATGCCAAGGCCGCTTGTATGGGATTGGCCCTGTTGGTTTCCGTAATCCCCAATTCATCGCGCACATGCGCTGCCAAAGCATCTTTTTCCGTCAATTCTTTGGCCACTAACTCCGCAGTTTCCCTTTTCAAACCCCGTTCTTCATAAATTTTGGTCAGCATTTCCAATTCTAATTCCGGCATAGATTCAAGCTCTTCGGCTTCACGGGCAATGTCTGCATTTTCAATATCGGTCTGTGAACTGACCGACACATATTCTCCGGCAGCCATGGACAACGCGCCTGCCACCAATCCCGCCAATGCTCCCAAAATGACTGGTTCCCGCGTGGCACTGGCAGCGGCGATGCCCACCGCCATACTTGCTACAGATAAAATCCCATCGTTGGCACCCAACACCGAAGCCCGAAGCCAATTGCTCCGATTGATATAATGTGGTGCCAAATAATCGTCGATATGCAGTTTTTTGTTTTTCATCAGCTTTTAAATGTAC
Organism: Weeksellaceae bacterium; assembly: GCA_041656055.1. Taxonomy (GTDB): domain Bacteria; phylum Bacteroidota; class Bacteroidia; order Flavobacteriales; family Weeksellaceae; genus Moheibacter. The sequence continues at coordinate 30,119 of JBBAEI010000022.1, forward strand.
TTTGTTGGAATTGAAAGAATTATTGAGCGGATTTTGTGCATGATAATTCATTCACAAACCTACATATTTTTTTATAATTTTAATTTGCTAAGAAACCGGAAAAGATATGTAACAGAAATATTTAAGATACAATTTCATTTAAAAATTAACGATATTTACGCTTTCATAGAAGGATAAAAGTATTGAGCAAATAGATTTGTAAGTAAGATTTTGGGATGATGAGCTTGTATTGTAAATTCATATAAATAAAAGAAATTGTGAACTTAATCATTTGATAGATGCTGAATTGGTTTACAAAAAACAAAAAAGTAAAACCCTTAATAACAGAGAATTAAAATGAAAACATTGATTAGAAAAATTTTAATGACAAGCTTTTTGGGTTGTTTTTCGATTGGGATTGGTCAAAGTCAGCTTGAACTTCCATCTCAGATTCCGGTAGCTAAAACATTTTCAGAAAATCAAGAAAACCACCTCATTTCTTATGCTTATCAGGCGGAAGCACCTACGCTGAAAGGAAAAACTTTAGTATATCGTCAAGGGAGAGAAATTTATACCATCGACAGGAATTTTGATTTGAGATATGGAGAAGTTATCATCCTTTCTAATGACGGGGAAACCATTGTCTATCTTAACAATGCCGTTGATTATTATCAGGATGACACTAAAAACGTAAGTATTTACAGAGCGGGAAAACTGGTTCAGGAATTTGATGAACTTGAGTTTACGGGTTGTGATACCCATGAGTTTGTTAATGCTGATTCCCTGATAAATTCTGCTCCTTGTAACCTATTTTATTACAACAAAAATATTTTCGAATATGAGAATCCCAAAGGAAGAAATCGGAAGCTAAAATTGGATTCCAACGGGAATCGCGTGTTGAAAGAAGGATTGGATGAAAAGGAATTATTTCTTTATAAAAATTATGTCATTTCGCATCATGATACGCTTTACCTTACAGATAAAAGAAAAATGGTAACGCTATATGATTTGAATAATCTGAAAATCATTGGACAAAAAAGATTTGAAGAAATTTACCCGCAAATAAAAGATAAGCAGCGAGAAGAGAGTCAAATTTCTTATTTGGAATACACTTACAATCCGGTATTTAATTTAACCAATCAACTGACAGACAATAAATTGGCTGATGTAATTGGCAGGATTTCAAATGCGCAAATCATTCTGAATAATGACGCAAGAAATAAAGAATTCAAATTGTATAGAATTGAATTGGGTGGATATTTGAATAAAAGCGGATTGTTCGAAATGGAAGTTTTTCATTGTGATGAAGAACTTAACTTGGAGGAAATAACCGAATATATTAAGAACAGTAAATTCAATACAGATTTTATTCCGAAGGAATTAGAAAAGATATATTTAGAGCCTGATGTGCTGTATTTTAGAAATCCAATTGATTCATTGGCTAAAATGGAATTGGTTCAATTCAAAGAACAAAAAAAGATAGATTATGAAAACAATCAGCTCCTTGATTCAATCAATAATATTTATATCCCAAAGGATTTGAAGGACAGCTTCATACAGCTTGATAAAATTCTTTCTCAAAAAGACCAAGAAAAAATAAAGCAAGTAGGAACCGAGCATCTTCACTTTTCTTTAGGGCTATGGATTCGAAATAACTGGGGACTTTGGGGTGGTTCCCGCTTAGAAAAATATTTCAGAGACAGAAAACCTTCTATCCATCCGGATGATATTTCTGCGGAAATTTTATATCAATATCAGCAATGGCTTAATGGAAATAAAAACATTGCTCAAGAATGGGAAAAAGCCAACCCCGTGATAAAACGTACAAAGTAGTACGCATTTTGAGCCGACTTTATGTTGCTATACTATAACTTAGTAGAGAAAAAATTGTCTTCGTTTTTACCTAAAAAAAATATGAAAACAAAATTTTCTGACCATACAAAAATCAAACTAACGCATTGATTATCGTTCCGGATTTCAGTTCGGTTTCCTCCCATTCTTTTGTGGGATTGCTGTCTGCTGTGATGCCCCCACCGACATAAATCGCTATGAAGTCATTGTGCCATTGTGCGTTTCGGAGATTGACAAAGTATTCTCTGTTTTTTGGCGTTTCAATGCCTAAATATCCGGTATAAAATCCACGGTCATAGCCTTCATTTTCTATAATAAAATCAAAGGCAGCATTTTTCGGTAGTCCACAAACTGCGGGAGTTGGATGCAAGCTTTCTAACAAAGATTTTGTTTGTGTCAAATCCTCAATTTCAGCAGAAATATAAGTTTTTAAATGTTGGAATTTCCCAGCCTGAATTGTTTCGGGTTCTGTTATTTTTATATTTCTTAATGACTTAATATTGTCTAATATAAAATCAGTTACAAATTTTTGTTCATCTAATTCTTTAAGTGTCCATTCAGCTTCCGGTAATTTGGTTCCAGCCAGAGAAACGGTTTCAATTTGATTTTCGTTTTGATGTAAAAGCAATTCCGGTGTGGCACCGATCCAAGTTTCTTCACCGGGATTATGCCATAAATAAACCAATGCATTCGGATGTTGCGTTAAAAGATTTGCAAAGCTTTTAAAAGGTGAAAACCCCTTGTTTTTAATCGGTTTAATTCTGCTAAATACAAGCTTACGGATATTTGTTTCTTGTATGGTTTTGATGGCATTCTTTATCTGTTTTTCATATGCTGACTGAGTGATTATTCGGATATTTTCTGCGGGATGCAATTCCAGTTTTTTGTCAAAATCAAATTCAGAAACAGCCATAGTAAGGCGATTTGCTGTAGAAATATACTTTTCGGTTTTGGCATCAAAAGAATGCATTAAAAATCGAAAATTTCCTGCATTTTGGTGGATATACAATTCAACTTCTTTTCCCGTAGGTCTCCTGAAAAGCACAAACGGAATGCGATTCTGAACAGCGGATTTTAATTTTTCTAAAAAGAGATTATCCATAAAAAATCAAACATATTCATTGGACACGATGGCATTGGTCAGGTGACAATAACAAAGCATTTTTCCACTTTCATCGGATATTTCGATTTTCACCAAATGCACGGTTCTGCCTTTTTTCACAAATTCTGCTCTGCCGATAACTACCCCTTCTCTTTTAGGGCGTAAATGATTGGCATTCATTTGCATACCAACGGCTTTGTGTTTTGTCATGTCCACATTAAATGCCGATAAATAGCTGCCCAAAGTTTCAGCCAATGCGATGTTGGCACCCCCGTGCAAAATTCCGTAGGGCTGATGAACCTTGGCATTGACGGGCATTGTTCCTTCAATGAAATCATCACCCACATCTGTGATGCTTATATTTAAAGTTTCCATCAGCGTATTTTTGGCCATTTGATTGAGGGCTTCTAACTTTTCTTTTTTAGTCATCAAAATATTTTTGGGTTATAATTTTCGGGATATTTTCCTTTTATGTTTTGATAAAAATCCTGAATTTCTGTCAAAACTTCTTCCTTTGATTTTTCTTTCAAATCAATCACTTTACCGATTCCGGCTATTTTTTTGATATAATCACAATAAGCCAAAAGAATGGGTACTTCTGCTTTTTCGGCGATATAATAAAACCCGGTTTTCCACTTGTCCACTTTCTTTCGGGTACCCTCAGGCGTGTTCAGCATATAAAGATTTTCTCTATCCTGAAGCAAAGCGGTGGCGTATTCCACCATATTGTGTCGTTGACTTCGATCGATGCCAATCGCACCCAAACTCTTGAAAATGAATCCGTAAAAAGGTTTAGTATAACTGTCTTTGATAAAAAATTTCATAGGAATTTTTAGGTACCAAAAAGCAAAAATCGCATAAAAGAAATCCCAGTTGGAAGTATGTGGCGCAGCTACAAGTACACATTTGGAAATGGATTTGACCGGAACACTGATGTCAAATTTCCATCCCAAAACTTTGAAAAACAACCAGCCAATTAATTTTTTCATGATTTGCTTGCGACTGACAAAGATAGTTAATTCGCATCAAGGTTGGCTGGAATTCGGATACATTGTTATGCCTAATTTATCTGTTTGCTCAAAAATTTTCAATGCTAAAACTGAAATCAAAAAGCCTTGCAAACTTATAATTTGCAAGGCTTCCAATAAAAACCATTAAAAATGAAAGAAAGTATTTTCTAATCAGAAAATATACCTTCGTTTTCTTTATCCAGATAATTCTGTACAAGACCAATCGCATTGGTAATCGCATCACTCAGTGCGGTAATAAAGGTTCCTTCCTGTGCGATGTTGATGGCGTGTTTGATGGCTTCCACCTCCTTCGGAATTACTTCATAAGTGATTTCGCTGTTGGATTCCTGAATGCCCTCCAAAATCAAATCTATTATTTCCTGGGCATCCCGACCTCGCAGGTGTCTTTCTTGGCGAATGATGATGTGGTCAAACATTCTGCCGGCGATTTTCCCGCATTCTTTGATATCTTCATCCCGCCTGTCCCCGACTCCTGAAATAATTCCGATTTTATTTGAAGAATCAATATTGTTTAGAAAATCTTCGATGGCGAGATAACCTTCAGGATTGTGTGCGAAATCAATCATCACCTTAAAATTTCTGAAAGAAAAGATATTCATACGACCGGGCGTTTGTGCAGCCCCCGGAATAAATGTTCGCAATGACAAGCTCAAATCTTCAGAATTGAAACCGGACAAATAGCCCGCTAATGTTGCCGCCAGTGTATTGGAAATCATAAATTTAGCCTTTCCTCCTATAGTCAATGGAATCTGTAAAACGCGTTCAATCCGGATTTTCCAATCCCCTTTTTTGATGGTGACATATCCGTTTTCAAAAACGCAAACGATTTTCCCTTCTTTGGATAATTTTTTCACATGAGGCTGGTTCTCGTCCATGCTAAAATACGCCACATTACAATCTAATTCTTTTGCTATTTTCATGCACTGTTGGTCGTCGGCATTTAAAATCGCCCAACCATCATTTTTCACACTTCTGACCACCACACTTTTCACTCTTGCCAAATCTTCCAATGTATGGATGTCATTCAGTCCCAAATGGTCTTCTTGAATATTGGTGATGACCCCAATATCACAACGACTGAATCCCAGCCCCGACCTGAGGATGCCACCTCTTGCGGTTTCCAATACTGCAAACTCCACGGTCGGGTCTTTCAGAATGTATTCTGCGCTGATTGGCCCGGTAGTATCTCCTCTTTCCAACAAATGATTTTGAATATAAATTCCATCAGAAGTGGTAAATCCAACACGGTAACCTTTGTTCTTGACAATGTGTGCAATCAGGCGCGTGGTCGTTGTTTTCCCGTTGGTTCCGGTAACGGCGATAATCGGTATGCGGCTGGGTTTTCCGGGTGGATAAAGCATATCGATGACCGGTGCCGCCACATTTCTCGGCAATCCTTCCGCCGGAGCCAGGTGCATGCGGAACCCCGGTGCGGCGTTGACTTCCAGAATGGCACCGCCGTTTTCAATCAAAGGTTGCGTTAGATTTTCAGCCATGATGTCAATCCCACAAATATCTAAACCGATGATTTTGGAAATCCTTTCTGCCAGAAAAATATTTTCCGGATGAACCATTTCGGTTACATCCACCGAAGTTCCACCGGTACTCAGATTGGCGGTTGATTTCAGATAAATGATTTCTCCTTTTTTGGGAATGGATTCCTCGGTATATCCTAATTTTTGCAATAAATCAAGGGAATCTCTGTCAATCTCAATTTCCGTCAAAACGTTTTCATGTCCATACCCGCGTCTTGGATCCTGATTTTCAATTTCAATCAGTTCGGTTACGGTATGTGTGCCATCTCCGATTACATGTGCAGGCACGCGTTGGGCAGCGGCAACCATTTTATTATTGATGACCAAAATCCGGAAATCATAACCGGTGATGAATCTTTCCACAATCACCCGGCGACTGATTTTTTGTGCATGTTTCAGACCGGCAGCAGCTTCTTCCCAGGTTTTCACATTAATGGATGCACCACGACCGTGATTCCCGTCCAAAGGTTTGATGACGATTGGAAATCCAATCCGGTCAATTACATCCTTTAAATCTTCTTCATCCACACAAATATCACCTTTGGCAACGGGGATGGATGAGTTTTCAAGAAATCTTTTGGTTTCTTCCTTATCGCAAGCGATGTCCACCGCGATATTGCTTGTATTGCAGGTGATGGTTGCCTGAAACCGCATTTGATTGATTCCGTACCCTAATTGCACCAATGAATTGGAACCCAATCTGATCCATGGAATATCTCTGGCTACAGCTTCTTCTACGATGCTTCCGGTACTCGGACCAAGCCTAACACGTTCGCGGATTTCCTTCATTCGCAAAATATCCGCATCCAAATCGTATGCTACCCCATCCACCAAAGCCTGTGCAATCCGCACGGAAGCTTCTGCTGCGAATTTGCCAACATTTTCTTCTACATAACTGAAAACCACGTTGTAAACACCTTCATCATTGGTACTCCGCGTTCTTCCAAATCCGGTATCCATACCGGCAAGGGTTTGGATTTCCAAGGCGATATGTTCGATAACATGCCCCATCCAAGTGCCTTGATCGACACGTAAGAAAAATCCGCCGTGAACACCTTCCGAACATCTGTGCTCAATTAAAGTGGGTAATAAATTTTCCAATCGCTCTCTGAAACCTTCTATTTTATTGGTAGGCTTCATTTCCAGCTCCTCCAGATCCAAGCGCATTTGGATTAATTTCTTTCTACTCACACTCCAGATATTGGGTCCACGCAGTGCCTGTATTTTCAGTATCCTCATAATGTTATATTTTAAAGTAGTATGACCAAAGTCATTTTTTGAAAGAGTTAAAATTAATGCATTTTTTGAATATGCAAGAGGCAAAATCAAAATTCTTTGCAAAACCCGGAAATTATCTTGATTTGCAATTCCGAAAGCCAAACATTTTCTTTGGGACTTGATTCAAAACTCTTGATAAAATGTTGTTATCTATATCCTACAAAGGTTTAATTCGTATTTAAAAATATAATTAGATTTGCGGAATGAATATAAAAGGTAAGCTCATCATTATCGGCGGTGCTGTAAACAAAGGCAGCTTTGCAGAAACTGAATTTGACCAGCATGTAGCCAATAATCTCAACTTTTTTGAAAAAGGGATTTTGAATCGTATCATCAAAGAGTCAAGAAACAACGGTGATTCCAGAATTGAGATTGTAACGACCGCATCCTCCATTCCAGAAACGGTCGGTGAGGAATACATCAAAGCTTTTAATTTTCTGGATGCTAAAAATGTCGGTGTCCTGAATATTACCAAAAGAGAGCAAGCCTCTGAAGACGCTTGTTTAAAACGCATGGAAGAAGCGGATGTACTGATGTTTACCGGTGGAGACCAGCTTCGGCTGACTTCCATTTTGGGAGGTACCCGATTTCACAAAATTTTATTGGAAAAATACCACGATGAAAATTTCATTTATGTCGGAACTTCGGCCGGAGCTGCCGCAGTTTCCAGCAGTATGATTTATCAGGGTACCAGCAAAGAAGCCTTATTAAAAGGAGAAGTAAAAATGACCGGCGGATTAGGCTTGCTCAATGATGTGGTCGTGGATACGCATTTTGTACAAAGAGGCAGAATCGGCAGGCTTTTTCAGGCTGTAGTTTCCAATCCACAAGTTTTGGGCATCGGTTTGGGAGAAGATACCGGACTGCTGATTAAAAACGGCACCGAAATGGAAGCCATCGGCTCAGGATTAGTGATATTGGTGGACGGTAAAGAAATTAGAGATACAAACATTACCGATGTGGAATTGGGGGAACCGATTTCCATCAGCAACCTGATTGTTCACGTCATGAGCCAGGATGACACCTATAATTTAGAAACGGGCGAATTCAGAATTTTTGATAAATCTTCGGTTAAAAGTGCTGACGAATGAGAAAATTAATTATTCATGGTGGTTTTTTCAGTGAATTCAGTACTGATCAGGCAACCAAAACAGCCAAACAAAATGCTTTGGAAGAAATCATCCGGCAGGGTCATGATTATATGGAAAATCATTCCGCTTTGGAAACAGTTGTTTTCACGGTTTCCCTATTGGAAGATCATCCATTGTTCAATGCCGGAATCGGCTCTCAAATCCAAAGCGATGGCGTCATCCGCATGAGCGCAGCCGTGATGGATGGTGTTTCTCAAAAAATGAGCGGCGTCATCAATATCGAAGCTGTTAAAAATCCGATTCATGTCGCTCTGAAATTAATGGAAGAAGATGACCGCATCCTCGGTGGCAGCGGTGCTACGAATTACGCACGCAAAAATGGCTTTGAAGCTTTTTCAACCGAAATTCCGGAAAGAAGAAGCGAATATTTGAATAAATTGAAATCCTCCGGCACGGGTACTGTCGGCTGTGTGGCTTTGGACGATGAAGGCCGTTTGGCGGTCGCCACTTCCACCGGCGGAAAAGGTTTTGAAATTCCGGGCAGGATTTCAGATTCTGCTACCGTTGCCGGAAATTATGCCAACGCAGAATGTGCGGTCAGCTGTACCGGCGTGGGCGAGGACATCGTTAGCGGTGCTGTTGCCACCAAAATCGTAACTCGGGTTACAGACGGGATGTCCATAGAGAAAGCATTTGAAAAAACCTTTGAAGAATTAAAACCTTATGATGGTTTTGCCGGTGCCATTGCCATCGACAAATCCGGAAATATCTATTATCAGGATTCGCATCCGACCATGGTTTTTGCTGCCTTTGATGGAGCGGATTTTGTGGTTTTCCAATGAGGCAGTTTCCTTATGATTGTTGTCATACAGCCGGTTTTCAGTGGATTCTAACCCATTCGGATTCAAGCCGGAAAAAACATTATCAAAACTATAAATTCCTGCATAGGGTTAAACTATGGTGAAAGTTGTCTTTTGAGATGCTTCGTTGATATTTTTGCACTACAAAATTTAAACTTTAAATAATTATGTCATTAGTAGGAAAAAAAGCACCACAATTTGTTGCACCCGCCGTATTAGACGGAGAAGAAATTGTAAATGATTATAAATTGCCCATCGGAGAAAAAAACATCGTATTGTTTTTCTATCCAAAGGATTTCACTTTTGTTTGTCCGACTGAATTGCATGCTTTTCAGGAGAAACTTGAAGAATTTAAAAAGAGAGATGCTGAAGTCATTGCGGTTTCAACCGATTCAGAAGAAACACATTTGGCTTGGTTGAATACAGAAAAAGATCAAGGCGGAATCATGGGCGTTACTTATCCGATGGTAGCTGATTTAGCGAAAACCATTGCCATGGATTATTCGGTTTTGGCCGGAGAATATATCACTGATTATGAAACGGAGCGAATAGTTTTTGAAGGCACACCCGTTGCTTACCGCGGAACTTTCATTATCGACAAGAACGGAATCATCCGTCACGAAACCATCAATGACCTGCCTTTGGGAAGAAATATCGATGAATACATCCGATTGTTAGATGCCATCATTCACGTTGAAAAATTTGGTGAAGTTTGCCCTGCCAACTGGGAAGAAGGCAAGGAAGCGATGAAAGCAACCAAAGATGGAGTAGCTGATTATTTGTCAAATGTAAACCTGAATTAATCATGTTTGTAGAAATCAAAGAAGATAGTCTGAAAGAATTATTGTCCCAAAACAAAAAAGCATTGGTTCAATTTGGTGCTTCATGGTGCGGCAATTGCCGACTGATGAAGCCCAAAGTGAAAAGATTGGCGGAAACCAATCCCGAGATTTCATTCATCTATGTAGATGCAGAGAAATTTCCGGAAAGCCGTAAAATGGCGGAAGTAACCAACCTCCCGACCTTTGCGGTTTATGAGAACGGAGAAATTGTGAATCAGGTAGTTACATCCAAAGAAGAACATTTAAAAGAACTTTACAATGAAATTGCCAGTTTATAAAAATCTTCAAAAGTCTTGTTCCTTCGATGAAATGGAGAACGCGCTAAGTGTATTGGAAATTTACGCAGAATCCACTGCTGTGAAAGAGGAAGAAAGAGATGCCATCGGCGAAATCATTTCCAATATCTGTGGTGCCATAGAAATGAAATCCCTGATTGAGGAAGGAATGAGCGAAAGAGATGCCGCCAACCATTTTATGAAACGTGTGCTGAACTCCATCGACAAATAATAAAGATTAGTTTTTCATAATAGATTGATTTGACCCGGGGACTTTAGGTTTTCGGGTCTTTTTATTGGAAAGAATTGATTTTTCTACAAGATAAAATACTTTCATAACTTCTCCGAAAATTGGCATCAACCCTATTCATGAGATTATTTTGCACGAAATTTAAAACTCAATTCAATCGGTTTCTTTCAAATACCTTTCTGGAATTCAACCAATAAATTATCAGTGCAAGCAACATCAACAAACCTGCAATCAGGAACATTTCCTCGTAACCACTTTTCTCCGAAATCCAGCCGCCCAACAAAATCCCGATGCCGATTCCTACATCAAACCCCGTCAGATAAGTCGAGTTGGCCGTTCCGCGTTTCGAAGCCGGTGCCATATTGATATAAATCGTTTGCAACGCAGGAAAAAGCGTACCATAGCCCAAGCCGATGAGAAAGGCTGAAAAACTGTACATGATAACATTGTGAAAAACAGAAAAGGAAATAAATCCAATGGAAATAATCAATAAGGCCGTAGCAATGACCGGATGCAGATATCCGCGATCAACGATTCTGCCGGATGTAACCCGCGAAAGAATAATGCCGGCAGCGAGAAAAAGAAAAAATACACCGGCGTTGTGAATCCCGATTTCTTTGCCGTAAAGTACTGCATAAGCCACCAAGGTTCCCCAGCCAAATGACATGAAAAGCTGATTGCCGAGAATCGGAATGCTTTTTATCAAAATAAAGCGGTCAAAAGATGGCGCGGGAATTGTTTTGCATTTTTCGCGTTTGGGGACTTTAATCAAGGCAACTACCAGAATCGAAAGGATTCCCATGAATAATGCACTGCTAATCAAAGTAGGAAATCCGTAAGCATCATAAATTTTCACAGCGATAAAAGGGGCAATCGCCATCGCCAAATTGCTGTTGACACCGAAATAACCAATCCCTTCTGCCCTTCTTGAAGCCGGAATAATATCAATTGCTACGGTATTGGCCGAAACCGTCGAAAGTCCCCAAAATAATCCGTGTACAAAACGCAATACAAACAGAAACAAAACCGTAAAAGCAAAATAATACCCTATATATATTGCCACAAACATGGAAATTCCAATCAACAATAGCTTTTTGCGATCGAAAATATCAACAAAATACCCCGAAAAAGGGCGAACAATGAACAAGGCCAATACGTATGAAGATAGCACCAACCCGATTTCAGAAGTCGGGATTTTCAATTCCTCGGCCAGAAAAATCGGAATCGTCGGCATCAACAGATGGAAAGAACAAGCTACCAAGAAATACGTAATGCAGGCGATGATGAAATCGCGGTTCCAGAGATTTTCTTTTTGACGCATATAAATTCGCAAATGAGCAAACAAATGTAAAGAACAAGTTTTGGATGAAAAATGAAATTGCTTGCTTTATTTTCCCTTGTGAAAAAGCATGATTGAAGTAAAATTTAATTTCAAAACTTTAGATATGAAAACCTTTTCAACCAAAAATCATTCATCCAAAACCTCTAACAGTATCCTGCATCCTTCTCGGATTTCATCTTTGGAAATGGTAATTGGCGGCGTAATTCTCAAATTACAAATGCTGTACATCAGCCAAAAAAGAATCAATCCTTTGTCCATGCATCTTTCAGCCACATGGATGGCGTATTCGTCGGATTCCAGTTCCGGCGCAAGCATCAGCCCTCTGCCGTGAACCGTTTTTATTTTAGGATGTACCAACAATTCTCTGAATAATTTTTCTTTTTCATCGATTTCTGCCATCCAAGACGCTTCCTGTAATTCTTCCAAAACGGCAAGTGCAGCTGCCGCTACCACCGGATTTCCGCCAAAAGTCGTGATATGTCCCAAAGAAGGATGATGTGACAAGCAATCCATCAATTCAGCACTGGCGGTAAAAGCGCCAATCGGCATTCCACCGGCCATCCCCTTGCCCATTACCAAAACATCCGGTACTATATCATAATGTTGAAAAGCGAATAATTTCCCTGTTCTCCCAAATCCAGGTTGAATTTCATCCAAAATCAACAAAGCACCCACTTCCTTGCAACGTCGGCTCAATTTCTTCAAATAATCATTTTCCGGTGTTTTGAATCCCGAAGCACCCTGTATGGTTTCCACGACAACCCCGGCGGTTTTGGAGGTTATTTTCTCCAAATCTTTTTCCGAATTGAATGCAATGAATCCAATCATCGGCAGCAAAGGTCTGAAAGCCCTTTTCTTTTCCTCACGTCCTGCAAGACTTAGCGAACCATGGGTATTGCCGTGATAAGCATCTTTGCAAGCAATGATTTCTTCCCGTCCGGTAAAGCGTTTGGCTAATTTCAGGGCGGCTTCTATGGCTTCCGTTCCCGAATTCACTAAATAAGTCGTATCCAAAGGATCGGGCAAAACTTCGGCCAAGGCTTTGCAAAGTTGAACGGGTTTTTCCTGTGCGTATTCGCCGTAAACCATCACATGCAAATGCCGTTCAGCTTGCGTTTTGATGGCATCAATTATCCGTGGAAATGAATGTCCCAAAGTATTGGCGGAAACTCCGGCTGCAAAATCGAGATAGGCTTTGCCGTCTTTTCCGTAAATGTAACTTCCCTTTGCATAATCTACTTCAAACCCGGAAGCATTGCGGGTGGTTTTGGCTTGGTATCTGAAAAAGTCCTGTTTTAATCGCTTGGGTTCCATCACAGCAACAACAATAAAACACCGGCACCGGTAGCCACGTATGCGCCAACGGTAATGATATCGGAATAAGGTTTGGAAAATCGTCTTTGCTCAACGCTTTCTTTTTCAATCTGATCTTTGTGAAATCTGTAAGTTTTTTCTGCATTTCTAAGTTTGTGCGAAACCAAAGTATCGCCCTCCCATTGATCGGCTTGAATTTTATATCTTTTTTCTTCCACCATGATTTTGTAGATTTTGTTGGGAACAATCATTTCTTTAATATCTATGTTCTCCAAATCCACATCATCCTTGCTCTTAGCAACCCCGCTTTCCTGAGACATCTGTAATCTGATTTCTTCTTCTTTTTGCATTTGTTCCTGCATAGAACTTTGCATAGCTCCAACTCTATTGTCCTGTCCGGGTGCTTGTTGGCGTCGCATTTCTTCCTCTCTTTTATTGATTTCTTCTTGCATATCAGAATTCTCTTTTTTGTCGCCTGATTTTTGATTGACCGCACCTTCTTTTCGATTAAGTGTTGCTCCTAAATTACTGACCCCCGCTTTGGCCGGCTGTCCGCCTCTCACAGAGCCAACCTTTCTACCTGATTGTGTGGATTGCGTATCCTGTTCCACAAAATCAGGGGAATAGGGTTGATAAACATAACAACCTGATATTATGAAAACTAAAGGAAAAAAGAAGTATTTTATATTTTTCATTCTGAAATCAATTTTACTTTGAGGGGTAAAAATACAAACTAAAACGGATTTATCTTTATTGTAATGCCTGTTTAATATTTATCTAAGATTTGATTTTGCTAAATTTTGGCTGAAAAATCATTAAATTTTAAAGTGATAAGTTTGAAATTCATTTGAAAATTTGCCCTAATTCGTTCAAAAACACCTAAAATATTTTCACTTACAAATTTAAACTGGTCTAATTCAGTGCAAAAATTTTTCCAAAAAAATCAATCGTTTTCTTCAGCTGCCATCTCCTGCAAGTCGGGTGGATCTCCAAAAATATCCTGCCAACGCCTCAGCCGTTCCTTTTCCCGCCATTCAAAATCCTTTAAATAACGGTCATTTTCAGGTAATTTTGATTCCGGAAAGAGTTTGGAATTGGCCTGAATCCTACAGGAAAGCACTTCCACCTCACTGCCGTTGATTTCGGCTTCGATGATGCCACAATTGGAAAGATTGATTCCGATTCTTTCTTTTTCATCGGAATTCTCACTTTCTTCATCGACATAGGTTACGGATTGGGCATTTTCATGCACCTCGACTAAATGTAATTCATTGTTCAGAAAATAGCCCGTCATGAAGTTTCCTTTCACTTGGTTGAAATCCTTTAAATTCAATGAATCTACTTTGGAAATCGCAAAAGCGTGATTAAAAATCCGGACAGAATCCATGACTTCTTTCACCGGATCATTGTAGGCATAAATGGTGTCGCCGGTAATCTGTTGTTCCCCATACCACATGATGGGATCGCGAAAGAATTTCATGAGACCTTTGGTTTCATTGAATGCTATGGAATCCGCTTTGCCCTGAGCATCACTTTTGAAATAGCGTGCATTGAAATAAGCTTTCACCAATCGCGTGGAATCCACGTCTTTTCTTTTGACAACCATGATGGTGTCCGCATGAAAATACAAGGAATCCCTCGAAAAAATCTTCACCGCATAAGCCCGTCCGGTAACATAAGCTGAATCCACATCGCGGAATGCTTCTCCAAATTCTCCTCTGATATAGCGGTTTTCCTCGGGGTCATTGATCAGAACATTGCCTTTTGCCCAGCCATATCCTGTTTTATCGTTGAAATACATTTCATCGCCGTGCAGTTCTTTGCCATCTCGATGGACTACAGATCTTTTCTTTAAAACAGCTTCGCCGGTTTTTTTGTTAAAAATTCCACCGCCATTGGGCATATCCACATAATTCCGGGGATTATTTCGATCTGTAACAGTTGATTTTCCTAAGAATTCAGTTACATCCGTTGCCTGGTTCATCACCATCTTTTCGGAATTGATTCTGTATTCCGGGGTTTCTATCATGGTACTCCGGTCAAAAATCACTGTTTTGGCTTGGGTGTTGTATGTCAGCAAACTGGTGTGGGTAACGGTTCCATCATTTCCCCGAATGACGGCTCCGGATTCTGAAACAGCCATTCCGGTTTTCCGGTCATAGTTAATTTCAGGGGTTTCAATCCGCTGCGTAGGATCGGTCATGACCACATTTCCTGAAGCATAAGCCACATCGGTCATCCGATTGTATTCGGCGTAATCTGAAGTGAGGTTGGAACTTTTGTCCCGCATCTCCACATTCCTGAATGCCTTGGCAATGCTGGTATTGCCGTCATATTCTAAGCTATCGGATTTCATGAAAACCGAATCATTGATCATCCGGACATTGGACCATGCACGAAAGAAATTTTCCTGTGTATAAAAAACCGCGCTGTCGCTGTACAATTTGGTGCCATCATGTTCAAAAATCACATTGCCGTATGCAAAGGGATTCCCTTCAAATTTATCGGGTGTTCCTTTCAAAACATCCGAATGCAGGTGTTTGATTTTTTTAATGGGTGGTTGATTTTGTCCGAATGCAAAGATTCCCGACCCGATTAAAATGAGTATCGCAATGAATCTCAATGTTTTATTTGTTTTTCCTGCCATAAAAATAGAGCGAGTGACTGTCCACTTTTATATCAAATACTTCTTCGATGGTGTTTTTGATGGTTTGAATTCTCGGATCGCAAAACTCTATCACTTCACCGGTGTCGGCTAAGATGATATGATCGTGATTTTTATCAAAATAGGATTTCTCATAATGAGCTTGTTGATCACCAAATTGATGCTTTCTGACCAGTTTGGCCTCCATCAACAATTCGATGGTATTGTATAATGTCGCACGGCTCACCCTGTATTTTTTGTCTTTCATCATGATGTAAAGCCTGTCGATGTCGAAGTGCTCGTCTGTAGAATAAATTTCTTCCAATATGGCATATCGCTCAGGTGTTTTTCGGTGTCCATGTTCTTCCAAGAAATGCGTAAACACCTGTTTCACAATCTCGTAATTTTTCTGTTTAACAGCGTCCATTTTCTATCTTACAAAGTTTGGGTAAAGATATGATAATTTTCTAATTTAGATTCTATCTAATTAAGGATGATGGTGTCTTCTAACCGGTGAATTTCAATTTTGAATTGTAATAAATGAATTCAAAGAAAGTCTTTTAGTTCTTCCAACAACACTTGGTCTTTTTTGTAACCGAAAATACTTTTTTGCACTTTCCCATCAGGGCTGATAATCATGACTAATGGGTGAAAGTCGATTTCATACTTTTTCGCAAAAGCCATTCCTTCTTCCTGTTCCACATCCAAACTGATGGGGATGAAATTATTATTCACAACATTTGCCACATCCTTTGATTTGTATGTGGCTTCTTTCATGAGATCGCAGGCACCGCACCAAAGCGCATAAACATTGACAAAAACCATTTTATTTTCTTTTTTTGCCACTTCCAATGCTTCGTTGAAAGTCAGATTTTGAAATTGCACACCATCGGAAGTTGTTTTGACCGGCGCAGTTGTGAATGCGGAACCAAAAATAAAAAGCGTCAACAGAAATATTTGAAAGATTCTCATTGCCTAAAATTTTCGCTAAATCTAATAAAAAATTGGTTGTAAAATCAAAATTCAGAATATGATTTTGAACCTTGACAAGGATATTGCTTAATTTTGGAAAAAAATACAGATAATGAAAATTCGGTTATTGGTTTTGCTGTTTATAACCTTTGCAGTTGCTGCATTCGGGCAAGAAAAGTTTAAATTGTATCATCCTGAAGCAGATGCGCAAAAGGACATCAATGAAGCCATCTTCAAAGCTGAAGCAGCAAACAAAAACGTATTTATCACCGTTGGTGGTAATTGGTGCGGCTGGTGTAAACTTTTTCATGAATTAGTTACTTCCGACGAAAAAATAAAAAACTATTTAGCTGATAATTACATCATGGTTCATGTGAATTACAGCAAAGAAAACACAAATGAAAAGGTTTTGAAAAATTTAGAATTTCCGCAGCGGTTCGGCTTTCCGGTTTTTGTAATTCTCGAAAGCAGCGGAAAACGGATTCACACCCAAAATTCGGGTTATCTTGAAGAAGGCAAAGGTCACAGCCCAAAGAAAGTGCTGGAATTTCTTCAAGGCTGGTCACCAAATGCCTTGAATCCTGAAAATTACAAGAAGAAATAATTGTTTTAAGCCCTGAAATTTCAATGGATTGCCCTAAATTAATTCAATATTATTCCGGTTCAGTTTGATTTTCTTTTCGTTTTCCATGGCTTTGAGCAGTCTTGAAATCACAACCCGCGAAGTATTGAGGTCATAAGCGATTTCCTGATGCGTTTGGGTCAAGAACTTGGAATTATTGACTTTTCCTTTTTCCAACAAATAATCTTCCAATCTTTCATCCATGTGTTTGAAAGCGATGCTGTCAATGGCGGAT
Organism: Weeksellaceae bacterium; assembly: GCA_041656055.1. Lineage (GTDB taxonomy): Bacteria > Bacteroidota > Bacteroidia > Flavobacteriales > Weeksellaceae > Moheibacter. Next base: position 47,342 of record JBBAEI010000022.1, read on the forward strand.
AAAAGTTCGTTGAACCGGCTGTTGTAGCTTTCAAAAACAAAAGCACGCCAGCTTTTGTATTTACTCATCCACTCCTCCATTTTCCCAACCGGAATCATGGCAACCATCCCTTTGTTTTCGGCAATCGCACGGATTTCACTCTTCTTTTCACCCATGCAACAAGCCATCGTCATGGCGCATGTATCCCCACGTTCCAGAAAGTACAACAACAATTCCCCTTCATCAAAATCCTCGCGCATGATTTTGATGGCACCACTGATCAACAAGGGAATTCCTTTGACATACTGTCCGAAATCAATCAGGATATCATCTTCTTCAAATTCCATGATTTGGGCAACTTTGATGATTTCATCTACCAAGGATTTTTCAAATATGCCGCCGTAAACGGCTGTCAGTAATTCTTGTAATTCCATCTAAAACTTAAAATAAATCGGATTTAAAGATACGTTTTTTTTCATCTTGTAAAAATGCATTTTTTTTTAGGAGAATTTTGGCGCAACGGACGAAGTTAGCAATTAGAAGTCAGATGGGTCATTTAGTGAACGCTGCTTTGGATCATTTCGCTCATTTCGTACACTTCGTTCGCAGACTTCGTCTGTGCTCAATGACCACCGCTCAATGACCGATCGGCAGCTGAGCGGAGCCGAAGCAAACCGATTTACACTGCGAACCGTCTTTCATCATATAAAGAGGAGTGCAATTTTCTCTTTAAGACTAATTTGAGAAATCACGGGGAAGTTTTATTATTTGAAGTGAATTTTCTTCAATTATATTTTCAGAAATTCAACTGTTTCATTTGCTTTTCAACGAAAAAATTCCATTTCCAATTGCAGGGGTTCGATGTATTCTCCGTTTTTATAAACCCGCATATTGCCTCCGGAAATTTCATCTATCAGCATAATCCGGTTGTCTGAGTCTCTCCCGAATTCAAGTTTGATGTCGAACAATTCCAATTGCTTGGCAGCGAGTTCATCTTTCACCAAATTACAGATTTGGATTGTATTTTCTTTGATGGTTTCATATTCATCTTCGGTCAGTATATGCAACATTTGCAGTGCGTCTTTTGAAATCGGCGGATCCCCACGTTCATCATCTTTGATGGTAAATTCCACAAAATCTGCAAGCCTGTCCCCTTCCTTGCAATACGCTCCATATCGTCGATAGAAACTACCAACAGCACGAAACCGGCAGATGACTTCCAAACCTTTGCCGAAAACGCTGGCTTTTTTTACCGTCATGGTTTGATTTTCAATATCCGAATCCACAAAATGCGTTTGAATCCCTTTAAGATTCAGTAGTTTAAAAAAATAAGTAGTCATTTTCAAACCGGATTTTCCTGCGCCTTCTAAGGTCAATCCAACGGTATTTGCGCCCGGATCAAATACCCCGTCCGTTCCGGTGACATCATCTTTGAATTTTAACAAATATTGATTTTCAATCGCAGTAGCGTAAACATCTTTGGTTTTGCCGGAATAAATCAGTTTCATTTTGTGTAATTTTAGGTGTTCAAAAATACAAAATTGCTTCTTAGCAATCTTTCGTTTTTTCAATTTAAACCCATAAAAAAAGCCCCGAATTTCAGGGCTGTTTTCATTCAAAAAAATAATATTTCAACTGTTTATCAGGCTTTTCTGACATTTACAGCGTTGATTCCTCTTTTTCCTTCTTCCAAATCGAAAGTAACGCTGTCGTCACTGTCGATTTTGTCAATCAATCCGGTCGCATGGACAAAATACTCTTTTCCTGATTCATCGTCTTTGATAAAACCATAACCTTTGGTTTCATTAAAGAACTTTACTGTTCCTTTATTCATAATTTAAATTTAAACGTGCGCAAATATAAGTTTAATTTCTGGAATTCAGTAAAATATTTCATTTTAATTAAATCACAAACATGTCCGTGAATTCGTTCACATCCATATCCGAAATTTTATCAAAATCCAATGAAACATCCAAAATGGTTTTTTGTTGTTTTTCGGGGAAAATCCGGTTCAGATTGATTTTAAACTTCTTGATCAATTCTGGAATTCCTTCCTCTCTTCTTCTTTTGTGTCCGATGGGATATTCGACGGTCACTTCGTCCAGCACTGTTCCGTCGTTGAATTCTATGGTCAATCCGTTTGCAATCGAGCGTTTTTCTGGGTCGTGATAATCCAGTGTAAACTGCGGGTCCTCCACGCATTCCATTTTGTCTCTCAACACATCAATTCTTGGGTCTGCGGCTATTTCATCTTCATAATCGGCGGCTGTCAGTCTTCCAAAAATCAATGGAACAGCAATCATGTACTGAATACAGTGGTCACGGTCTGCGGGATTGTTGAGCGGCCCTTTTTTGTCGATAATTCGGATGGCGGCTTCATGGGTTCTGATGGTGATTTTTTTGATATCATCCGTGGTTTTGCCCATTTCCTTTAATTTCCCGTGAAGTGTCATGGCAGCTTCAACTGCTGTTTGTGAGTGGAATTCGGCAGGGAACGAAATTTTGAACAAAACATTTTCCATCACATAAGACCCATAAGGCATCTGGAATTTGAATTCATTTCCTTTGAAAGAAACATCATAGAATCCCCAAACAGGTGCAGTAAGAACGGACGGATAACCCATCTCTCCGGTTTTTGCGATGAGTGCCAAACGAACCGCTCTGGAAGTGGCATCGCCGGCAGCCCATGATTTGCGGCTTCCGGTGTTGGGTGCATGACGATAAGTTCTCAATGACTGACCGTCCACAAATGCCAATGAAATTGCATTGATTAATTCTTCTCTACTCAATCCCATTAATTTTCCGACCACTGCCGTTGAAGCCAATTTCACCAAAATCACATGGTCCAGACCTACTTTGTTGAATGAATTTTCCATGGCCATTTGTCCTTGAATTTCGTGTGCCATGATCATTGCTTCCAAAACTTGTTTCATTTTCATAGGCTCTTTTCCTTCTGCGATATTGGTTCTTGACAGCCAATCGGCGGTTGCCAAAATTCCGCCCAAATTGTCGGACGGATGCCCCCATTCAGCTGCCAACCAGGTATCATTGAAGTCCAACCAGCGGACGATTGCACCCAAGTTGAAAGCAGCTTGCACAGGGTCCAACTGATAATTGGTTCCCGGAACTTTTGCACCGTTTGGAACGAAGGTTCCGTTCACGATTGGTCCCAAAAGTTTTGTGCAGGCCGGATAAGTCAATGCTTCAAAACCACAACCCAAAGTGTCTAAAAGACAGTAATGGGCGGTTTTCCATGCCAATTCATTTTTGATTTCATAATTCAGTACATAATCCGCAATGTCCGTCAGAACTTTGTCCGGCTGCGGTCTTTCATTTGAAATGTGTGATGACATTTAATTTATTTTAAGTTAATAATTTATTTTTTAGTGTCAAAAACTTGAGCTTTTGTAAATGTTTGAAACGGCTCAAAGTTCGGATTAATATTTAATATTAGTTTATTATATGTTTTTGATTTTTAGCGCATTTTATCCTTTTCACAAGAAGAAAGTAAAAAAAAACCGATAAAACATTTATTAAAAATACTCCTTTCATATTTACAAAATTACGAAGCCATTTTTCTCATTGAGCTTATTTATTTATAAGCTTGAAATGAGGCTAAAGCCTGATGGAAGTTTCTCTTTTAACCGGCAGCTGAAACAGCCGGCAATATTTTCATTTGATTCAAATCATTGCCGTTGCCTTCAGGCAACGGTTAAAAATTTAAAATCAAACTGCTTTAGCATCATTTTAAAATCCTTCCATTAATATCACTTTCTTTTTGCCAACGGAACAAACTTCTTGTTCTCCGGCCCTGTATAATTGGCACTGGGTCGGATGATTTTGCCGTCTTGTCTTTGTTCAATCACATGGGCTGCCCAGCCGGTACATCTCGAAACCACAAAAAGCGGGGTGAACATCAAGGTCGGCACGCCCATTCTGTGATAAGAGACCGCTGAGAACCAATCTAAGTTCGGGAACATTTTCTTTTCATTCCACATCACGGTTTCCAATCTTTCGGCTATGTCGAACAGCAGCATATCACCTGCTTCTTTTGACAAATCTTGAGCTACTTTTTTAATCACCACATTTCTCGGATCTGAAATCGTATAAACCGGATGTCCGAAACCGATGATTTTTTCTTTGTTGGCTACTCGTTCGACAATGTCCTTTTCGGCTTCATCCGGAGAAACATATCGGCTTTGAATATCGAAAGCCACTTCATTGGCACCTCCATGTTTGGGGCCTCTCAAAGCACCGATGGCACCTGCTATGGCGGAATAAATATCCGAACCGGTTCCTGCGATTACTCTTGCCGTAAATGTGGAGGCATTGAATTCGTGTTCTGCATACAGGTTCAGTGAGATTTGCATGGCTTTTATCCAAGATTCTGATGGTTTTTCACCGTGGAGCAAATGCAAGAAATGACCGCCGATGGTATCGTCATCGGTTTCTACTTCAATTTCTCTTCCGTTGTGGCTGTGATGGTACCAATACAAAAGTGCGGAAGAAGAAGAAGCCAATAGTTTGTCAGCAATGTCTCTTGCCCCTGCTGTATTGTGGTCTTCTTTTTCAGGGCTTATGGTTCCCAAAACAGAAACCGCTGTTCTCATCACATCCATTGGGTGTGCGGCAGCTGGAATTTCTTTGAGTACATTTTTCAATCCCTGTGGCAGTCCTCTGAGTGATTTCAATTTTGATTTGTAATTTTTCAACTGACTTGCATTGGGCAGGTTGCCATGAATCAGCAGATAAGCTACCTCTTCGAATTCTGCTTTTTCGGCCAAATCCAATATATCGTATCCTCTGTAATGCAAATCGTTTCCACTGCGACCCACACTTGCCAATGCGGTATTTCCGGCGGCTACACCTGAAAGTGCAACGCTCTTTTTGGGTACAAATGTTTTTTCTTGTTTCTTAGCCATCTTATATTTTGTTATAGAGTTCGTCCAATTTTCTTTCATAGTCATAATAACCGATGCTTTCATACAATTCCTGACGGGTTTGCATGGTATCGAGTACATTTTTCTGTGTGCCTTCTTTTCTGATGTGTTGATAAACATTCATCGCTGCTTTGTTGGCAGCCCGAAATGCGGACAATGGGTACAGAATCAGGCCGACGCCAGCTTCTCGCAATTCATCGACAGTGTACATTTTTATCATTCCGAATTCGGTGATATTGGCCAAGACCGGAATTCCTGTTGCATCCACAAATTGTTGGTAATAACTCAAATCAGGAACTGCCTCCGCAAAAATAAAATCGGCACCGGCTTCCTTGTATGCCACTGCTCTTTCTATGGTTTTTTCAATTCCTTCTACCGCAAATGCATCGGTTCTTGCACCGATTACAAAATTCTCATCGGTTCTGGCGTCAACGGCAGCTTTGAGTCTGTCCACCATTTCTTCTTTGGTAACCACTTCTTTGTTGGGGCGATGACCGCATCTTTTTGCTCCCACTTGGTCTTCGATATGCAGTGCTGCCGCGCCTTCATTAATCAGCGATTTCACGGTTCTCGCCACATTGAATGCCGAAGGACCAAAACCGGTGTCCACATCCACCATCAATGGCAAATCGCAGACATTGGTGATTCGTCGGATGTCAATCAGTACATCTTCCAGCGTTGTGATTCCCAGATCGGGAATTCCAAGTGAACCTGCGGCTACACCGCCTCCGGAAAGATAAACGGCTTTGAAGCCTGCTTGCTTAACTAACAGTGCATGATTGGCATTGATGGCACCCACAATCTGAAGCGGGGTTTCCTTTTGCATGGCTTCACGAAATCGAAGCCCGGGTGATTTTGTCATTCAATTTAAATTATAAGGATGTGTGTAAATCATTTGTTTTTACGGGGTTCAAAAGTAAGAAATTTTTAACGTTTACGGAAATGCTGAAGGCTTTAAAAATTCCACGACTGAAATTTCTCCGACCTTAATACTTGGTATTCCATTTTTCCAAATTTGCTATCTTTGCAATCCAAAAGAAAAAACATGTTTCAGAGTTTACAGGATAAATTGGACAAAGCCCTTCATACGCTGAAAGGAAAAGGGCAAATCACGGAAATCAATGTGGCAGAAACCATCAAAGAAGTACGCCGCGCCTTGGTGGATGCGGACGTAAGTTATAAGGTAGCCAAGGATTTCACCAACAGAGTCCGAGAAAAAGCTTTGGGGCAAGATGTATTGACTACATTGAATCCCAATCAGTTAATGGTCAAAATCGTACATGATGAATTGGCTGAACTGATGGGCGGCGAAAGTGCTGAACTCAATATTTCCGACAATCCGACCATCATTTTGATTGCCGGTCTTCAGGGCTCGGGAAAAACCACTTTCTCCGGGAAATTAGCCAATTATCTGAAAAAGAAAAAAGGAAAAAATCCGCTGTTGGTTGCAGGCGACGTTTATCGGCCTGCCGCCATTGACCAATTGAAAGTATTAGGGGAACAAATCAAAGTTCCTGTTTATGCTGAAATTGAAAATAAAAATCCGGTCGAAATTGCGCAAAATGCCCTTCGCCACGCCAAAGAAAATAATCACAACATCATTATCATCGATACCGCCGGTCGGCTGGCCATCGATGAAGTGATGATGAATGAAATCCGGGAAGTCCATGATACGGTGAAACCTACGGAAACATTGTTCGTCGTGGACTCCATGACCGGACAGGATGCCGTTAATACCGCCAAGGCATTCAATGATGTACTCGATTACGACGGGGTGATTCTGACCAAATTAGATGGGGATACCCGCGGTGGGGCGGCGCTGACCATCAGAACCGTGGTGGACAAACCCATTAAATTTATTTCTACCGGAGAAAAAATGGAAGCCCTCGACATCTTTTATCCTGAACGGATGGCCGACAGGATTTTGGGGATGGGCGACGTGGTGTCTTTGGTGGAAAGAGCGCAGGAACAATTTGATGAAGAAGAAGCGCGAAGACTTCAAAAGAAAATTGCTAAGAACAGTTTCGATTTTGATGATTTCCTGAAACAAATCCAGCAAATCAAAAAAATGGGGAACATGAAGGATTTGCTTGGGATGATTCCCGGTGCCGGAAAGGCTTTAAAAGGAATAGACATAGATGATGACGCTTTCAAAGGAGTGGAAGCCATCATCCGATCTATGACTCCCAAGGAAAGACAAAACCCGCAAATCATTGACCACAACCGAAAAAAACGAATCGCCAACGGCTCCGGCACGAGTATTCAGGAAGTGAATCAGCTGCTGAAACAATTCTCGCAAATGGGAAAAATGATGAAATTCATGCAATCTTCCGGCGGACAACGCATGATGCAATCCATGGGGAAGAATATGCCGGAAATGTAATTTGATACGGATTTCTTTCCTATGAGAATCATTTCTTTGGTCCCTTCCATTACAGAATCTTTGATAGATTTAGGGTGCGAAAATCTTGTAGGACGAACGAAATTCTGTATTCATCCTGCGGAAACAGTCAAGGAAATTCCGGTGGTTGGCGGAACCAAAACACTGCATTTGGATAAAATCCGTTCCCTCCTCCCCGACCTTATCATCGCCAACAAGGAAGAAAATCAAAAAGAGCAAATCGAAGAATTAGCGAAAACATTCGAGGTCAGACTGATGGATGTGGAAACATTTGAGGATAATTTTCAATTGATTCGCCATCTGGGGGAAATTTTGAATAAAAATAAGGAAGCGGAAAAATATTGTCTGAAAATTCAAAATATTTTTGAGCAAATCCAACCTCAGAAATCATTGAAGTCGGCATATCTGATTTGGGAAAATCCATACATGAGCATAGGACATGATACCTTTATTCATCAGATGATGCATCAGCTTGGATTTGAAAATATTTTTGGAAAGGATATCCGGTATCCGGAAATCCAAAAAGCAGATATGAAAGAAGCGGAAATCATTTTGCTCTCCACTGAACCCTATCCATTTTCAGAAAAGCATATTCCTGAATTCCAAAAAATTTATCCCGACAAAAAAATAATTATTGTGGACGGAGAAGCTTTTTCTTGGTACGGAACCCACATTGCAAAATGCGAGGAATATTACCACCAGCTTTTGGCTAAAATCAGAAATTAATTTTCAGTCAGTAAAATCCTTGCTTCATTTTTAATGCCTGTTTGAATTTATATTTCAAGTACCTTCATTTGTACTTAACCCAAGTTGCAGGTTTTTCATGAAAAAGCGTTACAGTTTTCACAAAAACAGTGCGTTTTCAGCTATTTTTTGATGTCAACAGCTCGCAACCCCAGTAATTACGTTCAAATTTTGTTTGTAGTGCCCAGGGGGGTTTTGCATTTTTGATTCGTTGGCCAATATCTTTGGCGTATGTATTTCCGCAGTGTAATCAGAAAAAATCCCGAAACCGGAAAACTCGCCGGCTACTATCGTTTGGTAGAAAGCTACCGGAACGAGAGTG
>JBBAEI010000023.1:0-54637 GCA_041656055.1 Weeksellaceae bacterium
CACTCTCGTTCCGGTAGCTTTCTACCAAACGATAGTAGCCGGCGAGTTTTCCGGTTTCGGGATTTTTTCTGATTACACTGCGGAAATACATACGCCAAAGATATTGGCCAACGAATCAAAAATGCAATACCCCCCTGGGCACTACAAACAAAATTTGAACGTAATTACTGGGGTTGCGAGCTGTTGACATCAAAAAATAGCTGAAAACGCACTGTTTTTGTGAAAACTTTAACGCTTTTTCATGAAAAACCTGCAACTTGGGTTAATAATATCCAATGGCGAATGATTTTTAATTAGTTTTGGATTATGAAAAATCTTATTCTTCTTGGCATATTGAGTTGTCCTGTCATTTTATTTTCACAAGAAAACTTAACGCAATTTGTCAATCCATTTATCGGAACCGAAAAAATGGGACATACTTATCCGGGCGCCACAGCTCCCTTTGGTGCGGTTCAATTGAGTCCCGATACCGATACGATTTCTTACGAACTGGACGGAAAATACAACAAAGATGTTTATAAATATTGTGCCGGATACCGATACGAAGACCAAACCATCGTGGGATTTAGTCATACCCATTTCAGCGGAACCGGTCATTCGGATTTGGGAGATTTTTTGATGATGCCTACGGTTGGGGAATTGAAAATGAATCCCGGAACGGCTCAAAATCCGGATTCAGGTTTCCGTTCAAGATTTTCTCATGAGGAAGAATTTGCATCGCCGGGTTATTATTCGGTGAATTTGAAAGATTATAACATCAAAGCTGAACTCACTGCCACCACCAGAGTTGGTGTTCATCAATATACTTTTCCGAAATCGGATCAATCCCATATCATTTTGGATCTGATGTCCGGAATTTACAATTATGAGGACAAAATTGTCTGGACTTATGTGCGGGTGGTGAATGATTCGACTGTAACGGGTTATCGGCAAACCAACGGTTGGGCAAGAACCCGAACGGTTTATTTTGCCATGACTTTTTCCAAACCTTTTAAAAGTTATGGCCGGAAAGATTTTGATACACAGCAAGTGTACAGAGGTTTTTGGCGAAAGTTCAATCAGAATGAAAATTTTCCTGAAATCGCCGGACAGAAAATTAGGATGCATTTTGATTTTGATACAAATGAAGGCGAACAAATTCTTATAAAATTTGCTTTATCTCCTGTAAGTCAGTTCAATGCGATGGAGAATTTAATGGCGGAAACACCCGGCTGGGATTTCGAAGCGATTAAAAATCAAACCCAATATGATTGGAACAAAGAATTGAATAAAATTCAAATTAAAGCTTCGGAAAATGATAAAATCAATTTTTATACAGCAATGTATCATACTTTCCTCGGTCCTACGGTTTATATGGATGTAAACGGCCAATACAAAGGTTTGGATCAGGAAGTGCATACAGCAGAAGGTTTTACAAATTATACGACCTTTTCCATTTGGGATACTTATCGGGCTTTGCATCCGCTTTTCAACATCATTCAGCCATCGAGAAATAACGACATGGTCAAATCGATGATGAAACATTATGAACAGATTTCATTAAAAATGTTGCCGATATGGTCGCATTATGCCAATGATAATTGGTGCATGAGCGGTTATCACAGCGTTTCGGTGGTGGCAGATGCCATCATCAAAGGAAGTTTTGACGGGGATGAAAATGCGGCACTGAATGCTTGTATAGAAACGGCCAACAAACGATTTTATGAAGGAATCGGAGATTATATCGATTTGGGATATATTCCGGATGAGCGAAACGGAACTTCGGTTTCCAATACATTGGAATATGCGTATGACGACTGGGCCATAGCGCAAGCGGCCAAAAAATTGGGCAGAATGGATGTTTACGAGGAATTCATGAAACGTTCGGGAAACTGGCGAAATAATTTAGATCCAAGTATTGGTTTTATGCGTCCAAAATTGGCGGATGGAAGATTTCGTGCGGATTTTGACATCAATGAAACGCATGGCATGGGATTCATTGAAGGAAACAGTTGGAATTACAGCTTTTTTGTACCGCATGATCCCGAGGGTTTGGTAAAAGCAATGGGTGGAAAGAAGAAATTCACCGAAAAACTCAATACGCTTTTTACAATGCATCTGCCGGACGAATTTTTTGCGCATACTGAAGACATTTCACGGGAAGGAATTCTCGGCGGATACGTGCATGGAAACGAACCGGCGCATCATGTGGCTTATTTGTACAATTGGTCGGCGGAACCTTGGAAAACCCAAGAAACCGTTCGGCACATTTTAGAAATGCAATATAAACCTACACCCGATGGTTTGGGAGGAAATGATGATTGCGGGCAGATGAGTGCTTGGTATATTTTTTCGGCAATGGGCTTTTATCCGGTGGCTCCGGGCAGTGAAAATTATGCGTTGGGAAGTCCTTTGGTTGATGAAGTCAAAATTCAATTAGAAAATGGCAATCAACTGATTATAAAATCAATAAATAATTCAGAAAAGAACGTTTATGTACAGAAAGCAGTATTGAATGGAAAGGAAATTAAAGATTATAAAATCAAACATTCCGATTTGATTGCGGGCGGAGAATTGGTTTTCTACATGGGAAATAAACCTCAAAAATAACAGCCGGAATTATTTTGCTTTTCTACATTCGATGGTTTTGATGCCATCGGTATTCGAAGTTAGAATCATTCTGGAATTATCACCGACTACGGAGTAAATCGACATTTCGTCTGCATCGAGATTCAACTGGAGTCTATCATCGACAAACCAAGTTCCTTCTGTAGTTTTGACATCGCCCGCAATGACTTCCGAACGCAGATAAGTATAATCGGAATTGAATTCAAACCAAGTATTTTCAACATCTTCTGCCGGAATTTTATCATCAATAATATCAAATTTCTGACGAATCACATTCCATCTGCCGGAAGTCAGAATTCGCGTGATTTCTTCCACCGATTTTTTCTTTGGAATATAAACAAAATGTACCAATCCGATTTTGAAACCGCCGTTGTCCACATAATGCAACAAAAGATTCATGTCGCTGATTTCCTCGATGATTGCCCGGTATTTAGCACCGTTTTCAGCAAAATGAAGGGCCTTTGTCGATTCATTGTAAGTCCATTTTCCGCGGATTTTCCCCGCAATTTCATTGGGCATTTCGTAGCTGCCGTCTTTGTTGAATTTCACCCAACTTGCCTGAATTTTCTCCTGATTCTCCTGCTCCATCATTTCCCCTTCCGGTGTGATATTATAGGAAATATTCCAAGTATCCGAAGTCAGAAATTCAATCACTTCGTTTTTGTTTTCTGGTACCTGCGCAAATACAACAGCCGGTAACAACAAGGAAAATAAATATTTTATCATCGGGTAAAAATAATCATTTAAATGGATTTTAATGGGATTCAATCAAAATTCAACTTCCACACTTTGTCGGGCAAGCAGCTGCCATCTTTCGTTTTCGTAAATCCAGACCTCCATGATTTTTAAATCTACTTCGAATTCATTGCCCTCATATTGCCCGATAGCCGTAAGTTTCCGGGTAATGGATTTCAAATTTTCAGAAGAATGATGGTATTCGGGTTCATCTATTGTTCTAAATTCATAGTAATAAACTTTACTGCCGGGCAAATTTTTGAGCAATGAAGCTTTGGATTCCATCCATCCGTTGGAATGTCCCAAAATCAAATTTTCATGCAATAATTTTTGAAGTTTCGCAGTGTCTTTTTGTAACAATGCTTTATCTAATTCGCTGCTCATAGCCCAAACAATGGAAGGTGCCGCATTCGGATTGAATAGTTGAATCTCTTGCGAATAAACATGAAAGCCCAAGAGAAAAATTAGAAACAGATATTTATTTTTTTTCTTCATTTTTTAATGAAATGATTTTATCATCCGAAAATTTCCTGAAATATCCTTTTTTAACACGGTATTCTTAAAATTATTTTGAAATAATTCTTCAGTTTCATGTGCTAAATTCTGATTAATTTCCACATAAATATTTCCATTGGATTTCAATTTCTGTTGGGCAAATTCAATAATTCTTTCATAAAAAATCAAAACATGATCATCGGGAACAAACAAAGCTGCATGGGGTTCAAATTTCACCACGTTAGCGTCCATTCCGGATTTTTCATTTTCAGAAATATACGGCGGATTGCTGACGATGATGTCAAATTCTGGCAACGAATCAAAATGCATATTCAGAAAATCATCTTGTAAAAAATGAATTTCCGTTTGGTGATAATCGGCATTGATTTTTGCCAGATTCAAAGCTTTTTCTGAAAAATCCAAGGCGTAAATTTCTGCGGCAGGCATCTGTTTTTTCAAAACCACTGGAATGCAGCCACTACCGGTTCCGATGTCAATGATTTTTAACTGAGAATTGCTTGCGTCATTTAAAATCCATTCGATTAATTCTTCGGTTTCCGGTCTTGGAATCAGGACATTTTCATTCACAAAAAATTTCATGCCATAAAATTCGGTTTCTCCGATTACGTATTGAAAAGGTTTGTGCTTTTTTAATTCCAATAAATACAACAAAAAAAGGTTTTTTCTTTCCTCAAATTCAGGCCATTCTTCTTCCAATGCCAATCGCAGCATGGATTCGGGTTTTCGGATGATTTTTTCAGCAAGTCTGAAAAACAAAATATCCGATTCGGACGAACTGTAAATCGTTTTCAGTTCATCCCGAAATAATTTTCTCAAATCAGCTAATTTCATTGCTTATAATCTCTGATTAATTTGAGAAGTCTTTTGAAATTAATATAAGTAAAAAGCAAGAATCCAATGAGCAGGGCGTAATTCAGCACAGTGTCTCCGGCAGGTGCTGTCAGCCGCCTATACAAACTGTAAACGACAAACAAACTCGCGCCGACAATGGCTACATAGAGCAGTATCAGCAGTTGTTTCTTGTTCATGAAATCTGCTTAGAATCCTACACTTACACCAACAAACGGACGAAATCCATTGGAAAACATACTTTCGCCTTCTTTATAAAGCACATTGTACATCAATCCCGCATGCATCTGAATCGCACCGGAAGTATGATAGCCGCCGCCCACCCATAAGGCACTTTCATCGTATGAAATGGAGGTATTGTCTCCGTATTTCTGATTTCCGGTGTAGTAATCATATTCCGCTCTCAATAACAAAGAACGCACCGGATAATAATTCATATAAGGTCCAAAATTGAAAAGATTTTGTTTCCAGTTTTTTTGAGAACCGTATTGGTAGCCTACTTTGACGCCCCCTTCGAGTTGCGGAGCAATCATATAACCGATAAATGGCGTAACAGAAAATCCGAAATAATTGTTATTTCCAAATCCCAATCCGATACCGCCGCCGACACGCCAATTATTTTGCTGTTTAGTTGTTCCGGTTCCTACGCTGATTTGCCCAAAAACAGTGAATGAAATCAACAAAAAAGAGCATAAAAATATATTTTTCATTTTTATAATTTTATTCGACAATATTAGCTAATTTTAACCAAATATTAAACATGATGAAGCTAAAGAATGAAATCCGGAATCGTATTATTGAAAATGAAAAAAGAGAATTGCAAAGCCTTTTGGATATGTATAAATTACATACTTCTGCAGCAGATTTGGATGAGGATTCTTCCCTGAGCAATGAAGATTTTGCACAACAAGATCAGAGCCGTGAATCCGCCAGAGCACTTAAAAACAGAATCAATCAGGCAAAAACCGCTTTGGATAATTTCATCAACCTCAATCATGAAGCGAAAACCATTGTAGAACCCGGAGCCATGGTTTTGACCAATACACTCAATTTTTATATTGGCATCTCAGCTTCCAAATTTGAATACGATGGCAGAACCTTTATCGGATTGGAACCTTCCGCACCGATTTACACTGTTTTTGAGGGGGCAAAGAAAGGAGACAAAGTCACATTCAATGAACACGAATATCATATTTTGGAAGTTGAATAACTTGGAGAGAAACCAATTAAATCCAGTAGGTTTTCGGCTAAAAAAAATTCATTTTGAAAGCATAAAATCCGGAATCTAAAAAATTAAAAAATAATTCGATTGCAAGATTTTGAATAACAAAAAGTTTTCTTACATTTGCAACCCGAATTTTCATTCGTGAAAACATTAAAATAAATATCAGACGTGAATACTTTAAGTTACAAAACATTGTCAATAAACAAGGAGAACGCTCAGAAAGAGTGGCTTCAAGTAGATGCGGCAGGTCTTAGTTTAGGAAGACTGGCTTCAGGCATCGCCAAACTGGCACGCGGAAAGCACAAAACAAATTTCACTCCTCACGCCGATTGTGGAGATTATGTCGTGGTAATCAATGCCGACAAAATTGAATTGACCGGCAACAAGTGGGATGAAAAAGTATATCTGAGATTCTCAGGATATCCCGGCGGTCAAAAAAGTACAACTGCAAGACAGATGTACGACAAAGACCCCGCAAGACTTGTTGAAAAAGCATTAAAAGGCATGTTGCCGAAAAACAGATTGGGAAGACAGATTTTTTCCAACGTCTATATTTATTCCGGTGAGGAACATCCACACACGGCACAAAAACCTAAGTCCACAGACATTAAAGCATACATATAATTATGGGAGTTATTCATAAAATTGGCCGAAGAAAAGCAGCAGTAGCCAGAGTTTACCTGCAAGAAGGTAAGGGGGAAATCTTCATTAACGGTCGTACGTTAAATGATTATTTTACCACCGGAGTATTACAATACAAAGTGCAACAGCCCTTTACTCTAACAGGAACCAAAGGCAGATACAATGCCGATATTTCTGTTTTTGGCGGTGGTATCACCGGACAGGCGGAAGCCATCCGACTTGGAATTTCCAGAGCGCTTTGTGAAGTTGATACTGAATTCAGAGGACAGTTAAAACCGGAAGGATTGCTGACCAGCGACTCCAGATTGGTGGAAAGAAAGAAATTCGGTCAGAAAAAAGCGAGAAAGAAATTTCAATTCTCCAAACGATAATATTTTTAATCTATTCAATAACCATTTTCCGGTCAGTTTAGCATCTAAATGTCATTGGCGAGATGACTTCAACCACTCTGACATTGCTTGCTGAATAAGCGGAACGTAAACTAAAAAAAGAAAATGGCAAAAGCAAACGTAAAAGAATTGTTGGCCTCAGGTGTACATTTTGGTCACCTGACAAGAAAATGGAATCCCAATATGGCTCCTTACATCTTTATGGAGAAAAACGGGATTCACATCATTGATCTTCATAAAACAGCTGTGAAATTGGAAGAAGCAGCCAACGCGATGAGCAAAATCGCCTCTTCCGGCAAAAAAATCCTTTTTGTAGCCACCAAAAAACAAGCAAAGGAAGTTTTGGCAAAACATGCGGAAAGCATTGATATGCCTTACATCACTGAACGCTGGATGGGTGGGATGCTTACCAATTTTGTAACCATCCGTAAAGCTGTGAAAAAAATGAATTCCATCGACAGAATGAAGAAAGACGGAACTTTTGAAACCCTTTCCAAAAAAGAAAGACTTCAAGTTGACCGTCAACGGGCAAAATTAGAAAAAGACTTGGGGTCAATCGCTGATATGTCCCGCCTTCCATCCGCCTTGTTTGTCGTGGACACCATTAGAGAGCACATCGCTGTAGCTGAAGCCAAAAAATTAGGAATTCCTATTTTCGCGATGATTGATACCAATGCAGATCCAAAAGCAGTTGAATATCCAATTCCTTCCAACGATGACGTTTCAAAATCAATTGATATCATTTTGAGCTATATCACTTCTGCGATCAAAGATGGACTGTCAACCCGAAAAGTTGAAAAAGACAAAATCAAAGAAGGAACAACAGTTGAATCTGATTACGAAGAATCAGAAACTCCGGCGGAGGATGAAATCGAAGAAGACAATACTGAAGTAGATTCTGATGATGAAAATACGGATGATGAAAATTAATCAGATTCTTCTTTAAACTATAATTTTTATAGCAATTCTTCATTTACACAAATAAGAACTGCTGTTTATTTTAAAAATTTAATTTCCAAAAACTAATAAAAATGTACAAAGTAAGCGCTTCAGACGTAAGCAAACTAAGAAATATAACGGGAGCCGGAATGATGGATTGTAAAAAAGCATTAGAAGAATCTCAAGGTGATTTTGACAAAGCCATCGAAATTTTGCGCAAAAAAGGACAAAAAGTGGCTGCCAACAGAGCCGACAGAGACAGTGTGGAAGGTGCTGTCATCGCTCAAGTTAACGATGACCACACCAAAGGTATAATCATCTCTTTGAACTGCGAAACCGATTTCGTTGCAAAAAATGACGATTTCGTTGCACTCGCCAAACAATTGGCTGACATTGCGATGAATTACGATGACAAAGAAGCTTTCCTGAATGCAGATATCGGTGGAATCAGTGTAGCTGAAAAATTGATTGAACAAACCGGTGTAATCGGAGAAAAAATTGAAATCGGAAATTTCCAGGTTTTGAATGGCGCATTCTTAAATGCTTACATTCATGCCGGTAATAAAATCGGAGCAGTAGCTTCACTTTCAGCCAATGTAGAGGGCGCAGCAGAAGTGGCTAGAGAAGTTGCCATGCAAGTTGCAGCGATGAGTCCGGTGGCTTTGAACGAAGAGCAAGTGCCAGCGGCTACTATCGAACAGGAGTTGGAAATCGCTAAGGATCAATTGCGTCAGGAAGGTAAACCTGAAAATATGATTGATAATATCGCAAAAGGAAAATTGAATAAATTTTTCAAAGACAACACCTTAATACACCAACCGTTCATCAAGGATGCGAAAATCTCCGTAGCAGACTACGTGAAATCCGTAAATCCCGATTTGAAAGTAACCGGATTCATCCGATTTGGACTGTAATTTCGGTTCCGGTAAATAAATTACAATGCGGTCTTTTTGACCGCATTTTTTTTTAAAATTTTGTTTTGGTACATTTATTGGATAATTGAAAATAAGTTTATAAATTTGCCAAATAAAGTATGAAGAAACTATTTTTAATATTATTCCTTTGTTTTACGACCGCAGGTGTTTTTGCGCAAAATACACCTGTAAATAGTTTCACATCAGTGGTTAATGAGAAAAATATAACCATCTCCCCTAACCCGGCTACTGTCAATATCAAAATTTCAATTGTCGGGAAAGAGGCAAACATTAAATCGGTTTCTATCTACAACATCATCGGAAGTCAGGTCTTTTCACAACAATATATCAATACTAAAAATATTGATTTGAATATTCAGGATTTGAAAAAAGGAAAATATACGCTTCGTGTGATTTTTGATGACAATACCACTGAAGCATCTGCACTGATTAAACAGTAAGCATTTTCCAAAAATTCCAACGCTTTTAATATTTTACTACACCGCAGATTTTATAGCCTTTAATCGTTTTTGATTTGAAGATTTGATTCAACTTCCATCAACAAAATTCCGAAACAGCATCTTGAAGAATTTGACTTGTCCTATTTCTAAAAGTAATTCGACAAAATAAGGCACAAAAAAATCCCCGAAGACTTGGCGTTTCCGGGGATTCACTATGAAAAAAATCTTATTCTTTAACGAATTCCAAATTCACGTTTAATTTCACTTCGTCTGAAACGACCAGACCTCCAGATTCAGTAACGGCACTCCAGTTCAGTCCGAAATCTTTACGGTTAATTTTTCCGGAGAACTCAACACCCGCTCTTTTCTTGCCTTCCATATCATTGATTACACCTCCAAAATCGGCTTGAAGTTTTATCGGCTTGGTGACGTCACGGATGGTCATTTCTCCTTCCACGGAATCACCATCTACTTTCGTGCTTTTGAAAACCAACTCCGGATATTCTGAAGCATTGAAAAAATCATCGCTTTTCAGGTGATTGTCTCTGTGCTCAATTCGGGTATCGATAGAATCAACCTGTGCGGTAAATTCAAATTTCGGATTTGAAAAACTATCATCATCCGATTCTACCACTGCATTGAAGTCTTTAAATTCACCGGAAACAGTTGAAATCACCATATGTTTTACTTTGAATTGAACTTCTGAATGCGCTTTGTCTAAATTCCATTTTACTGACATAATATTTTTTTTAAAGGTTGTGATGCAAAATTACGGGCAATTCAATGGAATTCCCTTGATTTAAGTTAAGAAAATAATCATAAATTTTAACTTCTTTTAGTTTTGTGTTTACCGAACAAAGTATATTTTTGCAAACTGAAAACGATTTTAGTAAGAAATGGACAAAGAAAAAAAAGATTTGCTCAAGGAGTTTTCATACTATTTTGAGACTTTTCACAATATCCCGCCATTGACCAGTAAGATTTATGCTTATCTGCTGTTAGATTGTCAAAGAAAAGGCACGACCTTTGAAGAGTTAGTTGAAATCTTTCATGCGAGTAAAAGTTCAATCTCCAATGGATTAAACTATCTGACGCAATTAAGATACGTTGAATATTATACGAAAATAGATGACAGGAAGAGACTTTACAGAGTAACAGCGGATAATCTCATTTTGCGACTACAAAATGTATATGAAATGCTGGAACTCGAAAAAAGATTCTCCGAAAAAATGAAATCTTATAAGATGAAATCAATAATGGACACAAACGATCCAAGTATTTTAGGCTCAGACATCTATATTCATCATTTAGAAAATTCACTGGGGCTGATTTCTGAAACTGTAAAAAAATTAAAAGAACTTTCAAATTAATAAAAATTCAAATGAGAACAAGTTTAATCGTTATTCTAACCTCTATATTGCTGATAACCACATCATGTAAAGAAAAACAGACCCAGATGACCTTACCACCGCCCAATATTCCGGTCGTAGAAGTCATCACACGAGATGTAATGGGTTTTCGGGAATTTCCAGTCAATATTGAAGGAAAAATTAACAACGATGTCAGAGCGAAAATATCGGGGTACATCCAGGAAGTTTATGTAGATGAAGGCCAGCCGGTCAGCAAAGGGCAGGCTTTGTTCCGTTTGGAAACCAACGTCCAATCGCAGGATGCTGACGCTGCACGTTCGGCCATCATTGCAGCCGAAGCCAATATCGTGGCAGCCAATGCAGCAGTCAATGCGGCGCAGGTGGAAGTGAATAAATTGATTCCATTGGTAGAAAGAAATGTCATCAGCAACGTACAATTAGAAACCGCACGTGCAAATTTGATGAGAGCGCAAGGGCAACAAGAACAAGCCAAAGCCGCCAAACGACAGGCAGAAGCCGGTTTGGGAGCCGTTACCGCCAGCATGGATTTCGCCGTAGTCAGAAGCCCTGTTTCCGGTGTAGTCGGCATCATCAACCATCGTCAAGGAAGTCTTGTTGGTCCCTCCGACCCAACCCCAATTACGACCGTTTCGGAAACAAATCAGGTTTATGCTTATTTTTCAATGAATGAAGGAGAATACTTAAACTTTTTGGAAGAATTTGAAGGCAATTCCGTAAAAGAGAAACTAAATAGTCTGCCGGAAGTAGAATTGATCCTTGCCAACGGAAAACCTTATTCCGAAAAAGGGAAAATCCAGACCGTAACCGGACAGATAGCCCCAAGTACAGGAACCATACAATTCAGAGCAACTTTTAACAATCCACAACGAATTTTGAGCAACGGCAACAGTGGATTTCTCAGAATTCCTCATGAATACAAAGACGCATTGGTCATACCTGAGAACGCAACTTATGAACAACAAGGAAACATCTTTGTATATAAGGTAGCAAATGATACTGTTTATGCCACCAAAGTCGAACTGACCAACAGGGTAAACAATATGGCCATCATTCAATCCGGAATAAACAAAGGTGATGTGGTTGCAGCCAAAGGATTGATGCAGTTGAGAAACAAAACTGCCATCACACCACAGAAAACGAATCTTGATTCGATTGTCAATACCGTTCAACAAATCATGTAAAAAAAACAGGAAATGTTAAAAACATTCATAGAAAGGCCTGTCCTATCGACCGTTATATCAGTCATTATAGTCATCTTAGGAATATTGGGAATCACGATTTTACCGATTACCCAATATCCGGAAATCGCTCCACCAACGGTACAGGTATCAGCAAGTTACCCCGGAGCCAATGCGCAAACCGTGTTGGAAAGTGTGATTATTCCACTTGAAGAACAAATCAATGGAGTTGAAGGAATGGATTTTATCAGTTCCACAGCAACGAATTATGGGAGTGCAAACATTAATATTCTTTTCAAACAGGGAATTGATGCGGATATCGCTGCCGTAAACGTGCAAAATCGTGTAGATAGAGCCACGCCCCTGTTGCCCACAGAAGTAACACGCACCGGGGTGGTGACGCAAAAGCAACAGACCAGTGCGCTGATGTTTGTTACTTTTTATTCAACCAATCAGGACATGGATCGCACCTTCATCCAAAACTATATGAACATCAATATCGTTCCCGAACTAAAAAGGGTAACCGGTGTTGGTGATGCCAATGTATTCGGGAGGCGGGATTATTCCATGAGAATTTGGTTAGACCCTGTCAAGATGGCCAATTATGGCTTAATCCCCTCAGATGTTACAGCAGCTATCAATGAGCAAAGCTTAGAAGCTACAGCCGGGTCATTTGGTGAAAACTATGGGGAAACTTTTCAATACATTATACGCTATCCCGGGAAATACAAGGATGAAAAGCAATATGAAAATATTGTCATCAAAGCTTTGCCCAACGGAGAAGCACTCTATTTGAAAGATGTAGCCAAAATAGAATTGGGAGCACAAAGTTATACCGGGTACTCAAAAATGAACGGGAAACATGCTGTAGCCATGGCCATTTACCAAACACCCGATTCCAATGCCCAAGAAATTATCGTTAATCTGAAAGATAAATTAGAAGAATTATCTGTCAATCTTCCGGAAGGACTTCATTACATCGTCGTTTTTGATACCAATGAGTTCCTTTCAGAATCAATCAATAAAGTAATTATAACGCTGATTGAAGCATTTATACTTGTATTTCTTGTGGTATTCATCTTCCTACAAGATTTCCGATCTACATTAATACCATTAATTGCGGTACCGGTTTCTATCATTGGAACTTTCTTTTTCCTCAGTCTCTTCGGCTATTCGATTAACTTACTGACCCTTTTCGCATTGGTATTGGCCATCGGGATTGTGGTGGACGACGCCATTGTCGTCGTCGAGGCGGTGCATGCAAAAATTGAGCAAACGCACCGCGAAGGAAAAGAAGTAACTTATGAAGCCATGAAAGAAATCGCAGGAGCCATTATTTCCATTACCTTAGTGATGGCTTCCGTATTCATTCCAGTTACCTTCATTCAGGGACCAACCGGCGTTTTCTATCAGCAATTTGGGATTACGTTGATTGTAGCCATTATAATTTCAGCCGTTAACGCTTTGACTTTGAGTCCTGCTTTGTGTGCATTGGTTTTGAAAGCACCAAAGGAAGAGAAAAATAAGAACCTATTACAGCGGTTTTTCAATGCTTTCAACCGAGGATTTACTGCTGTCACTCGTGGATACACCAAAAGCTTTGGTTTTCTCATTCGTCACAAATGGGTAACATTCCTGATTCTTGCCCTTTGTGGTTTAGGTATCTTCGTAGCGAATAATACCATGAAAAGTGGATTTGTTCCCAACGAAGACCGTGG
Source organism: Weeksellaceae bacterium (assembly GCA_041656055.1). Taxonomy (GTDB): domain Bacteria; phylum Bacteroidota; class Bacteroidia; order Flavobacteriales; family Weeksellaceae; genus Moheibacter. The sequence continues at coordinate 13,565 of JBBAEI010000023.1, forward strand.
ATTTATCATGGGGAATTTCGAATTACCTCCAGGTGCCACATCAGATAGGGTGGCGGCACTGCAAGACGAATTTTATCAGAAAGCCTCTCAAATACCGGGAATTAACGTGATGACATTGGTAGCCGGATTCAGTTTTGTGTCAGGACAAGGTTCCAATTACGGGATGGCGATGATTTCACTGGCCCCTTTTGAAGAACGAAAAGACCCAAGTATGTCCACAGATGCAATCACTGGACAATTGTTTGCGATTGCCGCCGGAATGCCGGAAGCAAAAATGATTTTCTTTGCACCGCCGAGTATTGCCGGATTTGGGGTTTCTTCAGGATTTGAACTAAATCTGCTCGACAAAACCGGGGGAGACATCAAAGAATTTGATGAAGCAACCCAAAATTATATCGCAGAATTGATGAAAAGACCTGAAATACAGTATGCGCAAACTTCATTTAACACCAATTACGCACAATATGAAATTCAACTGAACATCCCGAGAGCTAAACAATCAGGGGTTTCCGTAAGTTCCATTTTCAATGCCTTGCAAGGTTATATCGGTGGAATTTACGCTGCTGACTTTACCCGATATGGAAAACAGTTTCGCGTCATGATTCAAGCCTTGCCACAAGATCGTGCTACAGAAGACGACTTGCAGAAAATTTTTGTCAGAACTTCTTCTGGGCAAATGGCTCCGATTACACAATTCATGAAATTAGAAAGAATTTATGGGCCGCAAAACATTACGCGATTCAATCTGTTTACTTCTGCCAAAATATCAGGCGCACCCAATCCGGGTTACAGTACCGGAGACGCAATACGTGCGGTACAAGAAGTTTCACAGAATTCACTTTCCACCAGTTACGGGATAGACTTTTCTGGATTGTCAAGGGAAGAAATCAAAGCCGGAAACCAAACTTTATTGATTTTCATGCTTTGTTTGGTCTTCGTATATTTCGTGTTGTCAGCGCAATATGAAAGTTATCTGTTACCGCTTTCGGTGTTGTTTTCATTACCGGGTGGCGTGATGGGTGCTTATTGGGCACAGAAATTAGCAGGATTGGAAAACAATATTTATTTCCAAATCGCATTGATTATGCTCGTTGGACTCTTGGCGAAGAATGCAATTTTGATTGTGGAATTCGCTATACAGCGGCGAAGGCAGGGTGAATCTATTGCAGCATCGGCTTTGAACGGTGCCAAAGCGAGATTCCGTCCGATTCTGATGACATCTTTCGCCTTTATCTTCGGAATGCTTCCTTTGGTGACCGCAACCGGAGTTGGATGGATTGGAAACCGCTCTATTGCTACCGGAGCTGCATTCGGACTTTTGGTGGGAACCATCGTAGGGCTGTTCAACATTCCTGTGCTTTATGTGGTTTTCCAATGGTTACAGGAAAAAATCAGTCCGATGAAATTTAACAAACCCGCAAATCAAGCTGAAAGTAACGGCAAAATAACAACTGATAATTGAGATTAATTTTATGAAAAATTTAAAATATATCATTCTTGTACTTAGTGCAGTCGTTGTACAATCTTGTTTTACGGCAAAAAATTATCAAAGACCCCAGGAACAAGTTTTCAACGAGCAGTATTTCAGAACGGATCAATTGCCTCAGGACAGTCTGAGTATGGCTGAATTCTCTTGGAAAGAAATTTTCACGGATACTTATCTCACGCAATACATCGACAAAGCTTTGGCCAATAATCTTGATATCAGGATGGCTTTGAAAAACATTGACATTGCTCAGGCTTATCTGAATCAAGGGAAAGCAGCCTATTTTCCGACATTGAACGCAGGAATCAATTATACCGGTTCCACGCCTTCCCTGAATTCTCAGACGGGAATAAATTTGGAAAGCAGAGATTATTTTAATCAAATTGATCTTTCCGGGAATCTGTCTTGGGAAGCAGATATTTGGGGGAAAATTAGAAGTGGACAAAGAGCAGCAAACGCCTCTTATCTACAGACGGTTTCTGCACATCAGGCCGTTAAATCTGAAATCGTAGCTGCCATCGCTTCCGCTTATTATCAGCTTTTGGCGTTGGATGAGCAAATGAGAATCACACAGGAAACCATCACCAACCGGGAAGAAAGTCTGACGACCATCAAATTGTTGAAAGACGCCGGAAACGTGACAGAAGTAGCTGTTCAACAAACTGAAGCACAATTGTATAATGCGCAAGCTTTGTTGTTGGATATCAACAATCAAATCAAACTTTTGGAAAATGTATTTTCTGTTTTAATGGGTGAAAATCCCCAAACTATCGCCCGTTCTAATCTGAGTGAACAGCAAATTACTGTAGATTTAAAAACCGGAATTCCCGTGGAATTACTCAGCAATCGTCCCGATGTGATGGCTGCGGAATACGGATTAATCAATGCTTTTGAATTAACCAATGTAGCCAGAAGCAACTTTTATCCGAGTTTAAGATTGGGGGCTTCCGGCGGAATTCAAAGCATGGAATTCGACAAACTATTCAGTGCTAATTCACTATTTGCCACCATTTTAGGAAGCCTAACCCAACCTATCTTCAATGGTCGCCAAATCAAAACACAATACGAAGCCAGCCAAGCGCACCAAGAAATCGCATTGCTGAATTACAAAAAAACCATTCTGAACGCCAGCAAGGATGTTTCAGACGCTGTTTACACCTATCAGACCAATTTGGAGCGGGAAGCCATTAAACAAAAAGAATATGAAGCTTACCAGAACGCAACGCAGTATTCGGAAGAATTGTTGACGTACGGAATGGCAACCTATTTAGATGTTTTGATTTCCAAAGAAGCTGCACTCAATGCCCGACTGAGTGTAATCAATTCAAAATTCGGAAAATTAAATGCCATCATCCAACTGTACAAAGCCGTTGGCGGCGGATGGAGATAATTTTTGAATAATTACAAAAAGGTTAATAAATGTGGGCTTTCAAATAAAAGCCCACATTTTTTTTCTTATGATTATAGTTTTTCTAACTTTGGGTCGGAGATTTTTGGGAAATGGAAATTTTAAAAAGAATTCTGACAGGTTTTCTTATTCTTTTTGGTGCAATCACAATTTTTATAGGTATTTCAGTTATTAATGATTTTTTCGGAATGCGCGAAAGACAAGGGTATTATGTACCTTTTGTCGTGGTAGCCAATACGATTTGCGGCTTTATTTATCTGCTATCTGCATTTTTCATTTGGCGCAAAGATAAAAAGGGCTCGAAGTTGCTTTTCCTTGCTTTTATAATTCTTTTGGTTACCATCTATTTCTTCTACAAGTATATCAATAGTGGCGGAATTTATGAAGTGCGAACAATTTACGCGCTGACATTCAGAACCTCCATCACTTTCTTAGCATTTCTCATGAGTGTCTATATCATTCCCTATAAAAGGAGAAAAAGTTGGCATGAAAACTAATCGGATTTTCTAAATTTTAAATAATTGATATTTAACACTTCAATCAACCCAAAGGAACTATTCTTTGAATAAATGATTATTCCACATTGATTTCATAATTTTATACCCATTCCATTGAAATCAATAATTCCATTCAAAACATGGTCAAAATTCGTAAAAAAAATAAAGTACTGTATTATATCTGTGGATTTTCGGCTCCCTATCTGCCCAAATCCAATGCGGAAAAAAGAATCAGTCAACTCCTGAAAACTATGTCTGCGGAAGATATGAAAGATGTAGAATTTCGGTTGAACTATTACAACAAATTGAATGCGGAAAAAAAATTCAACTCCGAATTCAGAATCAAGGATTTGAAACACCCCATCAGTCCAAAATCTTATTATTTCGATACGTATGAATACGCCCGGTTTTTCGATGAAAGTCTAAAACTGAATTTTGTTTTCGGAGATGTCAATATCATTTTGCCACTTCCTGCCATCACCAAAAGTCGCCCTATTTCCGGAGAAAATCAAAACAATGTAATTTTGAATCTGGACAAAGTCCGGCATTTTTTTGAATTACATGACACCAATAATTTTGATACCAAAACAGGTAAAATGATTGGTAGAAATGCCGTGAAACAATCCCATCGTGAACAATTCTTTGAACAGTATTTCGACCATCCACTTTGTGATTTGGGACAAATCAACACCACCGGCGGAGGAAAACCAGAATGGATAAAACCCAAAATTTCAATCGCTGAACACCTTGATTATAAATACATTCTGAGCTTAGAAGGCAATGATGTCGCTACCAATTTGAAATGGATTATGGCTTCCAATTCCATCGCCGTAGCACCAAAAATGAAAATGGAATCTTGGTACATGGAAGGGCTGTTGCAGCCCGGTGTGCATTACATCCAAATCAATGATGATTATGGAAACTTGGAAGCGCAATTGCAATATTATCAGGATCATCCCAAAGAAGCCACAGAAATCATTCAATCCGCAAAAGCTTATCGAAAACAGTTTGACAATCCCCAAAAAGAAGATTTAATCAGCCTCTTGGTACTTCAAAAATATCTGAAGATGGCTAATCATTGATTTTGATTACACGCACCTTCCAAACCTCCGGTCCCTTCTTTAAATATTCCCAGCGAAATGGCGTTTTGCTTTCCGCTTCCATCTGATAATACAAAGGCAACGGATCGTGGTCATTGACGAATTCAAAAGCTTCTCCGATGTGGATGTCCTCAAATGCCCGGTAAAACATTTCATGTCGCTCTGCCGGCGGAAAAGGGCGCAAATCCATTTCGTTGACTACCGAAAAACCATCATCGTCCAAGCCACTTTTCACTTCCTTGGTCAGATGAATAATGTACTCTCCGGCTTCTTTATTCTTGTAAATCCATCGGTGCTGCCCCTCAAATTTCTGCATGAAAATATGATGAATTTCAACCGGGTCTTCGGCCGCAATAATTTCCATCACATCCCCAATCTGCATCATTCCGTAACGGTGAAAAATGATTTGTTTCCACTCTTTTTGATCCGCTTTTCTCAAATCCATCAGCGTACTGACATCCGTAATTTTGCGACCTTGTGAAGCTTCAAGTCGGGTCACTTTCACCTTCCATTCCCTGCCGCCACGATTCAAATATTCCCACTCCACCACATCGCCGTAAATCGACCTGAATTCATAATACAATGGTTTGGGATCGTGGTCATTGATGAATATAAAATTCTGTCCGACAGGCAACTCTCCGAACATTTTTACCAATAATTTATGACGTTCAATCGGTGCCAACACTCTGACATCCAATGCTTCGTTATTTAAATTCTCACTCATTTAATAATATTTTTCTTGAAATAGGCATTGCATAAAACCGATTTCATTCTTACTTAATTCAACAGTTACAAATTTAATTAAAAATAAGACAAAACAGTCTTAAATGATTTTCCTTTTTTTACAATTTTAAACTTATAGAATTGATAAACACCATTAATTTTTATATTTACGGTTCAAAATCGACTCATGAATCACATCCTGCACACCGAAATCATTCTTTATGTTGAAAACCAACAAAAAAGCACAGAATTTTATTCCAGTTTGTTCAGAAAAAATCCTGAACTGAATGTTCCCGGAATGACCGAATTCCGGCTTTCAGAAAACTGCAAATTGGGATTGATGCCCAACAACGGCATCGCAAAAATTCTCTCAGACAAAACACCGCATCCTCAATCCGGAAAAGGAATCCCAAGATGTGAACTCTATTTGCTTGTGGAAGATTTGAACCTCGAATTTGAAAACGCAAAACAAGCCGGTGCCAAACTTATCAGTCCGACAAAAAACCGCGACTGGGGTGACAAAGTTTGCTATTTTGCCGATCCGGACGGACACATTATCGCCTTTGCTGAAAAATTAGAGGAAGGTTAATGAATTCCAAAAAAATCCTTCTCCAAAATAGAATTATCCGCATCTTCCACCGAAAAGTCACCGATTTTCGTTCTTCTCAATCCTGTCAAATAAGCACCCGAATTCAAAGCTGCACCAAAATCATTGGCCAAAGAACGAATGTAAGTTCCTTTGCCACACTGCACTTCAAAATCCACAAAGGGCATTTCAATTTTAGTGATTTTAAATTCCTCTATTCTGACCGTTCGGGCTTCGGTTTCCACCTCCTTCCCTGCTCTGGCGAGTTCGTACAAGCGTTTGCCGTCTTTTTTGACTGCAGAATGAATAGGCGGATGCTGCGCGATTTCACCAAGGAATTGTTGAGTAGCTTGATTTAGCTGTTCTTCTGTGATATGTTCGATTGGAAAAATCTGATTTTCTTCGGATTCAGTATCAAAAGTCGGTGTAGTTGCACCGAGTTTCATCCTGCCGGTATAGACCTTGGTTTGCCCTTGGATTTCATTGATTTTTTTGGTGAATTTCCCGGTGCAGACAATCAGCAATCCAGTGGCTTTGGGGTCTAAAGTTCCGGCATGACCAACTTTTATTTTCTTGATATTGAAAGCTTTGCAAATGTTCCATCTGATTTTTTTGACCACATCAAAGGAAGTCCAATCTAAGGGTTTGTCAATCAACAGAATTTTGCCTTCTTGAAATTCTTCTAAGGTCATTTTAATTGAAAAACAGCGAATAAACAATCACAATCAAGCCGACGATGACGCAATACACTGAAAAATAAGTCAGCTTGGCTTTTTTCACCAATTCAATCATCCATTTACAAGCAAATAATCCGGAGATGAAAGCCGCTAAAAACCCACCAATTAGTGCACCTGCCGGCATTTCACCAATAGTCAATCCTCCGGTTTCAGAAGCATCCAAAAACATTTTGGCTGTTGCTCCAAAAATCAACGGCAAAACCATCAAAAACGAAAAACGCGCCGCTTTCGATTTGTCATTTCCCAATAAAATGGACGTAGAAATCGTAGAACCTGAGCGGGAAAGTCCGGGCAGCAAAGCAGCAAATCCTTGTGCGATTCCGATGATGAACGAATCCCTGTAACCCACTGGTTTTCCGGTGTTTTTGGCTCTGTCTGCAAAAAATAAAAGTCCGGCAGTAACCAAAAGCATACAGCCGACCACCAACAGATTGGAGAAGATTTCTTCCAACGTATCTTTCAGCAGTACCCCGACCAATGCTGCGGGAATCATGGACAAAACGATTTTTAATGAAAAACGGAATTCTTCATTGTTTTTGAATTGAAACAAGCCTTTAATGATTTCGAGGACATCTTTTCTGAAAATCACAATTGTACTCAATGCAGTTGCAAAATGCAACACAATGGCAAACAGCAGGTTGTCTTCGTCTCCGAATTTGATGTTGAGAAGTTCCTGCGCAATCACGATATGTCCACTGGACGAAACCGGTAAAAACTCCGTAAGTCCCTGAATGATGCCGACTATAATCGCCTTAATGACCTCATTCATTTCGCCTTAGGTTTGTGAGGATTGAACATAATTGCGTAGATTTCAATGGCAAAACCTAATAAAACGACAAAAGGAGCCAAACGGGTTCTTCGCCAGGAATAAATATCGGGATTCCATTGGTTGACATCTCTGACACCGTTGACCGTATTGGCCTCGGGGCCGGTCATCAAAAGGAAACCTAAGAGGATTACGGTCAATCCTAAGATCATGAAAAGATAATTCTTCTTTCCAAAAAGAAAACTGAATTTAGAATCGACATCAGAAATTTTGCTCATTATTTTCTTTTATTTCAAATATTAATAAACCTGATCGGAACGCATCCTCAGATAGCGCCAAGTTGCTATGCCCGTACTAATTAAAGCAATCAATACGCCAACACCTATCAAAATTAGCATCAACCGATAATATTCAGGATTCCATCGTGGCAGATTGATCAATCCGGAAAAATAATACCATAAACCGCCCAGCATCAAAATAGCCACTACCGCGCCTAAAAAGCCCAAAAATGCACTTTGATATAAAAACGGCTGGATGATGAATCTTCTTCTGGCACCTACCAATTGCATTGTTTTGATGCTGAATCGCTTGGCATAAATCCTTAGCCGGATCGAATTATTAATCAGAATCATGGCCACCACTAAAAAAATACCGGCTAACACCATCAGCCAAAAGCGAATTCTGTCGATATTGTTGTAAACCGTGGTCATCAGTTCGTCATCATTTACCACATCACTTATCAGGGGATCCGCCGAAATCAATTGTTTGATACTGTCCACTTGTTCCGGATTGACGAAATCGGATTTCAGAGTAATCAGTACTGACGAAGGAAAAATATTGGCTTCAAAAATTGCGATGTCATCGATTCCTAATTCTTTTTTCGCAATTTGAGAAGCTTTTTCTTTGGAGATGTATTCCAAATTTTTGACAAACGAATGTTTGATTCTCAGCGAGTCGATGAAGGCTTCTTGTTTAGCCAATTCCTTGTCCTGCACTTTGGGGTCGTATTCATCATTGAAAAACGCTTCTAATTTCAGTTGCTCTTTGATGTGATCGGCATAACTTTGCGCATTAATCAATATCAGTCCAAACAATCCCAACAGAAACAAAACCAGAGAAATACTGATGACAACCGTAATATTTGAAGAACGCAGTCTCCCCTGATTCAATTTATCGCCTTGTTTTGACATTCATTTTAGAATTTGGCGCTAAGGTATAAAAAAACTTTTGTAGCCTTTCTTTCTAAACCCGCCACGCTTGTTAAACATTTTATAAAATCCGTTCTGTTAGCTAAACGAAATTCAGGGCAGGATAGTATTTTCTGAAAATCAAATTTGCAGGTGTTGGTGCAAAGATGAAGTATTGTATTTCAAAAGAAGCATAGTAATTCAAAAAATGATAATTTCGCAGCATGAGCGTAAGAGCCAAAAAATATTTGGGACAACATTTTTTGAGAAACAATAGCGTTTCCCAAAAAATTGTGAATGCCCTGAGTTGGACAAATTATGACCGGGTTTTGGAAATCGGCCCGGGCATGGGTGCGTTGACGAAATTTCTGGTTGAAGCCAAACAAAATATTTCTGTTGTTGAAATTGATACTGAATCGGTTGCGTTTTTAGAAAATGAATTTCCCGGATTAAAAATTTATTCCGAAGATTTTCTGAAAATGGATTTAAAGGAGAAAATGGGCGATGAATCCATTGCTGTAATAGGAAATTTCCCCTACAATATTTCCACACAAATTGTTTTCAAAATCCTTGAAAACCGCACACAGATTCCTGAGATGGTTGGGATGTTTCAAAAGGAAGTGGCAGAAAGAATTTGTTCCAAAGAAGGTTCTAAAGTTTACGGGATTTTATCGGTGCTGACGCAGGCATTTTATAAAACGGAGTACTTATTTACCGTTTCTGAAAATGATTTCTCACCGCCACCGAAAGTAAAATCCGGCGTCATCCGCCTGACAAGATTCCGTGATAAATTGGAAATCGATGAAAAATTATTTTTCAATATAGTAAAAACCGCCTTCGGACAACGAAGAAAAACACTGAGAAATTCATTGAAAAGTTTAGGCTTACCGGAAACCGGCATTGACGGGAATTTACTTAACTTGCGTGCCGAACAGCTCAATGTGGCTCAATATCTGGAACTAACAGCCGGCTTGGAAAATGAGAACAGAAATTAACAAAGAATTCATCGCTGAATTGACGGGCAGTCTTGCAGAGAAAAATTCCAAGAGAACTTTGGAATTGCTGCATGATTTGCACCCCGCAGATATGGCTGAGTTTTTTCCGAAATTAGACTTGGAAGAACAGTCTAATCTGATTTCTTTGCTGGACAATGAAGTGGCTGCGGACATCCTGCTCGAATTGGAGGAAGATGACCGAAAAAAACTTTTAGCCCTGCTTTCCCCACAGGAAATCGCTTCTTCCTTGATCATTGAAATGGATACAGACGACGCCGTGGATGTCATCAGCGAACTCGAGGAAACCAAGCAAGATGAAGTCATTGCGAAACTTGAGGACAAAGAACATGCACAGGACATCGTTGACTTGCTTCGCTATAAAGAGGATAGTGCAGGTGGACTCATGCAGAAGGAGTTTGTGAAAGTCAATAAAAACTGGAACATTCTACATGCCGTCCGCGCGATGAGAAAACAAGCCGAAGATTTGAAAGAAGTATATTCCATTTATGTAGTGGACGATGATGACACCCTGCTCGGAATTCTCAGTTTGAAGAAATTATTGACGACCTCTTCTGACACAACTTTGGATGAAGTTTACAATCACAAAGTACATTTTGTGAAAGTTTACGAACGGGATGTGGATGTTGCCAATAAAATTCAGAAATACGATTTGATGGAAATTCCGGTTGTGGATGAACTGAACCGCTTGCAAGGCGTGATTACGGTGGATGACATCATCGATGTTTTACGGGAAGAAGCGGATGAAAATTATCAATTAGCGGCAGGGATTACGAGTAACGTAGATGCAACCGACAGCATCTGGACACTCACCAAAGCCCGGCTGCCGTGGCTACTCATCGGGATGTTTGGTGGTTTGGGAGCGGCCAGCATCATACACGGATTTGAAGAAGCTTTGGAGAAATACACCGCTTTGATTTTGTTTATTCCGCTGATTCAGTCCACCGCAGGGAATGTCGGAATTCAGTCTTCAGCCATTGTTGTACAAGGTTTGGCCAACGGTAGTATTCAGGGAAAAATACTGGCCAGATTGTTCAAAGAATTCCTGCTCGGCCTGTTGAACGGAGTAGGCATCGCATTGATTGTACTCATCATCAGTCATTTCATTTTTCAAACGAGTTACCACGTTTCTCTGACCATCATGATTGCGTTGGTTACGGTAATTGTCAATGCGGCCGTCATCGGAACTTTTATTCCCATCTTTTTGCACAGACGTGGCATTGATCCGGCGGTTTCTACCGGTCCTTTTATTACCACCGGCAATGATATTTTGGGTGTATTTATTTATTTTATGATTGCGAAAATGATTCTCGGATTTTAAAGCATCGCCTAACTTTTCCCGTATTTCGTTTCTAAAAAATCAATGGTGCTTTGCATGATTTTCTTCAAAACCTCCAAATCAATGTCTGAAAGTTTTTTGACATAAATACAGGATTTTCCCATTTTGAATTTCCCAAGATTTTTGAGCAATTCATCCTGTATCGTATGTCCCATATAGCCCGAATAAACATAGAGTGAAATCGCTGCTTTTCGTGGTGAAAAAGCCACCAAAGGTGCATCGCCTTCGTGTCCGCTGTCGTATTTGTAATGATAATTCCCAAAACCAATGATGCTGGGACCGAACATTTTAGGCGCGTATCCGGTGAAATCCTGCATCAGTTTCAGCAATTCAAAACTGTCTTTGCGCTTTTGTTCATTATCGACGAATGCATGGATGAAATCCGAAACATTTTCTTCTGTATAAGCTGTTTTATTTTTCGCCATAATTATTCTAATTCGGAAAATTCGCAGCTGACTTAATTTCTTCAATTTGCAAGGTATGTCTTGCGGTATGACCGGCCATGAATAGCAAGGACTGATAAACATCTGAATGCCCGGAAGGAGATTCATTGACACGATTTCTCAATTCATCCATTGGCGTTTGCTTGATAAACGAAATAACCGCTTCCCTTTGTTTGCTCAATTCATTCAATGCATCCTCAGAATTGTCGAACTTTTCGTCAGGCAAAAGCATTTCAGGCGCTTTGTATTTTTCACTTCGGTCGGTAGAAAAATTCAGAATGTCTTGGTCTGAATATTGAATTTTCTCTTTGTCCTCCGGGTTGGTCGGATTTTTCATGTATTCTTGAATCATTCCGAAAATCATGTCTTCAGTTAGAATAATGTGTTCCAAACATTGACTGATGCTCCAACTGTCTTCGCTTGCTTTGAAATGCAATTGTTCAGAAGTCAAACCCGAAACATTGTTTTTTAAATTTTGAAAAGTATCCTTGAAATAATTGTTCGCATAAACCAAATCTTTGTCTAAGCTTTCTTGAGATTCTATAATTTCTTTTAATTCCCCCAAACCTTCATTAAAATCCTTATCCATATTATAGAACAAACTCATCAGATTCCACGGATAAGGCGTCGTCCAAGAAATCCCCCATTTCACAAGGGTTTGGTCGGGTGACTGTTCTTCTAACCTGAAATAGGCTTTGCTCGGCGTGTCATCAAAATCATAAAAAAACATATCGGATTCCATGCTTTCGCCATCGATAATTTGCGTGATTACTTGTGCGCCTTTCCCTAATTTTTCACTTTCCCAGCTGTATTTGAATCCCACAGTGCCGTCTTCGCCTTCCGAAGTGGTTTTCATATTGGGATCCGAAAGTTGCCATACCCCGAAATTGTCTTGGTTTTTTACATATTTGATGTAATCAAAAACCTCCTGTTTGGGTTTGTTGATGACAACTTGTCCTTCGCTGGTAGATTCATTTGGAACAAACAATGCGACTATAAGTGGTATTGCAATGATAATGAGCAATACGATTAAAATTTTCTTTAATACTTTCATTTTATGGTATTTATGTTTTCTTTTTCAAACTAAAAAACTTTGGTTTCCCGGTAAATTCCCCTTTGGGATAAACAGCAAAACTAATCAAACTTTTTAACCCCAATTCATTTCAACCTTTCTAATTTTCCTTTTCGTTTCACAATGTTTTTATAATCCCATTGGATATTTTTCGACTTGTTTAACCAACGCTCCAAATCCTTTTCATCAATTTCAGAAACCGATGGATAAAAAATGGAAGCGTCTTTGAATTTTCCACCCAAAACATTCAATTTTTCTTCTTCGAAATCCGCTCCACTCCAAAACATCAAACGAATTCCGGCTTTTTGTTTGCTGTATCCAACAATTGGATTGCCATCCAAAAACCAAACCGGATGTGCATGCCAAATTTTGTGTTCAGCTTCAGGCAATTGCTTGCAGATGATTTTAGCCAACGCACTGCAAATCGCTTGGTCTTCTGCCGAAAGTTTTTCATGAAAATCTCTCATTTTGGGTTTCAGTTTTCATGAATTTTCAATCAGAGATTTTAATTTGTTCAAGGCTTTCGGATAAATTTCTTGAAAATAATCCCGGTATTCATCGAAGATATCTATTTCCACAGTAACTGTTGTGATTCCATTTCTTTCTTCAAAAAAATAATTTTCATGACCACCGACCCATTGTTCTACTTCCGGTCCTGTGGTGATTTCGACACCATTTTTCAGGATTCCATAGGTTCGAATGGAGACAAATTGATGGGGAATATTTTCAACAATTTCAGCCATCATTCCTCCTTTTTCTCCATTTTCATCTGTTCCGACGAATTGAATTTTTTCTCCTTTTTCCCAACTTCCTTCAAAAGTTGAAGTCGGATTGAATTCAGAAACCCAGGCCTCGTAAGTCGATTTGTCATCCAAACCCAACATCGAACGATAAACCTTTTCAACGGGTGCTTTTATTTCTGATTTGAATTGTAATTTTTTCATCATTGTCCCTTTTGTATTATTGATTTCAAGTTTGAGAATTCAGGTATTCAAAAGCTCCTTTTCTAAGTTGAATTCCATATTCCAAATAAGCTTTCAGACAATCCAAAAAATTTCCCCATCCAAAAGTGTTTCCCACCAACCATTCCAGGTTTTCTTCTGTCAAATCTTTTTCACCTTCAGTAATTCTGACGACGGTTGTTTTATCTGATAATTCTTCCAATTTGATTTTGACCAAAGTTCCCTCATCCCAAACAAAAGAAATGAATTCCGGTGTCTTAACTTCTTTGATTTGAACCGGAAATTCTCCCGGAAAATCACCAAATTCCCAAATCAATTCCCATCCTTCTGCCATTTTGCCCGAACTTTTAGAAATGAAATATTGGGTCAAATGTTTGGGGTCAATGATGGCTTCAAAAACTTCACTTACCGGTTTTTGAATTTGTATGGATGCTTTGGCTGTGAGTTTCATTTTTATTTTGGATTTGCATAATTAATCATCCAGCAAACCCCGAATTTATCGACAAACGAACCGAAATAATCTCCCCAAAACATGTCTTCCATCGGCATTTCAATTTGGCCACCGGCAGACAAAGCATTGAAGATTCTGTCGGCTTCATCGCGAGTTTCAGTAGAGATTGAAATGTAATTGTTGTTGCCCTGTTTCAAAATTTGTCCATGACTTGGCAAACAGTCCGATGCCATAAGATATTGGCCTTTTCCGATGGGAATTCCGACATGCATGGCCCTGTTTTTTTCATCGTCGGATAAATTTTCCATTCCCGGTGCTTCGCTCATTTTTTGAATAAATAATTCTCCACCAAAAACGGATTGGTAAAAACGAAAGGCTTCTTCAGCGTTTCCGTCAAAATTTAGATAAGGATTGAGTATCATAATCTGATGTTTTTCAGGCGAGAAATCAGATGTCCGAAAGTTGAATATCTAATTTTCAAGCAGTTATTAATTACGACAAAGGTAGCGCAGTCAAATTAAAAACTTCTTGCCATAGGACAAGAAATTAAATCCTTTTAGATTTCCTTTCTGATTCTGCTGAATGAAGTATCGGTTATGCCTAAATAACTTGCGATGAATTGGGTGGTGTTTCGTCTAAGAATTCAATTTTCATTCATCCAATTCTTTTCTCAGCTGTTGAATTCTTTCCTGCACTTGTTCACGGGAATAAAACACTGCCCTGCCTTCTTCAATTCGCTGAAGTCGTTCCATCATAATGGATTCGATTTTCGCGCTAATTTCAATATCTTCCTTGAAAACACTGTCCCAAAGCTGTTCTGCCAGCCTTATTTTCTCCGCATCCGTATATTTTGAGAAATCAATGGAATTCATTATGACCTGTTTAATTTACTTTCAAAGATACAAAAATCAATTTTTAAGCCTTTATAAAAAACACAAGTGAATTTTCAGATTTCCTTTCTGATTCTGCTGAATGAAGTATCGGTTATGCCTAAATAACTTGCGATGAATTTGAGTGGAGATTGCAAAACCAGTTGGGGTTTTTCTTTGATAAATTTCAAGTATCGTTCTTTGGCTGATGCCGTTAAAATTTCGACAGAACGGTGTTTCATATGAAACAATCTACCAGTCATCCATAATCTTCCCCATTCCGAAAAGCCGGATATGCTGTGAAATAATTCTTGGAAAACTTCATAATCAATTTCCCAAACTTCGCAATCTGTCAGGGTTTGAATATTTTCTTAGGTGGGAGTTCTTTGAAATAAGGACAAAACTTCTATGACCAAATCACCTTCGCAAAAGAAATCCGTAGTGATATCATTGCCTTTATAATCAATCACATAAGAGCGAATCAAGCCTTTTTCGAGTATCATATAACTGTGGGAAGTCTCTCCTTCTTGAAGTACGAATTCTCCTTTTTTCAAAAGTACTTTTCTGTGCGCAGCCATGATTTTCTCAAGTTCCTCAGGGTTGATGAGTGGATGTTTGTAAACCTGAGAAAGTAGCTCATTCTTCATTTTTCATTCAAGATTGGATATACAAAAATATGAAAAATGAAAAAAGATTCGTTGTCTGACGGATGATTTTATGATGGCGGGAATCTGTTCACTCCTCGTAATTGCAATGACGATGGGAGCATTTTGTAGAATACGGGATGTATTTGATTTCAATGGAAGAAAAACAACTTCTGAGCGGATTGAATGTGGCTAAAGCCTGATTTTGACTTTCAAATTGAATCCGTTGGCTAAAGCCAACGGCAAAACAATGAAATTTGGCTATCATGAAGACGGGTTTGCAATTGGGCATCCAAGCGGTTGTTGATTGCTCATCTTCAATCAAGAAGGAGCGAACTCTCTTTTTTATATAAAAATATTATTTACCTTTCGCTTTCAAATCTCCACATTAAAATTTATTTATCATGAGCGAGCGATTATTTTTCAGCGAGGCTCGGGGTAGGGTCGGCTTGAAGGACATAGAAGAATTGGAAAAGCGAATTGTATTTTTCTCTTTAAATTTTTATGGAGATCTCCTAATGTGTGAGGAGGAGGTATGCAAAAAGTTGTCGATAAGTGCGCGTTCTATGCGTAGGTACCGAAACCAGAATTATTTTCGTTATATCCGTATTGAGGAGCAGATATTTTATCATAGGTGAGTTTTGCGATTGATTTGATAAAGGGAAATTTGTTGCACCATGTTCATGAACAGCGGTTGCGAACGGCAAGAAGGAGATAGGGTGATGGGGGCGATAGGTTTTTGAATGGTGCTTGGGGGCAATAAATCTAAAATAACAACAAGAGTGAAAAAACAAATCACTAAATTTGACTTGGCTAAGGAAGATGCCAACCCTGCAACTTATTGATTATAAATGTAAATGAAAATTATTAGTCAGAACCTAAAACAGAATATTAATGAAATCACTACTACCTAAAGAAGATTTGGAGCTTCATAAAGCATTCGAAATTATTTTGTCTATTGAAACTTTTAGCGATTATATTTTAGACATTTCTGAACTAATATACAAGAATGAACTCGACAATGAACAAATAAATAAAGTTCTCAAATATCATAATATCAAAAAAATAGAAGATATTAAAGATGAATTACTTGATTTGCTAATTGTTTATATTAATCTAATTCTTAACGACCATATTATTACTGAAAACGAAAAGAATAATGTCCGACTTTTAAAAATGTATTTTAGGATTAAAGAAGGAGATTTCATTAACAAAAGGTCAAATGAAGTTGAGGATATTTTACAAAGACAATTTGAAAGGCTTTATTCTGATAACTTAATCAACACATCAGAATCTTTGCTTTTAGTTGATTTACAAGGAGTTTTTGATTTAAGTTATGACCAGTTTGATAAGCTAAAGGAAATTGAAGTTAGAAAAGCCTTAGAAAGAGGTGCTGATATTTCTGAACTTGATACTGCAAGAATACCAAAAGTAATAAATGTTCAAAATGAAACTTTAGGCAGACAGATTTCTCAACAAGTTAAAGACCTTGTATGGAATAGAGATAATGGGCAATGCAGGGAATGTGGAAGCAATGAGCAATTAGAATTCGACCATATTATTCCATTTTCTAAAGGAGGTTCTAACACTTATAGAAATATACAATTACTTTGTGAACCTTGTAACAGAAAAAAATCAAACAAAATAGGATAAATACAAGGTTCCCGCTAACAAGCGTAACCGCTGCACAATCCTCAATTCCACAAACTAATTTTTCAGAATCATAAAAAACCGACCTTTTTGTAAGCGATTTCCGGGAGCTTACTTTTTTTTAGAAAATACTCAAATTCAGTGAAGCGTCGTTCAGTTTGGGTTTTCAATCATTTCATAGTCCATTTATTTTATGAAAAAAATGCAGGATTGCTCGATTGTAAACCGTTAAATATCAAAAACTTTAAAAGGAGAAACCACTTCTTGAACGCTCCTCAGCAATTACAACTCGAATCGGTGTCTTTTACGCCAATTTTCTTTAAAATCTCGTGCAGCAAACACCAATTGGTAATTGAGTTTTGAAATAAATTTGCGCCGACAAAAGCGGCTATCCAAAGCCAATTGTTGTTGTCTGTAAAATAAGTCAAAAGCAAGCTGGTTAAAATCAGGGTTCCAGCAAATGCATGTGCGATTTTGTTGTACATAATGATTTGTTTTTAAGTTTATTTTAATTTCAGGTAAATTTTTGTTCCGGGTTTCAATCTGCTTGCTGAGCGAAGCCGAAGCACAAGTTTTTTCGATGCTAAACTCGCTCATCACTAATCACTCATCACTAAATTTAAATCGAGCGATTCACATCCAGACAAGCCACATGAATTTTTGTGTTCACTGACTGTTTGTTGTTAAAATCTTCAAAGCTTTCAAAGAGTTCATCTATGCACTGATTCTCAATGAATACAGTGAAAAGCAGCGAAGCCGTCGGAATGCTCTCAGACACAAAACTCGTCCGCTGACCAACGCCATTGGAATAACCACTGACTTCCTGATAAGAAAAAGATTGTACGCCTGAATGCCGCAGTATCTTTTTCACATTTTTCTCGTATTCTTCAATACAGGTGACCAATAATAATTTCATTTTTAATTGTATAATGTATTTTGTGAAACTTCACTTTGTATTTCAATTCATTCAAACCTCATCATTTTTTTTCCGGTACCTTGTTCCACTTCTTTCTCTCTACCATATAATAAACCACCGGCACAATCAGAAGTGTCAATACTGTGGAAGTAATTGCGCCGAATACCAACGAAATCGCCAATCCCTGAAAAATCGGGTCGAACAGAATAACGGCTGCTCCAATGACAACGGCGCCTGTCGTCAATAAAATTGGAGTCGTTCTCACTGCACCTGCTTCAATGATTGCTTCTTTGATTGGGATGCCGTCTCTCAATCGAATTTCAATAAAGTCTATCAGCAAAACGGAGTTTCGTACCATGACACCGGCCAAGGCAATCATCCCGATAAAGGAAGTCGCAGTAAAATAAGCTCCTAATAACCAATGCCCTGCAACGATTCCCACCAAGGACAGAGGAATTGCAACCATCATGATGAAAGGTGTTTTGAAATCTTGGAACCAGCCGACAATCAGCATATAAATAATGACCATTACCACCATGAATGCAATTCCCAAATCGCGGAAAACTTCCAGCGTAATCTGCCATTCTCCGTCCCATTTTACGGTGAAATTTTCTTCACTTTCGGGTTGTCCCATATAGAGTTCTTCCACTTTGTAGCCCGCCGGAATGTCCATTTGCTGTAATTTTTCGTCCATTCCGAGAATCGCATAGGCCGGACTTTCCAAGTCGCCTGCCATGTCGGCCAACACATAAACCACTCTTTGTTGGTCTTTTCTGTAAATTGATTTTTGAAGTTCGTCTTGTTTCACTTTTACCAAATCGCTGACCGGCACCATGCCCATCTGACCTTTGATTTTCATGTTGGTAATGTCCTCGATGGAAGTTTTGTCAGCATCGTTTAATTTCATGACGATATCCACCGGTTCATTGGAGACTTCATCATAGAGATTTCCAATCGGATGTTCTCCCATCAGATACACAAGATTTCCGGTGATTTGGGCAGGTGCAACGCCGCTGAGCATTGCTTTTTCCTTGTCAAATTCCAACTTATATTCAACTTGTGGATCCTCAATTCTTGTGTCAATGTCCACCACATCATCTGTGTTGTGAAGGATTTGTTCGATTTGTCTGGCAATTTTCACTTGTTCTTCATAATCAGGGCCGTAAACCTCTGCCACGATGGTTGACAAAACCGGCGGTCCGGGCGGAACTTCCACCACTTTTACATTCGCATTGTATTGGGCAGCCACTTCCTGAATTCCCGGGCGAATTCTTTTGGCGATGTCGTGACTTTGCTGTTTCCGTTCATCTTTTCCAAGGAAATTCACCTGAATATCAGCGGTATTGCTGGCACCACGCATATCGTAATGACGCACCAATCCATTGAAAGTAATCGGAGCGGATGAACCTACAAATGATTGATAATTCACTACTTCCGGGATGGTTTTCAAATATTGCGCAATGTCCTGGGTGGCCGCAGCGGTTCTTTCCAAGGTCGTTCCTTCGGGCATGTCAATCACAATTTGGACTTCGTTTTTATTGTCGAACGGCAGCATCTTTACAGCGACCCATTTGGTGAAAAATGCCAGCATTGAAAACATCAGTAAAACCCCCGTGCCGCCCAAGATTACCCATCTTTTGGCTTTGCTGTTGAGTAGCGGTAATTGTAATTTTTTATAGATTTTATAAATCCTTGTCGTTTCTAAATTCTGACCTTCTTTTTCTTCCTGTTTGTCTTTTTCAATCAACATATGATACCCGAGATAAGGCGTAACGGTCAGTGCAATAAAGAGCGAAAGCAACATCGCAATCGAAGCACCAATCGGCATCGGACTCATGTAAGGCCCCATCATTCCGGAAACGAAAGCCATCGGTAAAATTGCAGCAATCACAGTGAAAGTTGCTAAAATCGTTGGGTTTCCTACTTCATTGATGGCGTAAATTGCGGCCTGTTTAAACGGCAATTTTCTCATTTTGAAATGCCGGTGCATATTTTCGGCAATGATGATGCTGTCGTCCACTACGATTCCGACCACAAATACCAGTGCAAACAGCGTAATCCGGTTGAGTGTATAACCCAAAATATAATAACTGAACAAAGTCAGCGCAAAAGTCAGTGGCACCGATAAAAACACGACCAAACCACCTCGCCAACCCATTGCCAACATGACCAAAATCGTAACCGCAATAATTGCAATCGCTAAGTGAAACAACAATTCCGATACTTTTTCGGAAGCCGTTTCCCCGTAATTTCGGGTCACTTCTACTGTGACATCATTTGGAATTAAATCCAATTTCAATGCATCGATTTTTGTCAGAATTTGTTCTGAAATCTGCATGGCATCAGCACCTTTTACCTTTGAAACCGCCAGCGTAACCGCAGGATATTCTGACTGAAATTCCCGGCCTTTTTGGGTGGCATTGCCATAGCCGAAACTGACAAAATTTTTGGGTGATGAAGGGCCGTCCTCCACGCTTGCTACCTGTTTCAGATAGACTGGCATATTCCCGGAAGTTCCGATAACGAGATTTTCTACATCTTCGGCACTGCTCAGAAACTGTCCGGTGGTCAGCAGGAATTCGGTATCTCCGGCATTGAAACTCCCCGATTGTGAACTGTTGTTGCTCGCCTGTATCAGCTGCATGATCCCGAGTGGGTCCACTGTGGATTCCGCCATTTTGTCTTTGTCGAGAATCACCTTCAGCTGCCGTGGACGACCGCCGATGACATTGATGGTGGAAACATCTTTAATTTTTTTAATCTCAGAAGAAACTTCTTCACCGATTTGCCGAAGCTGAAAATCATCGTAATGCTCGCTCCATAGGGTCAGTCCGAGCATGGGTACATCGTCAATGGTTCGGGTTTTTACCATGGGTTCAAAAACACCGGCGGGAAAAATATCTTGGTGCTTCATCAGTTCGTCATAGAGTTTCACATACGAGCGTTCGGTGTCCTCACCCACGAAAAACTGCACGATGATCATCGCCTGTCCGTTCATCGCCACAGAATGAAGATGTTCCACACCTTTTATATTGGAAATGATTTTCTCCAAAGGTTTTACCACCCGGCTCTCTACCTCGGTCGGACTGGCACCGGGATAACCCACCA
This sequence comes from Weeksellaceae bacterium, assembly GCA_041656055.1. Lineage (GTDB taxonomy): Bacteria > Bacteroidota > Bacteroidia > Flavobacteriales > Weeksellaceae > Moheibacter. The sequence goes on from JBBAEI010000023.1 coordinate 34,522, forward strand.
TCACATCTGCCATCGGGATGATGATTTGCGGTTCTTCCTCTCTGGGAATCAGCGAAGAGCTATAAACTCCGATAATCATCAGAGAAATCATCAAAAGTATGGTCAACTTGGAGTTGATAAATAATTCGGCTATGCAGCCTGCGATTCCTTTTTCCATTCCAACGGATTTGATTTACTGTGCAAAAATCCGTTAAGAAAAAAGGGTGGACAGTTACATTGGTTACAGAGGGGAAAAGCAAGTTGATTATAAAAGGATTTTGAAATGTAGTAATCAAAAACCTTTAAAGATAAAAGTTTTAACTCTTGTCAATTAAAGGCAAATCCGGTTTAATTATCGGCAGGATAAAATCTTGGAAAACAGTTTCATTTAATTTGACAAGAAGAATACCTCTTATGGTTGAGTACGAGATTGAAGAAATAGCAAATCCTAATTTTGAATTGACAATAAGAGACTTATTTTCAGTAGTTACCAGTTCATCTAAATTTTCGCAGTGATAAATTAAAACAAATTTATAAGTTCCTTTGGCTTCTTCAGTAGAATCTGAATTTGTTACAATTTCGAAATCGAAAGCAGCTCGTATAAGTCTATCTTCCAAATTAAATGAAATATTCAACTGATTCTTCGATGAGAATGAACGAATATTTTCAATATCAAAAAATTCCGGCACAAAAATATTCTCATTTATTATTCTAAATGATTTTACAGCTAATTTCTCTGCATCAAACGAATCATGCATATCGAACATCTTCTTTAATCCAATTTATATCTTCTGAAATGGTATTCACTCTCTTTTCTACTGTAAAAGACACTTCAAATCTTTCCCATTCATCTTTAAAACGAGTTGAATAGGCTTTTAATGGTATTTCTATTAATGGTTCACCCAATTCGGCTTCTAATTTTGCAATACTTTTTAAAGTAATATTTTGATTTCCGCTCAACCATCGGCTGATTTCTGCCGGAGTTTTATCCATTCCCTCTGCCAGTTCTTTTTGTGAAATTCCTTTTTTCTTAAGAATTTGATTGATTCTTAAAATAAGGTCTGAGTATTTGGCGACAAAGATTCTTGTTTCCAAAGGGGTTTCATCTAATATTTTTTGGGCTATTTTACTTCTCATTATATCAATTCATTATAAGGTTCTGAAGTGTAAAAATCTACGATTTCTCTTTGTTCGCTATTCAATCTGATGATTTTTGAGTTAAATAAATTCAGAATTTTTTCTGCATACTGATTGGCTTCATAAAATGCCATGCTTGTTTTTCCATCTTCTGCTCTTTGGCTTGTTTTTTCGCCACCATTGAAAAGTATTACACATGAATCTGAAAGTCTCAAACAATACAATCGCAAAGGGAAATCCAAACCAAAATCAATTTCTTCAATTTTTACATTAACGGGTGGTGGCAATGCCTGAGCCTTTCGTTCTTCTCTAAAAAAATCATTGATTGCACCATTTCTAGTCCCGATTGTATCAAAAATTAATGAAACAAGTTGTTGTACATAAGGCTTTAAATGTTCATCTCTGTTAAATTTGTCAAGAAATTTATCTGTTTCAGAAAGCTCATCACCATCTAATCTAACCGTGTAAAACTGACATTTCGGGCTTTCATCATCAAATATTTCCAGTACAAAATTACTCATAATTTCAACAAACGCAAAATAAATTAGCATTTATGCTAATAATACGAAATTATAGAATTTAATCAGTTAAAAGAAAGTTCTTTATATCTTCTTATCAACAATGTTTTTATTTTTAAACAACACTTCGCTAAAAAGCGGTATAAACCTCTGATTTTCAGGAAAACAAATGAAAAAAACTTGACACTCCATTGACAATCAGTGAATTTGTGCTTGAAATATTTCTACGAAAAATCAGGGCTGTCCAATACCAAAGGTATTTTTATTTCCACATTTGAGCAAAAAGAGGTGAAATTGGATTGTAGAATCCACGAGAGCTTTGTTCATTTGGTGGTTTTATTTTCTGAATTTCAATAAATCTTTGTTGGAAGATGAATGAAACATTTCCAAAGTTTGAAACTTTGGAAATGTTAAGCTTATAAAAATCTAAACAGTGTTTGAATTGCCATTCATTAATTAATAGATTTTGGCTTAAGTACAGAAGATTAGTTTTCAGTTTAAAAAAAAGGCATTTGAACCATGCGGCTAAAGCCAAAACTTGAATTTTGAAATTTTACCGGCAGCTAAAGCAGCCGGCAATATTTTTTTAATCAAAATCAAAAACAGATTTAAAAACCGGAATTAATGAATTTAACCACAAAATACAAAGCTACATTATATAGCTTTTATTTTATAGTTTGTTTGATTTACTATACAATATCTCAATATTTTGCTTATTTATTTAAACATTAATGTTTATATTTGTTTATTGTAATAAGCAATCGCCGTGATAGAATTAAATGAAAATTTTGAAAATTTAATTTCCCGAACCCAAATTTCAACCATTCGTAGCATTATGAATGACATCAACTGGAACGCACGGTTGATTGGAATCAAAGGCGCGCGGGGCGTTGGAAAAACTACACTTTTACTTCAGGCTATCAAATTGTACTTAAAAGATGAGTTAGACAAAACTCTTTATGTTTCATTGGATCATATATGGTTCAATTCCAATTCATTGATTGATTTGATAAAAGAGTTTTCACAAAAAGGAGGCAGGCAATTATTTCTGGATGAAGTACATAAATATCCGAACTGGGCGCAGGAAATTAAAAATGCCTATGACCAGTACCCGGATGTTAAAATCGTTTTTACGGCTTCTTCATTGATTGAGATTTTGAATGCCAGAGCAGATTTGAGCAGAAGAGCGGTTATATACTCGATGCAGGGATTGTCTTTCAGGGAATATCTTCAAATCGAAGTCGGGTTAGAATTTCAATCCATAAAGTTTGAGGACATTTTACAAAATCACACCAAAATTACCCGGGAAATTTTAAAAGAAATTAAACCTTTTCAATATTTCGAAGATTATTTAAGAAATGGCTATTATCCGTTTTTTCAGGAAGAAAAAGATTTGTATTTCATCCGGTTAAATGAGGTAATCAACATGATGCTCGAAATTGAATTGCCACTGTTGAGAGGGGTTGAAATTGGGTATATTTCTAAAGTCAAACAACTTCTGTCTGTCATTGCTCAGGCTACACCTTTCACACCCAATGTATCTAAGTTGAGTCAAAAAATTGAAATCAACAGGAATACGCTTTTAACTTATTTCCATTATTTGGATGAAATCAATCTGACAAAAAATTTATTCAAACAAAACACAGGAATCAGCTTGCTTCAAAAACCAATGAAGATTTATCTCGAAAACACTAATTTAATGTATCTTCTGGGGAGAAATGAGGTCAATAAAGGCAACCTTCGGGAAACATTTTTTGCGAATCAGACCGGATACCGGCACCGGTTAAATTACATTTCACATACTGACTTTTTGGTGGATGAGAAGTATTCTTTTGAAATTGGAGGAAAAAATAAAACCAAAAAACAGTTGGAAAATAAGCCGGATTCCTTCGTTGTGAAAGATGATATTGAAATCGGAAATGAAAATACAATTCCTTTGTGGTTATTTGGATTTTTGTATTAATCTTATTTGAATCTAAGTTGTTCAGTCAGTGAGTTTTTTTAGACCAAATTTTTCCAGACAATGTGAAAAACAACATTCATTAATCCATAGATATTGGCTTAAGTACAGAAGATTAGTTTTCAGTTTAAAAAAAAGGCATTTGAACCATGCGGCTAAAGCCAAATTGGATTCTGAAATTTTACCGGCAGCTAAAGCAGCCGGCAATATTTTTTTAATCTCAATCAAAAAGTCACCTTCGCCCCATTGTACAACCTTCCTTCTGCCGAAGTGATATAAGTCTCATTGGGTTGCAATCCTGAGAGTACTTCCACATTATCGTCAAAGTCTCTTCCGGTTTTCAGCCATCTCAAAACGGCGGTATTTTGTGAACTTACGGTATAAACTCCGGTCAATTGCCCTTTTTTCACCAAAGCAGATTTTGGGATCAGGATACCAATGGTTTCAGAAGAAATTTCGGATGGAATTTGAAAAGGGAAATGGGCATTCACATACATTCCCGGACGGAGTTCATTGTCAGCCGGTAGATTGATTTTCACCATGTATTGCCCACCGGTATTGGCAGATGACTGACTGATTTCGGCCACTTTTCCATCCACTTCTTTTCCTGAGGATTTAATCAGGATTTTTACATCCATACCGTTTTTCAGTTGAGTGATATTGTTTTCAGAGACCATTAGCTGCGCCTGAAGCACACCGGGTGATTCTATGGTCAGCAGAGGCATTCCCGGATTGGCGAGGTCGCCTTGTTCGGCAAATTTTGCAGTTACCACGCCCGAAACCGGTGCAGTGATTTGGGTGTATTTGTATTGTGCGTTTACTTCATTTTTCATTTGTTTGGCGGCATTCAAACCGGCAGCTGCCATATCGAAACGGGCTTTCATATCGTCCAATTCTTTTTGGGAAGCACTCTGAGAATTGAAAAGATTCTGAAATCTTTCATAATCCTTTTTGGCTGCGTCATAAGCTGCTTGAGCTTGCATGATTTGCGCATCTGCTTGCCCTCCTTTTGCTTGGATGTCGTTGCTGTTGATAGAAACCAAATGCTGTCCCACACTCACGCTTTGCCCCACTTGAACAGGCAAACTCGTGATGTATCCCATCATTCGGGTCGAAACATTGACCGAATTTTTGGAAATTAATTTACCACTTGCACTTGCGAAAACTCCGGCTGTGGTTTCCTCCGATTTACTGACACTCACGCTAATGGCATCTCCACTGAATTCTGCCGGTTGAACCTTGTCTGAAGAACAGTTGACAAATACCAAAAGTGTCATTGCTAAAATTGTAATTTGAAGTCTATTTCTCATTCCGATTATTTTAAAAATTGATAATATTCCAATGCTGTGTTGTATTCAAAAATCGCCTGATGGTATTCCAATTCTTTTTGTGACATCAGGGTTTCGGCAGTCAGTAAATCAGAAGACTTTTCCAATCCCTGCTCGAATCGGTTTTTTCGGATTCTGTATGCCTCCTTGCTTTGCTCCCAAGCAGATTGGGCTGTTGTTACCTTGTAATCAGCATCTAAAATTTGGCGAACCGCCTGTTTCAGCTCCAATTCGCTTTGCTGTGTATATTGCTCTATTTCGGCTTTTGCCTTGTTTCTTTCTGCGTGAAAGGCAGCCTGTTCGCTTTTTGATTTCAGTCCGTCAAACAAATTCCAAGACAACTGTAACCCAAGCAAATAACCTTTTCCGCCGAATTCCCAAGGTTTATAATCGTGTAATTCAAAACTCCCGAAGGCGTTCAGGCGCGGAAGGAATTTTGATTTTGAAGATTTAATCATCCAGTCGTAAGCTTCCAAGGATTTTTCATAAGCCTGTAAATCCTTTCGGTTGGGGTCCAATTTGGTTTCGCTGCCAAGTATTTTATTTTCATAGGTCAATTCTGTTATTGGTTTAAAGATTTTTCCGGCACTGTCTTCGTTCAGCAATAGAAAAAGATAATCGGAGGCGTTTTGGATATTTGATTTTGCAAATTGAATCATTGCATTTATCTCATTGATTCTCACATCCATATACAGCACATCCGACTTCTGAATCAAGCCATTGGCGTAATAATTTTCGATGACTTTTTTGTTTGCTAAGGTGGTCTGTCTTGCGTCCAGCAGGGTTTGGTGCATTTTATAGGAAAGTTGCAACATCATATAGGCTTTTCTGACCTCAAAACGAATGTATTCCAAGGTTCTTTCCTGTTTGATTTTCAGCACTTCGGTTTTCACAATTCCCGCTTTTTTCATATAAACCGCATCCATATTGATGATGGGTTGCTGAAATTCGATTTTGGGTGAAAAATCAGAAATATGCTTAGGGTCGTTGAGCAAATCCGGATTGAAATCTTCCATCGCAATCCGAGATTGATTCAGTTTGAATCCAAAAGCATTCAACGGACTGTTGGTATTCATGAAAGTATAGGAAGCTGTGATATTGGGCAGATAAGATGCACGGGTAGCAAGTAGTTCAGCCTCTGCCAATTGAACTTCCTTTTGGGCCAATTTAACATGTAGGTTTTCGTCCAAAGTTTTTTGGTCGAGTGCTGTCATTGAAATCCTGAGGGTGTCTTGTGCGGATACCAAAGTTACGAATGCCAACAATAAGACAGTTGTAATTTTTCTCATTTACTGTTTAATTTCTGGCGCAAAATTAGAACAGCAAAATGGAGCGGACAGTTACAGATGTTACATAGAGAAATAGATGGTCGTAAATTGAAAACGATTCAGATGCTTTTCATCCGTGTCCAACTATTATTCAAAGGATTAACGAAGATTGATTGGTTTATGATAAAAAAATTAAATAATTATGATTTTCCATTCTTTTTTGCCTTCGTGAAAATTACAAATCTCAAACTTGTTTTTACTTATTTTTCGAACCAAATCGCTATAATTTACTTCTGATGGATCTTGTGTATAAATATCAAAAACTGAAGTTCCGATTTCCTTCCATTCATTTTCTTTCAGAGTATAGATTTTCAAAGATTTGTATCTGCTCACACAAGTTGAATAAAAAATTCCGATTTCGTTTGTTCCATCTTCGTCAATATCTGAAATCACAAAGAAATTGTTTGGATGACAACAATTAGAATCTGTTTGAAGTCTTGGTAAGCTTTTATCAAAAAAGTAATACGAATCACCTTGGTCACAATAATTAAAAGCCTGTAGTACAAAAACCGTATCACTTTGTTTATCTGCTCTTATTCCTTTTATCTCCTTTAATCCTTCATACCTTTCATATAGTTCGGAATTTTTATAAGGTAGAATACCACAAGTATCAGATTGATATTTTGAAAAATAACTTTCAATAATCCCTGAATTTTCTTTTAATAAACTGTCCTTCAGATATTGCTTGTTTTGATTCAACAAATTGATTAAGCTGTCATTATCAAATATTTTTTCGCTCGTTAATTGAAGTGGTTTATTAATTATTTTTGAATCAATTTCATTTGGGTTCTCTTTCATCCCATTGCAAGAAATAAGAAATAACATTATTGGGATTAAGATTAATTTTGGATTCATTTCTATGTGCTTTAATTATTCCACTAAATTTAACCAATTCAAAACTACATAATTTTTTTATTGTAATATTCAGACAAGACAATGAAAAAATTTATACTGAGTTTCCCTCTTGACTTTTTTATCAAAACAATTTATTTCAGAGGAATATTGTGGTTTGAATTTAGTACTCAAGAGTGATGGTCGTGAATTTAAAACGAATCAGATGCTTTTCATCCGTGTCCAACTATTATTCAAAGGATTAACGAAGATTGCTTAAAAATCCATTTACCCGAACATAAATCAGCTGAAAGAATCAGATAAATTCTTAATATTGTAGCAGAATCATGGGAGATTTTTCAAAATAAATATCTACCTTAGTATTTTATAATATAAACCTTTATGTATGAGAAAACGCTTTATTGTTTTAATTGATTTTTCAAAGTATTCCAAGAATCTGATTGAATATGCTTGTGACTGGGCTTTGCAAGAAAACACAGAGATTATCCTTGTGCATAAAGTTTCTGCGACCATTCCAGCTTTTACAGATGAAAAATCCAGAGATTCCCTTCTTGAGAAAGCCAATGAGAAAGCATTAAAAGAACTCAGGGATTTTGCTGATGATGTGATTCCACCTTTGGTGCGGGTTTCTTATTACGCATCCGAAAAAAATATGCGTGAAATTCTGGATGAATTATTAGATCAGTCATTTGATCAGCTCATCCTGACCGGATTGAAACAAAAGACGACTTTTGAGAAACTTTTCATCAAGAGTACGATTTTGGAAACCATTGCCAATACAGACCATGTAGTGGTGGCCATTCCGGAGAGCATCAATGATCATTCTCACGAAAATGTTTATGTGGCGGTTTCTGAGAAATATGAAATTAACTTGTTTGAATTTAACCGACTGCTGAGCTTCATCAATAAAAAAGACGCCAAAATCATTTTCTTCCATCTGGCAAAACCCGGTGAAGACAATACAGAGGTAGAAAAACAACTGATTGAACTGACACAGCTTTTCGGAAAGGATTACAAAACTTTTTATGAAATTTACATCACAGATCATCCACAAAACAACATCAAAAGTGTAATCAACAATAAGGTGAAAGAAATCTTAGTGGTTCAAAAAGGTTCACGTATGATGACCGATCACCTCTTCCGTAAATTCCTGATCAATGACATGGTGCATAAAGCTGAAACACCGCTAATCGTACTTCCCTAAATCCCGGATTTCTGATGAAGTACATCACGGCATTATTGTTATTGCTTTCATTCACTGTTTCAAATGCGCAAAACAAAGGCGGACTCACCGGACATTTACTGATCAATGCAGGATACACCAATCTGAATGGAAATTACTTTAAACTCGGTCCGGAAGTCTATTTGGTTCAACCCAACGCCAATCTGATTGACCTGAGTCTGACCGCCAATATGGCTTATTTCAAAAAAAATTTTGTGCTGGTTCCGGAATTAGGCATCGGCTACCAATTCAATGCACAAAAAACAAAGAACAGAATCGACCCGTACCGGGAATATGTGCAGGCCACTTTCTATGCTGCAAGGGTCAATGTTTCTCCTTGGAATATAACCCCTGAAATCGGAATTTCCATTCTCGGACTGATTGAAGCCAACATCGGTTACTCCTTCGAATTCAGAAAACATGATTACACAACTTTTGACGGAATTAAATTCGGGCTGACCCTGCATATCCCTACAATTGCCTTGGTCAGCAAAGCGGGATTGTATCCACAACACTGATTTCAGTTTGTATTTTCACTGCAATGAATTGAATAATTAGATGCAATGATAACACTTTTTAAGTTTTTAAATTTAAATGATTTTTTTCTTGAACAAAACAGGCTAAGGGAATTGTCTGCTCATTAAAAAATATTAAGTAATTTATTCGAAATATATACCGTTTGATTAAGTAAACTTTCTTATATTTGCAGTCCTTTTGAGATGGCAAACGGTTATAATTAAGTAACTTACTGGTTTTCAACCCTTCCGGTTTCCGGCAAGGGATTTTTAGTTTGTACTGAATTCGTGCTAATTGGCAACTCAAAGGAGCGCAAAAAAATATTTTGCACTACGCTGTGAAAAGATATACCAGCGTTGCAGTTAGACCCGGTCAAGGTCTGATATTTTTTTAACAAAATATTTTTTTAACCTATTTTCTTAAATGTTCTTATGATTAAAGAAAACATCAAAAAGACGCAGGGAAATCAAAGATTCAGTTTTTCAATCACAAAGGTACAGACTCCTTTTCCGGATTTTCTCGACATTCAGATTAAATCTTTCGAGGATTTCTTCCAGTTAGAAACCCGTCCGGATCAGCGAGCCAAAGAAGGCTTGTACAAAACCTTTGCTGAAAATTTCCCTATTTCAGACACCAGAAACCAGTTTGTACTGGAATTTTTAGATTATTTCGTAGATCCGCCGCGTTATTCCATCGATGAATGCATTGAGCAAGGGCTGACTTACAGTGTGCCGTTGAAGGCCAGAATGAAACTCTATTGTACAGATCCTGAACACGAGGATTTTGAAACCGTAGTGCAAGACGTATATTTGGGTGCCATCCCTTATATGACCAAAGCAGGCTCATTCATTATCAATGGTGCGGAACGTGTTGTAGTATCTCAACTTCACCGTTCTCCGGGCGTATTCTTCGGACAATCTTATCATGCCAACGGTACGAAGTTGTATTCTTCCAGAATTATTCCTTTCAAAGGTTCCTGGATAGAATTCGCAACCGACATCAACAGCGTGATGTATGCTTATATCGATAGAAAGAAAAAATTACCGCTGACTACGTTGTTGCGTGCCATCGGTTATGAAAGAGATAAGGACATTCTGGAAATCTTTGACTTGGCTGAGGAAATCAAAGTCACCAAAACTTCCCTCAGAAAAGCCGTAGGCATGAAGTTGGCAGCAAGGGTATTGAACACTTGGCATGAGGATTTCGTGGATGAAGATACCGGCGAAGTGGTTTCAATTGAAAGAAATGAAATCATTTTAGATCGTGAAACCATCATCGAAAAAGAACACGTTGACCAAATCATCGATTCCGGCGTAAAATCCATCTTGGTGCATAAAGATGACGGGAAAAATTCTGACTTTTCTATCATTCACAACACCTTGCAAAAAGACCCAACCAATACGCAGAAAGAAGCAGTAGAATACATCTACCGACAATTGCGTAATGCCGAGCCGCCAGATGAGGAAACGGCAAGAGGAATCATCGACAAACTCTTCTTCTCCGATCAGCGTTATTCATTGGGAGAAGTTGGGCGATACAGACTGAACAAGAAATTAGGACTGGATATTTCAGAAGATGTTCAAGTACTGACAAGAGAGGATATTATTTCCATTATTAAATATTTGATTGAATTAGTGAATTCCAAAGCTGAAGTTGATGACATCGACCACTTGTCTAACCGACGGGTAAGAACCGTTGGAGAACAAATGGCCGCCCAATTCAGCGTTGGTTTGGCTCGTATGGCCAGAACGATTCGAGAAAGAATGAATGTTCGTGACAATGAAGTGTTTACGCCAATTGACCTGATCAATGCGAAAACCCTTTCGTCCGTGATTAATTCCTTCTTCGGAACCAACCAGCTTTCACAGTTTATGGATCAAACCAATCCGCTGTCCGAAATCACACACAAAAGGAGATTATCGGCTTTAGGCCCCGGCGGTCTTTCCAGAGAAAGAGCCGGATTTGAAGTGCGGGACGTTCACTATACCCATTACGGACGGCTTTGTCCGATTGAAACGCCGGAAGGGCCGAACATCGGTTTGATTTCTTCTCTTTGTGTATTTGCAAAAGTGGATAATTTAGGATTCATCCAAACTCCTTATAGAACCGTAAATAATGGGAAAGTTGAATTGAATGGAGAACCGGTTTATCTTTCCGCTGAAGAAGAGGAAGAAAAAGTAATCGCACAGGCCAATGCACCTATTAATGATGAAGGAGAATTTCTGAGCGACCGGATTACGGCGCGTGAAGACGGAGACTTCCCGGTTGTGGAACCCAAGGATGTTCAATTGATGGACATCGCCCCCAACCAGATTGCTTCCATTTCTGCATCCCTGATTCCATTCCTTGAAAATGATGACGCCAACCGTGCGTTGATGGGATCCAACATGATGCGACAGGCCGTTCCGATCCTGAAACCTCAGGCTCCAATCGTAGGAACCGGATTAGAAGAAAGAGTCGCCAAAGATTCCCGAATTCTAATCAATGCGGAAGGTGAAGGTACCGTTACATACGTGGATGCCAATATGATTAAAATCAATTACGACCGAACTGAAGATGAAGAAATTGTAAGTTTTGATCCGAGCGAGAAAACCTATATGCTGACCAAATTCCGCAAAACCAACCAAGGTACCACAATTACTTTGAAACCGATCGTACGTGTGGGTGACCGTGTCGAAAAAGGACAGGTGCTTTGTGAAGGATATGCGACAGAAGATGGTGAATTGGCGTTGGGTAGAAACCTCTTAGTGGCATTCATGCCATGGCAGGGGTACAACTTTGAGGATGCCATCGTAATCAGCGAAAGAGTGGTTCGCGAAGACTGGTTTACTTCGATTCACATTGATGAATATTCATTGGAAGTACGCGACACCAAATTGGGAATGGAAGAATTGACTGCCGATATCCCGAACGTATCCGAAGAAGCCATCCGTGATTTGGATGAAAACGGTATGATCCGAATCGGGGCAGAAGTTAATCCCGGAGATATCCTGATTGGAAAAATTACACCAAAAGGAGAATCCGATCCAACGCCGGAAGAAAAACTGCTTCGTGCAATTTTCGGTGACAAAGCCGGAGATGTGAAAGACGCTTCACTCAAAGCCGAACCATCCCTACACGGTGTGGTAATCGACAAAAAATTGTTCTCAAGAAGCATCAAAGACAAACGAAGAAGAACACAGGATAAAGCGATTATTGACAATATAGAAGCAGAATATCGCAAAAAATTTGATGACCTGAGAGAAATATTGTTGAATAAACTTTTTGCTTTGCTCGAAGGAAGAGTTTCTCAAGGTATCTATAACGACCTCAATGAAGAAGTCATCAAGAAAGGAACCAAATACACCAAAAAAATATTCACTTCCGTAGAGGATTATCTGAATCTTACCGGTTCTGAAAGTATCTGGGTCATGGATGAGAAAAAAAATGACCAAGTAAAACAACTTCTTCACAACTACAAAATCAAATACAATGATTTGCAGGGAATAATGAGCCGGGAGATATTTACGATTTCCGTAGGTGATGAATTACCGGCAGGGATCGTGAAATTAGCCAAAATTTATATTGCCAAAAAACGAAAATTGAAAGTAGGTGATAAAATGGCCGGACGGCACGGAAACAAAGGTATTGTTTCAAGAATTGTCAGAGATGAAGACATGCCTTTCTTGGAAGACGGAACTCCGGTTGACATCGTACTGAATCCGCTGGGGGTACCTTCACGGATGAACATCGGGCAAATTTATGAAACCGTATTGGGCTGGGCCGGTATCAAACTCGGACAGAAATACGCTACCCCGATTTTTGACGGTGCCAACATTGATCAAATCAATGAGTTGATTGCTAAAGCCGGACTTCCTGCATACGGTACCACTTATTTGTATGATGGGGGAACCGGAGAACGATTTGCACAGAAAGCGACCGTCGGCGTAATTTATATGCTGAAACTCGGTCACCTTGTAGATGACAAAATGCACGCGAGATCCATTGGACCTTACTCACTCATCACGCAACAACCTTTAGGCGGGAAAGCCCAATTTGGAGGTCAGCGTTTTGGAGAAATGGAGGTTTGGGCATTAGAAGCCTTCGGTGCATCCAATATTCTGCGAGAAATTCTGACAGTGAAATCAGATGATGTTGTAGGCAGGGCAAAAACCTATGAAGCCATTGTGAAAGGAGATCCAATGCCGGAACCCGGTATCCCGGAATCCTTCAACGTATTGTTGCACGAACTTCAAGGATTGGGTCTGGATATTACCCTTGAAGAATAATCTTTGTTACAATTCTAAAGTATAATTGATTAGATAAATCATTATGTCAACAAAAAACAAAACAAGCAAATTTTCAAAAATCCGTATCGGATTAGCTTCTCCTGAAAGCATACTTCAGGAGTCAAAAGGTGAAGTCCTGAAACCGGAAACAATTAATTATAGAACGCATAAACCCGAACGGGACGGATTGTTCTGCGAAAGAATCTTCGGTCCTGTAAAGGATTATGAATGCGCCTGCGGGAAATACAAACGAATCCGATACAAAGGAATAGTTTGTGACCGCTGTGGTGTGGAAGTTACAGAAAAGAAAGTCCGCCGGGAGCGAATCGGACACATCAATCTGGTGGTGCCGGTTGCGCATATCTGGTATTTCCGTTCACTTCCGAACAAAATCGGTTACATCTTGGGGCTTCCTTCCAAAAAGCTCGATATGATTATCTATTATGAAAGATATCTCGTAATCCAGCCCGGAATCGCCAAAGGCCCGGAAGGAGCTGAACTTAAACAGTTGGATTTCCTTTCTGAGGAAGAATATCTTGACATTCTGGATACACTTCCGGCTGATAATCAATACCTCGAAGATACCGACCCCAATAAATTCATTGCGAAAATGGGTGCGGAAGCTTTAGAGGATTTATTGAGAAGAATTAATCTGGAAGAGCTTTCTTATGACCTGAGACACAAAGCACACAACGAAACTTCCAAACAGCGAAGAACAGAAGCCTTGAAACGCCTTCAGGTAGTGGAATCTTTGAGAAAATCCAATGAAGACTATGTCAACCGACCTGAATGGATGATTCTCCGGGTAATTCCGGTAATTCCGCCGGAATTGCGCCCGTTGGTACCATTGGATGGTGGCCGGTTCGCAACTTCTGACCTGAATGATTTATACCGCAGGGTAATCATCAGAAACAACCGATTGAAAAGATTGATTGAAATCAAAGCACCCGAAGTAATCCTCAGAAATGAGAAAAGAATGCTTCAAGAAGCTGTTGATTCACTCTTTGACAATACGAGAAAATCGACCGCTGTAAAAGTAAATGGAAACCGACCCTTGAAATCACTTTCCGACTCTTTGAAAGGGAAGAGAGGGCGTTTCCGTCAAAACCTTTTGGGTAAAAGGGTCGATTATTCAGCGCGTTCTGTAATCGTGGTCGGCCCGCATCTGAAACTTCATGAATGCGGTTTGCCCAAAGACATGGCTGCTGAACTTTACAAACCATTCGTGGTGCGTAAACTGATAGAAAGAGGAATTGTGAAAACCGTAAAATCTGCCAAGAAAATCATTGACAGAAAAGAACCGGTTGTGTATGACATCCTTGAAAATGTATTGAAAGGACATCCGGTTTTGCTGAACCGTGCGCCTACTTTGCACCGATTGGGGATTCAGGCTTTCCAACCCAAACTGATTGAAGGTAAGGCTATTCAGCTTCACCCACTGGCTTGTACCGCATTCAACGCTGACTTCGATGGTGACCAAATGGCGGTTCACTTGCCATTAGGACCTGAAGCCATCTTGGAAGCACAGCTGTTGATGCTCGCTTCACAAAACATTCTGAATCCTGCGAATGGTTCGCCAATTACGGTGCCTTCTCAGGACATGGTATTGGGCTTATACTATATGACCAAATCCAAAAAAGGGGCTAAAGGAGAAGGCATTGCTTTCTATTCCCCGGAAGAGGTGAGAATTGCATACAATGAACAAAGTGTTGATTTGAATGCAATTATAAAAGTCAAAGTTACAGTTAGAGAAAATGAGGAATTGGTTGAAAAACTGATTGAAAGCACTGTGGGAAGAGTTCTATTTAATCAAATAGTTCCCAAACAAGTTGGATACATTGATGAAGTATTGACCAAAAAATCATTAAGAGGTATTATTAATCGTATTCTTGAAATTACTGATTTCCCGACTACGGTTGAATTCCTTGACAAAATGAAGGATTTGGGTTACCAAAGTGCATTCAAAGGAGGATTGTCCTTCAGTTTGGGAGATATTTTGATTCCGGATCAGAAAAAAGATTTGATTGCAAGTGCTATTGAACAGGTTGAAGCCATCAAGGGCAACTACAACATGGGATTGATTACCAACAATGAAAGATACAATCAGGTCATCGATGTCTGGACTACGACCAACGCCACCCTGACTGAAATGGTGATGAAACGAATGACGCAGGATCAAGATGGATTTAATTCCGTTTATATGATGCTTGATTCCGGAGCCCGAGGTTCAAAAGAACAGATTCGTCAGTTGGCAGGAATGCGTGGGCTGATGGCCAAACCCCAGAAAGCTGGTTCATCCGGAGGTGAAATTATTGAAAACCCGATTATTTCTAACTTCCGTGAAGGATTGACCATTTTGGAATACTTTATCTCCACCCACGGTGCGAGAAAAGGTCTGGCCGATACTGCTTTGAAAACTGCGGACGCCGGATATCTGACCCGTCGTTTGGTGGATGTGGCACAGGATGTAATTATCAATGAAGAAGATTGCGATACGCTCAGAGGACTTGAAATTTCTGCATTGAAGAAAAATGAGGAAATCGTTGAACCGATTTCTATTAGAATTCTTGGGCGAACTTCATTGAATGATGTTTTTCATCCGAATACCGGAGAATTGATCGTTGCCGCCAATGAAATTATTGTTGAAAGCAAAGCAGAAATAATTGAGAAAGCAGGCATTGAAACCGTCGATGTTCGCTCACCGTTGACCTGTGAATCGAAAACCGGAATTTGTGCTTCCTGCTACGGAAGAAACCTTGCCACCGGCAAAAGAGTTCAAATGGGAGAAGCTGTGGGAGTTGTTGCTGCACAATCCATTGGTGAACCAGGTACACAGCTTACGCTTCGTACCTTCCACGTAGGAGGTACCGCCGGGAACGTTTCCGAAAAATCTTCCATCATAGCCAAAGTGGAAGGAAAAATTGAACTCGAAGACATCCGTACCGTAGCCGGCGTGGATGAAAACGGTCAAGATGTGGACGTTGTGGTTTCCAGATCCGGAGAATTGAAAATTCTTGATAAAACCGAGCATGTAATTATGAACCAGAATATTTCTTATGGTTCCATTCTTCATGTCAAAGACGGACAAAAAGTTTCCAAAGGAGAAATCCTTGTCAACTGGGATCCGTATAACGGAGTAATCGTTGCGGAATCCGCCGGTAAAATTGAATTTGAAAACATCGAACAAGGGGTAACTTTCCAACTTGAAATAGACGAACAGACTGGATTCCAGGAAAGAGTAATCTCAGAATCTCGTAACAAGAAAAAGATTCCTACCTTGAAAGTATTGTCAAAAGGCGGTGACGAAAGAGTTTACAACCTTCCCGTTGGTGCCCACTTGATGGTAGTCGATGGTGAGAAAATCTCAGCCGGTAAAGTCTTGGTGAAAATTCCTCGTCGTTCAGCAAAAGCCGGAGATATCACCGGAGGTTTGCCACGTGTAACCGAGCTTTTCGAAGCAAGAAACCCTTCAGATCCGGCTGTAGTTGCCGAAGTGGACGGCGTTGTTTCTTACGGAAAAATCAAACGCGGAAACCGTGAAATCATGGTAGAAGCCAAAAACGGCGAAGTTTTCACATACTTGGTTAAATTATCCAATCAAATTCTGGTACAGGAAAATGACTTCGTACGTGCCGGAACTCCCCTTTCTGATGGTGCAATTACGCCAGAGGATATCCTGAGAATCAAAGGCCCAACCGCTGTGCAGGAATATCTTGTAAATGAAATTCAGGACGTATATCGTCTGCAAGGGGTGAAAATCGATGACAAACACTTTGAAATTATCGTTCGTCAGATGATGAGAAAAGTGAGAATCGTTGACTCCGGAGACACCAATTTCTTAGAAGACAACATGGAACACATCGAAGATTTCTTGGAAGAAAACGACAGAATTTTTGGAATGAAAGTAGTCGAAGATGCCGGTGACAGTGACAACCTGAAAGCAGGGCAAATCATTACCGCCAGACAATTGAGAGATGAAAATTCTTTGTTGAAACGTGAAGACAAAAACTTGGTTACAGCCCGCGAAGCAATGGCTGCAACGGCAGAAACCGTATTGCAAGGTATCACCAGAGCGTCGCTGAAAACCAAATCCTTCATGTCTGCTGCATCATTCCAAGAAACCACAAAAGTGTTGAATGAAGCTGCGGTAGCCGGAAAAGTTGATGATTTGACCGGTTTGAAGGAAAATGTTATCGTAGGTCACAGAATTCCAGCCGGAACCGGTCTGAAGGAATATCAGAATGTGATTGTTGGTTCCCAAAAGGAATATGAAGAATTAATAAGTGAAAAAACAGTAATATAATGGCAGAACAAAAGAAAAATATCGATATCGAAATCAATGACCAATTAGCAAGCGGAGTTTACTCCAACTTGGCTGTAATCAACCATTCGCCGACAGAATTTGTTGTGGATTTCATACAGATGATGCCCGGCGTACCCAAAGCCAAAGTGAAGTCAAGAATTATTTTGACCCCACAGCACGCCAAAAGATTGGTACACGCCCTGAGTGAAAATGTTTCCCGATATGAACAACAATTCGGAGAAATTAAAGACAATCAGGGACCAGCAATGCCGATGAATTTCGGTCCTATTGGAGAAGCATAAAAAACTTCATACATAAAGACCCCGATTTATTTGTCGGGGTCTTTTTTTTATTATCGGTCAAATCGCCTTCCTATTATTGGATTCAATTTCTCAAAATTATCCAACCATATTTTTGGGATTCACCCATTTGTCGAAATCTTCCGCAGAAACATAGCCCAAACGAACTGCTTCTTCTTTCAGCGTTGTTCCATTTTTATGGGCAGTTTGTGCGATTTCTGCCGCCTTATAGTATCCAATATGCGTGTTCAGCGCAGTAACGAGCATCAAAGAATTATCCAAAAGCTGTTGAATTCTTTGATGATTCGGCTCAATTCCTTGCGCGCAATGAACATCAAAAGAAACACAAGCATCACCAAGTAACTCAGCACTTTGCAAAAAGTTATATGCCATTACCGGCTTGAATACATTCAATTCAAAATGACCTTGCGCACCTGCAAATGTGATCGTTACATCATTTCCAATCACCTGCGCTGCAACCATGGTCAAGGCTTCCACTTGTGTAGGATTCACCTTGCCGGGCATGATGGACGAACCGGGTTCATTTTCCGGAATGTGAATTTCTCCGATTCCGGAACGTGGTCCGGAAGAAAGCATACGAATATCATTGGCGATTTTATAAAGTGATACTGCCAATTGTTTCAATGCACCATGCGATTCCACTATGGCATCATGTGCTGCCAATGCTTCAAATTTATTTTTAGCCGTAATAAACGGTAAACCTGTCATTTCCGAAATGTATCTTGCGACCAAAACATCATAACCTTTAGGTGTATTCAGACCGGTTCCAACTGCTGTACCGCCCAATGCCAATTCCGACAAATGAGCAAGTGTATTCTTTAAAGCATTCAATCCGTGGTCAAGCTGTGCAGCATAGCCTGAGATTTCCTGTCCTAAAGTCAAAGGGGTAGCATCCATTAAATGTGTTCGCCCGATTTTGACCACATCTTTGAAATCTTCAGCTTTCCTTTTTAAAGTATCCCGAAGCTGTGCAACACCGGGTATGGTTTTCTCTATGAGCATTTTATAGGCTGCAATGTGCATTGCCGTCGGAAAAGTATCATTGGAAGATTGTGATTTATTGACATCATCATTGGGCATCAATACCTTCTCTCCTACTCCAATTTTACCGCCTGATAAAACCTGTGCACGGTTGGCGATGACTTCATTCACATTCATATTGGACTGGGTACCCGAACCGGTCTGCCAAATGACTAATGGAAATTGATCATCGAGTTTACCGGCTAAAATTTCATCGCATACTTTAGCTATCAAATCTCTTTTTTCTATCGGTAGAACTCCCAATTCCGCATTGGCGTGTGCTGCCGCCTTCTTCAGATAAGCAAAGGCATTGATGATTTCCTTTGGCATTGAACCAACCGGGCCGATTTTAAAATTTTCATGTGAACGCTCCGTTTGTGCGCCCCAATATTTATCCGCGGGAACCTTGATTTCTCCCATTGTGTCTTTCTCTATTCTGTACTCCATGATTTTAATGTATTGAAAATAAAGCCCAAATTTAAGAAAGCTAAATTGAATTATTTTAAATAATGAGATTTTTCAGTATATCGGGAAGAATTGGAATTAATTTTATATTTTTGTCTGCATAAATTAATTAAGTCATGGCAAAATTTCTTGGATTTCTGTTCTTCACTGTTATGTTCCTAATTGGATTTTGGGCAATTTTATATATGGCAAGTTTCGTGCTTCCCTTTTGGATTGCAGGATGGTTGGGCATGAAAGCCAAAGAAAGAAAAGGGTCACTGCACTTGGAAAAACGCCCTACCCTGCCCGAACAAGAAGGTGTTACCCTGCTTTACAGTAAAAATTAATTTTCTTGAAAATATTATAATACATAAAAGGCTGTCCGGATGGATGGTCTTTTTTATTTTATGAATTAATTTTTGGGTTCAAATTCAAGCATTTTCCCGCTAAATCTGCATTATAGGTGAATAATAAACAAAGCCCTCCGTTGAATGGGAAGGCTCTGTTTATTATTATACATTAAAATTGGTTATTTCTTCACAATCTTGAAGGTTTCTACTTGTCCGCCTTTCAAGACAGCTCTGACTACATATACGCCCTGTGGAAGGGAGTTTACGTTTACTTCGCCATGAAGGGCTTCCGTACTTCTTATGCTCAGCACCTTTTGATTGGTCAAGTTATAAACCTCAATGGATTCTATCTCGCGATTGGTCGAAATATACAACATATCTCTTACCGGATTTGGCTGATAAGCAAAGCGGTAGGATTCTCCGACAATCGCTTTGCCGGATGATAATCCCGGACAGCTCGCCATGTCGTTGTTCAACAGAACAGCTGTTTGTCCGATCAATGTTCCTGCGCCGGTTGACAAATCAAAGGCCACCATTTCTCCGTTGGTGTTTCTCATCGCAATCAGATGAT
>JBBAEI010000024.1:0-53452 GCA_041656055.1 Weeksellaceae bacterium
ACGGGAGAGCGATAGATCCTGTTAAAGATAAAGATGGAAACATAACCGGCTGGACATTTACAGGAGTGGATGCGAATTTAGTAGGAGGTTATTTTGCAGGAAATGGTGATTTTGGAAGTCTTGTCAGTCAGTTAGAAGGATATAGAGGCAACTTCGGGAGTGGGCCGCTGAGCAGTTTTTGGAGTACCTTTAACAGCAATAGGCTGAATATGAAATTTGTAAGCACCTCTTCAGCGGGTAGGAATTATTTCGGGGCAAATGGTGTATCTCATTTAGCAACTACAGTTATAGATGTCAGCGTAATGCCTTTTGATGACTGGGTAAAATCGCTTGGAGGTAATACTGAAAGTGGTTTTGATTGGGACAAGCTAAATGGTAATATGGGTGCATTTGGTTTAGGTAATGGAATTAAGACCGAATTGATTGACTACACAATAAGAAGTAATTATAAATCAGCCAGATCATGGTGGGAGTTTAATAAATTAGAGTCAACCGAGAAAGCATGGAGGACAACCAATACTTTAGGTAAAACAGGGGCTAATTATTTGAAGTTCTCAAAGGGATTAGGAACAGTGGTAGCCGCAGGAACAACGGCCTATAGCTGGTATAATACTTATGATTACTACAATAACGGAGGCAGTGACGGTAAAGTTCTTGCTAAAACAGTTATTGATACAATAATGACAGGTGTTGGTTTTTTAGGACCTATAGGTTTTGGAATAAGTGCTACTTATTTCATTTTAGACTATGCAACAGATGGATTTGGAGGATTTGGCAGTATTGAATAATTAGTTTATATGAAATTTATGAGAAGTATATTGGAATACCTATACAATAAGTATTATTGGTTCCAAGTGAGAGTTGGCAATCAGGATGTTGCAAAATACACATCAATTGTAATAATAGCATTTATTTTAAATTTTTATTTTATAATCTGTTTAATGCTCATTGGTTCTTTATTTAATATAGAGATTCCAAAAATTCCGAAAATAGGATATATCATAGGTTTTTTAATTGTTTTGATATTATTATATACATTATTAGTATCTAATGATAAATATAAAAAAATTATCAATAATGAAACTATTAAGAAAAAAAACAATTTATTAGCAATCCTTTTTCCTTTAGTAGGTTTTGTGGTGCTTTTTTTTAGTTTATTTATAAAAATGCTACAAAATCAAGGGAGATTATAGCAAAAGAAACAACTGCATAATATTTTCAAACTGTGTATAATAATTTCTCAAACAAAGAACTCCAAGAAACCGGCCTGTACGACTACGGCTGGCGGCAGTATATGCCCGACATCGGCCGGTGGAACGCTATGGATCAGCTTGCCGAAATGTATGCACCCATAAGCCCTTACGCTTATGTTGCCAATAATCCGATTTCTTTTATAGACCCGGACGGGAGGAAGATTGAGGAAAATGAGAAAGGATAGAAGTTTACAGGGAATGATATTAATTGGCTATGGCGTTATTCCTGAGCTGAATTTTCTTTAGCTTTTTTCATCTTACAAGGATTTCAATTATTTTATTTTTGTTGCATATTTTTGAAGTTCAGTTCACAGAATTGAAATATAATTTATAAATAATAGTTACCTTTGGAAGCTAATATATCAAATAATCACATTACACTATGAGAAAATTAAGTTTTTTGATGCTGTTGATTTGTTCAGGAATTGTATTTGGACAAATGCGAGCAGTATCACAAAAAGTACAGGATTTGAATACAACGCGACAAGATTTCAAGGCGTATGATTTGTTTACAAAAGACATGAATACCCAGAAATCAGCCAAGTATTTAGATGCTGTTACGAATGTTACTGTTTTGGAAATCAACACGGACAATTTACAGAAAATCGTAAACGAAGCCCCTGAATTCCTATCCCTGAAAGTTCCTTATGAGAATGAATTGGTGGATTTGCAATTGTATAAAAATGAAGTTCTTACGGATTCGTTTCATGCAACAGACGAGCAGGGGAGGCTGCTGAATTATACACCGGGGCAATATTACCGCGGGATTGTGAACGGAGATTATAATTCCATCGTGGCTGTCAGTTTCTTTAATGACAACGTGATAGGAATCATTTCTACCGATGCACACGGGAACATGGTTTTGGGGAAATCCACTGACGGTCAGGATTATATCACCTATTCTGAAAACGATTTGGTAACCCATAATCCATTTGTTTGCGGTGTGGATGAATTGGAATACAACCATCCGATTATGGACAATATGGATTTTGATCCTTCGGTTGAAGCCATGCCTGAAACAGATAAATGTGTGAGAATTTATTATGAAATCACACGTTCAGTTTTTAACAAAAAAGGAAGAAATATTGAAGCAACCCTTGACTGGATTACAGGAATTCACAACAACATTGCTACGCTGTATGACAATGACGGCATTGACATCACGATGAGTTCGGTGAAAATCTGGACGATTCCGGATCCCTATACTTTGAGTTATGGAGATAACCTGAGTTTATTTGCCGCCAGTACTTCAGATTTCGATGGAGACTTGGCGCATTTGGTGAATACGCCTTCCACGACGAGTGTGGCCTACCTGAACAGTTTGTGCGAAGGCGCAAATTATGCTTATTCTGCTGTGAATATGCTTTATTCTGAAGTTCCCACTTATTCTTGGACGGTAGGTGCCATGACACATGAGATGGGACACTCCATGGGTTCACCGCATACACACGCCTGTTTCTGGAATGGCAACAATACAGCGATTGACGGCTGCGGCCCTGCGGGTGGCGCGAATGAAGGCTGTAACGCCCCTATTCCAGAAGATGGCGGAACCATCATGAGCTATTGTCATTTGGTGAGTGTCGGTGTCAACTTCAATAAAGGTTTCGGAGATCAGCCCGGACAGCATATCAGAAATACGGTCAATTCAAAACCCTGTCTTGGTGATGAATGTACCACCGGCGTTTCGACTTGTCTGTATTCGATTGAAAGTGTCGATTTGATGGCGCAAACCAATACTACTGCACAATTATTGATTGATGATGAATATTCCACGCTTTGGGATTATCAGGCGGTACTTTTTGGTGAGCCGCTGACTGAAGAGGGGTGGACTGAAACAGAATCTACAGAAATCAACCTTTCCGATTTGCAACCCAATAAATATTATGAGATTTTCGTGAGAAATAAATGTGAATCCGGTTTAATCGGAACAACTTTCCGAACCATTATATTGACGGGTGATTTCTGTGACGGCACACCATTTACCGATACAGGAGGTACAACCGGCAGCTACAGCAGCAATGAATATTTTGTTAAAACCTTCTATCCTTATTCTCCGACAGGAAAAGTTACTTTGAGTTTTGACAAAATAGGACTGGAAACCAACCGGGATTATATGTATGTTTACAATGGCGACAGTATTTCATCTCCATTGTTTGAAGGCGGAGAAATTACCGGAAACAACAATCCGGGACCCACTTTTGTTTCTACACATTCAACCGGAGCCATTACAGTGAAATTTGAATCCAGCAGATCCCTGAACTTGTACGGATGGGAAGGCAGTGTGGATTGTGGACTATTGAACACAGTAGAAATGGAGGACAATGCCGGTGTCAGTGTTTATCCAAATCCGACCACGGATGTTTTGAACATCATTTCTCAAAAAGAAAACATCGAATCGGTAAAACTGACCGATGCCCTTGGAAGAAATGTAATGACCAAATCCTTGAGCGAACGAAGCACGCAATTGAGTATCGGGCATCTGCCGAAAGGGGTTTATATTTTGACGATTAAACTGAAAGAACAAACTGTAAACAAGAAGGTTATCAGAAGATAATTCTGTGATTAGCAGTGGGATAATGCCGTCAATTTGGCGGCATTATTTGATTTAGCTACTTCTAAAAACATCATTTCATGAAAAATTTTTTAATCCTTTTGCTCTTATTCTCATCGGTGGCTACGTTTGGTCAAATGAGAAAAATTTCTCAGAAAATTCAGGAAATGAATACATTGAGAAAACCATTCAGTGAATATGATTTATTCACCAAAAATGAAGATACCCAAAAAACCGCCAAATATCTCAGCTCTGCTACCGATGTAACGGTTTTAAACCTGAATATGCAGGAATTGAACAGAATCGTTGCAGAATCGCCGGATTATATCAACTTAAAAATTCCTTTTCAGGATGAAATGATTGATGTGCAATTGTACAAACAGAATGTGCTGACCGATGATTTTCATGTAGAAGACCAAGATGGCAATCCGCAGACCTATCAACCCGGAGCATATTATCGTGGGATTATCAACGGAGATTATCAATCCCTTGTGTCCATCAGTATTTTTGATGACAATGTGATGGGAATTATTTCCAGTTTGAACCAAGGAAATGTGGTTCTCGGAAAATCCGTAGATAAACAGGATTTCATCACTTATTCCGACAGCAATTTACTTGGAGAATTCTCATTTCACTGTGTGGCCGATGACTTGGAAATGAATCAGCAAATACAGCAGCAAATCAATTTTAATCCGAATGCAAAACACCAAAATGAAACAGAAAATTGTGTGAGACTTTATTATGAAATTGCACATCAACCCTATGTTGCGAATGGTGCTGATATTGACGCTACGATAGACTGGATTACAGGCATACAGAACAATATCGGTACCTTGTATGACAATGACGGCATCAATATGGCGTTGGGTTCAGTCAGAATCTGGGTAATTGAAGATCCTTACACGGGCAATTATTCCCAAAATCTAAGCTTATTTGCAAGTTCTGTACAAGACTTTGACGGAGACTTGGCACATCTGATTAATTATCCCGCAACAACGAGTGTAGCTTATTTAGATTCACTCTGTGAAGACTACAGATATGCTTATTCCGGTGTGAATTTAGAGTACGAAGAAGTCCCTGTTTATTCATGGACAGTTCTGGCGATGTCGCATGAGATGGGGCATTCCTTGGGTTCACCGCATACCCATGCTTGTGCATGGAATGGTGATAATACGGCCATTGACAGTTGTGGTCCCTTGGCCGGATATTCTGAGGGTTGTGATGATGCGGACTTGCCCGGACAGGAAGGAGGAACCATCATGAGTTATTGTCATTTGATTGGTGGTGTAGGCACCAATTTGGCATTGGGTTTTGGCCCTCAACCCGCTCAATTGATGCGGGACATTGTAGATGCCAAACCTTGTTTGTCCACCGAATGCACAACCGAAACGGAAATTTGTACTTATACCATTGAATTTATGTCTTATGAAATCAATGAAAATGGTGACATAGAAGTCACGCTCGTTGATGAGACTTCCAATGAATGGGCTGCAGCACTTGTTCCGCATGGTGTGCAACCCACCGAAGATGATTGGAATTATTATACAGACACGAACTTTACGATTCAAGGAGCAACGGGTAATCAGTATTATGAATTATATGTTGTCAATGTTTGCGGAAACGGGGTCAAAGGGGGAATGATTAAACACCTTTTGCTAACCGGGGATTTCTGTGACGGAACCTTGTTTACGGATACAGGCGGAAGCAACGGAAATTACGGAAATAATGAAACGATTGTTAAAACATTTTACCCTTCAACTGAGGATGGGAAAATAAAACTTTCATTCAATTATTATCAATTGGAAAATAATTGGGATTATCTCTATATCCACGATGGCGACAACACAAGCGCACCAATTTTCAATGGCGGTATGTTGACCGGATTCCAAAGTCCCGGACCCACTTTCGTATCTACGCATCCTTCAGGTGCCATTACCGTGGTTTTCGAATCGGATATTTATATGGATTTTTCCGGCTGGGAAGCCATTGTTGATTGTAATTTCTTAGGCATTGAAGAATATGGTGATTCCAATGGAATTGCGGTTTATCCTAATCCCGTTAGAGATGAGCTGAACATTGTATCCAAAAATGAAATTATTCAATCATATACTTTGACCGAGGTTTCAGGAAGGCAAATAATGAAAAGTGATTTGGGTAAAAATTCCGGCCAGATTAAAATCGGCCATCTGCCCAACGGCGTATATATTCTGACATTAAAGACCGACAAAAGCACTGTGACAAAGAAGATTATCAAAAAATAATTTTCAAATAAATTATAAAATTAAAAATGCAGGCCTTCAACAAGCCTGCATTTTTTAAATGAATTTCAGCATATTAATTTGTGAAAACGGCATTTGCAAATGCTAATAAAAATTGCAACGTATTCTCCCGGGCTTCCAAAAATGCGAGATGTCCGGTATTTTGTTTTAGGATTTGGATGTTTTCTCTTTCCGGAATGATTTCTTGGAAAGCAGCCGGGTCAACGGTTTTGTCCAAATTCCCAATGATAATTCCGATTTCCCCTTGAAAATCATGCAAAACCCTTGTTCTGTCAGGTCGCAGCCGCATTCCTTTCAAAGCTGCGGTTACCCCTTGCACTGAAGTTTCTAACGCCATTTCGGTAACGAAATCCTTTTCGGCATGCATCTTATCAAGATTTTCTTTTGCAAATAATTGAGGAACACTCATTTTGACCAACAGATTTAGGTTTTTCTCAGCAGTTTCCACCGCCCGCAGGCGCAATTCTTTCTTTTCATCCGAATCCGGTAGCGTAGAGGAATTCATTAGCACAAAGCCTTTGACTTTATCAGGGAAAAGTTCCGCCAAAGCCAAAGTTACATAACCTCCCATCGAATGACCGATGACCATTGCATTGCTGATTCCGGCATCTTCGAGGATTTCATTGATTTTCTCCGCCATCATTTCCATGCTGTGAACTTCTCCGAATACAGCTGATTTCCCATGACCCGGTAAATCCACAACTACCACTTGGTAATAAGCAGCCAGCGTTTGCGTATAATCCTCCCACATCCTCATGTTTTCTAAATAACCGTGAATCAAAACCACGGCATTTCCCTGACCGGATATTTTAAAATGTAACATTTCTTTTCAATTCAAAGATTCTTGTAAATTTACAGAAAGATTTTCACTCATGCGAAAATGGATAAGCCTCATCCTGATTTTTTTCCTGATAGCTTCCTGCAAATGGACGGAATCCAACACACCGATTTCAAAACCGATTGACTTTGATAAAAAAAGCTATGCGGAAGATTTACAGCAAGCACGCATTGATTTTGAGAAAAATAAAAATTCAATTCCGTCGAATAAATCAAAACCTGAAATCATACAACCCGAAACGGAGACCACTATTTTGGAAGAAATTCCGGAAACATTGGCGACAATTCCTTCGGATACGGTTTATCTGAAAATTCATTACGGCAAGGCGAAAGCAGATACAGCGAAAAGCGGTGGACAAGAAGTGTATTTCGTTTTCAATTCCGACACCGCCAAAAAATTGAACCTCAAAGTTATTCCTGCCACAGATACCGCCAACCTGAGAATTTCACAAATCTTCGACCCGGATGGAAATTCGGACGGCCCTTTCGGCAGGGAAATTCAGTATCCGATTGAAAAGAGCGGAATTTACAAGGTAAGGGTTACGGAAAGCTTGATGCAGGGTTCGCCTTACGAAGGAAAGTTTAGTTTTGAAGTAAAATTAGGTTGGTAAAAATATCCTGTCATGCAATTATATGAAGCCATTTCCATCGGATTGTATTTGCTGCTCATGCTTGCGATTGGATTTTATTCTTATCGAAAATCCTCCGCCAATTCCGAAGAATTTCTGATCAGTGGGCGCAAGCTCGGTCCGGTTGTCACGGCTTTATCCGCCGGAGCAGCCGACATGAGCGGTTGGCTGTTGATGGGCTTGCCTGGTGCTTTGTATTTCAGTGGATTGTCTGGTGCATGGATTGCAATCGGATTGACCATTGGGGCTTATTTGAATTATGTATTGGTAGCACCCAGGCTGAGGATTTATACCGAAACTGCGCAAAATGCCATCACATTGCCGGTGTTTTTTGAAAATCGCTACAAGGACAAAACCCATTTACTCAAACTAACATCTTCTTTGTTTATCCTTGTGTTTTTTACGCTTTATACTTCCGCAGGAATGGTTTCCGGAGGAAAACTTTTTGAATCGGCATTTGGAATGGATTATATGACAGGAGTTTGGATAACGAGTTTAGTGGTGGTGATTTACACCTTTCTCGGCGGATTCCTTGCAGTCAGCTTGACGGATTTTGTGCAGGGTACCATTATGATTCTGGCTTTGCTCATCGTTCCGACCGTCGCTATTATTCAAATTGGCGGTCCTATAGAATCCATAGCACTCATTTCCGACAAAGGGCATCAGTATCTTGATTTATTTACCGGAACTTCGGTAGTGGGGATTATTTCTCTGATTGCTTGGGGTTTGGGCTATTTCGGGCAACCGCATATTTTGGTGCGGTTCATGGCCATTGAAAATCCCGGCGATTTGGTCAAAGCCAAAAGAATTGGCATCACTTGGATGGTGTTGACATTGTTGGGTGCCATGTTAGTTGGCTTGGTCGGCATTGCTTATTTGTCCAAATTTGATACGGCAACCATGCTGATTTTTGATGGGAGCAACAAGGAGGCGGAAACGATTTTTATTTATTTTTCGAGGGTTCTTTTTCATCCGTTAGTGGGTGGTTTCCTGTTGTCGGCGATACTTGCGGCGGTGATGAGTACGATTTCCTCACAGCTTTTGGTGACTTCAAGTTCTTTGGTCGAAGATTTTTACAAGGCTTTTCTCAGAAAACAAGGTTCACCCAAAGAGTTTTTGATGGTTAGTCGGATTTCGGTATTGTTGATTGCCTTGATTTCTTTGTTGCTTTCACTGCATCCGAGAGACAGTATCTTGAACTTAGTGGGCAATGCTTGGGCGGGATTTGGTGCAGCTTTCGGGCCAATGGTGCTGTTGGCATTGC
Organism: Weeksellaceae bacterium; assembly: GCA_041656055.1. Classification (GTDB taxonomy): domain Bacteria; phylum Bacteroidota; class Bacteroidia; order Flavobacteriales; family Weeksellaceae; genus Moheibacter. The sequence continues at coordinate 8,814 of JBBAEI010000024.1, forward strand.
TCAACAAGAAATCAACTTGGCAGGGCGCATTGGCGGGAATGTTGGTCGGTGGACTCACTGTTTTGTTTTGGGTGTATTTTGAGCATCCGTTCAGTGAATGGTATGAAATCATCCCCGGATTTTTATTTGCCCTGATAGTAAATCTCTTGGTTTCCCGGTTGACTTACCGGACGAATCCGATGATTGAAAAGGAGTTTGAACGCATGGCATCCAAAACCAAAGAAGCTTTGGGTAAGGGTTAGATTTTTTTATGTACATTTAAATCAAATTTTCAAAATGAAATTCTTATTAATCATTATCTCAATATTTATACATCCGATTGTTTATTCACAAAACTTTCAATCTGAGTTTCAAATTTACTTTAATGAGAATGATACCATTAATCAGTTGAAAGTGCTGGAAGCTTGGGAAAAATCGAAGCCTGATGACCCGGAACTATTTACGAGTTATTTTAACTATTATGTTCAAAAGGCAGAGAGTGACATTATCACTTTGACTACAGAACAACTTGAGGGAGAGAGTTTTGTGTTAAAAGACAGTTTAAATGCTACGGTTGGGTTTTTGGGAAGTCAGACATGGTTCAAAACAGAAGAGATTGAAAAAGGTTTTGCGAAAATTGAACGTGGAATTAAGCTTTATCCCAATCGACTGGATATGAGATTTGGGAAAATCTATGTTTTAGGGTTATTGAAAGACTGGGAAAATTTCACTCTTGAAATTATAAAAACCGTTAGGTATTCTTCTCAAAATAACAATGAATGGTTATGGATAAACAACGAGCAACTTGATGAAGCTAAGGGTTTTATGTTAGCAAGTATCCAGAGTTATCAATTACAGCTTTTTGACACAGGAGATGATGCTTTGTTAAAAAATATGAGAGACATTTCCGAAGAAATTTTGAGATATTATCCAGATCATATAGAAAGTTTATCCAATATTTCGATCACTTATTTACTGACCGGAGCGTATGACAAAGGGATTGAAACTTTGTTGAAAGCTGAAAAACTCAATCCAAAAGATTTTATTGTTTTATCCAATATCGCACGTGGTTATGAATTAAAAGGGGACAAGGAAAATGCCGTATTGTATTATGAAAAAACCATTGAATACGGTGATGAAGAGGCTAAACAATTCGCAACTCAGCGATTGGAGGAATTGAAGAAGTAGAGAATTTATCTGATTCAAAGGATTTTAGAATGTTTTTGTTAAAATCATCACAATTAAAACTCCTTTGATGTTCAACGGATTCTACTCTGGAAAATGCACTATCATTTTACTTCTCCAACTTCTCTATATCTATGTAATAAAACCTTGAATATTTTTCTCAAAAAAAAATCTTTTAAATCCAACATTCTTTCATTCAAATTTAAGCTACTACTGACAATCCGATACTCAAGCCCTTCGCAACTTCACCGTAAAATGCCTAAGAATATCGGCTTCCCATACGATTTCGTAACCCGAAGTAACTTCATCGCGGCGTTCATAAATGTTTTTCAATGCCACGGCGATGTAATCCATGTGTTTAAAGGTGTAGGTTCTTCTCGGAATCGCCAATCTGAGCAGCTCCAATTTCGGAAAACGATCCAAACGGGTTTCGGGGTCGCGGTCTGCGAGCAAAGTTCCGATTTCCACCCCACGGATGCCGGCTTCCAAGTACAATTCAATTCCCAACGATTGCGCCGGATATTCGGCCCTCGGGACTTTTGGCAGAAAATTCAAAGCATCGATGAAAACCGCATGTCCGCCAATGGGTTTTTGAACCGGAATTCCGAATGCAATCAGTTTTTCACCCAAATATTCCACTTGGTTGATTCTGCTTTTCAGATAATCGTATTCGGTGGATTCCAATAAACCTTGCGCCAACGCGCCCAAATCCCGACCGGCCAAACCGCCGTAGGTCAGATAACCTTCGTAAATGATGCCGAAATTTCCGCAACTTCTGTACAAATCCTCGTTTCGCAATGCCAGAATTCCACCGATATTCACCAAACCGTCTTTTTTGGCCGACATGGTGAAACCTTCGCCGTAAGAGAACATTTCTTTTACGATTTCCTTGATGGATTTGTCTTTGTATCCTTCTTCTCTTTCTTTGATGAAATAAGCATTTTCCGCAAATCTTGCTGCATCGAAATACACAGGAATTCCGTATTGGTCAGACAATTCTTTGACGGCTTTGATATTGGCAATGGACACCGGTTGTCCGCCCGAAGAATTGCAGGTAATCGTAATCAGGCAAAATGGAATCTGTTCTTTGGGGTGGTTTTTATAGACTTGCTCCAATTTGTTCAAATCTATGTTTCCTTTGAACGGATGCATATCGTTGATGTCAAAGGCTTCGTCAATCGTACAGTCGATGGCCTGTGCTTTTCGGAATTCGATGTGTCCTTTGGTGGTGTCAAAATGTGAATTTCCCGGAACGAGCATTCCCTCTTTTACCAAAACGGTGAACAGCACATTTTCGGCTGCCCGACCTTGGTGGGTGGGCAGTGTATAAGGGAAACCCAATACATTTTCCACCACGGTCTTGAGTTTTCTGAACGAACGGGAGCCGGCATAACTTTCGTCTCCAATCATCATTTCCGCCCATTGTTTGTCGGACATGGCTCCGGTTCCGCTGTCGGTCAGCAGGTCGATGAAAACTTTTTCGCTGTCGAGATTAAACAGATTGTAATCTGCTTCTTCTATCCATTTTTTGCGTTCTTCGCGGCTTGACAGACGGATTTCTTCCGTCATTTTGATTTTATAGGGTTCTGCCCAGGGTAGTTCCATTTATTAAATTTTTATGCCATCCAAAATTACATAAATATTTTTAGCATGAACGAGGACTGTGCGCATTTTTCAATTGCATTTTTGGCTCAGCTCAACTTCGAAAGCTTCAGTAATATTGGGATTGTTTTGCTTTTTGGCTGATTTTAAATAATTCCTTGCGTTTTTACAATCTCCCAAGTTCATGCTGACAATCGAGAGTTTATACATTGTATCTGAGTTTTTACTGTCCGCTTTCAATGATTGTTCGAGATAGATTTTTGCCTTGTTAAGGTTTTCGGTATCAGCGTCTTCATAATAGGCGGCAAGAAATACAGTTGCATAATCCGTTAGGATTTCAGAATGATTGGGTTTGATTTTCAAGCCTTTTTCATAATAAATTTTTGCTTCTTCAAAAGCGCCAAGATTGAAGAATATGCTTCCGTAACCGTAATAAACGCCCGGATTGTTTTGATTGAGCAGATAGGCCTGATTGAATCTTTTCATCGCTGTGACAAAATCTCCCTTTTCATAGAGATAATTCATACCGAGTTTTAGCATTTCTGCGCTTGCTTCTTCTTTGGAATTGTAATATTGCAGAATATCTTCAATAAAATCATTGTCTGATTTTATCTGCTGTTCGGTTTTTACGGCATTTCCGTATTCCGGCTGCAAGCTGATGTTGTCTTTGGCCAAATTTTTCCAGCTTTCGTAATGTGGGTTTTGAGAATAACTCAGGATTGAAAAGCCAAAAAAGAGAATCAGGAATGTCGTTTTCATGCTTTTAAACTTTAATTCTCAAAACTACAAAAATATTGTTGCTACTGTATTGTATAGTAAATTTAGTTGCTCAAAGTAATAGGGATTAATCCCACTGCCGCACTCCCGACCTTTCGGGAGTGCGGTGGTGGGGTGGAATGCCAAGTGATGTACAAGATGTCATTAACAATATTTTAAATGTGAATCCAAATGTAAATTCTTATGTTACCGAATAATAAAATTTCATTATTTACTATAATGTTTTCTATATCAATCACCTTATTCTCACAAGTAGATAATGGCTTGTTATTAAAAACATTTGTGAACGACAAAGAACTCAGGGAGTACAAATATTTAAATTTTAATGATTGTGATACTATTTTTGTAGCAGATACATTACACTATTTTGGTGAAAGAGTTTTCAAAGATAATTATGGGAAATTAATCTTGGTTTCTGAAAAATATTTAGATAGAGTTTCCTGTTACGCAAGTAAGAAGAATTGCCGGTGTTATAATTTTTATATTAATAAAGTTGAACATACTGGAAAGAAGGCAACAATTTCTTTTTCTTATCCGATATTAAATGTTTATGGATATTTCACATATAGAATCAAGAAAAATAAAAAGCTTCAAAAAATTAAATCAAAAATTATTTTTGTTGATTAAATCCCAATCCATTAAACAACTTTTACAGATGAAAAAAACTTACTTGTGTCCCTTTGCTAATATTCTTCAATTGCAGTTCATCTCTGGATGTGGAAGTTAGAAGTGTTGGAAAAAAATCTATATCTTTAGCCTGAGAAAATCAAATGCAGGCTTCGTATTGCATATCATTTTATTGATAAACAATTAAATGCTCCTTTTTAAGAGGCGGCTAAATACAGAAAGCAAGAAATTCAAAAAGAAAAATCCATCCGGATGGATGGACTTTCTCGTTGTCGGGGCGACTGGATTCGAACCAGCGACCCCCAGCACCCCATGCTGATACGCTACCAGACTGCGCTACGCCCCGAACAAGGTTGCAAATATAAACATTTCGAAATAGAAAATTATCAATTTTATTTTCCTGCCCTGAATTCTTTCAAGTAAAACGGCTCGAAGTAGGCTACATCTTCAAAATCCTGATGGCTGAATTTCTCTTCCGCCAAATTCATCATGTTTTTTGCCGATGGATGAATTCCCTCCGGGAAATCTGTATTCGGCAGTTGCAGAATTGCTTTGCTTTTTTCGACCCCATCTCCAACAAACACCACTTTGCGGTCTTTGAATTCCGCAAATGAATTTTCATCCAAGACTTTGGCTTCGATTTCTGAAATTTGATTTCCCTTTCCGTCAAAAACCGCGGTGTAAACTTCCATTCTGCGTGCGTCAATCATCGGGATGATCAAATCATAATCTTTGTTGATTTGGGTCTGCGCCAGAATTTCCAATGAATTCAGTGAAAGCAAGGGAACATCCAAACCAAAACAAAAACCCTTTGCGGCAGAAACACCGATTCTCAATCCGGTAAAGGAACCCGGCCCTTTGGAAACACAGACGCCGTCTATGTCTTTCAACTCAATTTCCGCGCCCTCCAATGCCCAATTCACAAACTGATGGAGTTTTTCGGAATGCCCGTACTTTTCATCATATTCTTCACAAAGACAGAGGATTTCGCCGTTTTTGGAGAAGGCAACCGAACAATTTTTGGTCGAGGTTTCTAAATGAAGCAATGTCATTTTACATGAATTGGTTGACAAAATTACGGAATTAAACGGTTTTGATTTCACCGAACTTTCTATTCCAATCCGACAGTCAGCGGAATTCCGGCATAAAAATCAAGTACTTTCATCCGGAAAGCATAATTGTATTTGGCCTGTGCCAGTTGGGCTTTGGCGGCAATCAGGTTGTTTCTGGCGATGTTCAAATCATACAAATTCAGCACCCCTGCGTCAAAACTTCTTTGTGCAAAATCTACCGAAATTTCATTGGAACGGACACTTTCTTTTGCGGCTTCATAAGCTTTGAAAGCAGAATTCGAATCAAAATAAGCCATCTGTACATTTTCCTTGATGGTTTGTTTTTCCTGCTCAATTATATTCTGAGCCAGCGATTTATTGATTTCCGCTCTTTCCACATTGATTTTATTGTTGTGTTTTTCAAAAATTGGAAAGGAAACACTCACCCCAAATACATTGGTCAGATTATCGTACCATTGATTCAGCCAAGCATCGTGAATTAAACCTTTGTTGAAGAAATAAGAATAATTGGTTCCCAAGTTGTAAGTTCCGGTAACTTTGGGTTTGAAGCCTATTTCCGCAATCTCAATATCTTTTTGTGCAATTTGCATCTCGGTTTCAGCTCTTTTGACCGCTGGCTGCTGCGCATAAGCCGTTTGCAACACCTGTTCCAAATCATACAATTGCAGGCTCAGTTCGTCCGGAAGTCGAATTGTTTCTACATCAAATTCCCGATAATCAGGCAATTGTAGTAAAGATGCCAGATTGAACAAAGCTCTTTCCACTTCAATTTCTGCATCGGCTGTATCTTTCTTTCTTTGAGCGAGTTCCGCTTCGGCTTGCACCAAATCGGCACGCGCCACCCGGTCGCCGTCAAAGAGTTTTTGGGTTCTGTCCAATTGCTGTTCACTGATGGCTTGGTTGCCTTGTGCAATTTCCAATAATTCACGGTTCAGCATTACATTTAGATAATAATTGACCACCATCAGTGAAATGTCATCGATGGTTTTGGTTGTATGCAATCGGGCTGATTCTTTGTTGAGCTCTGCTTTTTCTTCGTTCAGTTTCAATAGTCCACCCTGATAAATCGTGATGGAAGAATTAACCCCCAAACCATTTCCGTACTGAATATAGCCTTTATTAATACTCGGATTATTGGTTCCTAAGGTCAATGAATTATCTAAATAGCCCGAAACTGTCGGCAGCCATTGGTTACCGGCATTTTTCAATTCGGTTTCCGTCAGGTTTTCCTGAATCCGACTTTGGTTGACGGTCAGGTTTTTCTCGATGGCATAATCCACACATTCTCTGAGTGTCCATGTTTTTTGGCCAAAAGCAAAGCCAAAACTTATTAAAAAGATTAGAATCGCGGTTTTCTTCATTTTTCAATCTTCTGTTCCATTAGTCAACAGGAAATAAGATTTGTTACAGAGAAATTTTTTAAAATGAAATAGCCGAAATTGGAAGTACCGGATTCAGGTTTTTCAATGATTTCAGAATTTATTCTTCTTTCACAATGAATTCCGGTTTTATATTCAATTTGTCAATTAGTTGTTTCTCAATGGATTCCACCATCGGGTCAGGGCCGCAAAGATAATAGTATTTCAAATTTTCAGCAGTGTGTTTTCTGATTAAATCTGCATTGATATGTCCGTATTCAAAGCCATCCGTATTTTCTTGTGAGAGTACATTGATGAAATTTTCTTTGCCCAACCAGTTTTCCAATTCTTCTTTTCGGATGATGTCTTCCCGGGTTTTGTTGGCAAAAAGTAATTTATTGTCAGCCGGATTTCCATTTTTGCTTAGATACCTGAAAATAGCGAGCATCGGCGTAATTCCGGCACCGCCGGCAATGAAAATTCCATCGCCTTTATAATTAATCGCACCAAAAACTTCTCCGACCAATAACTCATCGCCGGGTTTCAGATATTGCAGCTGCTCGGTCACCCCGTGATGATTGGGATAAATTTTGGTGTTGAATTCAATTTGATTTTCATCTTGAAGTGAAACGAAAGTAAAAGGCCGGGCTTCTTCCTCCCACCCGTTCTTATTGATGGATACATCGGCTGCTTGTCCGGGTTGGTACTTGATTCCGTTGGGTTTTTCAGTAATGATTTGTAAAACGTCGTGTGTCAAATGGTTAACAGATTTGACTTTTACATTTTTGGGTTCTGCATAATGTGGCATGTTGTGATTTTTTTATTGATAATTCAGTGAGTTGACTTGCCGCCAAACGCTTTATCAAGGAAATGCCATCCCGCAGGATTGAAGTCAGGAACATCAGTATTAGCGTGAATTTTATGTCTTGGCATATAATTCCGGGAGACCGGAAAATTTATTTGTCAAAATCTAAAACAGTTTTTTTTTGCTGACAAATTTCTGATGAATTTCTTTTCTTGATTATCCGGATTTTGGCGGATACTGACAAAGTTATAAAAAATTAAGACGGGAATCCCGCAAATTCATTGATTATTTTGTATGTCATTCAATGTCAATTTCATAAATGCTGAAAACTCATCAGAAACACTGTTTCTCCTGCTTTGCTTTTGAAAGTCAAATGTCCGTTTTGGGCTTCCATGATGTTCTTGGAAAGTGTCAGTCCAATGCCGGCTCCTTGTTTTCTTGTGGTAAAGAATGGGATGAAAACCTTGTCTCGGATTTCTTTTTCAATGCCCGTTCCGTCGTCTTTGATTTCGATAAAAACCCTTGGATTTTGACGATATATTTTTATTGAAATTTCTTTTTTAACTTCATTGTCTTGCACCGCATAAATGCTGTTGGTCAATAAATTAATTACAACTCTTTCCGTCAGCATGGGGTCTATATCCAACAAAATTTCTTCTTTCTGAGCATCAAAATGGAGACTGATTTCATTTTTATCCAACAATGGTTTCATCACTTCAATACAACTGCGAACAACCGTAACCAAATCGGTTTCCGACATTTTGGGTTGGGGCAAATTGGACAGCTGACGATAATTGTCCACAAATTCCAGCATGTGAACCGTTTTTTTCTGAATGGTTTCTAAACTAATTTTGAAATCTTTCTTATCATCTGCGTTCCATTCATTTTGTTCACCAAAATATTGAAGACTGTTTACCAATGAGTTAATCGGTGTAAGCGTATTCATCATCTCGTGCGAAATCACTTTCATCAAATCATGCCAAGCCTGTTTTTCTTTCTTTTCAACGATGGATTGCACCGAATCCAAAGCCACTATAAAATAATCAAAATTATAGGTTTTGATGGTTGAAGTTTTGAGTGAATAGGTTTGATTTTCCTGATTGTCCACTGAAATTTCAATGCTTTGCTGTATTTCTGAAAAATTTATTTCTTCTAATTTCTGAGCGAATTCAGGAACATTTTTCCGAAAAATTCTCCAAGAAGCATAGACCGGAATTTGTAAAATATTCGCAAAAGTCCGGTTCATCATAAAGATTTCCCATTCGCCAATTGTGGTTTTCCTCAAAATCAAAATCCCGGTCGAGATGCTGTTCAAAATGTTGTCATAGATGATTTTAACCGATTGTCGTTCAAAATAATTCTGTTTCTGTTGGGCATACAATCCGGTCAAATCCGAGAATAATTCGTTTTTCTGGGGCGAAGGTGACTGAAGCGAAAAATCTTCGTGGAACATGGACGAAATCGTTTTGTGCACTTCCTGAAAAGGTTTATTAATGTATCGATACAATTCCACCAACAAAATCAAGGCGATCAATAGGAAGAAAACCGCCGTAAAGGTCAATTCGTTTCGAAAAAACCAAAAACCGGCTATGCCAAAAGCCGAAATCAGCAGTATGCTCAGCATTATTTTGATTCCGAAATATTTTCCCATTTCTACAAATTAAATTTTTCTATTCTTCGGTACAACGCTGCCCGTGTGATGCCAAGTTCGTCGGCCGCTTTGCTTATGTTTCCTTGATTTCTTCTCAAAGACTGCTGTACCATTTCCTTTTCCATTTCCTCCAAAGTCAGTCTTTCATTTGTATTTTGTTGTATTTCAAACTGTGAAAAATGAAGATGGTGGGCATGTATTTCGTTTTTATCTGCCAGAATCACAGCGCGTTCCAACACATTTTCCATTTCGCGAACATTGCCCGGCCAGTTGTAATTTTCAATTTCTGTTTTGGTTGTTTGGGACAAATACAAATCCGGTTTTCGGTATTTGGTTTTAAATTTTTGCAACAAATACTCAGCCATGGGCAGAATGTCTTCTTTTCGTTCACGCAATGGCGGAATGGTGATTTCCATCGTATTGATTCTGAATAACAAATCCTGTCTGAATGTCCCTTCGTTGACCCTTTGATAAATCGGTGCGTTGGTGGCACAAATGATGCGTACATCGACTTTTCTTTCTTTGGTTTCTCCCAAACGATTGACTTTTTGGTTTTGTAAAACGGTCAATAATTTGGCTTGTAAGGGCAGAGATAAATTCCCGATTTCATCCAAAAAAATCGTTCCGCCATTGGCAAGTTCAAATCGACCTGCCGTATCTTTTTCGGCACCCGTAAATGCGCCTTTGGCGTATCCAAACAACTCGCTTTCAAATAGATTTTCATTCAGTGAGCCCAAATCCACATGCACAAAAGGAGAATTGTTTCTTTGGGATTGACGATAAATCTGCTGCGCCATCACGAATTTTCCGGTTCCATTTTCTCCCAGAATCAACACAGTGGCATCGGTGGGTGCTACTTTTTCGGCGAGATTCATCGCAGTTTTCATCACTGCAGATTTGCTTTCAAAATAGTCAAGCTTGGGCGGCTGATTTATTTTTTCCCACTGAATAACTTTCTTGTTCTTTCGCGCCAAATCCACAGCCGCATTGACGGTAGCGTACAATTTGTCATTGTCCCAAGGTTTGAGTACAAAATCAAAGGCCCCTTTTTTCAGACTTTCGACCGCCAAAGCCACATCGCCAAAACCGGTCATCAGTACAACCACAGTTTCCGGTTGCACTTCCTGTAAATATTCCAACCAATACAAACCTTCCCTGCCGTCTTCAAAACCCTTGCGGTAATTCATATCGAGCAGAACCACATCCGGTTCGTTTTCTTGCACAATTCCCTTGATTTTTTGGGCGGATTCGGAAATCAGTACTTTGGTGAAAAAGCGTTTCAGCCATACCCTTGCCGCAAAAAGCACATCGGCATCATCATCAACAATCAATACCGTGGCTTCCTTTTTTCGCATATTTTACTTTTTTCAAGACTTATTATTTGTCAAAATTAACTGTTCATTTTTTATTCATCTTAATGTATCTTAACTTCTTAATGGTTTAAATTCTTTTTACCATTAAGGCATTAAGAAAATTAAGGTTTTTCATGAAGTTTATTTCCAATCCTATCAATCCTGTCAATCTTCATGTCTCTTAACTTCTTAATGGTTTAAATTCTTTTTACCATTAAGGCATTAAGAAAATTAAGGTTTTTCATGAAGTTTATTTCCAATCCTATCAATCCTGTCAATCTTCATGTCTCTTAACTTCTTCATGGTTTAAATTCTTTTTACCATTAAGGCATTAAGAAAATTAAGGTTTTTCATTAAGTTTATTTCCAATCCTATCAATCCTGTCAATCTTCATGTCCCTTAACTTCTTCATGGTTTAAATTCTTTTTACCATTAAGGCATTAAGAAAATTAAGGATTTTCATGAAGCAAAACTAACTGTTCATTTTTATTCATCTTCATGTCTCTTAACTTCTTCATGGTTTAAATTCTTTTTACCATTAAGGCATTAAGAAAATTAAGGTTTTTCATGAAGTTTATTTCCAATCCTATCAATCCTGTCAATCTTCATGTCTCTTAACTTCTTCATGGTTTAAATTCTTTTTACCATTAAGGCATTAAGAAAATTAAGGTTTTTCATTAAGTTTATTTCCAATCCTATCAATCCTGTCAATCTTCATGTCCCTTAACTTCTTCATGGTTTAAATTCTTTTTACCATTAAGGCATTAAGAAAATTAAGGATTTTCATGAAGCAAAACTAACTGTTCATTTTTATTCATCTAAATGTCTCTTAACTTCTTCATGGTTTAAATTCTTTTTACCATTAAGGCATTAAGAAAATTAAGGATTTTCATGAAGCAAAACTAACTGTTCATTTTTATTCATCTAAATGTCTCTTAACTTCTTCATGGTTTAAATTCTTTTTACCATTAAGAAAATTAAGGATTTTCAGAGAGACGAAATAAGCGTAAACAATGCTTATGAAGCTCAATTTTCACAAGAATCACAAAAACAACCGGCAGCTGATATTCCGTACCGGTTGATTTTAAATAGAATTTATTTTGAAAAGGGAATCAACTGTACATTTCCGCTTTCAGTTCCTTCACTTTTTTATCTTCCAAAAATTCATCGTAAGTCATGTAGCGGTCGATAATGCCTTTGGGGGTAAACTCGATAATCCGGTCGCATACAGTGCTGATTAACTCATGGTCATGAGATGCGATGAGTACTGTGCCTTTGAAATTTTGCAGTGAATTGTTCAATGCGGTAATCGCTTCCAAATCCAAATGCGCAGTAGGTTCGTCCATCAACAAGACATTTGCTCTGAGTAGCATCATCCGCGAAAACATGATTCTCATTTTTTCACCTCCGGACAGCACAGAGGATTTTTTCAAAGCTTCGTCTCCGGAAAACAGCATTTTACCAAGGAATCCTCGCATATATTCTTCATGTCTTTCTTCGTCACTTTCCGTATATTGTCTGAGCCAGTCAATCAGATTGATGTCACTTTGAAAGAATTCATTGTTATCAAGAGGAAGATATGCCTGCGTGGTAGTCACTCCCCATTTGTAATCACCGGAATCCGGTTCTGCGTGACCGGTAATGATTTCAAAAAATTGTGTTACAGCTTTTGAATTCTTTGCGAACAAACCAATTTTATCTCCTTTTTTCAGGTTGATATTGACGTTTTGAAACAAGACTTCTCCATCGATGGAAGCCGAAAGATCATTCATCTCCAAAATCTGATCACCTGCTTCCCTTGCTTGTTCCCAGATGATGGCGGGATAACGGCGAGAGGAAGGTTTGATGTCGTTGATATTCAGCTTTTCAATCATTTTTTTACGTGCGGTGGCTTGTTTGGCTTTGGCTACGTTAGAACTGAATCTTCGGATAAATTCCTCTAATTCTTTTTTCTTTTCCTCGGCCTTTTTATTTTGTTGCATTCGTTGTTTTGCAGCCAATTGGGAAGACTGGTACCAGAATGAATAGTTGCCGGAATAGAGATTCAATTTCCCAAAATCCAAATCACAAATATAGGTGCAGACCGCATCTAAGAAGTGACGGTCGTGGGATACTACAATCACCGTGTTTTCATAATTGGCCAGAAAATCTTCAAGCCATGAAATGGTATAAACATCCAACTCGTTTGTAGGCTCGTCGAGAATCAGCACATCTGGATTTCCGAACAATGCCTGTGTAAGCAGGACACGGATTTTCGCTTTGTTATCCAAATCGCCCATCAGGGTATAGTGTAAATCGGCTTCAATCCCTAAGTTGGAAAGTAGGGTGGCGGCATCCGATTCGGCGTTCCATCCATCCATTTCCTCATACTGAACGCCTAATTCTCCGGCTTTAATTCCGTCTTCTTCCGAAAAATCCGGCTTTGCGTACAGCGTATCCATTTGTTCTTTGATGTCATACAGCACTTTATTGCCCCTGAGGACGGTGTCCAAAACGGTGTATTCGTCGTATTTAAAGTGATTCTGCTCCAGAACGGACATTCTTTTCCCTTTCTCAAGACTGACTTGTCCTGAAGTGGGGTCCATTTCTCCGGCCAGAATTTTGAGGAAAGTGGATTTTCCGGCACCGTTGGCACCAATTATTCCGTAACAATTGCCGTTCGTAAATTTTATATTAACTTCGTCGAATAAAACTCTTTTTCCGAATTGAAGTGAAAGATTTGATACTGTTAACATATTTATTTTAGATGTTAATTATTTTTTTCTTAAAATTGTTGCAAAGTTATGAATTAAATACCGACTGCGATGCAGAATGAAATTAACATAAGAAATAAAAAGGCTGCATTTGAATATGAGCTTTTGGAGCGTTTTGATGCAGGAATACAGTTGTTCGGTACGGAGATTAAAGCCATCAGGATGGGAAAAGCGAGTATTACAGAAAGTTTCTGTCAGTTCAAAGACGGAGAATTGTATATAATAAATATGTATATTGCGGAATATGACTGGGGTAGTTATTATAACCACAAAACCAGGAGAGAGCGCAAACTTTTATTGAAAAAAAAAGAATTAAAGAAATTAGAACGTAAAACCAAGGAAACAGGGTTGACAATAGTGCCTATCAATTTGTATATCAATGAGAAAGGTTTAGCGAAAGTTGCAATCAGTTTAGCCAGAGGCAAGAAGATGTACGACAAACGTGAAACCTTAAAGAAAAAAGATTTAAAAAGAGATTTGGAAAGAATCATAAAGAATTCTTAAATTTGTCCCCGAATGTTTTGTAAAAGGAACAAAATTAAAACACTAAATATTTGATAATGAAAAAGTTTAATCTAGTAATTACCGCTCTGATGGTGCTATTTTTAAGTAGTACTGTTCTGAATGCCCAGAATCAAAGAGATCCTTGGGCCGTAACGGTGGGTGCACACGCAGTAGACTACACTTCTGTACGTGGGGTGTTTAATGAGTATTTTAACTACCACAACTACACGATGGTTCCCCCCTTGTCTAAATTGTCTGTTATCAGAAATCTGGGTCGATGGTTCGACATAGATTTGACCGCTTCTGTTGGAGAGGTTGATAATAAGAGATTGAGAATTAATGACGAATTGTTCATTAATGCCGGTTTAGGTTTGCGTTTCAAAATTTTGAAAGGCACTTCATGGTTTGACCCCTATCTTCGTATAGGTGCCAACTACAACCATTATGATTTCACCAGCCTTGGTGACAATGTCCCTTATGGATTCCCTGTTTATGGAAATCACAATGGAGACATTGAGTTAAATCCTGATGGAACTCCGCTGGTTGTTGATTATTTGTATGAAGAACCTAAAACCGGAAAACATCATCTTGGTGTATCCGGTGGTGCCGGTATCAACTTCTGGTTTACCAAAAACTTCGGTTTGAACGTTGCTTCTGATTACAACTGGATTCCTTCCGCAAAAACCGACTATTTTGATTTCTTCCAGCATTCTGTTGGTGTAACTTTCAGATTTGGAAACAAAGACAGAGATGGCGATGGTATTTTGGATGAAGAAGACGACTGTCCTGACACTCCTGGTATAGCATCAAGCTATCCTGGCTGTAACGGATGTCCTGATACTGATGGTGACGGACTTTGTGATGATCTTGACGATTGTCCTGAAGAAGCTGGTCCGATTGATAACAACGGATGCCCGATTCTTGACAGAGACGGAGACGGAATTCTGGATGTAGATGACGATTGTCCTGATACGCCTGGTGTTGCCTCTTCAATCCCTGGCTGTAACGGATGTCCTGATAGAGACGGAGACGGTGTTTGTGATGATAAAGATGATTGTCCGGATGTATTCGGAACTGTAGAAAATAACGGATGTCCTGTTGTGACAACTGTAGATTGCGCTGATCTTCAGGCTATCAAAGATGCGATTAAATCAGTATTGTTCGAGTATAACTCCGATAAACTGACGCCTGAGTCAATGGTTACTCTTGACAGAATTGCACCAATCCTGACTGACAGCAAAATCAAAAATCCTCGCTGGTTGGTGGAAGGACACACTGATAATAAAGGTAGTCAAAACTATAACCTGCCATTGTCTGAAAGACGTGCAACTTCTGTAATGAACTACTTAATCAGCAAAGGTGTTCCTGCTTCTTCACTGAAAGCGGTTGGATTCGGATTGGCATTGCCAATTACAACCAACGACACTGAAGCTGGTAGAGCAAGAAACAGACGTGTTGAGTTGAAATTTGCTGATGCAAACTTCCAGCCTGCGGCACTTGAAGTAGCTGACGACTGTGCGGATATCCAGATTGCGGATTTCGCAAGAAACATCTACTTCCAGACAGCTAAAGCTGAATTGGTAGAAGCTTCTAAACAAAGCTTGGATGTAATCGCTCAGTATCTGAATGCGACTACCGGAAACTACGAAATCCAAGGCCATACGGATGACGTGGGTAACGATGCCAATAACCTTGCACTTTCTCAAAGACGTGCACAGACCGTGCTTGATTACTTAGTAAGTAAAGGTGTTAGCGGAAGCAGACTGAAAGCTGTTGGATATGGTGAATCTGCACCTAAATACGACAACAAAACTGCTGACGGTAGAGCACAGAACAGAAGAATAGAAATTGTAAAACAACAATAATTTCATATTCAAATATTTAACTGAAAAGCCGCTCAAAAGAGCGGCTTTTCTTATTTGTTCAAATTGAAATGGAGGCGATTTTTAATAGGTGTTTAATTCTCAATCATACATTGAGAAATTTTACAGAAAAAAAAGTTCATTTTACCGTACGCTCAAGCATGGGAACAAACTGGCAATCTCCGAATTCCATCTTCTCAAATTGCTTTTCATTCATTCTCAGAAATGTGGTCATAATCTGATTCTCATTTCCGAGAGGAATAACCATAATGCCCCCAATAGCCAATTGCTTCAACAGAGCTTTTGGGAGTGAAGCCGCACCTGCGGTCACCAAAATGCGATCAAAAGGTGCAAAAGCAGGTAAACCTTTGTATCCATCACCATAAGTAGCGTATTTCGGAAGAAACTTTATTTTTTTCAATACTTCCTGTGAGAAATCAAACAATTCTTTCTGCCTTTCAATTGTGTAAACAACAGCACCCATTGCCACGAGGACTGCGGTTTGATAGCCACTACCGGTACCAATTTCCAGCACTTTATCACCTTTTGTGACATGCAGAAGTTCTGTTTGCCGGGCAACAGTAAAAGGATGTGAAATGGTCTGTCCGGCAGCAATCGGAAAAGCTGTATCCTGATACGCAAATTCCTCAAAAGCACTGTCAATAAACAGATGTCTCGGCACTTTATTGATGGCCGCAAGCACCTTTTGATCTTCAATTCCTCGCTGACTTAAAATTTCAATCAACTGTCTTCTTTTTCCTTTTTGTTTAAAATCGTCTGTCACTGCTTACTTTTTTCACAAAAATGAGAAAATTTACAGGTATTCTATGTACTTTTAAACGCTAAAATTGCAGAATGCTAAAAATCGGTATTTTGGGAGCCGGACATTTGGGAAAAATTCATATTAAACTTGCCAAACAGTCCGAAAAGCTGGATTTGATAGGGTTTTATGACGCAGATGAGGAAAACGCAAAATTGGTCGAAAACAATTTGGGCGTGAAAGCCTTTGCTTCTGCGCAGGCGTTAATTGAAAAAGTGGATATTGTGGACATTGTTACACCGACATCCGTTCACTTTGAATGTGCGACAATGGCCATCAAAGCGGGAAAACATATTTTTATCGAGAAACCCATCGCCAATTCTGTGGAAGAAGCCGAAGAAATCATCCGACTGACGAAGGCTAATAATGTCAAAGGACAGGTTGGACACGTGGAAAGATTTAATCCGGCATTTGAAGCGGTCAGAAACAAAATTGATAACCCGATGTTCATTGAAATCCATCGTTTGGCGGAATTCAATCCACGGGGAACCGATGTTCCCGTGATTCTGGATTTGATGATTCATGACCTTGATACGATTTTGAGCGTAGTAAATGCTCAAGTCAAAAAAGTACATTCAAGTGGCGTTTCCATTATCAGTAATTCGCCGGATATCGCCAATGCGAGAATTGAATTTGAAAATGGATGTGTGGCGAATGTGACGGCGAGCAGAATCTCACTAAAAAATATGCGCAAAGCACGCTTTTTTCAAAAGGATGCTTATATATCAGTGGATTATCTTGAAAAAACCTGTGAAGTTGTTAGAATGAAAGATGCCCCGGAAACACCCGGAGAATGGGATATGATTCTCGAAACCGCCGAAGGCAAGAAGAAGCAAATTTACTTTGATGCCACGGAAATCATAGAAAATAATGCCATTCAGGATGAATTAGAGAGTTTCGCAGATGCAATCAGGAACAACAGTCAGCCCAAAGTAACTTTGGAAGATGGAACAAGTGCGTTGCGACTTGCTCATCAGATTATGGAAACAATTAATAAATAATAAATAAGAATGAATAAAATTGCAGTAATCGGTGCGGGAACCATGGGAAACGGAATTGCCCATACTTTTGCCCAAAACGGATTTTCGGTGAATCTGATTGATATTTCTCAAGCCGCTTTAGACAGAGGTTTGGGGGTTATTCAAAACAATCTGGACAGGATGATTAATAAAGGTGCATTGTCTGAAGCCGACAAGGAAAATACATTGAAACGGATCAAGACATTCACGGATATGAAAGAAGGTGTGTCCGACGTTGAAATGGTAGTGGAAGCCGCTACAGAAAATGTGGATTTGAAAACCAAGATTTTCGAACAATTGGATGAATCGGCACCTGATAATGCGATTTTAGCAACCAATACTTCTTCTATTTCCATAACGCAAATTGCAGCCGTAACCAAAAGACCAGATAAAGTAATCGGCATGCATTTTATGAATCCGGTTCCGATTATGAAATTAGTTGAAATCATCCGAGGATTTAACACCTCGGACGAAGTAACTCAAAAAATCATGGATTTATCCCTGACATTGGGCAAAACCCCTGTGGAGGTAAATGATTATCCCGGATTTGTGGCCAACAGAATTCTGATGCCCATGATCAATGAATCCATTGAAACACTTTATAATGGTGTAGCCGGTGTAAGCGAGATAGATACGGTAATGAAGTTAGGAATGGCACATCCAATGGGCCCTTTACAGTTGGCGGATTTCATAGGACTGGATGTTTGTCTTTCCATTCTGAATGTGATGTACGACGGATTCAAAAATCCGAAATATGCACCATGCCCTTTATTGGTGAATATGGTTACTGCCGGCAAACTCGGAATCAAGTCAGGTGAAGGTTTTTATGATTATTCCGAAAGCAAAAAAGCGGAAAAGATTTCGAGATATTTTTCATAAAAAAAAAGATAAATAAAAATCTGTAGGTATGATAAAAAAATGTTTATATATTAGTGAATTGAAAATAAAGTAAAACTCGTATATGAAAAAATTTTCTATTTTGTTGACCATTTTGATGTTAATGTTGTCTGCGGAATCGTTTTCACAGAACACCTTGAAGAAATGGTATATCAGTGCGGGTGTCCACGCAGTTAATTACCCCAGCGCAAGAGGTTTGGGAGAAGGGTTGTTCAAAGGCGACAATTGGTCATTTGTGCCGCCAATATCCCAGATTTCAATCTCAAGAACTTTAAATCATTCTTTTGCTCTTGATCTCCAAGCTTCTATTGGAGAGATAGATAACAAAAGATTAATGATTGATAATGAATTTATGGCTTTGGTCGGGCTTGGACTCCGTTATCGCTTTGCAAATGGTTACATTTTGAAAGAAACTTCTTGGTTTGACCCCTACCTCCGTGTAGGTGCTAATTATCATCGGTTGCCTTACCGTGGGCTTGAATTCAATCCTGCGGTATTTGATGCAGACGGTCAGTTGATTAGCGGAGTTGTGGATGTTCATGGCGATGCTTTGGAAAATGGTGAAGTGGCAATGAATGATCACTTTGCAGTTTCTGGTGGCTTGGGAATGAACTTTTGGGTTTGGCGCGATCTCGGTTTGAATCTCGAACTGCAATATGTGGCTGTGCCGGCTATGAAATCGGATTACATAGATTTCTTTCAGGCCAAAGCGGGTATTGCATACCGATTTGGGAAAAGTGATCGTGACGGAGACGGTATTATGGATGAAGATGATGAATGTCCTGATACCCCCGGAATCGCTAAGTATAACGGTTGCCCTGACACAGACAACGATGGTATTGAAGACAGAAAAGACGAATGTCCACTCGAAGCCTGTCCCAATGGAGAGGAAACGGATGAATACTATTGTGTAAATGGCTGTAAAGTGATGAAAGAAATTCCGGAAGTCATTGAGGAAGTTCCGCCAGTAGTGGAGCCACCTGTAGTGCCGGAAGAACCGCTGACATTCCAAGATGTACTCTTCAATTTCGATAAATTTGATTTGACGGAAGATGCCAGTGAAAAGGTCAAAGCAGCAGCGGAAATCATAAAGAGTCAGGATGGAAACTACTTTGTAGATGGATTCGCCGACAGCGTTGGTTCAGATGCTTATAACTTGAATCTGTCCCGAAAACGTGCAGAATCCGTTAAGAATGCCCTTGTGAAAGAAGGAGTGGAAGCCAGCAGATTAGAGGTAAGAGCATTTGGTGAACAATATCCAAAATGTACAAACGAAACCGAAGAAGGCAGAGCTTGCAACAGAAGGGTAGTTGTTTTGGAACGTTATTAATTTAAGTTTTATATAAAAAAAAGGCGGATTAATTCCGCCTTTTTTTATTCAAAAAATGATGATTAAACTATTTTCCACAACAGAATAAGAATAATCATATTTCCCATAATCCTGCATATTTCTGATTTGTTCTGTAAGTAAAACAATAACTTTGCACGGTTTTTAATAAAGTTTGTGTATGAACCTTTCAGACAGAGTCAGAGAGATGGTTCCTTCAGCTACTTTGTCCATGACGCAAAGAGCAAGAGAATTGAAGGAAGAAGGTAAGGATGTAATCAGCTTGAGTATTGGAGAGCCGGATTTCAATACCCCGGAATTCATTAAGGAAGCAGCCAAAACTGCGATTGATGAAAATTATTCCCATTATACGCCGGTTTCAGGATTTCCGGAATTAAAAGAAGCCATTTCCTTTAAATTCAAAAGAGACAATCAATTAGAATACAAGCCTTCACAGATTGTGGTTTCGACCGGGGCAAAACAATCCATTTATAATGTCTTTCAATCCATTATCAGTAAAGGGGATGAAGTGATAATTCCTACACCTTTTTGGGTGTCTTATTCTGAAATTATAAAATTAAGCAGTGGAAAACCTGTTTTTGTCAAAACTTCAATTGATGATGGTTTTAAATTGACGCGCGACATGCTTGAAGAGGTTGTAACGCAAAAAACGAAAGCCATCATTTTTAGCTCTCCCAATAACCCGAGCGGAAAAGTTTACAGCATTCAAGAATTGAAAATCATTGTTGAATTTGCACAAAAACATGATTTAATTATTCTTTCGGATGAGATTTACGAACACATCATTTATGGAAATAAACCTGTCAGCATCGCTACCTTTCCCGAAGCTTATGATCGAACGGTAACCATTAACGGCTTTTCAAAAGCTTATGCAATGACCGGCTGGCGCATCGGATATATGGGAGCGCCGGAATGGATAGCCAAAGCCTGCGAAAATGTGCAGGGACAAGTTACTTCAGGTGCCAATGCAGTGGCGCAAAGAGCTGCCATTACAGCACTTCGGTCGGATAGGTCACAAATCAAATACATGATTGATGCATTCAATATCCGAAAGCAATTGATGCTCAAATGGGTGGATGAAATTAAAATGTTCAGATTATCCGAACCCGATGGTGCATTTTATATTTTCCCGGATGTAAGTGCGACTTTCGGAAAAACTTTTAATGGAACGAAAGTCCACAATGCGGACGAGTTAGCCATGTTGCTACTCAATGAAATTCATGTTTCTACAGTTTCGGGCAGTGCCTTTGGGATGGACAATTGTTTGCGGATTTCTTATGCGGCTTCCGAAGACAAATTGAATGAAGCGATGAGAAGAATCAGGGATTTTCTGAAATAAATTCAGTTTCAATGATGTATATCACAATAATTTTGGCTGTTGAGTTTTAAATTTGTGTCTTTGAAAACTTTAGCTGATTGACTAAACAAAATTTGAAAATGATTCAAACTGATATAATTATAATAGGTGCAGGCCCCGTTGGTTTATTTACTGTTTTTGAAGCCGGATTGCTGAAATTACATTGCCATATTATTGATGCTTTGCCACAGGCAGGCGGTCAATTGGCTGAATTGTATCCCAAAAAACCCATTTTTGATATCCCTGGCTATCCCAATGTGGGTGCGTTAGAACTCGTAGATAACCTGATGGAGCAAATCAAACAATTTGAACCGGGATTTACACTCAATGAAGTTGCGGAAACCATTGAAGAAAATGAAGACGGTACTTTTTTGGTAACGACCAATCGCGGAACTCAACATTTAGGCAAAGCAATTATTATCGCTGGTGGACTCGGGAAATTTGAACCCAGAAAACCGGAATTGGAAAATTTGGAAAAATACGAAGAAAACGGGGTTGAATATTTTGTAAGAGATCCTGAAATGTTCAGAAATAAAAGAGTAGTCATAGCTGGTGGCGGAGATTCCGCACTTGACTGGAGTATTCAACTTTCGGAAATCGCTGCTGAATTGACATTAATTCACCGCAGGAATGAATTCAGAGGTGCTTTGGATTCGGTTGATAAAGTTCAACAGCTGAAAATGCATGGCAAACTGAACTTGATAACACCTGCCGAAGTTACGAAATTGCATGGCGACGCGCGTTTGACTGCTTTGACGATTGAAAGTCAGGGACAAAAACACAACTTGGAAGTCGATTATTTTATCCCCTTGTTCGGACTTTCTCCGAAACTTGGTCCGATTGCAAATTGGGGGCTTGAAATTGAAAAAAATGCAGTGAAGGTCAACAATGCGCTGGATTATCAAACAAACCGCGAAGGGATTTTTGCAGTAGGAGATTGCAATACTTACCCCGGAAAACTGAAATTGATTCTTTGTGGTTTCCATGAAGCCACAATGGCGATACAAGGAATTTTCCAACGCTTGAATCCGGGTAAAAAATATGTGTTGAAATACACAACCGTTACCGGAATCGATGGTTTTGACGGCTCAAGAAAAGAAGCGGAAAAAGCAGTTGTCAAAGAAATTTGCTAATCAAAAATTTCTAAAACCCATATATTTACCCAAAATAAGAAAGAATGAGCTTGCTAATTGTTGGAACCGTTGCCTTTGATCAGATAGAATCTCCTTTTGGTAAAACCGATAAAATTTTGGGTGGAGCAGCGACCTTCATTGGATTGGCAGCCTCAAAACTTGGTGTTGACTCAGGCATTGTTTCTGTGATTGGTGGAGATTTTCCAGAGCGTGATTTTAATTTATTGCAATCCAAAGGAATTGATTTGACCGGTATTGAAAAAATTGAATCCGGCAAAACATTTTATTGGTCAGGTCGCTATCATTCCAATATGAATTCCAGGGATACCTTGGTTACGGAATTGAATGTGCTTGAAAATTTTCAGCCTGTTGTTCCTGAGAAATGGAAAAATGCTGAAGTCCTGATGCTTGGAAATTTGGCACCCGCCGTTCAAATGATGGTGCTGAATCAAATGACGAGACGTCCCAAAATGGTAGTATTGGATACCATGAATTTTTGGATGGATCACACCTTAACCGATTTGCTGCAAGTGCTGAAACACGTGGACGTTTTGACCATCAATGACGAGGAAGCCCGACAACTGAGCGGGGAATATGGGATGAAGGCATCGGCGGAAAGAATCTTGCAAATGGGACCGAAAATACTGATTATCAAAAGAGGAGAATATGGTTCGTTGCTATTTAAGGAAGGGGAAGTTTTTTTTGCGCCTGCACTCCCACTTGATGAAGTAGTGGATCCGACCGGTGCAGGCGACACTTTTGCCGGCGGTTTTTCTGGGTATTTGGCCAAAACAATGGACTATTCTTTTGAAAATCTGAAAAGGGCAGTTATCTACGGAAGTACCATGGCTTCATTCACTGTGCAAAAGTTTGGAACGGAAAGTTTGCAAGAATTGACTGACGCCGAACTTTGGGAACGATTGGAAATTTTCAGAGAGCTAACCCGCTTTGATTTGGATTAATTTTGGCTTCTTTTTTTCGGGTTCTACCTTGTATCAAATAAACTCCCAATAAAATTAATAGGCCTCCAATGGCATGCTCCCAAGTCAGTTTTTCGCCGTCCAACAATCCCCATATTACGGCGACCAACGGCATCAGATAAGTCACAGAGGAAGCGAAAACTGCGGAAGTCAGCCGAATGAGATTATAGAAAAGAATCATGGCAACAGCAGTTCCAAACAGCCCGAGAATAGCAATGTAACCCAAGCCTTTCATCTGTTCAGGAGAGCCGGTAAAATCCTTAAAAAATCCTGAAAATCCCAATATCAGCAAAGCAGGACCAAACCAAATGGTGAACACAGCGGAAGAAAGCCTGAACGACGGGATATCAGCAAGATATCTGCTTATAATCAAAGCACTCATTCCATACATCAGTGTAGCCAGAATAATCAGCATGGAGTGAAAAATATCATTACTTTGACCTTCACCATTATACCCGATGAGAATTATCGCACCAAAGAAACCGATGGTTGCACCCAAAACTTGAGTCCATGAGCTTCTGATTTTGAAGCACAAAAATCCCAGAATCAAAACAAAAATCGGAACCAATGAATCCAAGATGCCGGCAGCGGCACTGCTGACTTTTTGCTGTGCGATGGGAAACAAGAACATGGGGATGAAATTCCCAAGACATCCGCTGGCAAGCACCCAAATCATGCGACTCTTCGGAATGAGTTTCAGGTTTGGAATACCGAAGGCAACCAACACCAATCCGGCGATGGTGAGCCTGAGAGCCCCAACCTGCATCGGAGAAAATGCTTTGACACTGTGCTTAATCAGAATAAAGGAACTTCCCCAAGTAAGCATCAGAATAAAGAGGATCAGCCATTTGTTCTGCCAGATTTTCATCCTGCAAATGTGGTGAAATTTTAAAATGGTTGAATAAAAAAAGTTGCTTCTTTTTGGGATGGAAGCAACTCTAAAAAGGGTAGCAAAAAAGCGAAAAACTAATCAAAACAATTACACACTATGATAAAAATTTTAGGTCTTTAATCATTAGACGTTAATTTTTAAATAGGTTGCGTTGAAAATAAAAAAACCGCTCTCTCAGGAACGGCTTTTTATATTATCAGCATTTGTGGGGAATTATATCATATTCCACCTTCCTGCATTTCAAAATCTGCATCATTCTGATTTTGATTGTTTTTTCTTCTTTGTTCATCTCTTTTGGATTGATTGAACCGATAAGAGAAAGTGAGATTAATCGATCTGGCGCGCCATTTGAATTCGCTGTCTGTAATGAAATTGTCGCTGAATGAAGTTGATCTGTGTTTTCTGGTATTGAATAGGTCTCTCACATTCAGGGTCAATGAAGCATTGTCATTCCAAAAATCTTTGCTGATAGAAAGGTCTGCTCCGTAAGATGGTTTTCTGATGGATTGGGTGGTCTCACTGCCACCGCGATAATATCCGGAAAGTTGAATCGAAAATTTGTTGGGAAGCTTAAAGCTGTTGCTGATTCTTCCAAACCAATTAAATCCGTCACCATCAAATTTAGTAGTTTGTGCGATGGTTTCTCCGAATTCATCCGTAAAATAATCGGTATGTTCTCCACGGTCTCTATAGCCGAACAAATTCACATTCCCCATGATATTCCACCAGCTCCACGGACGGTATGTAAACGTAAGTTCTCCACCATATCTCTCTTCAGAACCGGCGTTGATGGGGCGGGTTACGATTGCGCCTGTATTGGGATCCAAAACCCGGTAACGTCTGATGTCATCATGGCTTTTTGAAAAATAAATATTGGGTGTCAACATGAATTTTCCGAATTTGGTCATATAATTCAGTTCAAATGAATCAGTGTATTGCGGATTTAAATCCGGATTTCCCATAAAAATATTCCGGTTGTCAGAATAAGAAGTGTAAGGCGTCAGCATCCAGGCGCCGGGTCTTCGCATTCTTCGGCTGTAGCTCAGTTGCAGTTGATCTGTGTTCTGGAACTCATAATTCAGAAACAAACTTGGAAAAAAATCCGTGTAATTTTTATTGACAATGTCATTGCTCAATACAGAATTCACGGTAATATCCGAACTTTCCATACGGACACCTGCGAAATATGAAAAGTTTCCAAATCCTTGTCCGAACTGCGCATAAGCTGCGTAAATATTCTGGCTGTATTCCGTTCGGTTTGAAAACTCGGGGATGTTCATCCAGTTGCTTCCGGCCAAGCTGTCAACTTTGAAATCAGTAAGGTTATTGCCGAATTCAGTTCTTGCGCCTAATTCAAATTTCCCTTTTTCACCGAATGGATAAGCGTAATCCGCAGAAAGGATGGCACGGTTTTGATTCCGGAAATTATAAGACCTTTCTGATGAATTCACCCAATCGCCGATTTCTCGCAAATCACTGTTTCTCGTATCTTCAGAATGTGTTGCTCTGACATCGAAGACCAATTCATGGCCGGTACCTTCAAATTCATGTTTGAAATTGAAGTTTCCTTCTACGGTAAAATCATCTCCGTCCCCATCTTCCGTTCTTGCAGAAGAAGCGGTTTGATTGTGATGGGAGTCAAAATCTAAATAACTCAGTTCTGAAAGCGTATTGTTTTTGCCGGTTTGATACAATCCCGAGATTGTAAAGGTATTTCTGTTGTCCAAATAATATTCCGTTCCCAGCATGAAATTATAATTGTTGTTTTTTGTGGTGGAATTATTAATCATATCTTCAAATCTCGGCACACCTTCCGAATCAAATCTTGTCGTATGAGAACTTCCTTCCCGTTTCCACTCTGAATATCTGTAACCGAAATTAGTAAACAGATTAAATTTCCCGACGCGATAATTGATATTGGCCGATGCCCCCACTGAAGTTGGAATCCCGCCGTTGATGTTTACAGAGCCATTCAGCCCTTTCATTTTTCCTTTTTTGAGGACAATATTGATGATTCCAGCACTTCCTTCGGCTTCATATCGGGCAGAAGGATTGGTGATGACTTCCACTCTTTCGACCATATCAGCCGGCAGGTTTTTCAAGGCTTGACCGGGATCGGTAATTCCAATTAGCGACGAAGGTTTGCCATCTACCAAAATAACGACATTGTCATTTCCTCTCAAACTCACGGTTCCTTCCTGATCCACCTGTACGGAAGGGACATTTTCTAACGCATCTGAAATGGAGCTGCCTTTCGATAAATTGTCATTGGCCACATCATAGATTTTCTTGTCTAACTGCATGCGATAGGGGCTTGCTGTACCTTCAATGGTAGCTGTTTGCAGGGACACAACTTCTTCTCCTTTTAATTTAATTGTTCCAATATCTTCATTCTTGGTCAGCGTGATGGTTTGTTCCATCATATTTCCGGAAATGGATTCTATAAAGAGAATGTAATCTCCCGGTGCGACTTCAAGTTGAAAGTTACCCAAATCCGTAGTGAAATCATTCGCAACCTCTTCGTTGGTTAATGCATTTAGCAGGGAAACGGCGGTGAATTCGAGCGGATTGTCTTTTTCATCCGTGATTTTGCCTTTCAGAATGATGTTTTGTGAGTAAGCGATAGTAGTTATAGTGAGGGCAAGAATAGTTAGAATACTTTTGGCTGACATTGTTTTTCGATTTTTAACAAAAATGCCTTCTGTTCGGAAGGCATTCATTTTTTGTGTTGTTCCAACTGATTATCTCAAGGATTTTACGCTGGCTTTTTCTATGTTCTCCTTTTCTTTCATTTCCTGATATCTAATATCAGCTTCAATTTGATCCGGTCTCAACACTTCGTAAATTTCTTTTTTCTTTTCAGTCTCCAAATTGCTTAAAATCTCTGGAGTGGCTGTTGCCCGAACATCTTCTTTACGTTTCATGTAAGATTCTTCGATTCCTCTGATTTTTTGCATTTGCTCACTTGTGAGTTTAAGTACTTTAGCCCATTCCTCGAAATTGTTTTTTACACTGGTTTCGACTGGAGCTTTAGAGTTTTTACTGATAACTTGCTGAGCAGATGCACAAACAGAGATAGTGAATGCTGCTGTGATAAATAAGATTTTTTTCATAATTTAAAATTTCTGTTAATTCAATATTTAAGCCAAAAGTCGTGCTAAAGTAATAATATTTTGTTAAATCTAATAAGCTTTGGCAAAATAAACCAGAAATTTAGCATCCTTGCCGGAATACAAATCTTTTTTTCCTGTCAAATCCGGTTGTTCAAATGGAATACAGCGGATGGTTGCTTTGGTTTCATCTTTGATTTTTTCCTCAGTTTCCGCTTCTCCATCCCAATAAGTAGAGATGAAACCGCCTTTGGTTTCCAAGATATTTTGAAATTCTTCCCACGATGCGGCAGGGGTGATATGATTATCTCTGAAATCTCTGGCTTTTTTGAAAATATTCTCTTGGATTTCATCCAATTTATTTTTGATTAAATCGGCTAAACCATCGATTTTTTCAAATGACTTTTCCAGCGTATCTCGCCTTGAGAGTTCCACTTGTTTTTTCTCCAAATCTCGTGGCCCGATGGCGATTCTAAGCGGAACGCCTTTTAATTCATACTCATTGAATTTCCAACCCGGTTTCACTGTGTCATCATCGTCGAATTTCACGGAAATTCCACGTTGTTTCATTTCCGCAATCAATTGATGAGCTGTTTCTGCGATGGCATTTTTCTGTTCTTCATTTTTGTAAATGGGAACAATGACCACCTGAATCGGTGCTAATTTCGGTGGCAATACCAGCCCTTGGTCATCAGAATGTGTCATAATTAGCGCACCAATCAAGCGGGTGGAAACACCCCATGAAGTTGCCCAAACATATTCCAAGGTTCCTTCTTTGGAAGCGAATTTTACATCAAAAGCTTTGGCGAAATTCTGTCCTAAGAAATGAGAAGTTCCGGCTTGCAATGCTTTGCCATCCTGCATCAATGCTTCTATGCAGAAAGTTTCTTCCGCTCCGGCAAACCTTTCGTTAGGTGTTTTATAACCTTTGATGACCGGTATTCCCATGAAATTTTCCGCGAATTCTGCGTAAACATCCAACATTCTCTCGGCTTCTTCCATGGCTTCATCGCGTGTGGCGTGAGCTGTATGCCCTTCCTGCCACAGGAATTCGGCAGTTCTCAAAAACAGACGTGTCCGCATTTCCCATCGGACTACATTGGCCCACTGATTGATCAAAATCGGTAAATCACGGTAAGACTGAATCCAGTTTTTGTAGGTACTCCAAATGATGGCCTCCGATGTGGGACGAACTATCAACTCTTCCTCTAATTTGGCAGCCGGATCCGCAATGAGTTTCCCTGGATTGTTAGGGTCGTTTTTCAAACGATAATGTGTTACTACAGCACATTCTTTGGCGAATCCTTCTGCGTTTTTCTCTTCAGCTTCAAACATGCTTTTGGGTACAAATAACGGGAAATAAGCATTTTGATGCCCGGTTTCCTTAAACATTCTGTCTAATTCACCTTGCATTTTCTCCCAAATGGCATAGCCGTATGGTTTGATAACCATGCAACCTCTGACTTTGGAATTTTCTGCCATTCCGGTTTGAGTCACTAATTCATTGTACCATTTAGAGTAATCCTCCTCTCTTGTTGTAAGCTTCGCCATTCTTTGGTTTTTACGATTTGCGTTGTCTTTGATTTTATTAAGTTGGCATAATAATTGCCTTTTTAACAGTGTGTTTAATTGTTTAAAGAATAAATCACACTAAATTTAGTGCGCAAATTTAAAGAATAAATACTAATTGTTAATAATAAGAAAATGAGCAGAGTTTACCAATATTCTAAAAAAATCTTCAGTTATTTCGGTGTGCTGGCATTGGTAATTGGAGTGAGTTCCTGCGCCTCGAATCAATCGACGGCCAGAACGGATGGCGTTTACTACAGCCCTTCTAAAGACGGCATTAGTACACAGACTACACAAGGTAATGACTATGATATAAAGATTGGCGGTGCCTATTTTGACGCCAACGGCAATGGTGCAGAGGATTTTTACTATAACACTCAAACTCAGACTCAAGCAGGCGGGCAGTCTGATAGCAATCAAACAATCAATATTTACAATACTGGCGGTTATGGTTCATATTCTACAAGTCCATCTGCGGATTGGGGAAGATATGACGGTTTAGATATAACAATCAACAATTACGGCTGGAGCAGTCCTTGGTGGGGCTATGGTTACGGCTACGGATATTCAAGATGGGCATTTCGTTGGTCAATAGGCTGGGGTTATCCATACTATGGCTGGGGCTATGGTCCTTCATGGGGTTGGGGTTACGGTCCGTCTTGGGGCTATCCCTACTATGGATGGGGATATAACCCATATCATTGGGGATATGGCTACGGATATGGTTATGGCTACGGACATTATTACGGATATCCGGGATATTATTACCGGGGGACTCACGTTGCGCCCGGAACCCGTCCGGGTTCTATGCTGAGCAATTCTAACAGCCCATACAGAAATCCAGTGCTTTCCGCAACACGTCCGGGGAATTCCAATGCCGGAACCCGTCCGACAACTCCTGTCAGAACACCGGGTAATATCACCAATGTGGATAACATCAACAACCCAAGACCTGTCAGACCTTCGACACCGACAGAGAGTACGATTAATAATAATACACCTACACCAAGACCAGTGAGACCAACAACACCCACAGTTGGGAATCCTGTGAATCAAAATCCGGGGAACACCAATGTGAGACCTACGACACCGACTGAGAGCAATTTAAATAATAATACATCTCCAAGACCTGTTAGACCGACAGCACCGGCAACCCAACAAGGTCAGTTCCAAAATCAGAGTGGAAATACGAATTCCAATCAGCCTACTTCTGAAAATGTGCGTTCTCAAAGACCGGTGAGAGCTACACCGCCTGTTAATGTGCGGCCGAACACACCGACACGGAGTAATAATATGCACCAAGGCAATACACCGAATTCTAATACAAGGCCGAGAACACGGTCAACGGCACCGAGTTCAACATCGCCAAGAACTACGGCGCCAAGAACGCGGTCAACAACGCCTTCAAACAGTGGCATGAGAAGTACTTCTCCGAGACAGAGCAGTTCCAATATGAGTACACCATCTCGTTCTTCGAGTGGTTTTGGTGGGGGTACACGAAGTTCAGGTACCCGATCGAGATAATTTTTAGGTAAAATTAAATTAATGAAAGCCTGTCTATACACAGACCGGCTTTCTTAAAAAAATCAAAATACATTTTAATGAAGAAATCAATTTTCCTATTACTGAGTATTGCGGGCATCGTAAATGCGCAAACAGTACAGGATATCAGTTCCGTTTCAGTTTTTTCAAATGATGTAAATGCCGGAAGTGCACGTTATATCGGCATGGGTGGTTCCATGGGAGCACTTGGGTCAGAATTGTCTTCCTCCTCCCAAAATCCTGCCGGTGGTGCATTGGCTATTACCTCAGAATTTGGCGCGACTTTGGCGTTCAATACATTCAACAATAAAACCACTTTTGGGAGTACGGTCAAAACAAATGACAATTCATTTGACTTTCAGAATCTGACAGCCAATATGATTTTTGAAAATAATTTGGGTGCTTGGAACCGTTTTTCTATTGGTATCAGCTTTGCCAAAGAATCTATGGACAACTGGTTGGCAATGGATCGGAATAATCAAATCACAGAAACCTTTCAGCCAGGAGAAACACTCGATGGAACTACAACTTACACCATGAATGGATACCAAGATTTGATGATTGGTTATAAAAGCAAAATGTCCGTGGATTTTGGTGCGAGCTATCAGGAGAAATTATACTTGGGACTTGGTCTGAATATCCACGATACGCAATATGATAATTATGTGTTTTTTGACGAAGATACGAATGGCACTGTTTATCGATATGATTTGAACGGTACACCATACTCAGTTAAAGCAACCGGGTATTCATTGAGTGCGGGTGCCATTGCCAGAGTAAACGATCAATTTCGTTTTGGATTGGCATACCACAGCCCTGTTTGGTATGATAATTTAGAGGAGAATTTCTACGCCAATTTACCGGTTGGAGAAGATGAATACCAATATGATTTTTATTACAGCAATTACGACAGGATATCCAACAGCCGTTTGGTTGCGAGTGCGGGTGCTATTTTAATGAATTCTCTGGCATTGAATGTGGATTATACGCTTCACATGAACGGATCCACCCAATTCAAACCAAATGGAGATTTCACCCAAATCAATAATTTTCTGGATCAGCATCTGAAATCCAGTTCCGAAATCAGAGTGGGTGGGGAATACATAATCAATGATTTCAGTATCCGAGCAGGTTATAATTATGTACAATCACCATTTGAAAGCATCACGTTGAATGCAGATGCCGGAAATGGAATTCCTACTTCACAGAATTTCTCGAAAGCCATCAGAGGAGACCTCAACCGAATCAGTTTTGGTGTTGGATATGACTTTGGAGGATTCAGATTAGATGCGGCCTATCAGATGCAAAATCAAAAATACAACTATGTTTTTGGAAATGCAGATTACGTTGATTTTGACTCAGCTGACAATACTGTATATTATGCTACTTTGCCTTTGAATGCTGACCATAACTACGTTGCCGATGTGAAAAACACCAGAAATATGTTTCTTTTGTCGGCGGCATGGCAATTTTAATTATTAACAATTGGTAAGGGCGGCGGACAGAGTACAATCTGGACGCCGTTCTGCTTTTCAGGCAGAAATTCATTATTAAAAACCTGATAAAATCACTTTAATCAGCTATTAAAGCTTGATTTCTTTCACAAGAATTATCGTAAATTTGTCTTAGATGAAAAATCCCGATAACTGGATAAAAAACTTTGGTCATCCATTGATTATTGCCGGGCCGTGCAGTGCTGAAACAGAATCGCAGGTCATGGAAACCGCCGAGCGTTTGGATAAAAGCCGTGTAAGTATTTATCGCGCCGGCATCTGGAAACCGCGTACCAAACCTGACAGTTTTGAAGGGGTCGGTGCCAAAGGGCTGAAGTGGTTGCGTAGGGTAAAAGAAGAATTCGGATTGCTTCCAGCCATAGAAGTGGCCAATGCGAACCATGTTCGTCTGGCATTGGAATATGACATTGATGTTTTGTGGATTGGCGCGCGAACCACTGTGAATCCGTTTACTGTTCAAGAAATTGCGGAAGCCCTCAGAGATACGAAGAAAACAGTTTTGGTCAAAAATCCTGTTAATCCTGATTTGGAATTATGGATTGGCGCAGTCGAACGACTGAAGGCACAAAACATCCAAAACATCGGTGCTATTCACCGTGGGTTTTCTACTTACAAAAAAACCAAATACCGCAACAATCCTCAGTGGCAAATTGCGCTTGACTTCATGAATCGCATGCCGGATATCCCTTTGATTTGCGATCCTTCGCATATTTGTGGCAACCGTGAAGGGCTTTTTGATGTTGCACAAATGGCTTTCAACTTTGAATTTGCCGGTTTGATGATTGAAACTCATCCCAATCCGGATGACGCGTGGAGTGATGCCAAACAGCAGATTACCCCTGAAACACTTTCGGGAATGCTCGACAGGTTAGTGTTGCGAAAAAGCGATGATCAGGATGCACTCTATCATTCCAATCTCGACAGACTCAGAAATGAAATAGATGAAACCGACCAGATTATTCTCGATGCCGTTGCGCAAAGAATGGCTGTTTCTGCTGAAATCGGAAGGTTGAAAAAAGAACACAATGTGGCTGTTTTCCAACGAGAAAGATGGGGGCAAATCTTAGAAAAAACAATTAAGTTGGGAGAGAAACTCGGGCTTTCCGAAGAATTTATCGACGAACTTATCAAGGCAATCCATCAGGAATCCATTCGCCATCAGAACTCTATTATGAAAAAAGAAAATACCGTTAAATCCGAAAAATGAAAGCCCGTGTTGTCAAATCCACCGGCAGCTGGTATTTCCTGAAAGAGAAGACCGGGCAGATTCACAAAGCAAGATTGCGCGGCAAATTCAGAATCGATGGCATACAGCATACCAATCCTGTGGCTGTGGGAGATTGGGTGGAATTTGAAATTGACAACGAAGGATTGGCGGTGATTACCGGGATTCAGCCGCGCACCAATTACATCATCCGCCGCTCCGTAAACCTTTCTAAACGCACCCATATCATTGCATCCAACATCGACAAAGCTTTTCTCATTGTGACATTGGACAATCCCAAAACCTCAACCGGATTCATCGACCGTTTTCTCATTACTGCCGAAGCCTATCATATTCCTGTCGTTTTGGTAATTAATAAAATGGATACTTATGACAATGAATTGTTGAAAGCAGCCAAAACGCTCAAAGAAATCTATGAAAACATCGGTTATCGTGTCTTGGAGATTTCTGCGGTGACGGGATTTCATTTAGAAGAATTAAAAAGTGAATTGAAAGCGATAACAAGTCTTTTTTCCGGACATTCCGGTGTCGGAAAATCCACTTTGATGAATGTTTTGCATCCGGAATTAGAAATTAAAACAGCCGAAATTTCGGATTTCAATCAGAAAGGACAGCATACCACAACCTTTGCGGAAATGCACGAATGGCCATTTGGCGGACACTGCATCGACACGCCGGGCATCAAGGAATTCGGATTGACAGAAATGGAAAAAGAAGAAATTCAGGGCTATTTTCCGGAAATTTTTGCCCGAAAAGAAAATTGTAAATTCTACAATTGCCTGCATACCATCGAGCCGGGATGTGCCATTAAAATCGCAGTAGAAAATCATGAAATCGCTGATAGCCGGTACCGGAATTATCTGAATTTCATGGAAGAGACGGATGTTAAGTAATTTAGAATCATTGCGATAAAAGAAAATCAGTTTAAACTTTTCCGATTCTTTATAACCATTAAACTTAAATAAAATATCTTTGAGAACTTTGTGAATTACGCTAATAAATCAAAATCCTTGAATTCATACAAAATATTAGAATTAGCAAACATCATTTCCGCAGAAATCATTGGAAATCCTGATGGTTTTGTGAATGCGATTTATTTCGATTCCCGAACGGTTTATAGACCAATCAACGCTGTGTTTTTTTCATTTGCGGAAAGAGGGAACACATACGTCAATGATGCTTACCGCAAAGGAATTCGGGTTTTTGTTGTTCCCGGAATAGAAGAACCCGAAGAGGATGCGGTTTATCTGAAAGTCAATTCTCCGCTAAAAGCATTGCAACAATGGGCTGAATATCATCGGGTTGAATTTAATTTACCGATTATCGGAATCACGGGAAGCAATGGAAAAACCATTGTCAAAGAGTGGCTGAACCAGCTTTTGTGGAAGGATTTTTCAATCGTCAGAAGTCCCAAAAGTTATAATTCACAAATCGGCGTTCCGCTTTCGGTGCTGAGGATTTCGGCTGAAAATGAATTAGGGATTTTTGAAGCTGGAATCTCAAAACCAGAAGAAATGGAGCGGTTGGAAAGAATGATTCAACCACAAATCGGCGTTTTGACCCATATCGGAACTGCACATTTAGAAAATTTTGAAACCCGGGAACAATTGATTCGGGAAAAATTAAAATTATTCAAAACAGCACAGATAATTATTTTCAACGGCGATGATGCATTGTTGAGACAAATGATAGAGGAAATTTATCCGGACAAAGCAATCATTACATTCGGAAAATCACCGGAAAATCAATTTCATATTCTCGGCATCCAAAAACTTCAAAACAGTCAACAGATTTCTTTTCAACTGAACGCTGTCAATTACCGGATTGAAATTCCTTTTTTGGATGAAGCTTCCGTGGAAAATATTTGCTGCGTCCTCACGGTCATCCATACTTTGAAAATAGATTTTGAAAAGCATCTGAATGCGTGTAAATCTTTGCAACCCATTGAGATGCGTCTTGAAATCAAAGAGGGCATTCGAAACAGTGTCATCATCAATGACGCATTCAATTCTGACCTTCATTCCGTAAAAGTGGCGATGGATGTTTTGGTGCAGCAGCCTTTTTCGAGAAGAAGTGTGGTGCTGACGGATGTATTACAAAGCAGTTTAGACAAGGATATTTTGTACAGGGAAGTGGCGAATTTGATTAATTCTTATCCGATCGATAATTTGATTTTGATTGGAGAATTCATTCCCCAATATAAAAATCTATTTCAGGTCGATTCCAGAGTTTTCAGAACCACAGATGATTTCTTGAAAACCATCAACTTGATGAATGTCAACAATGAAGCGATTCTACTGAAAGGAGCCAGGCCTTTTGAATTGGAAAAAGTTTCGGCCATTTTAGAAAAACAGGCGCATGATACGGTGCTGGAAGTGAATCTACAGGCACTGGTGGACAACCTGAATTTTTTCAAAAGTCGACTCAAGCCCACAACTAAACTGATGGCGATGATCAAAGCCAATGCCTATGGTGCAGGAAGTTTTGAAGTGGCGCATACGCTTGAACATCAGCAGATTGATTATCTCGGAGCAGCTTATGTAGATGAAGGTGTGGAATTGCGAAAACTCGGCATCAGCATGCCCATTATGATTCTGAATCCCGAACAGAGCAGCTATTCACCGATAATTGATTATCGACTCGAACCGGAATTATACAGTTTGCGTGTGCTGAATCTGTTTGTGAAAATCCTGAAAGAAAAATCCATTTCAGAACCCTATCCTATTCATTTGAAAATAGATACCGGAATGAATCGATTGGGGTTCAAACCTGATGAGTTGGATGAAATCATAGAATTTCTCAGCATTGAAAAATCCATCCGGATTCAATCCATATTTACCCATTTAGCCACAGCGGATATTCCCGAGGAAAAAGCATTTGTGTTACAGCAATTAAAGACTTTTGATGAGGCGTATGATAAGATTTGTTCAGCCCTGGAAATCAATCCGATAAAACATGCATTGAACTCTCCGGGGATGGTGCATTTCCCGGAGCA
Source organism: Weeksellaceae bacterium (assembly GCA_041656055.1). Taxonomy (GTDB): domain Bacteria; phylum Bacteroidota; class Bacteroidia; order Flavobacteriales; family Weeksellaceae; genus Moheibacter. Next base: position 44,743 of record JBBAEI010000024.1, read on the forward strand.
CCAATATGATATGGTTCGATTGGGAATCGGGATGTATGGTTTTTCCGATGATCCGCAGATTCAAAAACAATTGAAAAACGTAATCACTTTCAAAACTGTAATTTCAAGAATCAGTGAAATTGAACCAGGCGAAACCGTGAGTTACGGAAGGAGGTACAAGGCGGAGCGAAAAAGCCGAATTGCCACGCTACCGGTTGGCTATGCAGACGGTATCCGCAGGGTGTTGGGCAACGGAAAAGGTTGTGTAAATATTCATGACCAACTTGTGCCGATTGTGGGGGCGATTTGCATGGATATGCTGATGGTGGATGTGACTGACATCATCTGCAAAGAAGGCGATGAAGTAATCATTTTTGGCGAAAATCCTACAGCCACTGATGTTGCAAAATCCATGGATACAATTTCTTATGAAGTTCTGACGTCAATTTCATCGCGGGTCAAACGGGTTTATTTTAAGGAATAAAAAAAACCGAAGATAGTCGAGGCGCTAAATGTTTTAGCGCACAAGTTTTTTTGTTTTTATAAGGTGTTCGTGAAACATTTACAAATAAAAACGAGGCAAACTTTCGAGTGCACAGTAGTAAAGTTTTAGCTCATCAATAATGCTTTTAAAAAGTATTCGCTGAAACATTTGGGTATAAAAAAACCTCCTGATTATGGACAAGAGGTAACCCAAATGTTTTCACAACGGAATAATCCTTATTGTGAATTGCTTTCAAAATTTGTAAGACAAAAATAGAATATTTTTTCTAAATTACCCAAAATTTAAGAAACAAAGGCAAAACGAAGTATTTCGTTGTCCATTGTTTCCTCTTTTTACTAATTATTAAAACTTTGGAATTATGAGCAAAAAAACAATTTTAGGATTGGATTTGGGAACCAACTCTATTGGTTGGACTCTAATCAAACAAGATTTTGAGAGTAAACAAGGTGAAATCCTTGGAATGGGAAGTCGGATTATTCCGATGGACGCAGGTACTTTAGGTAAATTTGCAGAGGGTAGTTCGATATCACAAACAGCAGAAAGAACGGGTTATCGTGGAGTTAGAAGATTGAGAGAAAGACATCTTCTTCGTAGAGAAAGACTGCACAGAGTTCTTAATATTTTAGGTTTCTTACCGGAGCATTACGCTCAACAAATAGATTTTGAGAAACGATTGGGGCAGTTCAAAGCTGAAACTGAACCTAAATTGGCGTGGAAAAAAAATGATAATGAAAAATTTGAATTTTTATTTCAAGATTCTTTTACAGAAATGGTTGCTGATTTCAAAGCAAAAGGACAAGATACCCGAATTCCGTATGATTGGACAATTTATTATCTCCGAAAAAAAGCATTGTCTCAAAAAATATCATCTCAAGAATTGGCATGGATAATTCTGAATTTCAATCAAAAAAGAGGTTATTACCAATTAAGAGGTGAAGAAGAGGAAGAGAATCCCAACAAAAAAGTAGAATTTCACTCGTTAAGAATTGTAGATGTAGCAGCCGATGAACAACCTAACAAAAAGGGAGAAACCTGGTATTCTTTGCACTTAGAAAATGGCTGGATTTATAGGCGTTTGAGTAAAACACCTTTGGATGATTGGAAAGATAAAACACGGGATTTCATAGTCACGACTGATATAAATGAAGACGGCTCAGAGAAGTTGGACAAAGAAGGTGTTGTAAAACGTAGTTTTCGAGCTCCTAAAGAAGATGACTGGACTTTAATCAAAAAGAAAACCGAACAAGAAATAGATAGTTCTAACAAAACAGTCGGCGCATATATTTATGACACTCTTTTAAATAATCCAACTCAAAAAATACGAGGAAAGTTAGTAAGAACCATTGAGCGTAAGTTTTATAAAGCTGAATTAAAGCAAATCCTAAAAAAGCAAATTGAATTACAACCTGGTTTATTCTCCAATGAATTGTATAATGATTGCGTTCGTGAACTATACAGAAATAACGAAGCGCATCAATTTCAATTAAGCAGTCGTGATTTTCTTCATCTATTTATAAATGATATAATTTTCTATCAGAGACCTTTGCGAAGTCAAAAGTCAACCATTTCAAATTGTTCTTTAGAATATAGAAATATAAAGGATAAAGATGGAAATGAGCAAATCGTTTATCTAAAAGCTATTCCGAAATCCAACCCGTACTATCAAGAGTTTAGAGTTTGGCAATGGTTGTATAATTTGAAAATTTATACCAAAGAGGACGATAAAGATGTTACGGATCAATTTATAAATAAAGTTGAGGATTTAGAAGCTCTTTTTGAATTTCTAATGAACCAAAAAGAAGTAAATCACACTGATATTCTTACTTATTTCGTTGAACCATTAGTAAAAGAAAAATATCCAAATGCAAAAGGTAAAGCGTTCAAAGATGCATTAAAAAAAGAAATCGGAAAGTATCGTTGGAACTATGTTTATGACTCCGAAAAAGATGAGTCAAAACTCTATCCGATGAATGAAACTGGATTTGAAATAAGAAAGAGATTGGCAAAAGTAGAAAATATTCCAGCTAATTTTTTAACAAGAGAAATTGAACAGCATTTATGGCATATCATTTATTCCGTTACCGATAAAATTGAGTTTGAAAAAGCATTAAACTCTTTTGCTACTAAATATAATTTGGATGAGGAATCATTTTCAGAAAACTTTAAAAGATTCAAGCCGTTTGATAGTGATTATGGAAGTTATTCTGAAAAAGCTATTAAAAAATTACTTCCCTTATTGAGAGTTGGAAAATATTGGAATTGGGATTTAATTGACGATAAAACTAAAATCCGAATTGATAATATTATCAATGGTGTTGATGATGAGAAAATAAGATTGTTGATAAGAGAAAAAGCAGAAAAACTCAAATTAGAAACTGAAACGGATTTTCAAGGTTTACAATTGTGGTTGGCTCAATACATTGTTTACGATCGACATTCAGAAGCAAATATTGCAGGTAAATGGAATTCAGTTGCAGATTTACAACAATATTTGACTGATTTTAAGCAACATTCTTTGCGAAACCCGATTGTTGAACAAGTTGTGACTGAAACACTTCGAGTTGTTAAGGATATTTGGACGAAATATGGAAAAGGTGCAAAAGATTATTTCGATGAAATTCATATTGAATTAGGTCGAGAAATGAAAAACACTGCCGACGAACGTAAGCGATTAACAAGTGTTATTTCTGATAACGAATCGACAAATCTTCGTATCAAGGCAATTCTTCAAGAATTGATGAATGATGAATCCATTGAAAATGTGCGACCTTATTCTCCAATGCAACAAGAAGCATTGAAAATATATGAAGATGGTGTATTAAATTCTGGTATTACTATTCCGGATGAAATGGAGAAAATCAGTAAAAAATCTGAACCAACCAAGTCAGAAATTCAACGATATAAATTATGGTTGGAACAAAAATTCCATTCTCCTTATACGGGAAGACCAATTCCGTTAAGCAAACTTTTTACTTCTGCGTATGAAATTGAGCATATTATTCCTCAAAGCCGCTATTTTGATGATAGTTTTAGTAATAAAATAATTTGTGAAGCAGAGGTTAATAGTTTGAAGGACAAACAGCTTGGTTTAGAATTTATTAAAAACAATTTTGGAAGAAGGGTTTCTACTGTTTTTGGAGAAGTAGAAATACTCTCAGAAACAGCATACATTGATTTTGTGAAAAGTCATTATGAAAAGAATAGATCGAAAAGAAATAAATTACTACTTGAAGAAATTCCAGAAAAAATGATTGAACGTCAATTGAATGACACTCGATATATCAGCAAATTTATTTCTAATGTATTATCGAATATTGTTCGTTCAGATAAAGATGATGAAGGAATAAATTCCAAAAATTTAATTCCTGGAAATGGCAAAATTACTAATAGATTAAAACAAGACTGGGGGCTAAATGATGTTTGGAACGATTTAATATTGCCTCGTTTTGAACGAATGAATGAATTAACAAAATCTAATGATTTTACATCTTGGAATGAAAAACATCAAAAGTATTTGCCTACTGTACCCATCGAACTTTCAAAAGGCTTTCAAAAGAAAAGAATTGACCATCGTCACCATGCTTTAGATGCATTAATTATAGCTTGCGCCACGCGTGACCACGTAAATTTACTGAACAACAAACACGCAAAGTCTAAAAATGAGCGTTACGATTTACAACATAAATTACGTCATACAGAAAAATGGCCGGGTAAGGATGGAAACCTAAAAGATAGATTCACTGAGTTTAAAAAACCTTGGGATAATTTCACGATAGATGCAAAAAATGAATTAAACAAAATAGTAATTAGTTTCAAGCAAAATCTTCGTGTTATCAATAAAGCTACCAATTATTATGAAAAAATTGTTGACGGAAAAAAAGTAAAAGTTAAACAAGAAGGTGTGAATTGGGCGATAAGAAAGCCACTTCATAAGGAAACAGTTTCTGGATTAGTAAATTTACCAAGAGTTAAAGTTTCCAAAGGGAAAATATTGACTGCTACCAGAAAATCATTAGATACTTCGTTTAACGAAAAGTCAATTTTATCCATTACAGATACTGGAATTCAAAAAATTCTATTGAATTATTTAAAAGTAAAAGGAAGTCCGGAACTGGCTTTCTCTCCTGAAGGAATTGAAGAAATGAATAAAAACATAGCACAATTTAATGGAGGAAAGCAGCATCAACCCATTTTGAAAGTACGAGTTTTCGAACAAGGAAGCAAGTTTCCATTAGGAGAAACTGGTAATAAAACTTCAAAATTTGTTGAAGCAGCCAAGGGAACTAATTTGTTTTTTGGAGTTTACGAAGATAAAAACGGAAAACGAAGCTATGATACCATTCCATTGAATGTTGTCATTGAAAGACAAAAGCAGGGATTAAACTCAGTACCTGAAACAAATGAAAAATCACATCGTTTGCTGTTCAGTCTTTCGCCGAATGATTTGGTGTATATTCCTGAGGAAGGAGAAATTTTCGATAAAAATAATATAAACGTTAATAAAATTTATAAAATAGTAAGTTTTACTGGAAATAGATTGTATGTAATCCCTCAAACAGTTTCGACTGTGATAGTAAATAAAATAGAATACTCACAACTGAACAAAATTGAACTTACTAAAGAAAAAGAATTGATTGAAAAAATAAAATTTGATAGATTAGGATATTTAATTTCTAAATCTGATTTAATTGAAAAAATATTTAATAAATAAAGCAGCAATTGACACAAATATTTTGATTTATGCACATCAAAATGAAGACTTGTTATTGAAGAATATTTCTATAGAAATTCTAAAGCTTGATAATTTATGCGTTTCTCATTTTGCTTTTATTGAATTTATACATATAATTAAATTCAGAAAAATGTCGAAAACTGATGTGTTAGGTTTAGGGAATGATATTCTTAAAATTATTAGATTAAATGAATGTAATAAAGAAGCCTATAGTCTTGCATATTTTCTTATCAAGAGATATGATTGTTCGTTGCCAGATTCTATAATAATAGCAGATGCAATTCTTAATAATTGTGATATTTTATATTCAAGAGATTTGCAACATAATCAGATGTATGAAAAGAGAACAAGAATTATCAATCCTTACAAACAATGAAGTTCACTTAAAATACTATAACAATAAAAAAAGCAATAATGGCGCATAAACTAAAAATAGAATTAAAAAACACTGACCCAAAAATTACTAGAACGGTCATTGTTCCGGAAAATTTCAATTTCGACGAATTGCATATTGTGATTCAATGTGTTATGAATTGGGAAAATATACACTTGTATCAGTTCAATTTGGGGGCTTTTTTCGCAAGTGACTACATCGGTTTAGACGATGAAGATGATTTTCCGAGTTACCGAAGATATAGGAAATATAAAGCAGAGGAGACATATCTGTCCGATTTTTTTAACGGACAACTTAAAAAGATGAACTACATTTATGATTTTGGAGATAGTTGGGAACACACCATAACCGTTTTAAAGAAGCCCGATGAAGAAGTGCTGTATCCAAAATGTATCAAAGGAGAAAATGCTGCACCCATAGAAGATTGCGGGGGGCTTTGGGATTTTTACGAGTTGTTGGAAGTTTCTGAAAAAAAACGAAAAAATGCCGAAGAAAAAGAATTGCTCGAGTGGGCTGGAATTCCCAAAGGAAAATCCTATGATGATGTTTATGGTTTTGATATTGAAGAGGTAAATGAGCTGATGATAGATGTTTTTTCCTAAAAACTTTTCCAAAGTTTAGAGTCTTAAAAACTAAAAACCATGCTCAAACGAACCATTTACATCGGAAATCCTGCCTATTTGAAGCTAAAAGACAATCAATTACAAATCATAGACCCGGAAACCAAGGAAACAAAAGGCTCCGTTCCGGTAGAGGATTTGGGTTTTCTGGTTTTGGACAATTATCAAATCACCCTGAGCCATCAGTTGGTGGTAGCTTTACAGGGAAATAATGTCGCCATCATCAGCTGCGACGCACAACATCTGCCCTTTGGATTGATGCTGCCCATGGCCGGCCATGTAGAACACTCCGAAAGGCTGAAAACACAGCTCAGCGTCTCAGAACCGCTCCGAAAACAATTGTGGAAACAAACCGTGGAAGCCAAAATCAGTCAACAAATGTTGCTGCTCAAAAAATTGGGAAAACCACACGAAACGATGACCGACTATTTGAATTCCGTCAAATCCGGTGACAGCACGAACATGGAAGGAATCGCCGCACAATATTATTGGAAACAAATGTTTGATGAATTCATTCGGGAAAGAGAAGGAGAGGCACCCAACAATTTTTTGAACTACGGCTATTCCATTGTACGAAGCGTGGTTGCCCGGGCCTTGGTCAGTTCAGGATTGAACCCGACCCTCGGGATTTTTCATCGCAACAAATACAATCCTTATTGTCTGGCAGACGATATTATGGAACCGTATCGACCTTATGTGGACGAATTGGTCTATCGCTTGTATTCCTCACCTTCCCGACCCGAGGAATTGACCAAAGAAATCAAAGCGGAATTGCTGAAAGTGATGAGCTGCGATGTGGTAATGATGCAAAAATTGCGTCCATTGATGGTGGCAGTCAGCAGCACAACTTCTTCACTTTACAAATGTTTTACAGGAGAATTGAGAGTGATTCGTTACCCGATGATGACTTAAATTTTCATAGATGACGCCACAAAACCGTTTAAATGCATACCGAATCATGTGGGTACTCGTATTCTTTGATCTGCCGACCGAAACCAAATCACAAAGGGCTGCGGCTACAAAATTCAGAAAAAGACTGTTGGACGACGGATTTTCTATGTTTCAATTTTCAATTTATTTGCGGCATTGTCCAAGCCGTGAAAACGCCGAAGTTCACATCAAACGCACAAAATCTCATTTGCCCAAACTCGGAAAAGTCGGGATATTGTCGATTACGGACAAACAATTTGGACAAATGGAAATATTTTTTGCACAGAAAACAGCCGATGTGCCGGCTCCGCCCCAACAATTGGAACTGTTTTGAGGCTACTTTCGCAACATCAGAAACGAAAAAACAACAATAAAAAAACAGTCCGATGCTTTTTCGGACTGTTTTTTTTGATTGGATTGATTCGTCCCAAAGCCTTGTGAACAGTGGGATTGAATTGAGGTTGGAATCAAACCCTGTAAAATTACAAATTTTTGAAAGCAATTCACAACGAATTGCCCATTTAGATAAGCTTCAAGTTGGTTGGAATCAAACCCTGTAAAATTACAAATTTTTGAAAGCAATTCACAACGTATTTGTTTTTTATCTCCACAATGTTGGCGTTGGAATCAAACCCTGTAAAATTACAAATTTTTGAAAGCAATTCACAACTATTGCATAGTGAGCGAGCTTGTCTATGTGGTTGGAATCAAACCCTGTAAAATTACAAATTTTTGAAAGCAATTCACAACAATGACGGGGAGAGGAAGCCGTATAACAGAGTTGGAATCAAACCCTGTAAAATTACAAATTTTTGAAAGCAATTCACAACTTCACAGGTCTATAAAATACGACATTGAAGGTTGGAATCAAACCCTGTAAAATTACAAATTTTTGAAAGCAATTCACAACAAAAACAGGGTATAATTAATGTCTTTCAAGGTTGGAATCAAACCCTGTAAAATTACAAATTTTTGAAAGCAATTCACAACTTTATCGGGTGTCGGATTAACATTTTTAATGTTGGAATCAAACCCTGTAAAATTACAAATTTTTGAAAGCAATTCACAACTGTTTGGCTTAACAATTTAATTTAAAAACAGTTGGAATCAAACCCTGTAAAATTACAAATTTTTGAAAGCAATTCACAACGGATGACAAAACGAGCTTGCACGAAATAGAGTTGGAATCAAACCCTGTAAAATTACAAATTTTTGAAAGCAATTCACAACCAGAATCAGTCAAGACCATCGCTTTATGGTGTTGGAATCAAACCCTGTAAAATTACAAATTTTTGAAAGCAATTCACAACACATTCTCAATGATTTGCGTTCCCGTTGTGGTTGGAATCAAACCCTGTAAAATTACAAATTTTTGAAAGCAATTCACAACGGCACTTGAAGAAGGTAAACCAATCGGATAGTTGGAATCAAACCCTGTAAAATTACAAATTTTTGAAAGCAATTCACAACTGTTCTGGGTTTGAAATTGCTCCAAAAATAGTTGGAATCAAACCCTGTAAAATTACAAATTTTTGAAAGCAATTCACAAC
>JBBAEI010000025.1:0-52565 GCA_041656055.1 Weeksellaceae bacterium
TAGATATGTTCATCCTTCACTCGCGAAATATACGCTTTTTCAAAGCGTTATGAAAAACCATCCGTTTTTCAAACTTTTCCTTGTCTACAACCCGAGGCAAGCCTCGGGGAATTCTTTAGATTAAACTAAAAAATTCATGTCGGTCAGACATCCATATAGCGATTCAGTTTTTGAATTATTTCATCTGCCGACATCAAGCCGGCCTGTTTCCACATCATTTCACCTTTCTTAAAAACCATCAACGATGGAACACTCCTGATTTTAAAAGCTGCTGCGGCATTTGGGTTTTTATCCACATCAATTTTGATGATGTCCGATTTCCCGCCGACCCTTTTTTTAACCTCCTCGAGGATGGGTGCCATCATTGCACATGGGGCGCACCAAGTGGCAAAGAAATTCACTAAGACTGGTTTGTCCTGTTGGGTTATTTCATTGAATGTCATTTTTTTTCTTTTTTGATTTGATGTTTTGTTTTTTCAATTTGAAACATTGAAAACAACAAACTTCCCATCACTGCTCCGTAAACCGTGCTGTTAATCGGATCAGATGTTATGGCACAACTCCCTGAAAGACAGCCGATATGTTTCCAATAAAGAAATCCGGCCAAAGCACCAATCGGCGCACCGATGATTAAAAGCAAATGTTTTTTGATATAATTTGTCATTGTGATCTGTTTTTTAATTTTATGAAAAGCTCCGTTCCCCTCCTTGGGCGGATGCTGTTGTAGCAATCTTCCATTTTCAAAATATCAAAACGGGAGCCGAACAATTCTCTGTATTCGGATTCCTTTCCCCCAAACGGAGGTCTCTGAAGGTCAAATTCCCGATTGAATAAAACCCCTACGATTTGACCGTCCGGCTTGAGCAAAGCGGAAGATTTCTCCACATAATTTTTTCTAAGCGAAGGATGAATGGCACAAAAAAAAGTTTGTTCGACTATCAAATCAAAACTTCCTTCAAAATCAAAGAAATTTCCGCAATGTATTTGGATGGCATCCCTGCCTTGAAATTTTTTCTCCAATAATTCCACTGCTTTCGGCGCAATGTCCAAAACCGTAATATTCGTAAATCCCAACTCGGTTAAATAGTCTGCCTCATAAGCATTTCCGCATCCGGGAATCAAAATTGCTGCATTTTTGTCGGTATAATCGTCCATGAATTTTGTAATCGGTGGCGAAGGCTGCCCGATGTCCCAACCTGTTTCTCTTTTCTCCCAGTGGTGATTCCAGAATTTTTGGTCTAAATTCATATTTTCTTCATAATTAATCATTCAGTGCTTTCTTCACATTCTGTAAACTTCCGCCATTGATGATATTATTGATGCCGTGCGATTCCAAAATCCGCTTGGCTTGCCCGCATCTGGCACCACTTTGACAGAAAACCACAATTCCATTTTTATTTTGAAATTGATTAAGTTGACTTTCGATTTTATCGAGCGGAATGTTTACAGCTCCTTTCGCACTGCCTGCATCAAATTCCGAACGAGTTCGCACATCTACCAAAAATGCATTTTGCTTCAGTGCTTCCCGAACCTCTTCAATTGCTTCACCAAAAAGTGATTTGAATAATCCAAACATATTATAAAATTATGCTGCAAAGTTCGGTAAAAAATCATGGGGCAATGTTACTCATGTTACACTGCGCATTTTATTTGAAAAAATTTAAAATCGAAAAAAATCACAGCCCCCAGCCTTCTCTGTCCAAACTCCGGTACTGAATGGCTTCCGCAATGTGTGTACTTTGGAGAACTTCGCTGTTTTCCAAATCAGCGATGGTTCTTGCAACCCGCAGAATTCGGTCATAAGCCCGGGCGGAAAGCCCAAGCCTGTCCATGGCAGTTTGAATGAGTTTCTTGCCGGCTTCATCGGGCAAACAATATGCATCCAATTGTTTGGGGCCGATTTGCGCATTGTAATGGATGTTGGGCAAATCCTTGTAACGCTGTGTCTGAATTTTCCGTGCATTTTCCACTCTTTTTCTGATTTCAATACTTTTTTCTCCGCTTCTGTCCGCCGACAAATCTTTGAATGGAACCGGGCTGACTTCGATGTGCAAATCAATTCTGTCCATCAAGGGACCCGAAATTTTATTCATATATCGCTGCATTTCCTGCAAGGTAGAAGTATTGTTCGGGTCATCGGGAAAGTACCCACTCGGACTTGGATTCATAGAAGCTACTAACATGAAACTCGACGGATAGGTCACTGTAAATCTGGCTCTTGAAATAGTAATTTCCCTGTCTTCTAATGGCTGTCTTAAAACTTCCAACACCGTTCTTTTAAATTCGGGCAATTCGTCGAGAAAAAGCACCCCATTGTGCGCTAAAGAGATTTCACCCGGCTGCGGATAAGAACCGCCGCCTACCAGCCCAACATCTGAAACCGTGTGATGTGGCGAGCAATAAGGTCGCACGGTCATCAGCGAAGAATTCTCTCCTAATTTCCCGGCAACAGAATGAATTTTAGTCGTTTCCAAAGCTTCTTCCAAAGTCAGTGGCGGGAGGATGGATGGAATGCGTTTGGCCAACATGGTTTTCCCGCTTCCCGGGGGTCCGATCAGAATAATGTTATGTCCGCCCGCAGCAGCGATTTCCAATGCGCGTTTCACATTTTCCTGACCTTTTACATCTGCAAAATCAAAGGGAAAGGAATTCAGTTGCTCATAAAATTCTTTCTGAATATCGATTACCGTTGGTTCTATCGCTTTTCCTTCATTGAAAAAGTCAATCACTTCGGAGATGTTCTCGATTCCCAAAACCTCCAAGCCATGAACCACAGCAGCTTCTTTGGCATTTTGTTTTGGTAAAATAAATCCTTTGAAACCTTCATCTCTGGCTTGTGCCGCAATGGGAAGCACCCCCTTAATTGGGCGAATTCCGCCATCCAAAGCCAATTCTCCCATAATCAGATAATCCGAAATACCTTCGGATTGAATTTGTTCGGAAGCGGCCAGCACCCCCATTGCAATGGTCAAATCATAAGCTGAGCCTTCCTTATGCAGGTCGGCCGGTGCCATATTAATCGTGATTTTTTTTCGTGGAATTTTGAATCCGGTATTCAAAAGTGCGGTGCTGATTCTGAAATTACTTTCCTTGATGGCATTGTCGGGCAGACCGACTAAAAAATAACCGACACCTGTATCTACATTGACTTCGATGGTAATTGTCCGGGCAGAAACTCCGTAAATTGCACTGCCGTAAACTTTCGTTAGCATAGGAATTCGTTTTCAGTTGAAAAAGTTAAGAATAATTTCTAACTTGCCTATCCTTTTTAAAATTAAAGATGAGAAAAATCAATTTCAATTTTGAATACACAAAATATGATTCCACAGAAGATTTGGATGATATTCGTAAAAAACTGATTCAATGCGCAATAACAGCTGCAAAAAATGCTTATGCGCCTTATTCAAATTTTCATGTTGGGGCCGCTGTACTCCTAAATAACGGTGAAATCATCACAGGAAATAATCAGGAAAACGCGTCCTATCCCGTTGGAATCTGCGCAGAAAGAACCTTGCTTTCTTATGTACACGCAAATTTCCCCAATCAAATCAAAAAAATGTTAGCCGTTTCGGTTTTAGATACTGATTTGGATGCATCGCCCTGTGGTTTGTGCAGACAAACTTTGTTAGAATATGAAATCATTCAAAATCAACCCATTGAAATTCTGCTTCACAATCGTTCAGATGCTGTCATTATCATTCCGTCGTGCAGTGCACTTTTGCCATTGCATTTCGACAACAGCAGTTTAATTTGAATTGGTTTGTAAAATAAATATTAACGAGTAAATTTGCCCTAACGAATTGTTCTATGAAAAAAGTTACAAAAAACATCTATCTTCAGTGGTACAGAGACATGACGTTTTGGAGAAGGTTTGAAGACAAGTGCAGATCACTTTATTTAAAACAAAAAATCAGAGGATTTCTACATTTATACAACGGTCAGGAAGCGATTCCGGCCGGATTTCTTCATGCGATGAATCCTGAAACCGACAAAGTCATCACCGCCTATCGCTGCCATGTATGGCCGATGGCGATGGGTACAGACCCCAAGCGTGTATTGGCGGAGCTGATGGGTAAAGTTACCGGAACTTCTCAGGGCTTGGGTGGTTCCATGCATATTTTTGATAAGGAACATCATTTTTATGGCGGACACGGCATTGTAGGTGGTCAAATTCCATTGGGTGCGGGCATCGCTTTTGCGGACAAATACCACAAACGAGATGGCGTAACCATCTGTTGCTTTGGTGACGGCGCAGCACGTCAAGGGGTTTTGCACGAAACATTCAACATGGCAATGAATTGGAAATTGCCGGTGGTTTTCGTTTGTGAAAACAATGGTTACGCAATGGGAACATCTGTGGACAGAACTTCCAATCAACATGAAATTTATAAATTGGGATTGGCATACAATATGCCTTCTGCACCGGTGGACGGAATGGATCCCGTGAAAGTAGCCGAAGCTGCTTATGAAGCCATCGAAAGAGCGCGAAAAGGCGATGGCCCTACATTGTTAGAAATTAAAACCTATCGCTACCGTGGACATTCCATGTCGGATGCAGAACCTTACAGAACCCGTGAGGAAGTAGATGCACATAAAGATGAAGATCCGATTTTGCTGATACAGCATACACTGCTTTCCAAAAAATATGCAACCCAAAAACAATTGGATGCCATTGTGGAAGAGGTGAAAAAAGAAATCGAAGCATGTGAAAAATTTGCCGAGGAATCAGATGTTCCAACACTGGATTTTATGTACAAATACAATTATTCTCAAAAGGATTATCCGTTCATTGATCAGATAGATAAGATATAAAATTATGGCTGAGAAAATTACGATGCCGCGTTTGAGCGACACCATGGAAGAGGGAACCGTTGTGAAATGGCACAAAAAGCTTGGAGATGAAGTTTCGGAAGGGGACATCTTAGTCGATATCGAAACCGACAAAGCCGTTCAGGAATTTGAAAGCGAATTCGACGGTTATCTTATTTTTCAAGGAATGAAAGAAGGAGAATCCGCACCCGTAGATACTTTGATGGCGGTCATCGGGGAAAAGGACGAAAAATATTCTCCAGAAAAAACAGTTGAAGCCTCAAAAGAAGCACCTCAGACTGCACCTGAAAAATCGGAAAAGAATGAAGAAGCTTCCCCCAAACCCGCTCCGGTCGCTGAAATCCCAGAGAATGTAAACATTATTCCCATGCCGCTACTGAGCGACACCATGGAAGAGGGAACCGTAATAAAATGGCATAAAAATGTGGGAGATAATATTTCTGAAGGCGATATTCTTGCCGACATTGAAACCGACAAAGCGATTCAGGAATTTGAAAATGAATATGAAGGAACGGTGCTTTATCTTGGTTTGAAAGAAGGTGAAACTGTTCCTGTGAATTCAATTCTTGCCATTATCGGCCCTGCCGGAACCGATGTTTCGGGAATTGTAGCCAATTACGGAAAAGAAAGCAAGGAAGAATCTGTTAAAGAAACAGAACAGCCGGAAGCGCAGCTTGAGAAATCAGAAAAAACAAGCTCTACCACAGCAGATGAAAGCCGGATTTTCGCTTCTCCCCTTGCCCGAAAAATGGCTGAGGAAAAAGGAATTGACTTGAGCCTGATTACAGGCACAGGAGACAATGGCAGAATCATTAAAAAAGATATTGAAAATTATAAACCGGCTGCATCGGCTAAACCGACAGCAGCTTCGACTTCCATTATTCCAAGTGGACAAGATCAAAGTATTCCGAATTCGCAAATGCGAAAGATTATTGCCAAACGACTGGCTGAATCCAAATATACAGCACCCCATTATTATCTGAATGTGGATGTAAATATGGATAACTGCATCCAATCGAGAAAAAGCATCAATGCCACTTTGACCGACGCTAAGATATCATTCAACGACATCATTATCAAAGCTGTAGCAATGGCATTAAGGAAACATCCACAGGTTAATTCCACATGGAAAGAACAAGATACATTGATACACAGCGATATAAACATCGGGGTCGCGGTGGCCGTTGATGACGGCTTGTTGGTTCCGGTAATTAGAAATACGGATTACAAAACTTTGACCGAAATTTCAGCGGAAGTAATTGACAAAGCTGCAAGAGCCAGAGAACGGAAAATCAATGCCAATGAAATGGAAGGCAGTACTTTTACGGTTTCCAACTTGGGAATGTTTGGGATTAGTTCTTTCACTTCTATTATCAATCAACCGAATTCCTGTATTTTGTCAGTCGGTGCCATCATTGAAAAACCAATTATCAAAAACGGGGCAATCGTTGTCGGAAACATGATGAGCCTGAGCATGGCTTGCGACCACAGAACTGTCGATGGGGCTACAGGGGCCAAATTTTTACAAACATTAGTAGCTTATTTAGAGAATCCGGTGAATATGCTGGCTTAGTCCAATTGATTATTATTGCAAAAAACACAATCGAAACTGACCTTTCACAGTGCAGTTTCGATTGTTCTTTTTAACCGATTATTCAACTGATAACAGCTTAACTTTCGGGCAATGCGATGGTATTAATTTATCGAAGTCAATAATACATTCAGCGCAGACAATTCCCCCAATTCGACCGGAACTTCAAATATATCATCTCCGCTGACAGTCACTTCCTGAATTCCGTATTTTAATTTTCCGGCCACAATCGCTATCACAACCACTTTTCCGGTAATGTCTTTCTCGATGCTCGCGGGAAAGGATTTCAGCATTCCATCTTCAGCCGAAGTCAGTGCCGCAATGGTCGTATAATCATTTGAAATGAAAAATGCTTCTGCATTGGAAAAATCGGTTACTTCGGGAATCTGAACCGAAATCTGGGTCATTTCTGTACTCTCCGTATCGTATGGAGCTTCAGCACTGTTCCATTGATTGACCAAAACATCGAAACTAAACTCACCGTTGACGCCTGCATCCGGATCAAAAGTCAGGCTGTACGACCCAAATGTCTGCCATGAATTTACCATTCCGGAAGGCGTGGTTTGCGTAATTCCTGTGTACAGATTCATCGCATCCAAAAATTCATCGGCTGAAGTTTTATAAGGCATAATTGCTGTAACTCCACTGTAGTCTATAATTGCGCCGGTGACATCTTGAATTCTAATCCAGAATCCACCACCGGAAACCAAAGGCTCCATGTTTGCAAAAGTCTGTACATTGTGTCTGACAAAATCTCCTCTTTTATAAATCTCTATCACACTGACCGTTAGAGGTGCATTAATCGTAGCTGCGCCTTCATCGGTTTGATCCGGAAAATTCAATACCAACCCGCCCGGGGTAGTATAAGATGTATCTGTATAAGGGTCAATAATTTGAAAACTCAAAGTGTCAGCCAAGGTCAGTTCTTCATGCACTTCCTGAAGATTGTTGTAATCATTCTCCGTCGGGAAACCTTCAAACAAGCCTTCGTTGTTGGTGCAATTATAAATACCAAAAGCGGTAAATGAGAATACAGCTGCCATGGTTACTGATTTTATTTTTTTCATAATCTTGATTTTTCTTAATTTTTACTTTAAAGATGCAAATTTATTTAAATAGTTGCTTTATTGTACTTCTTTATGCCGGAAACATGTTGTCAAATGGTCATTGATGATTCCCGTTGCCTGCAAATGGGAATAAACCACTGTACTTCCCACAAATTTAAAACCTCTTTTTTTTAAATCTTTACTGATTTCATCGGACAATTCTGTCATAGCAGGAACATCACTCAGGTTTTTCCAATGATTTACAAGGGGTTTTCCTTGGGTGAATTTCCAGATATAATCCGAAAAACTACCGAATTCATCTTGAATGCGCATGAAAGCCTGTGCATTGGTCACTGTAGCCCGGATTTTCAATTGATTTCTAATGATTCCTTTATCATTCAATAACGATTGTATCTTATCTTCATTGTATCCGGAGATTATTTTGTAATCAAAATCATCAAAGGCTTTTCTGAAATTTTCTCTTTTCTTCAAGATGGTAATCCAACTCAGTCCGGCCTGAAAGCCTTCCAAAATCAGAAATTCAAACTGTTTGCGGTCATCGCGAACCGGCACCCCCCATTCTTCATCGTGGTATCTAATATAGATTTCGTCCTTATTTGCCCAGGCGCAGCGATTGAGATTCATTTGGGCAAGGTAAAAATTTTATTGCAATTAAATCCAAATTATTACAGTTGAATTAACGCCATTCAATTAATCAAACCAAAAATCTGAAAATCAATTGTTTGAAAAATTCAATTCCAATTGTTGTGAAATATTAATTGATGAAATCTAATTTCTAAATTCTGACTTCTAACTTCAAATTTCATAATTTTGCACCCGAAATGAAAACAGTCGTAGTAGGATTATCAGGTGGAGTGGATTCCAGCGTTGCAGCTTATTTGTTGAAAGAAAAAGGCTACAATGTCATCGGGATTTTTATGCGCAACTGGAACGATGCTTCAGTGACATTGGAAGATGAATGCCCATGGGTAGAAGACAGTGCGGATGCGCTGATGGTGGCCGAAAAGTTGGGAATTCCTTTTCAAGTCATTGATTTAAGCGAGATTTACAAGGAGAGAATCGTGGATTATATGTTCGCAGAATATGAAAAAGGCAGAACACCCAATCCGGATGTATTGTGCAACCGCGAAATCAAATTTGATATTTTCCTGAAAACCGCTATGGAGTTGGGGGCAGACTTCGTTGCAACCGGACATTATGCCCGAAAGGAAGAAATCCAAATCGAAAACAAAAAGATCTACAGACTGCTGACCGGAAAAGACCACAACAAAGACCAGTCCTATTTTTTATGTCAACTCAATCAGGAACAGCTCAGTAAAGCACTGTTTCCGATTGGTGATTTACAAAAATCGGAGGTCAGGAAAATTGCACACGAACAGAATTTGGTAACCGCCAATAAAAAAGATTCACAAGGTCTGTGTTTCATCGGCAAGGTAAGGCTGCCTGATTTTCTGCAACAACAATTGAAACCCCAAACCGGCGAAATTGTTGAAATTTCCAATGACAACCCTGTTTACAAATTAGCTGCACCCGTGTTTCACAACAAATGGGAGAAATTAGAATATGAAGCCGAGGGTTTTCACTACGACAAAACTTCCGGAAAAGTTGTAGGCAAACATGAAGGTGCACATTATTTCACCAAAGGGCAGCGAAAAGGACTGCGCGTTGGCGGTACACCCGAACCTTTGTTTGTGCTGGATACCGATGTGGAAGAAAATATCATTTATACCGGTCAAGGAGAACAACATCCCGGATTACTAAAAAAAGCTTTGTTCATTCATGAAGATGAAATCCACTGGGTGCGTGAAGATTTGAAGTTAAATCCCAATGAGACCCTGCAAGCGATGGTGAGAATCCGCTACAGACAACCCTTACAGAATGCCACTTTGCACAAAGCAGAATCCGGTTTGTACATTGAATTTGATGTACCCCAAAAAGCAATTACCGAAGGTCAATTTGCTGCTTGGTATTTGGATGATGAGTTGGTGGGATCGGGCGTGATTGGACAGAAGGAATGAAACCCCAGAAATACATGTACGGGACAAATATTCGCCGACATGAATATTTCAAATTCTGATAACCGAATTAATTAGAAATCAAGAACATAAACCAATCCCAAGGTGAAGATAGAAGTTACGTTTGTCGAATTCCTATTGTCATTTTCAACCAAATCCATGAAGCCTCTTGAATATCTGAATGAAAGATCAAACTGACGGTTGAAGCTGTATCCGATTCCTAAAGCACCTCCAATGTCCATTGATTTATATTCATAATTGAGGTTTTCAGCATATCGTTCGATATTGTCGGCAATCTTGAAACCGATGAACGGCCCTGCTTCCGCAAAAAAACCATTGGGCGCACTCGAGAAAAACACCTTCAAGAAAATCGGTATATTCACAAAGTTCAAGAATTGTTTCTGCTCAACAAGGCTACCATCTTCCCTATAACCGCCCAATTCTCCCTGAGCCGAAAAAACGATTTCAGGCTGTAAATAGAGGATTCCACTTTCTTCAAGTTGAATTAATCCTACGGCACCAAATTGATAGCCATAGCGAGGTTTTGAATTGACATGTACATCATAAATGTTAGAACGAATGGCACCGACTCTGACACCATATTCAACCTGGGCATAACCGTTTTCTGTCAATAATATGCAAAAAACGATTGCAAGTAAAAATGTGATTTTTCTTTTCATAATTTAAAGTTTTAGTAGCACCCCAAAATGGGGTTCAGTAGTTTGAGTTTCAATATCTTATCCTAACACCTTGGCAACGGTCATGCCAATTTCAGCAGGAGATTCTGCGACATTGATACCGCATTTTTTCATCATTTCTTTTTTGGCTTCTGCGGTATCATCTTTACCGCCGACTATCGCACCGGCGTGTCCCATGGTTCTTCCTTTAGGTGCGGTTTGACCGGCAATAAAACCGACAACCGGTTTTTGGGAACCGCTGTCTCTGTACCATTTTGCAGCTTCGATTTCCAATTGTCCGCCGATTTCACCAATGACAACCACAGCGTCAGTATCAGGGTCATTGATGAAAAGCTCCAAAGCTTCCTTGGTCGTAGTTCCGATGATGGGGTCTCCACCAATTCCAATCGCAGTAGAAATTCCGTATCCGGCTTTCACTACTTGATCCGCAGCTTCATAAGTAAGGGTTCCGGATTTGGAAACGATCCCCACGCTGCCTTTTTTGAATACAAAGCCGGGCATTATTCCTACTTTGGCTTCTTCTGCCGTAATTACACCGGGACAGTTAGGTCCAATCAATGTAGCCTTTCGCTGATCGACATAAGCTTGAACTTTCACCATGTCAGCGACCGGGATTCCTTCTGTAATACAGATAATTACCTTAATTCCGGAATCTGCGGCTTCCATGATGGCATCTGCCGCATAAGCCGGTGGAACGAAAATAATGCTGACATCAGCACCTGCCATGTCCACGGCATCCTGAACGGTATTGAATACCGGTTTTCCCAAATGTTCGGTTCCCCCTTTTCCAGGAGTTACACCGCCCACCACATTGGTGCCGTATTCAATCATTTGTTCAGCATGAAATGTGCCTTCTTTTCCGGTAAAACCTTGTACTACTATCTTTGAATCTTTGTTAACTAATACTGACATTTTGATTTGTTTATTCGCTTGCAAATGTATTGATTTTTCAATTCTAAAAAAACCGATTTATTTAAAAAACAAACCCTCTAAATTTAATGAGAAATTAGAAGAACAAAATCCGGCAGCTTACCTTTTAAGTCTTTCAAGAACAAAAATCAATCTTGCGCTGCTCTATACAGACCATATTGTCCTTAGAGAAAAATCCATTTTTTTCGCAGAAGAAGCCATCAAAGACGCATCGCCTTTTGTGGAAACGGTACCGCTTGCGATGCAATTGGTAGAAATGGCCCAAGAAATTTTAGCCTATTGGAAAGACAAAGAATAGAAATCTCTTAATTTCTTTCCGATAAGGCATACAACGCAAAACTCGCCAACCAGTGTTCGCCTTCGTAACTTCCGTCCGTAATCGACGGTAGAGAATAAGCCACATGTTTGTCACCTTCTTGTTTTAAATGCCCGTATTCGATGGGCAAGGCATTTGACAGATGATAGAAAACCCATGCCCTGGAAAAATTCAGGCCATCCAAATGCACCAAATGTCCGTCTTCCCGGTCGGATACTTCGGCGGTTTTCATGGTGAATCTTGGGTTTTTGAGTTCCGGTAAAAAGTCTGCCATCCAGAAAGTAAATTCATCTCTGGGCAAGACCCTGAGCATCAAATCAACTTCTTCCAAACAAGGCGAAAGGAAATCAAATCCGTTGGGTTCCCAACTCAGGGGACAATTTTTGTCTTTCAGATAAAGTCTTCTCGCTGTTTGTTCAATGGTCGATTTCAACTCCACATTGTTGACAGCCACCGCATAATCATAAGCAAAACTCATCCCGAAAGCGGAATTCGTATGGGTGCCTACTCGGATTGGATATTTTAATTTTGGTAAGAATTCAATGTATCTTGAGACAATCAAATCTGAAAGCGGACGCAGGTTTTCTGCCAATTGTTTTCCTTCGGGGGTATCCCAAGTATTGAGTTCTGATTGGAGTTTCAGCAACCAACTCCAGCCGTACATCCTTTCATAAGCATACTCTTGTTCCCGATTGAAATAATTGATTTCATTTTGGATATTTTGGGGAGTAATATTCTCTTTCAGTCTCATTAAAATGCTGTCATTTTTCTCAAGTTGGGGGAAATTTTTCAGCAATTTCACCAACGTCCAATGTCCATGCACGGAAGAATGCCAGTCGAAACAACCATAAAAAGCCGGGTGCAAAGATTTTGGTGTTCCCAAATCAGCGGAATCACTCAAAACCTGCCCGGTTTTGTTGGGATATTGGATTTGTAAACATCGAAAAGGCAACTCCGCCAAACGGTTGGCTTGTACAGAATCTAATGTCACCTCTTTCATTGGGACATTGACGACCGGTTTTTCCACAACAATTTCCACCGTCTCAGGCGTTTCTGACTGCGGTTCGACAGGCTTCTCATTGCAGGAAATAATCATGAGGGCGAGTAGTCCAATCCATAAAACCCGGATGTTCATCGATAAAATTTTTGTTAAATGTAATGTTTTCATTGCTTAAAGTCAAACTAAAAGATATTAAAACGAAATTTCATCCTACAATATTTTCAAACGAACAATTTACAAATAAAAAAAGGAACCCCTGTGGATTCCTTTTTTGTAAAATTATTTAGCTCCTTATCAGAAAGGATATTCGTAAATTTTTGATTCGTGGAACAATGGGTTTCCTTTCGGTTCCAAATTGAGTTTACTCACCTTGTCAAATATCACATAAGTAAATACACCGGCAACCAATAATACCGCACCAATTTCAAGGAAACCGAAATTATGGAATCCACCTACAGAAGCCGGCATAATCTGATTATAAAAATCCCAGTAATGTCCTGCGATAACAATGAATGACATCCAAAATACCAACTTTGGAACTCGCTTGATACTGGAACTGGTCATTACCAATAATACCAACAAGAAGTTAACCAACAACATCCAATAATAACCCGGATACTGATGATTTCTTTGCTGGAAATACTGTACTTCTTCCGGAATGCCCGCATACCACTGAAGCATGAACTGACAAAACCACAGATACGTCCAAAGCAAACTGAATCCGAAAATATATTTGCCCAAATCATGTTGGTGGTTGTCATTAAACAACGGCAAAGCATTTTTTCTTTTCAGATAAATAGACATAATCGCAATCACTGCAACGGCAGAAACCAAATGGCTCACCATGCCATACCACATGAACAATGTAGAATACCAGTGTGGATCCAAGGACATCACCCAGTCCCAAGCAATGGCAGGTACTGAAAGTGAATAAAGCACCACACAGATTACAGCACGTTTGTATAATTTCTCATAAGTAGGTCTGTCTCCTTTTGCTTCATCCATTTGTTTGGTGATTCTGCGCATCCAAACAGCAAGAGCTGTCCAAAGTACGACATAAATCACACTTCTGATAATCCAACCGGGAACATTCAGCCAAATCTTTGATTTAGATGCCACATAAATATCATAATGCGGGCTGTTCGGGTCAGTCAGACTCGGATCCATCCAGTGATACAGATGATTCATTCCAAAAGCAGCCCCAAAAATCACAATCAGCACCATGATACCACCTATCGGAATGAAAGCTGTAATGGCTTCCATCACACGGGAAATGACCACCGGCCATCCGGCATTGGCAGCAAATTGTACACAAAGGAAAAATAAAGCGGCACCAGCAATTCCAAAAGCAAAATAAGCAGCTGTCAAAAATGCAGCCCAAGGCCTATTTTGAACCTGTACTTCCCAATGATGCATCATGGATTCGTGCGTATTCAAGGCTTGATATTCAAGTGTCTGATAATCTCCATAAAAAACTTGGGGATTATTCTTAACCATATCCGTAATATAATTCGGGTCAGCCTGATCCTGACAGTTCAGGTACATTCCGATTCCAAACAAGATGGCACCGAGAACTATCAGTACAAGCGAGGCCATTTTCAATCTTGGAGAAAAAGTATATTGCATAATCTTTGTTCCTTAATATATTATTGATTTGTGTTCTCCGTATTTTCATCCATCGGATCTGTAGGCAGGTTCATCACAACGGGTGCAGTCGTTTGACTACCGTATGAAGAAGCTACTCTCACATCCTTAAATTTTTCCATTACATATTCTGCAACTCTCCATCGATCTACTTCGTTCAACTGGGGAGCATAAGAACCCATTGCATTTCGGCCGTACATTATCACATGATACACCGAACCAACAGATAATTCTCTTTCCGCATAAGTCGGAACCCCTGTATAAGCGTTGCTTTTCACGATGGAGCCTTGAGCATCACCGGCAGTACCGTGACAAACGGCACAGTTCTGATCATATAATTTTTGTCCTCTTTCCAAGTTTGCTGCTTTTTTTGAAGGGTCAAGCGGGGAAGTTACCATCAGTTTTGATCGATTATAATCGTCAAGCGTATTTCTTAATTCCCAAGGAAGAATCATTTGCTCATCCGTCCTTGGTACTGCTCCTTCAACCGGCCAAAGCGAAGTATTGTTATTGGAATAAAACAATCCGACGTTGGAACTTTTATCAGCTCTTTCCGGCCAATATTCAAAATTCGCTTCCATGTAGGGATCATAAGCCACCGGATAATACATATCAGGCATAAATACAATACTGGGGTCGCGTTTCTTGTCCGAACAAGATGTCATCAGTATTGCGAAACTGAATAATGTAAAATATAAGAATTCCTTTTTCATTTCTCTTTTTTTAAACCGTGGTTAAATCTCTTACTGTAACCTCTTCGGCACCTGTATTGATAAATGCTGTTTTAATTCTCTCTACGTCATCGGATTCAATTTCCATCAGGAATTTATCATCTGTGGTTCTTGGATCCGGATTCTGTGCTTTTCCTCCCGGATACAATTTATTTCTGGTCAGGAAGGTCAATGACATCAAGTGAGCCGCACAAAATACTGTCAATTCAAACATTATCGGAACAAAAGCCGGCATATTTTCAAACCAGGTAAAAGCGGGTTTACCTCCAATATTTTGCGGCCAGTCGTGATTCATCATGTACCATGTCATCACCGATGCCAATAAAGTTCCGTAAACGCCATAGAAGAAAGCCAAATCGGAGATTCTCGTTTTTCTCAGTCCAAGTGCTGTATCCAAACCATGAACGGGAAAAGGCGTATAAACCTCTTTGATGTCGATTCCGTCTTTCTTGAAAGCGTCCACCGCTTTCAGCAAATCATCGTCATCGCCGTATAAACCGTAAATTATTTTAGTGCTCATGATGATCTTCTTCTGTATGTGTTTTTTTGTAATTATCTCCTGATGTTTTCAAAATCGTTTTCAATTCTGCCTGTGAAATTACCGGGAATGAACGTGCATACAGTAAGTAAAGTACAAAGAAGAATCCAATTGTACCGATAAATGTACCTACATCAATTACTGTTGGCATAAACATCGTCCAACCCGCCGGCAGATAGTCTCTGGAAAGGTTGACAACAATAATGTCAAAACGCTCAAACCACATCCCAATATTCACTACGATGGATATGATGAAACTCCAAAAGAAACTCCTTCTGATTTTTCTGATCCATAATAGAGATGGGATTAAAATATTACAAGCTATCAACGCCCAGAATGCCCACCAATACGGACCAACGGCCGCACCCGGTGAGAAATAAGTAAAATCTTCATAACGGCTGCCGGAATACCATCCCACATAGAATTCGGAAGCATAAGCAATCGCCACCATACCGCCGGTTACAAGGATGATTTTATTCATTACCTCAATATGTCCCCGGGTTACATAATCTTCCAGATGCATCACTTTACGCATCACCCCCAAGAGGGTTTGCACCATGGCAAATCCTGAAAAGATAGCTCCGGCAACAAAGTATGGTGGATATACTGTGGAGTGCCAACCTTTAATCACCGAAGTGGAGAAGTCAAAAGATACGATGGTGTGTACTGAAAACACCAATGGTGTAGCTAATCCGGCCAAGACGAGTGAAAGCTCTTCATGTCGCTGCCAGTGCTTGGCCTTACCTCCCCAGCCCATACTCATGATGCTGTACATTTTCTTTGAAAACGGTTTGGTGGCACGGTCGCGAACCATGGCAAAGTCAGGCAACAAGCCCATGTACCAGAATACAACCGAAACTGAGAAATAAGTTGAAATTGCAAATACGTCCCAAAGCAAGGCTGAATTAAAGTTTATCCAAAAAGAGCCAAATTGATTTGGAATTGGGAATACCCAATAAGCCAACCATGGTCTTCCCATGTGTATGACAGGGAAAATGGCTGCCATTACAACAGCAAATATGGTCATCGCCTCAGCAGAACGGTTCACAGACATTCTCCAGCGTTGACGGAATAAGAGCAACACGGCAGAAATCAAAGTTCCTGCGTGTCCAATACCAATCCACCAAACAAAGTTGGTAATATCCCAAGCCCATCCAATGGTTCTGTTAAGTCCCCAGGTTCCGATTCCTGTTCCTACGGTATAGGTAATACATCCCAATCCAAAGAGGAAGGTAATCATGGCGATTGTAAATGAAATCCACCATAATTTACCTGCTTTATGCTCTATCGGATAAGCAATGTCAACAGAAATATCATGATAGGACTTATTGCCATAAACCAAAGGATCTCTAACCGGTGATTCGTAATGATGTGACATACTTCTTTTATCTGTTTCTATAATTAAACATTAACCTGCTCAGGCATTTTTAATTTTCACGTGATAGAAAATATTTGGTTTTGTACCCAATTCTTCCACAGCACGATAAACTCTCTTATCCTTGCTCAATGCTTTGACCTCACTATGGCTGTCATTGACATCGCCAAACACGATTGCTCCGGAAGGACAAGCTGAAGCACATGCCGCAGTTTCCTTAAATTCATCGTCAGTTACTCTTCTGCCTTCTTTTTTAGCTTTCAGAATAGCTGATTGTGTATTCTGAATACAGAAAGAGCATTTCTCCATAACGCCTCTGGTACGCACCACTACATCCGGATTGAGTACCATTCTGCCCAAGTCATCATTCATGTGGTAATTGAATTTGTCATTCAAAGCGTAATTAAACCAATTAAATCTTCTGACTTTGTATGGACAGTTATTTGCACAATAACGCGTTCCCACACAACGGTTGTAAGCCATCATATTTTGTCCCTGACGACCGTGTGAGGTAGCTGCAACCGGACAAACCGTTTCACAAGGAGCATGGTTACAATGCTGACAAAGCATAGGCATGAAAACTACATCTGGGTTTTCTGCTTCAGGTTTAATCAACAATCTGTACTGATCCGCTTCTGTCATTGGTTCAGCACCTTTCAAGGCTGCCTCTCTGTTTTCTCCTTCTTTCAGATAATCTTTACCTTCCAAGGCTACTTTCTGGGTTCGGGTATTGTGAGTTGTATCGGAATAATATCGGTCGATTCTCAACCAATACATATCTCTCGATCTTCTCATTTCCTGTTTTCCTACAACAGGTATGTTATTTTCGACCTGACAGGCAACGACACAAGCGCCGCATCCGGTACAGGAATTCAAATCGATGGACATATTAAAATGCGGACCGATGGTTTCATCAAAAGCACGCCAAATATCTACTTCTTTTTCGGGTGAAACGCCTCTCCATGTCGGCATAACAGACTGTTTATTCCACTCTGCAACCGGTTTGTTGATGAAATCGGACAAGGTAGCTTCCCGGGCAATCTCATAACGCCCCATCAATGTGTTCTGCATTTGCATACAGGCAAATTCGTGTTTTTCACCTATATATGCTCTTTCAATTTTAATATCTGTTACATTCAGATTTCCGTTTTTGTACAACGGAAAAGCATTAACGCCAACGCCATCACAAACTTTTCCGCCACGACTTCGTCCATACCCCAAGGCAAGACCAATTGTCCCCAATGCTTGTCCGGGTTGAATGAATACCGGAACTTTTTCAACGGTCGTATCACCTGAACTAAGGTTTACATAATCACCGTCAAACTGCATTCGTCCGTTTTTAACGTTTGCATTTTCAGAAATCTTGATGTTCAGCTTTTCTGCGTCAGCCGGGTTTAATGTTACGTAATTATCCCAGGACACTCTTGAAATCGGATCCGGAAACTCCTGTAACCATGGGTTATTGGCCTGAATTCCGTCTCCCATTCCTGGTTTGGTATAAAGCTGAAGTTCCCATTCATTGGCTTTTCCGCCGGATAATTTGGAAGCGTCAGCATTTCCGATAATGGTTAATCCAGCAGATTCATTTGTTTCATTGTAACCGTTATAAAGTGCTTGATTGAATTTGTATCCCATTTTTGGAAGTATCGAAGACTCCCAATTGGATTTCAAATATTTATAATAGTTAGAAGTCGGTTGCTGATTGGCCGGTTTTGGCATAGGTAGTTCCTTGGAAGCGATTTCCTTTTCCATTTCCGCATTTGGGTCAACCCATCCCATCCAGTTCAACAAAGAATCCTGAAATTGTCTGGAATGGAAAATTCGCTGAATGGTCGGTTGCTGCAAGGAGTAAATTCCCGTGGCAGGTTGAAAATCATCCCATGACTCCAACCAATTGGGTGAAGGCGCAATCAGATTCATCAATTTCGCTGTTTCATCTAATTTTGCATTCATTCCTACTTTCAAACCAATTCTTGAAAGGGCAAGGATTATTTCCTCAGATTTCGGATGATTATAGACCGGATTGGCGTTGTGCATAATCAACACATCTACATTTCCGGCTTTGGCATCTGCCAAGAACTGGTTAAAATCAGCATCATTGGATTGTTTCAGCAAATTCACTTTGGATTTTGAAACCGCATTGGAATGAATCAATCCGTTGATTACATAGGCTAATTTGTGCGCCTCTTTACTGCCGTTGGCAAATACAACTGCTTTACTTCCTTTGCTTTTGATTTGTTTCACAATTTCAGCCGCTACTTCATCTGAAGTACTCCCTGTCAATCCATTGTAAACCTCGGCAAGTGTTCTTTCGACATCGGTCGGTTTCATCGGATAGCGTATATCAGCATTGGAACCAGTCAAAGACAAATTGGTTTCAACTTGAATATGTCTGAGCATATTCTGACCGGGTCTGCGAGCTTGTGCATATTGGTGTTCTAATCCACCACCGTTATAATCTCCCAAAAAGTCTGCATTGAAGGAAACAATCAGTTCTGATTGGGTTAAATCATAGAATGGTAGCACACGCTGTCCGAAAATTTCTTCTGCTGCATCTAATGCCGGAGAATAGCTCACAGCATCATATACCACATGTTCTGTGGTTGGATATTTCTCTTTAAATTCAGCTATCAATTTATGCGTAGTGGGACTGGGCAGCGATGAAGTTAGAATCACTATCTTCTTGTTTCCGACTGCGTCTAATTTCTCTTTTACCCTGTTATCCAAATCAGCCCATGAAATTGTTCCAAAGTTCTTGTCTTCTCTCACCAAAGGCCCCAAAACTTTTTCAGAATCATATAAAGAAAGTAATGATGCCTGCACTCTCGT
Source organism: Weeksellaceae bacterium (assembly GCA_041656055.1). Classification (GTDB taxonomy): domain Bacteria; phylum Bacteroidota; class Bacteroidia; order Flavobacteriales; family Weeksellaceae; genus Moheibacter. Next base: position 19,565 of record JBBAEI010000025.1, read on the forward strand.
ATTGGTTGAGCCGAAATATTTGGCTGAACGGTTCGGTTCTATTTTAATAGGTCTTCCTTCTCTGGTTTTGATCAGTACATTGGCATAATCGTAGCCGTCATACATGGATGATGCATAAAAAGTAGGAACGCCAGGCGTCACATCATCGGGTTTCACCACATAAGGAATTGATTTGATTACGGGTTGTTCACAAGCGGCCAATGTAACAGCTGCTGTACTGAAACCCAATAATTTCAAAAAGTCTCTTCTGGAAGTTTTCACCTGAGTCATTACCTTCTCATTTCCCAGTAAATCTTCTACAGGAATCTCATCGACAAATTCTTTCGTTGTTAGTTCTTGAGATAAATTAGGATTACTTAACTCTTCGAAACTTCTCCAATATCTTTTTTTAGAAGCCATTGATACCTCTGTTAAATTTAATATTTAATAATGACATTTTGCACATTCCAAACCTCCGATGGCATCCACCGTAATTTTGGTGCCTTCTCCATATTCCTTTTTCAGTTTTTCATGAAGATCGGCATAATACTGACTGTTATATCCATTGGTCATATCCACTTCTGTATTGCGGTGGCATTCCACACACCAGCCCATCGTAAAGTCGTTGGCCATTTTTAATTCATCCATTTTCGGAACATCACCATGACAAGCAAAGCATACTTGACTGTTGTCAGGTAGATTCAATTCTTTGGAATTTGGAATTGTCTGATCTTTGATTGCTTTCAGAATTGCCTGTTCTCCTGCCACAACGTGCTGCTCGTGGCTGAAATACACAAAATCGGGCATATTATGAATCCTAACCCATTCAATGGGTTTTTGCTCCCCAGTGAAAGCAGCCTGTTCCGGATCCCAACCGATCGCATCATACATTTTATGAATTTCTCCGGTATAAAAATCTTTAACCTGATCAGCATTAGCAAACCTTCCGCTGCTCACCAACTCTTCTTCATAGTAATCACCCCGATATTCGTTGATGGATTTGTGACAATTCATACAAAGATTTGGGGATGGAATTCCTGAAACTTTTCCATATTTAGCACTTGAGTGACAGAATTGACAATCAATTCCCTGAACACCTGCGTGTACCTGATGCGAGAAATATATCGGTTGTTGGGGCTGATAACCTTTGTCCACACCGATGTTGAACATGAAAATCCATAGCCCATAAAGCGCAACCAAGGCCAGCAATCCTAAAACACCAGCTGTAAGTTTTGAGTTTCTGTTGATGAAATTCGCAAAAGAATTTCCTAAGTTATCAACTTCAGGGTTGTATTCGTAAGGTCCTTTTCTAATCATTCTTATCAAGGAACTTAAACGTAGTAATACGAATAAAAGCAATAAGCCTAAAATGATGTAACCGGCAATGATAACTCCGGTTGGCAAACTGACACCACTTGGAGCCGCTGGCGTAGCTTCAGCCGCAGCCGCTGCTTTTGCCGCTTTTGCTTCATCGGCTAATTTTTGCCCCCCTTCCGGATCGCTTGTATAAGCCAGTATATCGTCAATATCCTGCTCGCTCAAAGTAGGAAATGCCAACATTGGGATTTTGTTGTTTTTCTCGTAAACCTCGATGGCATATTTATCGCCGGATTCACGCAACGCTGCATTATCCTTAATCCAGTCATGCAACCACTGTCTGCCTACACCTCCTTCTTCTTTGACACGAGCAACGACATTCCTTAATTCAGGCCCCACCATGGCACCATCAATCTTATGACAAGCCGTACAGTGTTGCTGAAAGAGTTCCAAGCCATGAGCCAAATCTCCTTTAATTTCGTCGCCGGAATCGCCGGAAGTTTCGGATGTCGAGGTTTCATTCTGTGAATCTTGCGGATTAGGCGTATCCTGAGAATAAGAAAAGGTAAAGGCGGTAACCACCAATACTACACCCAGAAATTTAATTTTACTGTAAAGTTTTGACTTCATTTATTAAACATTGAGTTCAACCATGAATGTTAAAAACCGATTTTTTAACTTGACAAAAATAGGCTCAAACCTTAACAAAATCATAACGTTTTCGACAGGAAGTTGCGAATTTCATTTAATTTAAAATGCTTCTAAATAATTTATCTGTTAAACCATCAGACTTTCAATATTTAAGTAAAAACAGCGTTAGATTTCGGATAGGCAAAAGTCTAAATTTATTTGAATTCATTGGTAAATATAGATTCTGACTTATATTTGTAAAATAATCAGGTTGTTTAATTATGGTGCGTAACAAGCTTTCAATCTTAATACTCCTTTTCTGTGGAGCAACATTTGCCCAAAATGAAATAATGGATGAATTATCGGCAGACAAGCAGATGCTAACGGTTGTCCATGATTCAGTCAACGGTGGGAGTTTTATAATCCGGTTGGATTCAAAACTAAAAGAATTCCTGATAGAAAAAGAAAACTGTACACCTCCCAAAGGCCCTTCTCCTTCTACTCCGCTGACACCAGAAGAAAGATGCGCCAAACAAAATAAAATCATGGGTTATAAAATTCAGATTTTCTATACCAAAGACAGGAATGCGGCCGAAAAAGTCAGAAGTGAATTTGCTGATAAATATCCTGATTTGACACCGGAGTTAGTTTATGCCAGCCCTGACTATCGAATCCTTGTAGGCGACTATTTCACAAGGAATTCAGCTGCCTCAGACCTACGAAGAATCCGAAGAAATTATCCCGGTTCTTTTGCTGTGCAATGGCGCGTTTGGTGCAGAAAAGCACATTGAGTTTATCTCAATTCACCCTACTTTTTTTACAGTATAATTTCTCCAAGACTCTTTAACAAAAGGGGTAAATCATTTCTTTTTGTTTCAAAATGATTTTTTTAATATTTCCCCAAATAAATAAACTTTTCTAAGCAAAATATTCTCTGAAAGAATATATTTCTGATTGTAAAAGCTGTCATATTTAATTGTTTCCAGTATTCAACGCTGTTGAAGTCACACATAGCACTACATCGCTGTAAAGCTGCATAATACTTCAATATCTATATTATCCAATTGCGAAGAATTGAGCTGGGCTAAATTTATTCTAAGTCATTCAAAACCATAGGCAACAAAAAAAGGATGCCACTTGGACATCCTTTTTTTTTTAATATTATACTTTAATGTATTTCTATTGTTGATATTCTAATCCTTCCACCGCTTCTCCGAATGGTTTGAAGATTACACGACGGTTTTCAAGGTTTTTCCATGCAGGACAATTTGAAGTCGGATCACACTCAGGCCATTTAAGGTCTGTTTTACCTTTTCCAACCGGAACCAACTGACTGGCAGGAATTCCTTTGTTTACAAGATATCTCACAACTGAAGTTGCTCTTCTTTCAGACAATCCTTGGTTATATACCACACTTCCCGCAGCATCTGTATGCCCTTCTACATAGAATCTATAAGTAGGGTGTGCTTCCAGAATGTTAACGGCGGCATCTAATTTTGTATATGATACAGTTCGGATAACATCACTGTCATAATCAAATTCAATTCCTTGAATGGCGTCAGAAAGCACAGTTGCAATTGAACCAATACTAACTTCTACAACCGGTAGCGGACATCCATTATTGGTCGGAGGACCAGGAATTGTCGGACATTCATCTATTGAATCTGGCACACCATCACGGTCAGTATCCAATGGACAACCCGCACCATCAACAGCCAATCCTTCCGGAGTTTGTGGACACTTATCGTACAAATCACAAACCCCATCGCCATCTTCATCAGGGCAAGGTGTCATTTCAGCACCTACAGCAGCAATTGTAGATCTCTTTAGAGGATCATACCACTGAAGTGACTCATCATGACGACCGATTTTCCAATGAAGACCTAAAGATAATGTGAACATATTATCATCATGGTCAGGTTTATTACTTGGTAGTGTCCATCCCGTTGCATTATTAGAATACTCTCCTGACCCATCAAAAGATTCATCTCCGGAGAGTACATACATCAATCTCATTTCCAAATCAAAATGCTTGCTGAGTTTATGTCTTAAACCTGTTCCGATTTGTCCATAAAATGACATATCATTCATGCTTACATCATTTACAGCAGCCCAGGGAGTAGGTTCTCCATTCACTGGATTCATTCTTCTATCAATTTCATATCCTAAGAATCCAGCACCCACATACGCATGCCATGCCCAATTGAATTTTGAATTGTTATCAATTCTTCGGAACAACATGCTCAGGTTTAAATCCCCCATAAAACTAAAACCAAAGTATTGGGTTTTGGCTTCGACCCAAGTTCCTGCCGGAAAGTCTAAATAATTGTTTCTTAAAGCACCTTTTTGGCTTGTCTTTCCATATTGTCCCATTAAACTTAGCCCTACGGCATGTGTCACCTCTTTTGTAACACCAAGGCTTAAATCATATCCAGGCGTAAAAAACTTTTCACCATCAGCAAAAAGTCTAAAACTAATCAAGTCAGAACTTTGAAGTGCATTTATCCCACCAAAAAGTGAAATGTACCAATCATTAAAATGCTTTTGGTCATTGGTGAATTTTTCATATTTACGACCGTTAATGTTGTAAGGATCTCCAGAACTTTGTGCAAAACTGAATGATATACACAAAATAAACGTTAAACAGAGTAGGAATTTTTTTTTCATAGATTATTTTTTGGTAGGTTACTTACTTGATTTTCCTTATGAAGACTATCTTCTTTTTAGTTGTAATTGTTTGGGCAAATGTAATAAATTAATTCAATTTAAAAGTATTTCCTTAATAATTTTATGAAATTTCTTGTGAAATTCTGTGGATGTGGAACTGTCAAAATTTTGCATTCAAACCTCAACGCATTGAAATTCAATATATCTATATCAATCAACCTATCCTGATAACGCTGACTATCAACCAAATACAACCTACCCATTTCTGTCTCAATTTCTTTAATCATATTCAGCGTTTCTATGGGGGACAACATCGTTTCCACTTTTAAGGTTTGATTAAGAAAATGATGCACGGAAATGTAGTCTTCGGGTTCAGTTTCAATAATTTCTGACATCGCAACAACTTCCCCCACTCTACTCTCTATCAAATATTTAGCTTTTAAAAGATTTTTATTTTTATCTTTTAAATTAGATCCAAGTAACAAAACAACTGTATTCATCGACATATTGAACAATATTATAAATATATTCAAAAATGAAAAAGTTTTTTGGCAATATTTTCACCGTCGTTATTGGAAATGTTTTTACTTTCTTACTGGTATTTTTTGTACTGGGTGCTTTTGCCGCAATGTCAATGATTGGTAGTTTATTTCAGAGTAGTGGCATCAAGGAGGGTTCGGTATTGGAATTATCCTTTAATTCACAAATCAAGGAAAGTACAATGGATGAAGAAATTAATTTATTCTCATCCCAAACAACTGACACCTTTTATTTAAGCGACATTCTGCAATCCATTCATGAAGCGAAAACCGATGATAGAATTAAGGGTATCAGCATCAAAGCCGAATCATTTTATGGTGGTTTGACCCAACTCAGTGACATAAGAAACGCACTGCTGGATTTCAAAGAAAGTGGTAAATTTATTTATGCCTATTCTCACAATTCCGGTCAGAGTGCGTACATATTGAGCTCGGTTGCCGATTCAATTTTCCAGAATCCTCTGGGTACAGCCATGTTGCAAGGGCTGAGTACGGAGGTCATGTTTTTTAAGAATTTTGGTGATAAATACGGAATTGATTTTCAAGTCATTCGTCATGGTGCTTATAAATCTGCAGTTGAACCGTTTATGCGCGATGATTTGTCTCCTGAAAACAAAGAGCAATTGGATTTACTACTCAAAGATATTTGGAATAATTTATCCGAAGATGTTGCCAAATCCAGAAATATACCTTTAGCGCAATTAAACACTTATGTGGACAGTCTATACAGCTACAATCCATCTTCAGCACTTAAATACAATTTGATTGACGCAATTTATCAAGAACCTGAGTACGACCAATTTATACTTAATAAATTAGGGCAAACAGTAAAAGAAGACGAAAAACTTCAAGATATAGTTGATAAATACACGGTTAGTCTTTCAAAATATACAGAAAACCTGAAAAAACAATCTTCCAAAGATCAGGTTGCGATACTTTATGCTTCCGGTGCAATTTCGCAAGGAGACGGATATTCAGGGATACAATCCGAAGTTTATAAGAAAGCCATTCGGGACATCAAAAATGATAAAAATATTAAAGCCGTAGTGCTGAGAGTTAATTCTCCGGGAGGAAGTGCAGACGCTTCCGAAGAAATTCTATATGAACTCCGGGAATTGCATAAACACAAGCCAATCATGGTTTCATTCGGCGATGTGGCAGCATCGGGCGGTTATTATATATCCATGGCTGCTGACTCGATTTTTGCCAGCCCGAATACAATCACTGGCTCCATTGGGGTGTTGGGAATGATTCCTAATGCAAAGAAATTAGTCAATAATATTGGTCTGACAACTGATTACGTGAGTACCAATGAAAATGCGAATTTCCTGAAAACCATTTTCAAACCCATGAGTGAGCATGAGCTCAAAACCATGACAGAAATGACAGAAAACATTTACCGGATTTTTGTCAACCATGTCAGCGAAGCAAGAAACCAAACCTTCGAACAAGTTGATTCCATTGGTGGTGGTCGGGTTTGGTCGGGTACTCAGGCCTTGAAAATCGGATTGATTGACCGGTTTGGAAACTTGCAGGATGCAGTGATGGCAGCAGCAGCAAAAGCGGATCTTGATGATTACTCCATTACAAATTATCCAATCAAAGAGATGGGATGGAAAGTCATACTTAGTGAATATGGCGTGAACAGCAAAGAACTAAAAATACAACAAGAATTGGGAGATGAGTATTTTGAAATTTACCAACAACTAAAAGCCATAAAAGAATACAATGGTATTCAACTCAGAATGCCGTTTGAATTTAAAATCCAATAAGTCAAAAAACTTCATTTTATAACATTCAGAAAAGCCTTCCAAAATTTATCTTGCGGATGGCTTTTTTTGTTTCATTGAATTCTAATGCTTGTTCAATACCCAAATCAAAAAATAATTCTCAATGACCGTATAATAAGCTTCAAATTTACGGCTCATCACTTCATCTGAGATCCAACAAGGAATGGGTGAATTCTCAATTAATTCAAAAGGCTCCACCTTATAATGATTTAAAAAATTCCAAAGCGTACCGCCGGTCAATTTGTACAACCCTTCCTTAATCCCCCAAATTATCTGAAGATATATTTCTTCCTGTGCTTTCGGAATCCACGCATCTTCATCTTCTCTGATAAATTTCCTTTTGATATTCAAAATTTTTTCAGGCCTGCATTTCTCTATATCCACACCTATATAATATTGACTTAAACCAATGCAGACCATATCAAAAGAATGACTGATGGAAAGCTGGCGACTGGCCGGAAGATACGGTTTCCCATTCGCTTTATAATACACCTCAAAATCCAGATTCAAAGCTTTCAGACACGCCCGAAGCCCGAGATACTCTCTACCCTGCTTGGCGGAGAGTGTCATGTATTTCATAATCCGATAGGGATTCAATTGTAAATATTCCAACAGATCTTCGTCCGTCTCCGTCAGTTTCCAGCAGACGATTCGCGTAAGTTCATCATTATATGGAGAATTGATTAATGGCATTTCTGCTTTGATAAATTAGTTTGTAACTTTGCAATCTTAAATATTGGAAAGTTCAAATTTAGAAAAATTAATAAGATATGAGTACAGATGTTGCATACATTCCTTACAAGGTAAAAGATATTTCTCTGGCCGAATGGGGACGGAATGAGATTAAACTCGCTGAAGCTGAAATGCCGGGCCTGATGGCACTCCGTGAAGAATACGGACATCAAAAACCCTTGAAAGGTGCAAGAATCGCCGGTTGTCTTCACATGACAATTCAGACTGCGGTGCTGATTGAAACATTGGTAGAACTCGGTGCCGAAGTCACTTGGTCTTCCTGCAATATATTTTCAACCCAAGATCATGCAGCCGCAGCCATCGCAGCAGCCGGAATTCCGGTTTACGCATGGAAAGGTGAAACGGAAGAAGAGTTTAACTGGTGTATCGAACAAACTTTGTTTTTCGGAAAAGACCGCCAACCCCTAAATATGATTCTGGACGATGGCGGCGACTTGACCAATATGGTCTTGGACAAATATCCCGAACTCGTTAAAAATATACGCGGATTATCGGAAGAAACCACAACCGGAGTTTTACGATTGTATCACCGCGAAAAAGAAAATACCCTGCCCATCCCGGCAATCAATGTGAATGACTCAGTTACCAAATCCAAATTTGACAACAAATACGGATGCCGTGAATCCGCTGTTGATGCTGTTCGCCGCGCAACTGACCTGATGCTGGCCGGAAAAAGAGTGACGGTTTGCGGTTATGGTGATGTCGGCAAGGGAACCGCTGCTTCTTTCCGCGGAACTGGAGCCATAGTCACGGTTACTGAAATAGATCCGATTTGTGCGCTGCAAGCCGCTATGGACGGTTATGAAGTAAAACGCCTTGAAACCGTGATTGAAAATACTGACATCGTTATCACTGCCACCGGCAATGACGGGATTGTCCGAGGAGAACATTTTAAAAAGATGAAAGACAAAACCATTGTGTGCAATATTGGTCATTTTGATACTGAAATTGATATGGCTTGGTTGAATAAAAACTATGGCGATACCAAACTCGAAATCAAACCACAGGTTGATAAATACAACATTGAAGGCAAGGACATTATTGTATTGGCAGAAGGTCGTTTGGTGAATTTGGGTTGTGCCACAGGACATCCGAGTTTCGTTATGTCCAACTCATTTACCAATCAGGTATTGGCTCAAATTGAACTCTGGAATCATGCTGATAAATATGAAAACAAAGTGTATACCCTGCCCAAAAAATTAGATGAGAAAGTGGCTTTCCTACACTTAAAAAAATTAGGGGTTGAATTGGAGAAACTAACTCCGGAGCAAGCTGAATACATCGGTGTTCCTGTGGAGGGACCTTTCAAACCGGATTATTACAGATATTAATTCACAATATAATTTTCAACTAAAAAATCCCGCCGAAAAGCGGGATTTTTTTATGATTTAATTTTTATTCAAATTTGAGCGAAAACACAAACGCCCTTGTAGAAAGCGATTTGAGTGTTCCTGTCCACATGGGGGGTGTATCCGGATTATCTGGCACCAATTCGTTGTTGAACAAGAAGATTCCTTTCAGCGAAGGCGTCAGTTTAAATTTCTTGAAATACAACTCTATTCCCATCTCAAACTGCCAGTTCAGGTTATGGGTTTTCATCCGAAAAATATCCTGAAGATTGTCCTCTTTCTTAGCTTCGTTGGATTGTAGATTAACCATGTATCCGAATCCGGCCTGGATGTATGGCCGCGTATTGGCCCAACGGTTTCCGTGAAATTTCAGGAGAATCGGCACATCTAAATAAGTGGATTTCACCTCTCTCAAGCTATCCGTTTCTGTTGTGAGGTTTCCGAAATACAAATCCCGTTGCGCAAAATGGATGCCCGGCTCCATTTTTAAATCGAAATTTTTAGAAAGCTTCATTTTACCCATCAAACCGACCGAAAATCCGATTTTATTGCTTTGACGAAGATAAATCATCCCTTGCTCGCTGATGCCCGGATCATCAGGTACGACTTTGAAAACCATCAGATTGGTTCCGAGGAAGTACCCCCAACTAAACTGTTTGTCGTCAAACTCATCTCTGTACCATGTGATGTCGTTGTTTGGCCGGAATTGACCGAAAGAACTAAGTGCCAATAAAAATAAAGTTAATGCCAGAAAATTTTTCATATACCCTTTCAAACGAAAAATTAATTTAATTATTTTAAGCACTCGTAAATGCTTGCAATGCCAAAAGTAAGTTTTTTATCTGTTATTTTAGAGAAATTTGATTTTTTTAAAATATTTTTCATTTTTTCACCCGAAGGAAAGACACTTGCCGACTCCGGAAGATAGGTGTAAGCACGCTCATCCCTGGAAATCCGCTTTCCGATTCTCGGTAAAATATTTTTAGAATAAAACGAATACAATTGTTTCATCGGAAAAGATTGCGGCTGTGAAAACTCCAAAATCACAAATTTTCCGCCCGGCTTCAAGACCCGATAAATCTCATTCAACCCGTTTTCTAAATTTTCAAAATTTCTCACACCAAATGCCACCGTCGCACAATCAAAAGATTCATCAGCAAAAGGCATGCTCTCGGCATCGCCCTGAATCATTTCAATCCGATTGCTGAGTCCTTTCTCTTCGATTTTATTCTTTCCGATTTTGAGCATTCCGGCCGACAAATCAAATCCTGTAATCTTTGCCGTGGTCGAATCTGCCAGCTGAATCGCCAAATCACCGGTACCCGTTGCAATGTCCAAAATGGTCTCCGGATTGAATTTCCTTACAGATCTTATCACCTTTTTTCGCCATCTTACATCAATCCCCATCGACAACACATGATTCAGTAAATCATACTTTTCTGAAATGTTGTCAAACATCATTTCTACTTGCTCCTTCTTGCTTAATTCAGAATCCGAATAAGGTTTTACCGTGCTCATAAGTCAGCAAATATAATTATTTTGTATCAGCTAAAAATCTTTTCAGGGAAATTTGAAAGAAATAAAAAAAATCCAAGTTCATAATGCATTTAAACATTGATTAAAACCTTTGATTTAAAACTTTTTCCTAACTTTCGCCTATGGTTACAATTCCCAAAGAAGCCCTGGTTTTTCTTGAAAAACTAAGAAAGAACAACAACCGCGAATGGTTCAATGCACACAAAGCCGAATTCAAAATCATTGAATCTCAAATGAAAATATTCTTTGCAGAAGTGGAGAATCTGATGAAAAAACATGATGATATTGCCAAAACCAAAATGTACAGAATTTATCGCGACATTCGCTTCTCGAAAGACAAAATTCCATACAAGAATCATTTGGCAGCGCATTTCGCCCGGCGGAAACCGGCTTTGCGTGGAGGCTATTATTTGCACATCGAACCAGGCGGGAATTCCCTACTCGGGGTGGGATTTTGGGCACCTGAAAAAGAAGATGTGAACCGTGTCCGCAAAGAATGGGATTTGGATGCAACAGAAATTCGTGCAATTTTGTCCGACCCGAAAATCAAAAAATTCTGGGGTGCAATGCAAGGTGAACAACTCAAATCAGCTCCCTCCGGATACAGCCGTGAACATCCGAATATCGATTTAATCAATTACAAACAATGGATTTTTCAACATGATTTCACGGACACAGAAGTACTTTCCAAAGATTTCGCACTGAAAGTAGATGAATGTTTTCAAACCATCCGACCTTTTTTTGATTATATGTCCAATGTGCTGACCACAAATCCGGATGGTGAATCCATTTTATAAACGATTTATTCCAACAAAACCTTTTCTAATTTGACTTTATCTTTCAAGAAAACCTGTACCATATAAACACCTTTGACCCAGCTTTTTGAATCAACTTTAAGATGATTCTGATGAATTCCTGTTTGTCGGAAAACGATTTTTCCCAATACATCAAATACCCGGAGTTCCTCTATGTTTTCATCGGCTTTCACAGTGAAATCCGATTTAGCAGGATTGGGAAATATGGCCAATTGAACTTGATTATCTTGAATTTCCACGTTGTTCAACGTTGCGCTGTTGACACTGCAAATGATGTCGTAATTGGGATTCGGCAAATAATCAATTGTAGCGAAAGTCAAATCATTTACAGTGAAACTCTGATTCGGTCCGGTGATTTCAAATCTGCGAATGGCCGATTGTCCACCAGCACCTTGAAATTCTATTTCAAAAGGAAAATGAAAATAAGGTACCGAAGTATGCGAGCCGGATTGAGAAACACTGACGGTCAAATCATTGGAATCCGAACTTTTACTGACTATAATATCCAGATTCGGATAGCCCTGTCCATAAATCCATTCATCGAAATAATGACTCCAATCCATGCCGGTGGAAGCTTCTATACTGGATTTAAATTGTGCTGTATCAGCGTATCCATAAGCGTGTGCCGGATCGTCCAAGTAATTTTGCAATACCTGATAAAACAATTCGTCGTCATTTAATATATAGCGAATCAGATGAACTACCATAGAAGCCTTTTTGTAAGTCAGCCGATAATCAAAAATCCTGTTTTCATTGTTGGGTTCATTAACATAAACCGAACCGCCATTGCTGGAAATTGCCCAGTCAATCCCGTTCTCTTTCCAGTTTAGGAAATTATTCTCACTGATAAAATGCTGTCTTAGCAAACCCGCTCCATATTCTGCAAATCCTTCATTGAGCCAGATATCTGCCCAACTTGCACAGGTTATTTTATTTCCAAACCACTGATGCGCCAATTCATGCGCGACCAATCCAAAGTCAAATCCACCCATAAAACTCATGGTCGAATGCTCCATTCCGCCACCCAAATTCCATTGTGCATGGCCATATTTTTCATTGATATAGGGATATTCTCCATAGATTTCACTGAAATATTCTACAAAAGAAGGTACTTGATCGAGTGCGGTTTGCCATTGGGAAAGACTTTCCGGATACAGATAGTTGATGATGGGAACTTCCGTGCCGTTGATGGTGGCGAAATTGTTGTATTCAACGTAATTGGTAACCGCAACCCCCACCAAATAAGCCGGAATCGGATATAGATGCTGCCAGTGGGTAATGGAATTTCCATTGCCTGCATCAGTAATGGAAATCAGTTTGCCGTTAGAACCGGCTTTGAATTCGGAAGGATGCGTAATAAAAACATCCATACTTTCTACTTTTTCCAATAAATCATCTTTGCAAACCCACCAACTCGAAGCATGCCAAGGTTCTGACAAAGTTGCGAAAACCGGTACGCCGTTGTGGCTTGCCAATCTGACGCCGCTTGCACTTTCCGCAAATCCCGAAAACTGAACAGAAAGCGAATCCAATTGTCCGGCCGGGATTTCATCGGGAAGCATCAAACTCAACACATTGTCATTGCGCACAAAATCTGTGATGGTTGATTCGTGGTACTGAATGCTTCCGATGTCCAGATTGGAATTGGCATTGATTTTAAATTCAATCATGGCTTCTTCCGGTTCAAAATACACGGTGGTTTTTCCTGAAAACCCGGATTGATGCGGATCAATATTCATTTCCAAACGATAATATGTTGGCGTATAATCTGTTTCAAGTAAATTGCTTTTTTCAAAAACAGAATTTCCGAAAATTTCAGCTTCCTGAAAGGTCGAATTAAAGTTTTGTTGTGAAAAAAGAAGGTTTGAAGAAATTAATGCGAAGAAAAATATAAAATATCTCATGATTAGGAAATTGAATTGAACGTTGTAAATATAAGTAAAAGTGAAAGGAATAATTCATAAAAAACACACAGATTATATTAATACCGATGAGAAACACTTGAGGTTATCAAGTTTAATTTCCAAGGAAAATTCATTGAACCTACCGCTTTTGGCGTGAATTTTGTAAAAAATCAATCATGATGAAAAATTATTTTAAAAACTTGAAAACCTTAATACTCATTGGTTTTCTATTCACAGGACTGAGTTTAAATGCTCAAAAAACTTCGGTTACACAGAACGATTTACCCAAGACCGCACAGGAATTTATAGCAAAAAATTTCAACAACCAAAAAGTAAGTTCAGTAATCAAAGACGTAGAATTCAAAATAAAAACCGAGTACGAAGTTTATTTTGAAAATCGGATAAAAATTGAGTTTGACAGTGACGGCAACTGGAAAGAAGTGGACGGCAACGGCACCTCCTTACCGACCGGATTTATCAACCCGGCGATTGTCAATTATGTCAATCAAAATTTCCCGAATGAAAAAATCGCTCAAATTGAGAAACACCGTTCAAAGTATGAAGTTGAACTGACCAACGGATTGGATTTGGAATTCAGTCTGAAAGGTGATTTCTTGAGAATAGATGATTAAGTGAATTTTCAAAATCTTAAAATTGAATCCGGAGTTTGTACAGCTTCGGATTTTTTGATGCCGCCTGATTTTCATTCAAAATAATTTGGATTCTGATTTTTTCGGGTTCTGTCAATAAATTTTACCTTTGGCCGAAAATTAATCAATCAGAATTCTAACCACCGGCTGATCATGAATGATTTTATAGCTTATTTAGTTGAACCTTACAAAACCTACGAAACCTATCAAATCATTTTGGAAGTCATCGCGGCAACGTTAGGAATCGCGAGTGTTTTTTATTCGATGAGAAGAAACATTCTGGTTTATCCGACCGGGATTATTTCTACCGCACTTTATGTTTACATTCTCTTTGTTTTCGGTTTGTACGGCGATTGTTTGATCAATGTTTATTACACTTCCATGAGCGTTTACGGCTGGATTCTCTGGTCGAAAAGCACGGAAGACAATGTACATATCAAGGCAACGCGAGCCACAAAAAAAGAATGGTTATACGCAGGCATTCTGTTCATTTTGAGCTTAATACTTGTGATTGTTGTTTACTATTACAAACCTTTTATAGAAAATAATTTTTCGAGGGAAGGCGTTGATTTGGGACTTTATCATTTGGATTGGGCGAATTGGATTGATGTATTCACAACTTCCATTTTCCTCATTGGAATGTGGCTGATGGCCAAACAACGAATTGAAAACTGGATTTTCTGGATTTTGGCTGATTTGATAGTCATTCCGATGTTTATTTACAAAGGATTGGTCATCACATCCTTACAATATGTAGTCTTCACAATTCTGGCTTTCAAAGGTTATGCTGAATGGCGCAAAAACCTCCAATATCAGGAAGGAATTTTGGAGAAAACCGGCTGATTTTCTCATGATTTTTTTTATTTTATCGGAATAATTACCTTTACCCTGAAACTTAAATTCCTGAATGCAATGTCTTATCAGCTAAAAAGCATCAAAAGTTGGGCGGAAGATGACCGACCGCGGGAGAAGTTGCTCGCCAACGGACATCGTGTACTCTCGGATTCCGAATTGCTGGCAATCATCCTGAGAAACGGTTCCAAAGATGAAACCGCTGTCGATTTGGCCAAACAGATTCTGGCTTCCGTGGACAACAATTGGAATGATTTATCAAGACTGACAGTCAAGGATTTATGCAAATTTAAAGGGGTCGGTCCGGTCAAAGCCGTAACCATTATTACCGCATTGGAAATCGGCAGACGGAGAGCTGTTCAGGATTTGGGTGAAAAACCGATTATCAGAAGCAGCAAACATACTTTTGAATTGATGAAGGAACTCGGGGATTTGTCCGTCGAAGAATTTTGGGTACTTTTTCTCAACCAGAAAAATGCGGTCACCCGAAAGGAAAGAATCAGCATTGGCGGCATCGCACAAACCATTGTAGATGTACGCGTGATTTTGAAAACTGCATTAGAGGAAATGGCAAGCGGATTGATTTTGATTCACAACCATCCTTCGGGCAATCTGAAACCCAGCCATTCCGATTTGATGTTGACCAAAAAAATCCAGCGCGCTTGTGCATCCCTTGATTTTCAAGTATTGGATCATGTGATTATTACCCAAAAATCCTATTACAGTTTCGCTGATTCAGGCGATCTTTAAATTTTAATTCCATTGTCCATGCAAAAAATCTTGATTTATTCACCCAAAATCACCAACAGAATTCAATATGTTTTTGATTTTATCATGCGGGAATTTTCAGGCTTGGAATTTGAATTAACGACTGATTCAGCACAATTTAAGAATTATGATTTTCCGAAAATCAATTATTCCGAAGCTCCGTTTTCAGATGAAATCTTTTTGAAATCAGATGAAATAATGTTTGAATATAAAATTTCCGAAAAAGTTCAGTTTACGGCATTGCATGAAATCGGAAAATGTTTTTTTGCGCTTTCACGGTATGAAGAATATTTGCCGGGGAATCGTGATAAACATGACCGCTTTTCGGGTGAAAACAAGGTTTATAAAACTCCTTTTGTAGATGCTTGGATCATTGAATTTCAAAATGCATTAAAAAACCGTTATCCCGAATTGGAGTTCAAAAAAAGAAAATTCGAATTCATATTGACTTCTGATATAGACCAGGCTTGGAAATACAAGCACAAAGGCTGGAAAAGGATTTATGGTGGCTTGCTGAAAGATTTTATAAAGTTTGATTTTCAGGAAATCAAACGTAAATTAAGTGTCTTAAGCAATCAATCCCAAGATCCATTCGACACTTTTGATTATTTTAAATCACTAAAAGAAAAGCACAATTTCACAATGATTTTTTTCTGGTTGATGGGAGATTATGCAAAATTTGACACCAATATTTCGATAAACAATCTTCATTTTCAAAATAAAATTCGAGAAATTTCCCAATGGGCGGATTACGGCATACATCCCTCCTATGCTTCTAATGAGCAACCCCAAAAAATAGAAATTGAAATTCAAAGACTTTCAAACATACTGAACAAACCCATCACCAAATCCCGTCAACATTATCTGAAGTTGAGTTTCCCAAACACGTATCGAAACTTATTAAAGCACGGAGTTACAGATGATTACTCCATGTCCTATGCGGATGAAACCGGATTCAGAGCCGGAACCTGTACCCCGTTTTTATGGTATGATTTGCAAGCAGAAACTACTACTTCCCTGAAAATCCATCCGTTTTGTGCCATGGAAGTTGCCATGAGAAATTATATGAAACTATCCAAAGAAGAAGCGATAACAGAGCTTCGACGATTGAAATCGGAAATTCTAAAAGTCAAGGGGCAAATGACGATTTTGTTTCATAATTCCAATCTGAATGATGACTGGAAAGGATGGAATGAAGTTTTGGAAAGTGTTTTCGATTAGGCCATTCATTGCCTTGTCATTTCTATATGCGGTAAAGAATCCTCCAAATATTCTTCTGAAGTTTGCTGAAAACCATATTGTTCGTAGAATTTTTTCAAATAAACTTGCGCACTGATTCTAACATTATCCGTCTGATAAAAATTCTGAATAATTTGTAAGTTATGACGAATCAGCTGATGCCCGAGTTTCAGATGTCTGAAATCCGGATGGCTGACAATCCGACCAAAGGAAGGTATTTCATAGGAAATGCCCGGCGGAACGATGCGGCTGTAGCCAACGATTTTATTTTCAAGCGTACACCACAAATGAAAACAATGATAATCTTTGCCATCACATTCGTTGTAAATACAATCCTGTTCTACCACAAAGACTTCATTTCTCAAATGCAGGATTTCATACAATTCTGTAGAAGTCAAATCATTGAAATTTTTAAAATGCCAGTGTAACTGATTCATTCAAAATTATTTTTTGTTTACAAAGTAAAGGTTTTTACATCGTTTTTTTAAATTTCAGGGAAAGTAATTTGCCCTAAACTATGCTTCTGTTTTCTTCATTCTCAGGAATGTCATAATTATAAAACTAATCAAAAATGAAACTCCCATCGCCAATGCAGAAGTTTTCATTCCGTCCGTCAATTCAATCAATAGGCCAAAAATAAACAATCCCAGAACCAAAGCTGCCTTTTCGAAAACATCGTAAAAACTGAAATACGTTGTATGTTCTTCCGTTTCAGGTAATAATTTGGCGTAAGTAGAACGCGCCAAGGGCTGGATTCCCCCCATCACCAAACCCACCAAAGCGGCCATCAGATAAAATTGCATTTCCGCATTCGGACTGTTTTTGTTGATAAAAAAAGCAAGCAGACAAACGATAATCCAAATGAATAATCCGATGAGTAAAGTGTTGCGATTTCCGATTTTTCCGGACAAAAATGAAAAGAGCCAAGCCCCAAGAATCGCCTCAATCTGAATCACTAAGATAGTGAGTATCAATTTCTCCGTACCCAAACCAATTTCCGATTGGCCGAACAAAGCAGCGACCAAAAAAATGGTTTGCATCCCTAAACTGAAAAAGAAAAATGAACCAAGAAAAATCCGCAAAGATTTGATGTTGTTCAATTCTCGGAAAACCTTGATTAATTCCTTGAAACTGCTCCGAATAATGTTTTTAGGAATTTTCTTTTGATAAATATTAATGGGTAATCTTCTAAATGTAATCTGCGCAAATCCCATCCACCAAAGCCCGACAAGCACGAAACTGATGCGGGTAAACAATCCTTCATTTCCCTTTCCAATTACCTGAATCAGAATAAGACAAAAAACCAAAAGAATAACCGAGCCAATGTATCCTACTATAAATCCGCCGGCTGAAACCTTGTCCACTTTGTCTTCTGTTGTGATTTCGGGTAAATAAGCATTATAAAAAACGATGCTCCCCCAATATCCAATTCCAGCCAATACATTGAGTAGTAAACCTAACCAAATTCGCTCACTTGTGAAGAAAAACATCAACATACAACTGATGGAACCCAAGTAACAAAAGAATTTCAGAAATTTCTTCTTGTTGCCAATGGTATCCGCAATGGAACTCAAAACCGGCGAAATCAGAATGACAATAAAAAAACAAAGTGCCAGTGAAAAATTAAAAGCTGCTTCCGGATGAAATCCTAAAAATTTTACCGGAGTCTCCGAATCTGCAAGGGTAATCGCACCGTAATAAATCGGAAAAACTGCGGAAGCGATAACCAAAGAATGAACGGAATTTGCCCAATCATAAAATTTCCAGGCGTTGATTACCTTAGGATCATTTTTCTGAAACATCTTTAATTTTTAAATGCGTAAATTTAAATGAATCTTTTCTCAATCTTTGAAATTTTCGCTAATTTAGACATTCAAAAATAAAGCATTGAATCTTATTCTTATCATTGAAATTCTGTATGTGCTGCTGGTTACCTTGGTGGTCATCCGAATCGTGTACGATACCGACAATCCCACCAAAACAGCGGCCTACATTTTACTCACTGTTTTTTTGCCCGTAATCGGGATGCTCGTTTATTTTTCGGTCGGGCTGAATTACCGCAAGAAAAAACTCTATTCAAAGAAACTGCTTATTGACAACCATAGAAGCGAGGAAATCAGGCGTTTTATTTCTACCTATAGACTGCAATCACAAAAAGAACTTGAAAATCAATTTCCCGATTTTTATGAACTCAATCTCTTGTATCCTCATAAACCATTGGGTTTTGCCACCGGAAAAAATCAAACAGAAATACTTTTCAACGGCGAAGAGAAATTTCCTGAACTCATCAAAGCACTCAAAGCTGCCAAACATCATATCCATATAGAATATTACATTTATGAAAATGATAAAACAGGCAATGAAATTGCTCAAATTCTAATAGAAAAAGCAAAAGAAGGTGTGGAAGTTCGCTTGATTTATGATGATTTTGGCAGCCGTTCTATCCGAAAAACCATGGTACCCAAACTGCGGAAAAACGGGGTGAAGGCTTATCCGTTTTACGAAATCGCATTCATCAATTTCGCCAACCGCATCAATTACAGAAACCACAGAAAACTCATAATTATTGATGCCGAAACTTGTTTTATTGGTGGAATCAACATTTCGGACAAATACGATAATCGTTTGAAAAACAAGCTTTATTGGAGAGACATGCACTTCAAAATCAAAGGAGAAGCCGCTTGGAGAATGCAGGGCATTTTTATGGCCGACTGGAATTTTTGTTCGGGCGAAAATCTGCAACCCGGATTGGATTATTTCAAAAAACATGAAGAAACACCGGAAGACAATTGGGTGCAATTGGTCAGTAGCGGACCCGATTCCGAACAGCCTGAAATCTTGTACACCTATATTCAGGCAATCAACAGCAGTGTGAAAAACATATACATCACCACTCCTTATTTTGTACCGACCGTAGAATTGTTGTCAGCCTTGCAAATTGCGATTCGAAAAGGTGTGGAAGTTCACATCCTGGTACCGGGAATCTCGGATTCTTCTATTGTCAACGCAGTTTCAAAATCACATTATGCCGATTTGTTGAAAGCCGGCGCAAAAATCTATTTGTACAACAAAGGATTTGTCCACGCCAAAACCATGGTTTGCGATGGTGAAGTTTCCATTATCGGAACAGCCAATTTGGACCACAGAAGTTTTGAATTGAATTTTGAAGTAAATGCGATTGTTTATGACAAATCCATCGCAACCAAGCTGCAGCAGATATTTTTGTCAGACATCGAGGATGCAACGCAGATTGATTCCGAAAAGTGGGCGAATCGGCCAAAAACCAAACAATTTTTTGAGAAGGTCTTGAGAATCATCGGCCCTTTGATGTAGATTTTTATTCTTAATGAAATTTGTTCAAAAAAATCAATCAATCTTTTCCCAAACCTCATGAATCGGGTCGCCTTTGCTGCTCAGTCCTGTATGAATCCATTTGTCGTCTTCTATGCGGTCGTCAAAACTGAGCGCAGCACCCACACGGCTGTTGTCTCTCGAAAAGAATTCAATGTTTTCGGTATATTTTCCGTTTTCAAACGAATAAGTTCCACCGCCGGTACCATAAAATTCATTTTTCCCCGGGTCGATTGCAAACCATTGAAAATGAGTAGCCGTCAGTAATTTCAGTGTTTTTCGAGTCCCCCTCTGATGAATCTCAACCAACTTATCTCCCTGCATTCTTCCACTGATTCTCCAAACTCCGGCCAGCGGTGCATTCCCATCACCCAATCTATTGAATTTCAAGTAATCAATTACCAATACATCATCCTTTAATTCAAAATTAAGATTCAATTCCCTCAAATCTTCGGAAGCGGTATCAAACTCCAGTGCAACGGTGATTTGATTGTCTTCAATTTTGTATGTTCCGCCGATGGTTTCTTCAAATTCCGTCGGAGTAAATACAGTTCGTGTAAAATAATTGTCCTGAATCAAAATCAGAATATTTGAATTTTCAGTTTGATTGACCCATGCACCGTTCAAATCTTGGGCATTCAGCAATCCGACAACAAAGAGAGGCAGTGTGTATAGGAAAAATTTCATTTTATCGGGTTTTGATTTATTTACGAATATATGACAAATTGATTGATTTGTTGCTTTGCATAAACTTTGCTAATAGGATTACAGCTGATTGATTTTTGATGTTAACATTTTATCGGGATTTTGTTCGAATCATTTTTTTTAACTTCGCCCATCAGAAAAGGTTTATGAAAAGTATTTGTGTTTTTTGCGCATCGGGCATTGGTGACAATTTGATATACGGTGATACGGCCTATGCGCTGGGAGCCAAACTTGCCAAGCAGAGAATCAGTGTGATTTATGGTGGTGCAAAAGTAGGGGTGATGGGAAAATTGGCCGAGGGTGTTTTGTCTGAAAATGGTGAAATCATCGGAATCATCCCTGAATTTCTGAAGAAAAAAGAAATTGCGCATGAAAAATTAACCGAATTGATTACAGTTTCTACCATGCACCTAAGAAAAGCTTTGATGCAGGAAAAATCGGACGGTTTCATCGCACTTCCCGGTGGTTTTGGTACCATGGAAGAATTGTTTGAAATCCTTACTTGGGGACAATTGGGATTGCACAGAAAACCCATCGGCATCCTGAATGTCAATGCTTATTATGATGCTTTGATTCAATTGATTGACAAGATGATAGAAGAAGGATTGCTGAAAGAAGAATACAGAAAAATGATATTGATTAGCGATTCGGCCGATGATTTATTAAAAAAAATGGAAACCAATGTGTTGCCTTTCGAACCCAAGTTGGACGGGCTTAATATTATGTAATACCGAACACTAAAATAAATTACCCTTTATATTTCTGTTTCGTTATTCTAATATATATTTTCCCACAAAATAGCTGATGTATTCATTCAATAGTGTTCCCAGATAATACGGAAGATTCATTAAAAAATAAGGTTTTCCTTCCGGTGTTTTGGTTTCTTCTATACAAAATTCACCGCCATAAATCCGAACTGCGAACGGATGATTTGTTTTGTTTACAAATTGATGAAGGGATTTTAACGAACCTGTTTTTCCGGATTTTATTTCGACTGGAATCAAGAGATTATGATGGGTAACCACCAAATCTACCTCTGCCGAAGATTGGGTCTTGTCTCTTACCCAAAAATTAGGTTTTTGATAATCGGTAGTATTCAATGAAATAATTTCCTGCGTAATTATATGTGGAATCAATGCGCCTTTATATGCTTCACTTAAATCATCCATCAGCAATAAATCAGCCTGAATATTCAAATCAAAATTGAGAATCCCGGTGTCTAAAAATTGCATTCTCGGAGATTTTTTTAAATCGGGGATTACCGGTGGTTCAATGTTGGTGCAGGGATAAATAATTTGAATCACCTTTGCATCGTCCAGATTCTTAAATGCTTCACTAATTTCACGGGATTTATAATTCGAATTCCCAAAATTCTGGAACTTAATTCGTTGGTTAATTAAAGCAGGTGCAGAATTGACAATATGCTTGATGATATTTTCTTCGGACTTGCCCGATGCATATTTAACGATGTCATCTTTATAGGTATTCCAAATGCTTTCATAGATTGGTGGCAACAAAGATATATCTTCATTTTTCACAAAATTGGCTACTATTTCGGGCATTCCCCCGATGATACAGTAAATCTGAAACTCTTTGAGCAGAATCTCGTGTGCCACTTTGTCCACCGGAATTTTCAACATTCTTTCCAAAAGCATTTCTTTTCCTTTCGCTTCCAAATATTCCTGAAAGTTTAAAGGAAACAAGTAAAGATAATTCACTCTTCCCACCGGAAAATGTTTGGTTTTATCCAAAGCGTGTTCTAACAAAGAACCGGCGGCGATGACATTCAAATCTGCAATTTCTTCATAAAAATACCGTAGAAATCCAATCGCTTTTGGCGATTCCTGAATTTCATCGATAAAAAGTAAAGTTTTGGAAAATTGGTTCGAAGAAATCTCATTTTTGAGAGCCAGTGCATTTGCTAATTCCTGAACATTTTTGCTGTTTTCAATTAACTCAAAATCTTCCTGCTTCTCCAAATTAAGTTCAATAAAATGAGCATAAGTTTTACTTAAACTTCGAACAATAGTCGTCTTCCCAACCTGACGAGCACCTCTTAGAATTAAGGGCTTACGGTCTTCATTGGCTTTCCATGAATGTAAATCACTCCAAATGTGTCTTTTAAATTTATTCATTGTCATAAAACAAACCCAAATATATGAATATTCCGTCACAAAACAAGGGTGATTTCATCAAAAATTTGTAACAAAACAAACCCAATTTAATTAAAATTGGTTAAAACCCATTCTTTTTGGAAAGATATTTTGACTTGGGTTCGGCTGCTATAAAATCAGATTCTTTCTTTTCACGGGAAGATTATTTTTTGATTTGAAAAGGTCAACTCTTCTTCTGTGTGAATTAAATCTACACCCAAAGCCTAATATTTTCTCTAAATTCGCAATCGAAATTGGAAAAAAAAGACAACCACCCAATTTAACCAGAACAAATCAATATCGTTTTTTAAATGCCAATTCGCAGGTAATTATTTTTCTGATTACTACGACAAAAATGGATTCAAACTATTTGCATTATATAGTGGAAATAAACGATTTTTGGTTTTCGCATCCGAAAGCGGAAAAATTTTCAGAGATTAAAGAATTTCTAAAAAATAAAAATTAACGAAATAATCATAAACCTACACAGGTAAATGAAGTAACTTAGTCCCAAATTTTGTTTGAAAATGAAAATCGGAATTGTTTGTTATCCTACTTACGGCGGAAGCGGAATCGTAGCAACAGAATTGGGAATGGATTTGGCCGAAAGAGGTCACCAAGTTCATTTTCTGAGTACCAGTCTGCCGGCCCGGTTGGACATTACCATGCCCAATATTTATTTTCACAAAGTGAATGTTGAAACCTATCCACTTTTTGAATTCCAACCCTATTCATTGGCATTGAGCACAATCATTGTCAATGTAGTAGAAACATACGGACTGGATTTGATTCATGTACATTATGCCATTCCGCATGCATACGCAGCCTATTTTGCCAAACAGATTCTAAAAGAAAAAGGAACGGAATTGCCCGTGATTACAACGCTACACGGCACCGATATTACGCTGGTGGGCAGCCATCCGGCCTACAGACCGGCAGTGGAATTCTCCATCAACAAATCAGACAGAGTGACTTCGGTTTCTGAAGACCTGAAAAAAGAAACCAAAGAATTTTTTAATATCACCAACGATATTGAAGTCATTCCCAATTTTATTGACAATGCACAATTTCCGGACGAAAATGAATGCGGGTGCATGGACAATTGCAGCGAAAGAAAAGAAAAAGTCGTTGTCCATGTTTCTAACTTGAGAAAAGTCAAAAGGGTGCAGGATGTGGTGAGCGTTTTTTATGAAATTCAGAAAGAAATTGACGCCCGACTGATTATCGTAGGTGAAGGCCCTGAATGGGAAAGCGTGAGCGAGCAAATCAACGAACTTGGCATCAACGACAAAGTCAAAAATCTGGGAAAAGTCAACGAATTGTATCGGGTACTGTGTTCTGCTGATTTGTTTTTGTTGCCCTCCGAAAAAGAAAGTTTTGGTTTGGCTGCACTCGAAGCAATGGCTGCGAGTGTACCGGTGGTTTCATCCAATGCGGGCGGGATTCCCGAAGTGAACATTGACGGACAGACAGGCTTCTTGTTGCCGGTTGGTGATGTGCAAGGAATGGCCGAAAAATCAATCCGTTTACTGAAAAATGAGCAAATGCTCAAAGAATTCAAACACAATGCAAAACAGAGAGCACTGAGTTTCGATAAAAAAAATATACTTCCGCTTTACGAACAACTTTATTTTTCTGTATTGGAAAAAATAAAACAGTGAAATCACGCAAAATCAATTGATTATAAACAAAACCTATATAAATGAATCGAATCATCACATTATTAATCTTAATCATTGGAATACAAATGATACAAGCACAAGAACCCCCGTTGATAGACAGGGAATTGTTTTTTGGAAATCCTGAAATATCTGGCGGACAGTTAAGTCCGGACGGAAAATGGATTTCATTCATGAAAGAATATGACGGAATTATGAACATTTGGGTGAAGTCATTTGACGAACCTTTTGAAAACGCACGACCATTGACCGACAGCCAACGACCATTGTACGGATATTCTTGGTCAGAAGACGGGAAATACATTCTTTATGTCAAAGATAAAGACGGAGATGAAAACATCAATATTTTTGCAGTTGACCCAATGTCAACACCAGCAAACGGCGTTCCCGAATCTCGAAATCTGACGCCCATGAACGAGGTGACTGCACAAATTTATATGGTGAGCCGCAAAGACCCCGATTTGTTGATGATTGGACTGAATGACAGAGACAAGGCCTGGCATGATTTGTATTCCTTGAAAATTTCTACCGGCCAACTGAAAATGATTTATGAAAACAAAGACCGGATTACAAACTATGATTTTGATTGGAACGAAGACCTCAGAGTGCTTTATACGACCGACGAAAAAGGAAACACCAAATTTCTCTACAAAGAGGGAGATAAATTGACCCCGATTTATGAAACTTCGGTTACCGAGCAAGCTTATATTTCGAATTGGAACAAAGACAACACTAAGATTTACCTCATCAGCAACAAGGAAGATTCAGATTTGAGTTCGTTGTATGAATTAGACCCAAAAACAAAAAAAATAACCAAAATCGAAAGCGACCCCAAAGGCAAAGTGGACATTGACGGCGTGAGTATGGACAGAAATACGCACAAAATCATTTCAACTTCCTATACTGCCGATAAAACTGAATACTACTGGAAAGACAAAACATGGGAAAAAAATTATAATTTCCTGAAAAATAAATTTCCCGGCAGAGAAGTCGATTTTTCGAGTTCCACAAAAGATTATTCCAAATTTCTGATTACTGTTTGGGGAGACAAATATGCCTCTGAAACTTACTTTTTTGACACCAAAACAAAAGAATTGATCTTACAATACACGCCACGCCCAGAATTGAAAAAAGTAGAGAAATACCTGGCCGAAATGCAACCGGTTCAATACAAAAGCAGCGACGGACTTGAAATTCCCGGCTATTTGACCCTACCTGTAGCAAGCAGTGGGAAAAATCTGCCTGTAGTGGTTTTGGTACACGGTGGACCAAAAGGCCCAAGGGATTATTGGGGGTTTAATTCTTATGTGCAGTTTCTGGCAAATCGTGGTTATGCCGTATTGCAACCCAATTTTCGCGCAAGCGGCGGATATGGAAAGAAATTTCTGAACGCAGGTGATTTGCAATGGGGAAAACTCATGCAGGATGATATTACATGGGGAGTTAAATATTTGATTGATAAGGGAATTGCAGACAAAAACAGGATAGCCATTATGGGCGGAAGCTATGGAGGTTATGCTACTTTGGCTGGTTTGGCTTTCACACCAGAACTGTATGCAGCAGGCGTTGACATCGTAGGTCCGAGCAATATTTTCACACTGCTTGAATCGGTTCCGGCTTATTGGGAAGCAGCAAAAGCATTTTTGTACGGGATGACCGGCGACCCCAATACCGAAGAAGGGGCAAAAAGAATCCGTGAAGCAAGCCCATTGTTCAGTGTGGACAAAATCACCAAACCGCTGTTGATTATTCAAGGAGCAAATGACCCAAGAGTAAAGCAAGCCGAATCCGATCAGATTGTAATCGCACTGCGAGACAAAGGCAAAAAAGTAAATTATTTGCTGGCCGATGACGAAGGACATGGATTTGCCAAACCAGTAAACAATATGGCAATGATTGCCGAAATTGAAAAATTCCTTTCAGAAGTGATTGGCGGTCGATATCAAAAAGACATGCCGCAGGATGTGGCCGATAGATTGAAAGAAATAACCGTGGACATCAATACGGTGACCTATACACCTGCTGAAAAAATGGAAGCAGTTTCCGTTTTGCCGAAAATCAGCAATGAATTAAAAGAAGGAACAACGAATTACGGAATTCTATTAGAAGTTCAAGGACAAAGCATCGATATGGAAATGACCCGGACGATTTCAAAATCAGAAAACAACTGGTTGATCAAAGACAGTTCCTCGGGTGCAATGGGAAATTCGGTGGACGAAATTGAATTTACACCGGAATTTACGCCTGTAAAACGAGAAATTGAACAAATGGGAATGCAGATTCCAATCAAATTCGAAAAAAACAAAGTTACTATGAACGCCATGGGACAAAACATTGAAATTCCAATGGAAGGTGCATTTCTGAGCGACGGAACAGGCTATGACTTGCTCATTGCCGGACTACCGCTCGAAGATGGCTACGAACTTTCCTTCCTTGTTCCTGATGTGATGACTGCAAAGTCCAAACAAGTGAGCCTGAAAGTAAACGGAACCGAAAAAATAAACAATGCCGACTGCTTCAAAGTGGAAATAGTTTCAGTAGAAAATCCTGCTGACAAAACAACCATGTGGATCAATCCAAAAACAAAATCGGCCGAAAAAATGGTGCATATCATTCCCGCAGCCGGAAATGCAACCATGACAATTACAAAGAAATAAACCATTTTCTTTGACCAAAATAAACCCCGGAATTTTCTAAAGATTATCGGGGTTTTTTATTT
Organism: Weeksellaceae bacterium; assembly: GCA_041656055.1. Taxonomy (GTDB): domain Bacteria; phylum Bacteroidota; class Bacteroidia; order Flavobacteriales; family Weeksellaceae; genus Moheibacter. The sequence goes on from JBBAEI010000025.1 coordinate 46,960, forward strand.
TGAATTATTCTAAACTATTGTTAACACAGATTTGATTGACAATTTTCATTGTTAAACAATGTTAACTTCTCTAAATTTGTTTCCATCAAAAATTAATAATCCGTCTTATGGCTAAAGAATCTTTACTCGGCTCGTCTATAGGTCGTAAATTTACAATGGCGCTATCGGGCATGTTTCTGATGATTTTTCTGATCATCCACCTTGTGGCGAATCTGACTTCGCTCTTCCCCGATGGCGGTACCACTTACAACTCGGTTTCCGAATTTATGGGTTACAACTGGATGGTGCAGTACATCATGCAACCCATACTTACCTTCGGCATCATTTATCACTTTGTGATGGCAATGATTCTGACCGCCAAAAACAACAAAGCAAGACCGGTCAAATATGCAATGAACAATGCATCGGCCAATTCGACTTGGATGTCGCGCAATATGCTGATTACAGGCGGCGTGATACTGGCATTTTTTGTATTGCATTTTATCGATTTCTGGTTTCCGGAAATGAATCTGAAATATGTCCAATTTGCAGAAAACGACCCCAACCGCTTTTTTCCGGAATTGCAACATAAATTCGCAAGTCTTCCGAGGGTAATCGCTTATGTGGTAGCCTTTGTGTTGCTGATGCTGCACTTGCTCCACGGTGCGCAATCGTCTTTTCAATCTGTGGGTTTCAATAACAAAAAATATACGCCCACCATCAAGTCGGCTTCCAAATGGTTTGCCATCATCGTTCCGGTGGGATTTATCATAATTGCTGTTTTTCATTACCTTAAAAGTATAATGTAATATGAATGCATTCGAATCAAAAGAACCGAAAGGTGTAGATATAAAAGATATGTGGAGCGTCCACAAATCCAATCTCAGATTGGTTTCACCCAATAACCGAGACAAAATAGAAATCATTGTTGTAGGAACTGGTCTGGCCGGAGGTTCAGCTGCCGCCACACTGGCAGAACTCGGCTATAAAGTAAAAGCATTTTGTTTTCAGGATTCACCCCGTCGTGCGCACTCTATTGCAGCGCAAGGAGGAATCAATGCAGCAAAAAATTACAAAGGTGACAATGACTCGGTTTATCGATTGTTTTATGATACCGTAAAAGGCGGTGACTATCGTTCCAGAGAATCCAATTCCTATCGTCTGGCAGAAGAATCAGCCAATATCATTGACCAATGCGTGGCACAAGGCGTTCCCTTTGCCCGTGAATACGGAGGTTATTTGGACAACCGCTCTTTTGGAGGAGTGCAGGTAAGTCGAACTTTCTATGCCAAAGGACAAACCGGACAGCAGTTGCTCCTGGGTGCTTATTCTGCCATGAACCGCCAAATCGGTTTGGGACATATTCAGATGTACAACCGCCACGAGATGCTTGAACTCGTAATCGTGGACGGCAAAGCAAGAGGAATTATTGCCAGAAATTTAGTGACCGGAGAAATAGAAAGACATTCCGCTCACGCAGTTGTGATTGCATCAGGTGGCTACGGAAATGTGTATTACTTATCGACCAACGCCATGGGTTCCAATGCAACAGCAGCTTGGAAAATCCACAAGAAAGGGGCTTATTTTGCCAATCCATGTTATGTGCAAATCCACCCGACCTGTATTCCGGTACACGGAGCCAACCAGTCCAAACTGACTTTGATGTCTGAATCTCTTAGAAACTCCGGAAGAATCTGGGTACCTAAAAAGATTGAAGACGCTGTTGCCATCCGTGAAGGAAAGAAAAAAGCCAAAGATATTCCTGAAGAAGACAGGGATTATTATTTGGAAAGAAGATATCCCGCATTTGGAAACTTGGTTCCGCGCGATGTGGCTTCGAGAGGTGCAAAAGAAAGATGTGATGCCGGTTTTGGAATTGAAAACAATGATACCAAAGAAGGTGTTTTCCTCGATTTCTCGACCGAAATTAAAAAACGAGGAAAAGAAACCGCCTTTGCCAGAGGAAATCACAATCCCACAGAAGAGGAAATTGAAAAATTAGGAAAAGAATGGATAGCCGAAAAATACGGAAACCTTTTCCAGATGTATCAAAAAATTACAGACGAAAATCCTTATGAAACGCCGATGAAAATCTATCCGGCTATTCACTATACCATGGGTGGCGTTTGGGTAGATTATAATCTGATGAGTACCATCAAAGGTTGTTATGTATTGGGCGAAGCCAATTTCTCTGACCACGGAGCCAACCGTTTGGGTGCTTCTGCGCTGATGCAGGGATTGTGTGACGGCTATTTTGTATTGCCCTACACGATTGCCGATTATCTGGCTGACGACATACGAACCGGCGCAATTCCAACCGACACACCTGAGTTTGAGGAAGCTGAAAACGCTGTGAAAGAACGAATCAATTTCTTTATCAATAACAAAGGAACCCGTTCTGTGGACAGTTTTCACAAAGCCCTCGGACACATCATGTGGAACAAGGTTGGAATGGCAAGAAATGCAAAAGGATTGAGCGAAGCCATCAAAGAAATCGCTGCACTCAGAGAAGAATTCTGGAAAGATGTATATGTGCCGGGCGATGCACACGAATTTAATCTCGAACTTGAAAAAGCAGGTCGTGTGGCTGATTTTATGGAATTGGGTCAATTGATTGCCATGGATGCCTTGCACCGCAACGAATCTTGCGGTGGACATTTGAGAACCGAATACGAAACCGACGAAGGCGAAGCAATGAGAAATGACGAAGAATATGCTTATGTGGCAGCTTGGGAATACAAAGGACCAGACATTAGCCAAGAGCAATTGCACAAAGAAGAATTGGAATTCAAATTCATAGAATTAAAACAGAGGAGTTATAAGTAATTTAGTGATTAGTAATTTTAGTGATTAGTAATTAGTGAGATTAGTGATTAGTGTGATGAGAAATTAGAGAAACAGAATCTTATGACGGAAATTAAATCATACAAAGATTTGCTGATTTGGCAGAAGGGTTTTCAGATTGTAATTGATACTTACAAATTAGTAAAATCATTTCCACAAGATGAAACTTACGCTTTGACAAATCAAATCAAAAGAGCTTCGGTTTCAATTCCTTCAAATATTACCGAAGGATACGGAAGAAACAAGAAAAAATCATTCAACCATTTTATAAATATATCAAGAGGCTCATTATATGAACTTGAAACCCAGTTATTGCTTTCAAAAGAATTGGAATTTATTGCAGATGATGAATCATATAACGAAATACTTAATTTAATAAATGAAGAATCCAAAATGATCAATTCATTTTCAAAAAAAATAACTAATAACTAATTACTATTTACTAATAACTATTCACTAATCACATACATACAAGATTATGGCGTCAAAAAATATAAACATCACTTTGAAAATCTGGAGACAAAAAAACTCCGCTTCAAAAGGAAAAATGGAAACTTACAAACTCAATGATGTTTCCACAGACAGCTCGTTTCTTGAAATGATAGATCAGCTGAACGAGCAGCTGATAGAGGAGAAGAAAGACCCGGTGGCATTTGACCACGACTGTCGAGAAGGGATTTGTGGAATGTGCTCTATGTACATCAACGGTCGTCCGCACGGACCTGACACCGGCATCACCACCTGTCAGTTGCACATGAGGAGCTTCAAAGATGGAGATACCATTTATGTGGAACCTTGGCGTTCGGTGGCTTTTCCGGTTATCAAAGATTTGGTGGTCGATCGTTCGGCTTTTGAGCGAATCCAGCAGGCTGGTGGATTTGTTTCGGTCGGAACTTCCGGGAACACAGTGGACGCCAATGCGATTCCGGTACCCAAAGAAGATGCAGATGCTGCCTTTGACAATGCGACCTGTATTGGTTGTGGTGCCTGTGTAGCTGCCTGTAAAAATGGTTCAGCCATGTTGTTTGTCAGTGCCAAGATTTCACAATTCGCACTCTTGCCGCAAGGTAGAGTAGAAGCCAAAAGAAGAGCCGAAAACATGGTGGCGCAAATGGACGCCGAAGGTTTCGGAAACTGTACCAATACCGGTGCCTGCGAAGTAGAATGTCCGAAAGGAATTTCGCTGGAAAGCATCGCCAGGATGAACAGAGAATATCTGAATGCGAAAATCTCTCATGAGAAATAAGAAAGTTTAAAACTCAAATTGAAGCAGCCTGCGAAAAATACCGTAGGCTTTTTTTTGTTTATTAAATAAATAATATATTTGCAATAATTTAATAGCTGTTAAGTTAATATTCATTATTTTAATTTAGTATGAGATTTTATAATAGAGAAACAGAGATTGAAACGCTTCATCAAATCAATAAACAATCTAAGGAAACTGCATGTTTCACGGTGATGGTTGGAAGGAGGCGAATTGGTAAAACAGCCCTGCTAATGCAAGCTTTTGAGGGGCAAAAATCACTCTATCTATTTGTGTCTCGCAACAGTGAAGCTGTTTTATGCAAACAATTCCAAAAATTGGCTGAAGAAAAAATCAATTTGAAAATATTTGGAACCGTAAATCGATTTTCAGAATTATTTGAACAATTACTGATTTTAGCACAACAAGAACATTATACATTAATTATTGATGAATTTCAGGAGTTCAACAATATAAATCCCGCGATATTCAGTGAAATTCAAAACATTTGGGATCAGTACAAGAATCAGATTAAACTCAATTTCATTGTTTGTGGATCCATTTATTCGCTGATGATGAAAATTTTTGAAAATAACAAAGAACCATTGTTTGGCAGACTTACATCGAAAATGCATATCAAACCATTTAGAATCAGTTCATTAAAAGAGATTTTAAAAGAACATAATCCCGAATATACCTCGGAGGACCTGTTGTTTCTATATGCGTTTACGGGGGGAGTCTCTTATTATGTCGCTTTATTGATGGACTCAAAATCTACGACACGCACAAAGATGCTTGATTACTTGGTCCGTCCACATTCGCCGTTTTTGAATGAGGGAAAGGAGTTACTCGTTTCTGAATTTGGAAAAGATTACAGCATCTATTTCTCCATTTTACAATTGATTGCCTCCGGTAAAAATACACAAAGTGAAATTGACTCCATCATAGAAAAAAACACGGGAGCCTATCTGGTAAATTTAGAGAGAGAATATTCACTCATCCGAAAAAACAAACCAATGTTTTCAAAACCCAGAAGCCGCAACGCTCGCTGGACTATTGACGATAATTTTCTGCATTTTTGGTTTCGGTTTATTTATCCCAATCAAATGTGGATAGAGATTGGCAGAAACGACCTTTTAAAAAAATATATTTCAGAAAACTATGATGCATATAGTGGATATCAGCTTGAAAAATATTTTCAAAGAAAATTTGCGGAAGAAGAAACACTAACCACCATCGGCAATTACTGGGATCGAAAAGGTGAAAATGAAATCGACCTGATTGCTCTGAACGATTTTGATAAAACAGCTGTCATAGCCGAAATTAAGAAAAATTCGGAAAAAATAAATTTGAATAAACTTGCGTTGAAAACCACTGCCATTCAAGAGCATCTGACGAAGTATGAAGTAAGTCTCAAAAGTTTATCAATGAATGATATGTAATCGTTTAAAAGAATTATTTTGTGAACGCCCGAATGCTTTGTTTTTTAAACTAAATTTGACTCATGAATCTCAATAAAATATTTGAAAACAACCAAGAT